>NZ_JALJDY010000002.1:0-674688 GCF_023242425.1 Pseudomonas sp. MWU12-2029 | reverse complement strand
AAGATTAAATTCCGAAACCCCAACTGCGAAAGCAGTTGGGGTTTTGTCGTTTCAGAGCCTGCAAAAGCCCCATCTTCAAGCCGCTCTGCGTGCCTTGCTGCTTCGACGAGCCTGCCATTTGCGCCACCAGATATAGACGCCAGTCCCGGACAACCCCGCAATCAGAACACCCAATACCGCGATCATCACTTGTCCGGTAAAACCTATGATCCGTCCCCCATGTATTGGCAACTGCAACCGATAGAACCGCTCTCCCAACGTCCCTTCTCCTGCGATCTCCTGCCCCAGTAATCGTCCGTCGGTACCGTGGAAAAACAACCAGGATTTGCCGTGGGCCTCGGTGTCATGCTGTCCAAACCCTGCGCCGTAGAAGTTGTACTCAAAGCTGTAATACAACTCGCCGATCGCCGATCTCAGCCCCAACCTTTTTCCCTCCTGCTGTGCCCTTTCGTAGGCCTGTTGATAACTCAAGCGAGTGATCCCCAACTCATCGGCAGGCATTCGACCTCGGGCCTCATATACGCTCGGCTCAATCGGAGAAAACAGTGACACCGCCGGTTTGAAGACCTGGCTCGGCAAGTTCATGGCCACGCTGCTGGCGGCTATCGGTAGCAATAACAACCATAGCCACAAGCCCCCAGCCCGATGCAGATCGAAGTTGAGCCGATAGGCATGCCCGCCCTTGATCCTCCAGGCGCTCGACCACTTCCTCCAAAAGGGTTTGCCTCGCGGCAAGGTCAGCCAGAGAGCGATGAAGCAATCGATCACCCAGGCAATGGCCACCAATCCCATCAACAGTAAACCCCAGTTCCCGGGCAGCGTCAGGTTGTAGTGGAACTCAAGAATGAAAGGAATGAAGTTCTCTCGCTGAAAACAGCACTCGCCCCAATAGCGCTGGCCTTTTTGCTCGCCATTGACCGGGTCCAGGTAGAACACCTGATTACGCTCATCGAACGGTTTGCCCGTCGCCGGATCATTACGTGGAACTGCCGCCAGCAAGGCTGTGTGGCCTGCCTCATTCGGGTACTCCATGTACCAGACCTGCAGCTTCGGATGTGCAGATTGCACCGCATCGACCAGATCACCCGGTGGTAGGCGCTGCCCTTCGGCCGAAGCCTCGTAAAACCCCGGGTTCAGCCACTCATCCAACTCATGATTGAACGCCAGAATGCTCCCTGTAATCCCCGCCAACAACAGAAAAACCGCCGTGGCCAAGCCGATGTACCGGTGCAGTAAAACCAGAAACGAACGCATGAAAGCTTCCCCACGAATACGACAAAGCCAGTCCCTGAATCTCAGGAACTGGCTTTTTTATGCACAAGACAAAGGCTTAGAACTGGTAGCTGACCGTGGCGGCGACGTTGCGCTCTTCGCCCATGTAGCAGAAGTTCAGACTGGCGCAGGAAGCCACGTAGGATTCATTGGTCAGGTTGTTCGCATTCAGGCGTACATCGACGCCCTTCAAACCAACCTTGCCCAGGTCATAACCGATCGACGCGTCGAACAATGTGTAGGACGGCACCTTCATGGTGTTCTCTGCATCCGCCCAGCTATAGCCGACGTAACGCACACCGCCGCCCACTCGCACGCCATCAAGCGCTGCGCTGTCGAGCTTGTAGTCCGCCCACAGCGATGCCATGTGCCGCGGCGCCTGGGTCGGCGAATTGCCTTTGTTCTCGATCACGTTTGTCGGGGTGCTCAGGGTGCTGACCATCGACTTCGAGTATTCGATGTCAGTGAAGGTGTAACTACCGAGCACTTTCAGGTTGTCGGTGAGCTGCATATGCGCTTCCAGTTCCAGACCCTGGGAGCGGACAGCGCCTACAGCACGATAGAAGTTTTCCTGCGGCAATTTAGTCGCGAGGTTTTCCTGATCGATGCGGAACAACGAGGCCGTGAACAGATTGTCGGTGCCAGGCGGCTGGTACTTCAGACCTGCTTCCCACTGCGTGCCATCTGTCGGGGCCAGTGGATTACCGGCGCTGTCGGCATAGGAGTTCGGGTTGAACGACTCCGAGTAGCTGATGTACGGCGCCAGGCCGTTATCGAACAGATAGAGCGCCCCGACACGGCCCGTCAGTTTGGTGCGCTTGTCGCTGATCTCGGTGCCGACCGGGCGGCCCGCCTCGGCAATCCGGTTCTCCTCGGACGTCTCTACCCAGTCCTGACGCAGACCCAGCGAGAAGCGCCATTTATCCATTTCAATCAGGTCTTGCAGGTAAACCCCGGTCTGCTCCAGACGACGCAGATAACTGGTCTCGCCGTACATATCGATGGCGGCGTTGCCGTACACCGGATTGAACGCATTGATAGGTGCCAGGCCGCCGCTGGTCCAGTCGACCACGGTTTTGCGTCGCTGGTAATCCGCTCCCATCAGCACCGTGTGCTTGGTCGCACCGGTGAAGAATTCGGCCTGGAGCATGTTGTCGACGATGAACGCATGCAGGCGTTCGTCACCGCCGGTGTAGTAGCGATTCAGCTCGTTGCTGGTCGGCGACGTCCAGCCATAGGCGTACACCTGATCCATATTCACTTTGGAGTCGAGGTAACGGAAATTCTGCCGCGCGGTGAAGACGTCGTTGAAACGATGTTCGAATTGATAACCGAACGACTGCTGATCGCGAGAATAGCCATCGACTCCCGGTTCGCCTTCGAAGAAGTGCGGCGAGATCCGGTTGCCGTTGCGCTGATGAATCGTGCCATCGGCCGGCACGCCACCGTGATAGCCGCCATCCGGGTCATGCTGCAGATAGGCGTGCAGGGTCAGCGAAGTATCTTCGTTGAAGTCGATGCTGACGGTCGGTGCAAGGGCGAAGCGCTTTTCCTTGTTGTGGTCGAATTGCGTGTCGGACTGATCCGTCAAACCGATCAGACGATAGGCGATGCGCTTGTCGTCATCGACCGGGCCGCTGAAGTCAAAGCCGACACCACGCTGGCCCTGAGTGCCCACGGTGGCCTGGATCTGGTGATAGGCCTCGTACAGCGGTTTCTTGCTGGTCAGTGCCACCAGGCCGCCAGGCGAGCTACGGCCGTAGAGCACGGACGACGGGCCTTTCAGGATATCGACGCGCTCGAGGAAATACGGATCGACCTGCATGGTGCTGTAGGTGCCGCTGTCACCCATGGACTTGAGGCCGTCGAGGTAGATGTTATCCACCGAGCCATCGTTGAAGCCGCGCATCGCCACATAGTCGTAACGGTGCGTGGCGCCATAGGGGTTGGTCAGCACGCCGGGGGTGTACCGCATCGCCTGGGACACGGTTTGCGAGCCCTGGTCGTCCATTTGCTCGCGAGTGACCACGGACACGCTTTGCGATGTTTCCAGCAGTGCGGTACTGGTTTTGGTGGCGATCTGACTGTGCGTCGCGTTGTAGCCGTCCATGCTGCCCAGTGCGTTGCCGAGGGCGAAGCCTTTGATATCGGTGGTTGGCAGGGCCAGTGCTTCGGTTTCCGCAATCGAGCGCAGGACGTAGCTGCTGCCGTCCTGGCTGACCGCCTCCAGACCCGAGCCGCCCAGCAGATGACTCAACGCCTGATCGGTCGAATACTCGCCCTGCACGCCGGGTGATTGTCGGCCTTGAGTTTGCTGCGGGGTCATCGACAAGGTAATGCCGGCCTGGCGCGCAAACTGATTCAGCGCTTCGCCCAAGGGCCCGGCGGCGATGTTGTAGCGGTGGCTGCTGACCTCACTGGCGCTCGCCGCGACGCTCAGGTTCGGCAGCAGGCCGACGCCCAGTGCCGTGGAGAACAACGCGGCACGAACGGCGTGGCGCAGAAGGCCCGATTCGACGGTGAAATTCAGAGTGTTCTTACAGGTAACGCGCGCAGTCATTGTAGGTTTCCGTGGCAAGTCGCGAAGGCTGAGTTGAAGTGCTTACTGACTAAGCCGGCCTTGCCATGAAAACCCGCCAAAAAAATTTCAGACTGCTCGTTCCAGCGTTACCCACCAGCGGGTGCGATAGCGCAATTGCACCGGCAGTGTCTGCGGCAGGATCGCCAGCAGCTTGTCGGTGTCATCGAGGCGGAACACGCCAGACAAACGCAGATCGGCGACTTGTGGAGCACAACTCAAGAAGCCAGGACGATAGCGACCAACCTCTTTGAGGAAGTCGCCCAAGCGCATATTGCGCGTCACGATCAGCCCGTCGATCCAGGCGCCGGCATCCATGTCCAGCGGCGGAGCAGGGCGCGCCTGATGGTGGTCGATCAAATAACTCTGACCGGCAAGCACCTCGGTGGAAGCGCCAGCACTCGTCCGCGGCAAAAGAATCGCGACCCGGCCACTGGTGACGCTCAGGCGCGTGCAATCACCTTCCTGACGCAGGATGAAGCGCGCGTCGAACGGCTCATAGGTGCCATGACGGCTTTGCACTCGCAGCGGTCGATCGACCACCGAACCTCCGCCGGCGCCGCAGGTCACGATGATCTCGCCCCGAGTCAGTTTGATCAGCCGCTGTTGCGCCGTGTAATCGAGGTCCACGGCGCTGGCCGTGTTCAGTTCGATCCGCGTGCCGTCAGGCAACTGGAATCCACGACGTTCGCCGGTGGCGGTGGCGTAGTCGGCGCTCCATTGCTGCCAGGCCGACGTATCTCTGGCCAGCCATGCGGCGGAGCCCATCAACAACGCACCGGACAGCAGTTTCAACGCCTGGCGGCGTCCGAGGCCCTGCGCACTGTTCTCCAATGTATTGAATGCCACTTGTGCGCCTGGCACGGCACGCAGGTTGTGGGTCAATTCGTTTTGCAGCGATTGCACCCGCTGCCAGGCCAGTTCGTGATCGTGGTGTTCGGCGCGCCACTGTTCGCATTGGTGGCTCAAGCGCGAATTGCCATGATTGTTGCGCAGGCGCAGCAGCCAGTGGATCGCCTGTTTGACCACTTTCTGCTGTGGCTCGGCGCTTCGGGCGATTGACAGGTTATCCACCGGCATCAGCTTTCGTACCGCAGCACGTAGCAGTGATACAGCGCATCGGCGACGTAGCGCTCCACCGAGCGCAAGGACAGACCCATCTGCTCGGCGATCTGCTTGTGGGTCAAACCTTCGCACTGCGCCAGCAGAAATGCCTGACGCACTTTGGGCTTCAGTCCCTCAAGCATGCGGGCAATGCTTTCCAGCAGCTCAATCACCAGCGCGCGGGCTTCAGCGCTGGGTGTTTCGGCTTCGGGCAAGTGAGCGATGGTTTCCAGGTAGGCGCGTTCGATTTCTTCGCGACGCCAATGGTCGATGACCAGACCGCGAGCGATGGTGCGCAGGAACGCGCGGGGCGCCTTGAGTTCGAGACGCTCGGTGCGTTGCAGCAGGCGAACGAAAGTGTCCTGGGCCAGATCCGCCGCATCGGCCGCATTGCCCAGCCGCGCGCGCAACCAGCCGTTGAGCCAGCCGTGATGACGACTGTAAAGCGCCTGTACTGCAAACTCAGGTGAGGACATGAACGCGACAGCCCGGACGTCACAAATGATAATTAGTCGCATTGTCAGCAAGGGTTACAGAATTTGCAACCGACGCTGCAAAACAGTCATCAAAAAATGCCAGGCGAACGCTCTGGCACGCCGTTCGGCGGGAAGCTGGCAGAAATGCCGTCCATTTCCTACAAAACGCTAAGTTTTCTCCGAATCGTGCCGACAGACTGGTGAGACATGCGTGCACCAAAGTAGAGCAGCCATCAGAACGCTGCCTGCGCTGTACATGGAATGTTGCATCCGGAACGCATCCCCACTTTTGGCATAAGAAGTCCCATGAAATGAATCTCAAGTTCAGCCATAAAATCCTGTTGGCCGCCTCGGGCGTCGTGGTCCTGGCGTTCGCGCTGTTCACTTTGTACAACGACTATCTGCAGCGAAATACCATTCGTCAGAACCTGCAGTCCTCCGTCCAGCAGGCCGGCGATCTGACCGCCAGCAGTGTGCAGAACTGGATGAGCGGACGGATTCTGGTACTGGAAAACCTCGCGCAGAACGTCGCTCATCAGGGCAAGAACGCCGATTTCCCGGGGCTGGTCGATCAACCGGCCTTCACCTCGAACTTCCAGTTCACCTACGTCGGCCAGGCCAACGGTGTGTTCACCCAGCGCCCTGACGCGAAGATGCCGGACGGCTACGACCCGCGTCAGCGCCCGTGGTACAAGCAGGCCGTGGCCGCTGACCAGACCATGCTGACCCCGCCATACATGGCCGCCGTTGGCGGTCTGGTGGTGACCATCGCCATGCCGGTGAAAAAGAACGGCGAGCTGCTTGGTGTGGTGGGCGGTGACCTGAGTCTGGAAACCCTTGTGAAGATCATCAACTCGGTGGACTTCGGTGGCCTGGGCCACGCATTCCTGGTCAGCGGTGACGGTCAGGTGATCGTCAGCCCGGACAAAGACCAGGTGATGAAGAACCTCAAGGACATCTACCCGAACGCCGATGTGCGCATCCAGAAGGGCAACCAGAACGTGGTGCTCAACGGCCAGGAGCGCATCCTGTCGTTCACCCCGGTCACCGGCCTGCCGAATGCCGAGTGGTACATCGGTCTGTCGATCGACCGCGACAAGGCCTACGCTGCGCTCAGCCAGTTCCGTACTTCGGCACTGATCGCAATGTTCGTTGCAGTGGGTGCGATTGCAGTCTTCCTGAGCCTGTTGATCACCGTGCTGATGCGTCCGCTGATTACCATGGGCCGCGCGATGCAGGACATCGCTCAGGGTGAAGGTGACCTCACCCGTCGTCTGGTAGTGGAAAGCAAGGATGAGTTCGGCGAGCTGGGCAGTTCGTTCAACCAGTTCGTGGAGCGGATTCACGCGTCCATTTCCGAAGTGTCTTCCGCGACTCGTCATGTACACGACCTGTCGCAACGGGTGATGGCATCGTCCAACGCCTCGATCATCGGTTCCGACGAGCAAAGTGCACGCACCAACAGCGTGGCGGCCGCGATCAATCAGTTGGGTGCCGCCACCCAGGAAATCGCCCGCAACGCCGCCGACGCTTCGCAACACGCCAGCGGCGCGAGCGAGCAGGCCGATGACGGTCGTCAGGTGGTCGAGCAGACGATTCAGGCGATGACCGAGCTGTCGCAGAAGATCAGCCTGTCGTGCACCCAGATCGAAACCCTGAATGCGAGCACCGACAACATCGGCCACATTCTCGACGTGATCAAAGGCATCTCCCAACAGACCAACCTGCTGGCGCTCAACGCGGCCATCGAAGCGGCCCGTGCCGGTGAAGCCGGACGCGGTTTTGCGGTGGTGGCGGACGAGGTGCGCAACCTCGCTCACCGTACCCAGGAATCGGCGGAAGAAATCCACAAGATGATCACCTCGCTGCAGGTCGGCTCCCGCGAAGCGGTGACCACCATGAACGCCAGTCAGGCGTCCAGCGAAGAGAGCGTTGAAGTGGCGAACCAGGCCGGTCTGCGTCTGGTCAGCGTGACCCAGCGTATCGGCGAAATCGACGGCATGAACCAGTCGGTGGCAGCGGCGACCGAAGAGCAGACCGCCGTGGTGGAAACCCTCAACGTCGACGTCAACCAGATCAACCTGCTGAACCAGCAGAGCGTGGCCAACCTCAATGAAACGTTGAAGGATTGCGATGCGTTGTCGCAGCAGGCCAACCGTTTGAAACAACTGGTCGACAGCTTCAAGATCTGATCGCTTGCGATAAAAAACAGCCCGCTGCGGAGTGATCCGCAGCGGGCTTTTTCATGCCTTACACAAACAGCTTCAGCACATTGCCCATCGCATCATCGGCAAATCCCTGGACGAAATCCTTGAACCCCGACAGCGCCTCGGGCCCGCCGCTGGCCGGCTCGGCAATGATCGTCCAGGTCGCCCGCGACTTGCCCGCGCCCAGCGATTCCACATTCATCGCCGCCCACAGATTGGCCACGCCCAGGGTGTTGTAGATCGTGGTCCAGGTCATGCTCAGCGCCTGGTCGTCCCGGGAGTTGAGTTGCTCGACCACCACGTTGCCATCCTTGAAGAACTTCTTGCGCAGCGAAGACACGCCTTCGCCGGTCATCTCGATGTGCGAAAGCGCCGGAATGAAACGATCGAAGCCGTCGAATTTTCCGACCACCGCCCACACCTGTTTGGCGTCCACCGGCACTTCCACCGAAGACACCACGTGGCAGCCGTGAGGGTTTTTGATCAGGGTGTCGGGTTGCAGATTGCTCATGATGTTGCTCCTTGTTTGATGAGTCAGATGAAGTTGATTTCTTTCAGGTAGTCGCAGCCGCGACGCAGCAGTGCCGGGGATTTTTCCGGGTAGTGCGCGCCCATCTGTTGCACGCCGGCCTGGGCGTTGGCGTGGCCGATCAGGGAGATGTCGCCGATGTCTTCCTCAAAGCCGTTGAGGTAGAAACCGAGTACGCCGAACAGCGCGTTGTCGGCATCGACCCGACCCAGTTGCTGTTGCCAGTCGGCAACGCTGACCAGCGAAAACTCGCTGCCGGTTTCGCGGAACGATGCAACGTAGGCATCCCAGCTCAGAGGCTCCGGGTTGTGCAGGTTGAACACCGCCCGTTCGGGCGAATAACGGCTGGCATGGAAGGCGATGAAGCGGGCAAGAAAATCCACCGGCATCAGGTCGAAATTCAGCGCGAAGGCCGGCACCTGACCGAGCTGGATCGAGCCCTTGAGCATCAGCATCAAACGGTTCTTGTGCGGTTGGCAGACGCCGCTGAGGCTGTTGAAACTGATGTTGCCGGGCCGATACAGATTGACCCGCACCCCACGCTCCCGCGCCCGTTCGAGGATACGTTCGCCGACCCACTTCGAGAGGTTGTAGCCGTTGCGGATGTAGATCGGCGGCGTCGGTGCGGCGGGCAATTCCAGCACCCGGCCTGCGTCGTCGACGGTGCTGGAAGCCGACAGGGTCGAGACGAAATTGAACACTTTCTTGCTGCGCCCTTCGCACAACCGCAGCAGTTCGAAAACCGGCTCGACGTTGTCTGCCGCCAGCGACTCGTAATCGAGGACGTGATTGACGTTGGCCGCGTTGTGAACCAGCGCGCCGAACTCGCGATCCAGTCGCTCGAAGTCCTCATCGGACAGGCCCAGTTGCGGCCGGGTGATGTCCGCCGAATAGACCCGCACCCGACTCAGGTCCAGATGCTCCAGCCGGTTCTCTCGCAACGATTGGGCAAAGCGCTGCGCCGCCGTTTGCCCGCCGCCGTCGCGCACCAGACACGCCACTTCGCTGGCGCCCCACCCCAGCAACGCCTCGACGATGTGCACGCCGACAAAACTGTTGGCGCCGGTGACGATCACCTTGTGCACATCGCCCATGCGGCTGATTGGCAATGGCTCGATGTCCAGCGGTCGCTCGGCGTCGGCCATGGCCTGGGCGCTGAGCACCGCGCTGTCATCGGTGCCGCGTACCAGGGTGGCGAGCTTGGTGATGGTCGGCAGTTCGATGAAGCGGTTGATCGAAATGCTGCGGCCGAATTCCTCCCGCAGACGCAGGAGCATGCGCGACAGCAGAATCGAGTGACCGCCGAGATTGAAGAAGCTTTCATCGGTGGAGATGTCGCTGGTCGGCAGCTCCAGCAGTTCGCCCCAGATCTCCAGCAACAGCGCTTCATCAGCGTTGGCCGGCAGGCATTTCGGACCGCTGTCCTGCACGCTCACCGGCAGCTCCAGCAACGCCTTGCGGTCGACTTTACCGTTGGCGGCGAACGGCATGTTCGGCAGTTCTGTCCACGCCACCGGTTGCATGTAGTCCGGCAGGAACTGCTGGGCATGTGCCTTCAGCGCATCGCGGGCGGCGTCCGATTGCGGCTGGGCGAGGAACGCCAGAATCCGCCGCTGACTGTCGATCACAACGGCGATCTGCCGATACAACTGGCTCTCGCGCAGGCACCGTTCGATCTCTTCCGGCTCGACCCGGAAGCCGCGGATCTTCACCTGATTGTCGCGTCGTCCGCACAGCTCGATGCCGTCCTCACCCCACTTGGCCATGTCGCCGCTGCGGTAGGCGCGCAGACGCCGGCCGTCCGGCAACTCCAGGTCCAGGTAACGCTCGGTGGTCTGCTGCGGATTGTTCAAATAACCCAGGCACACGCCAGGACCGATGATGAACAGTTCGCCCACCGTTTGCTCCGGCACCGGTTGCAAATCGTCGTCGAGAATCAGTACCTGGCTGTTGGCAATCGGCCCGCCGAGGGTGCGATTGCTGTCGCCCGGTTGCAGCTGCCGCGCGGTGATCAGCACCGTCGCTTCGGTGGGGCCGTAGAGGTTGTGCAGTTTGCCTTGGCGCGTCAGTTGCTCGATCACGAACGGCTCGCAGACGTCACCGCCGGTCATGATCTGCCCGACGCTTTGCAATTGCTCCAGCGGCAGGATGCTCAGCAGTGCTGGCGGCAGGAACGCGTGGGTCAGCTGCCGGCGGCGAATCAGCGCCACCAGTTGCAGCGGATCACGGCGCTGGTTGTCGTCGGGCACCACCAGTTCCGCGCCTTCGAGCAGGGTCGGGAAGATGTCGATCAGCGACGAGTCAAAACTCAGCGACGAGAACTGCAGCACCCGGCTCTCGGCGTGCAACTGCACGTAATCGGCGTACCACGCGGTGAAGTGCGCGAGGTTGGCCTGACTGAGCAGCACACCCTTCGGATGGCCGGTGGTGCCGGAGGTGTAGAGCGCCATGCACGGTGCATCGAGCTTGGGCCGGTGAAGCATCAGCGGTAACGCCGGATCGACTTCAGTGCGGTCGATGCGGCAGACATCCAGCCCCGGCATCAAATCGCTCAGCGGATGTTCGCCATCGTGCAACAACAACACAGCACCGGCGTTTTCCAGGATGTACTGCTGGCGCTGAAGCGGATGGCTTGGCTCCAGCGGCAGATACACAGCGCCACTGCCGAGAACCGCCAGGATCGAAGCAAACAGCGCGTCGCATTTCGGCAGGCAAATCCCCACCACCCAGGGTTGCGGTTGTGTCTCCAGCATCGTCAGCAACTGCTGCTGGATCGCCCGGCTGTGATCATGCAACTGGCGATAGCTGATCGACTGCTCGGCGAGGTGCAGCGCCGGGCGTTCGGCATGCTCGATCAAGCTCTGTTGCAGGCGCTCTATGACTGGAATTTGCGCCTGTTGCAGCAAGTCCGGATTGGCCGTGGCATTGAAGCGATGCACATAGGCCAGGCTGTCGAGAAACAGCAGGTTTTCCACTTGCTCGAAGTCCGGTGCACGGGCCGTCATCGCGTGCTGGAAATATTCGGCATCGCGGGAAAAACGGCTGACCAGCAGCGCCACTTCGTCCACCACGAGTGCGAGTGTTCGCTGGCGCAGGGCCTGACCGTTGCCGGAGGGTTCGTCGGCGATGGGCACGCGGCTCAGCAGTGTCGAGTCGCAGAGGCACAGCAGATCGAGCACCGGCAGTCCGCCGACGCCCGTTGCACCGATACCCAGACGCAAGGTCAGGTGTGGTGTCACGCCGTGATTCTGTGGCGCAAGACTGCCGTCGTCGATCACCAGATCCATCGACGGAGCCGCTTCCGACAGCAATGAATGACCGTGTTGTTCGAGCTCCAGCGCCAGGTCGGTCAAGGCCTGGCTGCGGCCCTTCAGCAAAATGTCGAGACGTCTCATGTCAGCCTCCGTGTCAAACCAGGTAGTCGCGCAGGGCGTGCTGTACGCACGGTGTGTCGAGCAGTGAGCTGTTGTGGAAAAAGCGCACGATGTTGCCCACCAGCGGGTGGTGGCGATTGATCGGGAAGGCCAGCCCGGCCATCTCGTCTTTCAGTGCGCGGCGGGTCGCATCGTTGACCGGCAAGGCATCGATCAGGCGCAGGTCGAACGACTTCTGGATGTCGTTGGTCAGGTAGTGGCCGATGAACACCGGCAGGATCTGCGCGATACATTCGCGATCCGCGTCACTCGCGGTGTGCCAGTAGATGCGCACCATCCGCGCCCAGAAACTCGAGTGACGGCCCTCGTCGAGCAAGTGATCTGCCATCAGGCCCTTGATCGACGGCTTGACCGTGTCGTCCCGGGCGAACGCCGCGACATCGCCGGTCACGGTGTTCTCGGCGATGGCGACGCAGATCAGCTCCACGGCGCTGCGCAAGTGCTCCGGGGCCAATTCGACGGCGGCCGGAATCGCCCGGCTCAGTTCGATTTCATTCGGCAACTCGATGGGTTCGATGCCGGTCATGGCCACGGTCTGCTGCATGAAATCCATCGCCACCAGCGCGTGGTAATCCTCGTCCACGACCACGGTCATGGCGTCGTAGCGACAGGCGAACGGGAACGCCACGGCGAAGCGGTTCTTGGCAATGCTGCGGGCGGTCTTGTCGACGATCTCGGTCTCGAAAATCACCACGTCGTTGATGAACTTGTACAGCGTCTGCACCAGGGCAAAATCACGCTGTTCCGGGCATTCGCGCAGGAAGGTTTCACTGAGCACCAAGGGTTGGCGACTGAGCGGATAGATCAGCCGCGTATCGTCCTCCAGCACGCGGCGCGGCCGGGTGCGGATGGTGGCGCGGCTTTCCCAGGCGTCGGCGAAGGATTGGTAGTCGGCGGCGTTCATTCGGCCACCTCCGCCAGCGGCTCGCGCATGCTCAGGCGCAGGCCGTCCCACAGGGCGATGCGGCTTTCCACGGCAGCGATGGCGCTGGCATAGACCTCGGCCTCACGCTGCGGATTGCCATCGACCAGGCGCTCCAGCAGTTGCTCGGCGGCGGGGCCGTGGTCTTCGGAGTCGACTTCG
This sequence comes from Pseudomonas sp. MWU12-2029, assembly GCF_023242425.1. NCBI lineage: Bacteria > Pseudomonadati > Pseudomonadota > Gammaproteobacteria > Pseudomonadales > Pseudomonadaceae > Pseudomonas > Pseudomonas sp. MWU12-2029. The sequence goes on along the minus strand of NZ_JALJDY010000002.1, from coordinate 662,004 downwards.
ATGTGTCGCTCCAGGTAGTAGCGGAAGGTCGGCGCCTGCTCCACGCCGATGCCCCAGGCATCGAGCATGCGCTGGAACATGGTCGGGATCACGCTCTCGCGACCATGCAGGAAAGCCGCGGCTACACTGTGCCCCGGTGCATGCAGCGCGGTGTGCAGGGTGTCGCGTACGAATTGCGCGGCGGCCGGGTCGACCTCGACACTTTGCAGCGCGACGTCATAGCTCACGCCCTCCTGTTGTAGCGCGACAAAGCGCTCCACCGCCGAGGTGCTCGCACCGACTTCGCGCATCGCATCCAGGTACAACTCGAAATGACTGTAATGCCCGTGTGACAGCCGATCGTCCGACTCTTCGCCAAGCACGATTTCATTGATCAATCGTGCGGCATGGGGATCGCGCGGCGGCAGCCACGGTAGTCGGGTGCAGGTCAGTTCCTGTTGCAGGCGTTTGGTCAGCGACATGAAGTCCCATACGGCAAAGACATGGGATTCCATGAAGCGTCGCAACACCGACAGCGAATCGATTTCGGAGAAGATCGGGTGAACGCTGAGTTCGGCTTTCTTTTGGGCGAGTTGTTCTTTAGTTGGCATGATGCGAGCCTCTGGCTTATAGGGATATAGGGACTGCTCAATCAATGGCTAACAACGTTGGATATAGTTTCCAGGCGAGCGATAGCCTCATTCGTTTCGATGAAAGTTGAAGTTGTATCGAGAGGCCCGGTACATCGGAACGCCAGGAGAGACTGACGTGCAGCGGGCCATGTTGTTGGAGCTTGCCGGCTTTTCGGTTCGGTATAAACCCGGCGTAGAAAAACTAATACATCGCAAAACAACTTAACAAGTATATTTTTAATTAATTTAAGTTTGCTGTTTTTCAAGTATGAGCGAAGCTGATAAAACTTTTAAGTTAAGTTTTATTTGGGCGTAGTTGCTCCTTTCGGCCTTTAAAGGCCAAAATTGAATAACAAGAGTGAATGCCTCACTCAAAGCAACTTTTGAAGTAAGTAATTGAAATGATCTGAGGGGATGAAGTTGGCCTGATACGGCGGCGAATCTTCCTTTTCCCGTGACAAGGCTCCTTCCGTAGGTTCCTGTTGCGGAGACTGCTGCCGGGGCGGCGCGTCCCCGTTCTATTTGGGTTGGCGATTCAAGGGTGCGCGTAAATCGGCGCCGCGGCTATCGTCGAAAATGACTTCCTTGCGGTGCAATTTCCGGGCTGTCCAAAGCAGGGGGGAGGTTAGAGCGAAGGCGCCGAAGTGCCACGGCAATTGAGCGTGACTGGCGTGGGGATTTGTAAGCGGGTTATTCGCCGGGTGAGCGGGAGCTCACCCGGAAGGGGGGAATCAGCGGGCTGTCTTGCGGTTTTGTGCGGCGGGGCTGGCGAGGTAACGGGTGATGACCTCGACACCGCGGTTGAGGTGCTGCTCCAGCAATGCCACAGCGAGCGGGGTGTCACGTTGCTGCACGGCTTGCAGCAACGCGCGGTGATCGTCCTGGGAGATCTTGCCCAGGCCCATGGCCTCGAGGTTGAAACGCAGGAAGCGTTCCTCTTCATTCAAACCGTCCTCGACCAGCCGCAGCAGGCGGCCGTTCGGGGATTTGCTGTAAAGCGTCATGTGGAACAGGCGGTTGAGCCGACCGATCTCCGTGTAGTCGTGCTCGGTTTCCAGCTCTTCGATGTAACCGGCGGCGCGTTCGTGGTCGGCGCTGGTCAGCAGCGAGATCGACTGACGCAGGGCTTCGGATTCCAGCAGGATGCGCAGTTCGTAGGTTTCGGTCGCGTCGCCCTGGATCAGCGGCGCTACCACGGCGCCTTTGTGGGCTACCACGCTCAACAGGCCCTGGGCTTCGAGCTGACGCAACGCTTCGCGTACCGGCATGCGGCTGACGCCGAACAGGTCCGCCAGATCCTGCTGGCGGACCGCGGTGCCGCACGGCAGGCGCCCGTCGAGAATCGCCGAGCGCAGGGTTTCCTCGATGACCGAGCGCGCCAGATGCGCGGGAATCGGCCCTTCGACTTTGATGCTGTGGAGTGGCTTGGGCTTCTGGGTCACAACTGCACACCCTGTTGACTGCGAAATTTGGATCCAAAGGACACTAGTGATTGCTCTACAGGTTGTCAAACCGTGTAGAAGAACCCTGTCACATCTGAAGTTTAGCGCGCGGGCGATGATCTCAGGGTGCCATTGTTTTTTGCTCGGCTAACCTTCACCATCAAACGCCTTTCCTCCTGCCCTGGATGCCTTGCATTGGCGGTACGTTTCGCGATTCCCCGGATTGCGCGCTGGCTTGCCTGCGCGCTGCTGCTGGCCGGCGTCATGCTGGGCGGTCTGCATGCCGATTGGGATTTTTCCGCGATCAGCCGCAAGGCCACGGCATTGTACGGACCGCTGGGCGCCGGGCAACAACGGATCGATGCCTGGCAGAATCTGCTGGCCACCCAGAAGCAGGTCAGCGAGATGGAAAAGCTCAAGGTGGTGAACCTGTTTTTCAACAAACAGATGCGCTACGTCGAGGACATCGATCTGTGGGGCCAGGTCGATTATTGGGAGACCCCCATCGAAGCCTTGTGGAAAGGCGCCGGTGACTGCGAAGACTACGCGATCGCCAAGTATTTCAGCCTGCGCCACCTCGGCGTGGCCAGTGACAAGTTGCGCATCACCTACGTCAAGGCCCTGCGGCAGAACCGCGCGCACATGGTGTTGACCTACTATTCCAGTCCCGATGCCATGCCGCTGGTGCTCGACAGCCTGATCGACCCGATCAGGCCGGCCTCCGAGCGAACCGATTTGCTGCCGGTCTACTCTTTCAATGCCGAAGGGCTGTATCTGCCGGGAGCCAAGGGCAACAAAAAGGTCGGCGACACCAAACGCCTGTCACGCTGGCAGGATGTGTTGAAAAAAATGCAGGCCGAAGGATTCCCGGTCGAGACGACTAACTAGGAGCACGCGCTCAGATGTCCTTGTTCAAACAGCTGTTGATCGCTATCTGTCTGTTCCTCGTGGTCGCCTTCACCGGCAGCTTCATGGTCAGCCTGGAGAGCTCGCGCACCCAGTATGTCAACCAGTTGCGCTCCCACGCCCAGGACGCCGCCACGGCGCTGGCGTTGTCGCTGACCCCGAACATCGACGACCCGGCGATGGTCGAGCTGCTGGTCAGTTCGATCTTCGACAGCGGTTATTACTCGAGCATCCGCGTGGTCGATCTGAAGACCGACCAGACCATCGTCGAGCGCAGCGGCATTCCCGCCGTCACCAACGTGCCGGACTGGTTCGTCAAACTGATCGGCCTTGAGCCGGCCGGCGGCGATGCACTGGTCAGCCGTGGCTGGGAACAGGCGGCGCGGGTCGAGGTGGTCAGCCACCCGATGTTCGCCCTGGCCAAACTCTGGCAGAGCGCAATCGGCAGCCTGGGCTGGCTGCTGGTCTGCGGTGCGGTGAGTGCGGTGCTGGGTGCGCTGTTGCTGCGCCGGCAATTGCGGCCGCTGGACTACATGGTCAAACAATCCCACGCCATCGCCCGTCGCGAATTCCTCAGCCTGCCGGACCTGCCGCGCACGCCTGAACTGCGTCGCGTGGTGCTGGCCATGAACCAGATGGTCGAGAAGCTCAAGGCGCTGTTCCAGGAGCAGGCCGAGCGCAGTGAAAAACTGCGCACCGAGTCCTATCAGGACAACCTCACCGGGCTGGCCAACCGACGCTACTTCGAGATGCAACTCAACGCCCGGGTGAGCAACCCGGAACAGGCCAGCTCAGGTTACTTGCTGTTGCTTCGGGTCAAGGATCTGGCTGGTTTGAACCAGCGTCTCGGCGGTCAGCGCACCGATGAATTGTTGAAAGCGGTCGGCCAGCAACTCTCTCGCGAGTGCGCCAAATACCCGGAAACCCAGAACCTCGTGACCCGCATTCGTGGCGGTGAATTCGCCGTGCTGGCGCCGGGGCTGACCCGCGAAGAAGCGCTGCAACTGGCGCAGAGTCTCGACAGCGCCCTGGGCAGCCTGCATGCGACGGGCGCCACCGACGTGGCCGCCGTGGCTTCCATCGGCGTGGCACCGTTCGCCCACGGCGATTCCCCGCAAGCGGTACTCAGCCTCGGCGATCAGGCCCTGGCTCAGGCCGAAGGTCAGGGCGAACAGAATTGGGCGTGCCTCGACCAGAGCCTGGTGGCGGACGTCGGCGACGATCATCACGCTTGGCATCGCTTGCTCGATCAGGCGCTGAACCAGCGGCGTTTCGAGTTGTTCTTCCAGCCAGTGGTGGCAGCGCAGGACACGCAACTGGTGCTGCATTACAAAGTGCTGTCGCGCCTGCTCGACGAACAGGGCCAGACCATTCCCGCCGGGCGTTTCCTGCCGTGGCTGGAGCGCTTTGGCTGGACCGCACGGCTGGACCGGCTGATGCTCGAGCGAGTGCTGGAGCAAATGGCCGGCCATGAAGAATCCCTGGCGCTGAACCTGTCCTCGGCGACCCTGGCCGATCCACAGGCGCTGAACAAAGTCTTCGAGATCCTGCGCTCGCATTCCAATCTGGGGCCGCGACTGACCCTGGAAATTGGCGAGGAGCAACTGCCGGAACAAGCGGTGCTGGAACAGTTGACCCGACGTTTGCGCGAACTCGGTTTCTCCCTGAGCCTGCAACGCTTCGGCGGGCGCTTCAGCATGATCGGCAACCTGGCGCGGCTGGGGCTGGCGTACCTGAAGATCGATGGCAGCTACATCCGCGCGATCGACCAGGAGAGCGACAAGCGCCTGTTCATCGAGGCGATCCAGCGGGCGGCGCACAGCATCGATCTGCCGCTGATTGCCGAGCGGGTCGAGACGGAAGGGGAATTGTCGGTGATTCGCGAGATGGGGTTGTATGGGGTTCAGGGGCAGCTTTTCGGTGAACCGAAACCCTGGTGATGAATTGCCCGTTCCCACGCGCAGCGCGGGAGCGGGCAGGACAAAAGAGATCAGATCAACCCGGTCTCTTCATCATCAATCAACTGGCTCAACCCGCCCAACGCTTCCCGGGCCTGGGTCCGGTCCATCAGCTTGGCCTGGGCCGCCGGCGGCAGGTCGGTGACGCGGATCACGCCTTTCTGGGTCAGGACCTGAATCAGGTCGTCGAGTACCCGGATCATTTCCAGGTCGCTCTGCTTGAGCTGCTTGAGGCTGTTTTCCACGGCCGCGTTGGCAAACCAGGCCTGGATTTCATGGTGGTCGGCGGGCAGCGTTTCCGTGGCCTCGGCCCAGGCCGCAGCTTCCACGCGAACCAACTGACCCTGTGCATCGCGTTGCACGTAAAACATTGAGCATCCCTCGGAAATGGACCGGCGTCATGCTGTCAGCAGCATAGCCAACTGCACGGGAGTATGCGGTGCGGCGACGCAATCGTCACCGGGAAGAAAGACGCAAACGTGACGGCCGCCCCATTGGGGCGGCCGTTTTGTTCACGCATCAGCTGTTGTTGTGGTCGACCTTGATGGTCGGATCGCTGCCGGCAATCAGGTTGTGAATGTTGGCAGTGGACCAGTTGTTGCCTTCCAGTTTGATCGTCACGTCCGGTGTGGCAGCAGCCGCATCGGCGGAGTTGAACTTGCCCGCCGAGCTGACTTGCAGCGACGACACGCCGTCGACCGTGGTGATCTTCAGGAAGTTGTCGATGGTGCTGCCGGACTCGCCCTGCAGCAGGTCGCGCAGGTCGATGCGGTCACCTTCGCTGGCGTTGAAGTCCTTGATCACATCGTTGCCGGTGTCGCCTGCTTTCCAGACGAAGGTGTCGGCACCGGAACCGCCGATCAGGATGTCGTTGCCCTGCCCGCCGATCAGCGTGTCGTTGCCGGAGCCGCCGAGCAGGATGTCATTGCCCTTGCCGCCGTCGAGCACGTCATTGCCGCCGCCGCCGAACAGGATGTCATTGCCTGCGCCACCCAGCAGCGTGTCGTTGCCGTCGTGGGCACCGGACACATCGAACGCCTGATAGTGCTCGGTGATGTACTGGTGCACGTTGCTGGTGGTGACTTTGCTGACATCGACGCCGGTCTGCTGCGCGACAAACGCCTGCATCGCCTGGTAACCCTCGCCGGCAATGCCGTTGAAGCTCACCAGATCGCCGAACAGGATGTCGTTGCCGTCGCCACCGTTGACGGTGTCGTTGCCCGGCATCGTCGCTTCGGTGTGGCCGATGATCGAGTTGGCCAGGTCCTTCGGATCGATGTTGGTCTGCGGGTTGTGATCGGTGTCGTACGGTTTCAGGTCATTGAGGCTGACACCGCTGTTGATCCCGATGGCTTCCACATTGGACAGGTTGCCCAGCAGTGCGAAGGCGCTGTTGGCGTTGTCAGTGGTGGCCTGGCTGGTGCTGCTGCCGGAGCCTGCCAGGCTCGACAGCTCGTAGGTGCCGTCGCCCTGGGCGTGGATGGTGCCCACGTTGCTCCAGTTCCAGCTGCCGTTCTTGTACGTCTGCAGGACCACGGCACCCGCCGTGCTGATGGTCAGGTAGTGCGTGCTGTCGATGTAGGTGCTGAAGCTGTCGCCCAGCTTGTAATTGCTGGTCTTCACCACGTCGTCGAGCTTCACGTTGCCGTACAGCGTCGGGTTGGTCTGCTCGCCGCTCTGGTAGTAGGTCGGCTGGCCGTCGGTGATGAAGTACGTGAGGTTCTTCGCCCCGGTGTTGGCAACGGCTTCGGCGCTCTGGAAGAAGTTGGCCGTAGCCTTGAACACGTCTTCGTAGTTGGTGCCGCCGCCGGAGGTCATCGAGTCCAGCACTGCCTTGAGCTTGGTCAGCGCGTTCGGGTCGTTGAGGTTCACCGACACCGACTTGTTGACCTGGGTATCGAAGTCCACCAGGAAGATGTTCACCGTCCCCGAGTTGTTGCCCATGCTCTGCTTGAGGGTGTTGAACACCGACGTCAGCGAGTCCTTCGCGGCGTTGATCGACGAGGCGCTCATGCTGCCCGAGCTGTCGACCATGAACGCGATGTTGTAGTTGGTGCCCGGCACCACGGTCAGGCCGCCGATGTCGGCGACGATGATGTCGTTGCCGTCGGTGCCGGTGACGGTGTCGTCAGCCGAAGTGGCGACAATCGAGTTGTAGACCGCCGGCACCACGGAGACCGGAATGGTCGCGGTGGTGCTGGCCGAGCCGCCCAGAGCCTCGGTCGAAGTCGAGGTCACGGTCAGGTTGAACTGGCCGTTGTAGTAGGCCGGCGGGGTCACGGTCAGGCTGCCCAGGTTCCAGCCGGTGACGTTGGCGTCGCCGCTGGTGGCGGTCACGGTGAAGCTGTGGCCCGCGCCATCGCTGAGCACCGAACCGACTGGTGCGCCGCTGATCTTGATGCTCAGGGTTTCCGAGCCGTCGGTGTCGGTCAGCGCGGTGCTGATCGACGACAGTTTCACGGTGGTGCCTTCAGCGCCGGTGTTGAGCTTGTAGCCGTCGTAATAGCCTTCGCCGTTGGTGCCGTGCAGATCGGAGACGGTCACACCGGAGTTCACCAGGTCCTGTACGCCGGTGTAGATCGGCACGCCGGCACTGCTCAGGTCGATCGGCGTACCGCCGTTGACCGACAGGTTGACGTCGTAGCTGCCCGGGCCGCTCTGGTTGTGGTGGTAGATCTCCACGGTGTAGTAACCGCTGGTGGTCGGGGTGAACGAACCGTTGAGGTTGCCGCCCGCACCCCAGGTCGTGGAGGCCACGTTCTTGCCACCGATGTTCACCAGCAGGCTGTCATCGCCGGTGCCGGTGAAGGTGTAGGTCTTGCCGGCTTCGAGGTAGATCAGGCCGGACGTCTTCGAGGCGGTGCCGGCGGCTACGCTGCCGTCGGACTGCACGTTGGTCACGGTGCCGCTGGTGTTCGGTTTGCCTGCGCCGTCGATCACGTTTTTCAGGGTGGTCGAGTTGGCGCCGCTGCCGTCGGTGCCCAGGCCCGACAGGCCGGTCCAGACGTCCTTGACCAGCCCGGTGGACTTCACGCTGTTGTCGGCCACCGACAGGGTCGGCGCATCCGCCACCGGCGTGATGTCGATCTTGATCGTGCCGGTGTTGCCCAGCAGCTGGCCGTCGGTTGGCTGGAACTTGATCTGCGCGTAGTCCGCCTGGTTGTTGCCCAGACCGGTGCCGCCATAACCGTTCACACCCGATTCGTTGGCATCCGGCAGGAAGCGCAGCTTGCCGGCGTCGATGTCGGCCTTGCTGAAGGTCTGGTTGGTGGCGACGTCTTTCCAGGTCGAACCGTCCAGGTACTGCAGTTTGCCTTCGCCCGGCAGCTGGGTGATTTTCACGCCCAGGCTCGAGGCCGGGCTGTCGACGTCGGTGACGCCGAAGGTCGACCAGCCGAGGATCAGCGGGGTGTCTTCGGTGCCGGTGACGTTGACCGGTGCTGCGACCGGCGCGTCGTTGACGGCCACCACGTTGACCGTGGTGGTGGCGACGTTGGAGTAGTTGCCGCCATCGGTCACCGTCACGGTGATGATGCGCGGCACGGTGCTCGGATCTTCACTGTTGTTGGTGAAGGTGATGTTCTTGATCTGCTGCATGTAGTCGGCCAGCGTCGCGTTGCCCGACAGAGTCAGCGTGATCGATCCATCCTTGCTGTTGGCATTGATGGTGATGCCGTTGACGCTGTTGCCCAGGTTCAGCGAGTCGCCCGGCTGACGGTTAGTCAGCACGATGGTGGCGCCGGTCAGCATGGTGCTGTCCGGGTCGGTGATGCTGATGTCGGTGTCGGCAATCGACACGCCCGCGCCCGGGGTGTTCTCGGTGAAGGTCACCTTGTAGTCGGCCCCGGTGGCGCCGCTGGAGTTGTTGGCGTCGAGGTCGATGACCGGTGGCGCATCGTTGTCGATGATCGAAGTGCTGACGCTGCCGTTGGTGCTGCTGACCGCCAGGTTCTCGAAGTTGCCGCCGGTGGCCGAGTCGATCTTGACCACGAAGTTCTCGGTGCCCTCGGTGATCTTGTCGTCGATGGTCGCGACGTTGAACTGCGCGCTGCTGGCGCCCGCCGGGATCTTCACGGTGTACACGCCGGTGAAGTCCGAACCGTCGGCGGCGGTGCCGCTGTAGACGATTTTCAGGGTCACTTCGGTTTGCGCCGGGTGGGTCAGGCTCACGGTGTAGGTCGCGGTCTGGCCTTCGGTCACCGAGGTGCTGCCGGTGATGCTGACGGTGGTGGTGTCGATGGTGTCGGTGACGTTGGTCACCGCTGGCGTGTTGCTGGTCACCAGGTTTTCGAAGTTGCCACCGGTGGCGTTGGTGATGGTTGCCTGCACGGTGCCAGCGTCTTTGTAGACGTCGTCAGCCGGTGCCGGAACGGTCACGGTGCCAGTGGTTTTGCCGGCCTCGATGGTGATCACCGAACCGTTGCTCAGGGTCACGGTCACCGGCGTGCCTGCCGCGTTGGTCAGGGTCGCGGTGTAGGTGATCGAGCCACCTTCGGCCACGGTGCCGGTCGCGGTCAGCGACAGGTTGGTGGTGTCGATGGTGTCGGTCACGGTGGTGCTGACCGGCGTCTTGTCGGCCACGAGGTTTTCGTAGTTGCCGCCGCTGACGTTGGTGATCGAGTTGGTCAGTGGTGCATGACCATTCAACACGTCGTTCGGTGCCGTCGTGGTGACGGTGCCGGTGGTCTTGCCGATGTCGATGGTGATGGTCTGTCCGTTGGACAGGGTCACGGTCACTGGCGAACCGGTCACTGGCGCGCCGACAGTTGCGGTGTAGACCACGTTGCCGCCCTCGGCCGCTGTTGCGGTCGCCGTCAGCTTCACGGTGGTGGTGTCGATGGTGTCGGTGACGTTGGTCACGGCTGGTGTGTTGCTGGTCACCAGGTTTTCGAAGTTGCCACCAGTGGCCGACTTGATTGTTGCCTGAACGGTGCCGGCGTCTTTGTAAACGTCATCGGCTGGCGCAGGAACAGTCACGGTGCCGGTAGTTTTGCCGGCGTCGATGGTGATCACGGCGCCGTTGCTCAGGGTTACGGTCACCGGAGTGCCGGCGGCGTTGGTCAACGTTGCGGTGTAGACGATCGAACCACCTTCGGCCACGGTGCCGGTCGCGGTCAGCGACAGGTTGGTGGTGTCGATGGTGTCGGTGACGGTGGTCGACACAGGCGTCTTGTCGGCTACGAGGTTTTCGTAGTTGCCGCCGCTGACATTGGTGATGGCGTTGGTCAGCGGTGCGTGACCGTTCAACGCATCGTTCGGTGCGGTGGTGGTCACGGTGCCGGTGGTCTTGCCCACTTCGATGGTGATGGTCTGGCCGTTGGACAGGGTCACGGTCACTGGCGAACCGGTCACCGGTGCACCAACAGTCGCGGTGTAGACAACATTGCCGCCCTCGGCCGCTGTTGCGGTCGCCGTCAGCTTCACGGTGGTGGTGTCGATGGTGTCGGTGACGTTGGTCACCGCTGGCGTGTTGCTGGTCACCAAGTTTTCGAAGTTGCCACCGGTGGCGTTGGTGATCGTGGCCTGAACAGTACCGGCGTCCTTGTAGACGTCATCGGCTGGAGCCGGAACAGTCACGGTGCCGGTGGTTTTACCCGCCTCGATGGTGATCACGGCGCCATTGCTCAACGTGACGGTCACCGGAGTGCCCGCAGCGTTGGTCAGGGTGGCGGTGTAGATGATCGAACCGCCCTCGGCGACCGAATTGGTGGCGCTCAAGGACAGGTTGGTGGTGTCGATGGTGTCCGTGACAGTGGTGCTGACTGGAGTCTTGTCGGCGACCAGATTCTCGTAGTTGCCGCCGCTTACACCGGTGATTGCGTTAGTCAGTGGCGCATGACCATTCAACACGTCGTTCGGCGCGGTGGTGGTGACGGTGCCGGTGGTCTTGCCGACTTCGATGGTGATCGACTGACCGTTCGACAGGGTCACGGTCACTGGCGAGCCGGTGACAGGTGCACCCACGGTGGCGGTGTAGGTGACGGTGCCACCCTCGGCCGCTGTCGTGGTCGCCGTCAGCTTCACGGTGGTGGTGTCGATGGTATCGGTGACGCTGGTCACCGCTGGCGTGGTGCTGGTCACCAGGTTTTCGAAATTGCCACCGGTGGCGGACTTGATTGTTGCCTGTACGTTGCCGGCGTCCTTGTAGACGTCATCGGCCGGCGCAGGAACGGTCACGGTGCCGGTGGTCTTGCCCGCGTCGATGGTGATGACAGCACCGTTCGACAAGGTCACGGTCACTGGCGAGCCAGCGGCGTTGGTCAGGGTCGCGGTGTAGGTGATCTGGCCACCTTCGGCCACGGTGCCGGTCGCGGTCAGCGACAGGTTGGTGGTATCGATGGTGTCGGTGACGGTGGTCGAAACCGGTGTTTTGTCGGCGACCAGATTTTCGTAGTTGCCGCCAGAAACGTTGGTGATGGCGTTGGTCAACGGCGCGTGACCGGTCAGCACATCGTTTGGCGCGGTGGTGGTCACGGTGCCGGTGGTTTTGCCCACTTCGATGGTGATGGTCTGGCCGTTCGACAGGGTCACTGTCACTGGCGAGCCGGTAACTGGTGCCCCCACGGTAGCGGTGTAGGTGACGGTGCCACCTTCGGCAGCGGTTTCGGTCGCGGTCAGTTTGACCGTGGTGGTGTCGATGGTATCGGTGACGTTGGTCACGGCTGGTGTGTTGCTGGTCACCAGGTTTTCGAAGTTGCCGCCGGTGGCGGATTTGATCGTGGCCTGAACGGTGCCGGCGTCCTTGTAGACGTCATCGGCTGGCGCCGGAACAGTGACGGTGCCAGAGGTTTTGCCCGCGTCGATGGTGATCACCGCGCCGTTCGACAACGTCACGGTCACTGGCGAGCCAGCGGCGTTGGTCAGGGTCGCGGTATAGGTGATCTGGCCACCCTCGGCCACGGTGCCGGTCGCGGTCAGCGACAGGTTGGTGGTGTCGATGGTGTCGGTAACGGTGGTCGAAACCGGTGTTTTGTCGGCGACCAGGTTTTCGTAGTTGCCACCGGAAACGTTGGTGATGGCGTTGGTCAACGGCGCGTGGCCAGTCAGCGCATCGTTCGGCGCGGTGGTGGTGACGGTGCCGGTGGTTTTGCCCACTTCGATGGTGATGGTCTGACCGTTGGACAGGGTCACAGTGACTGGCGAGCCGGTCACTGGCGCGCCAACAGTCGCGGTGTAAGTAACGGTGCCGCCTTCAGCTGCCGACTCGGTCGCGGTCAGTTTGACCGTGGTGGTGTCGATGGTATCGGTGACTTGGGTCACCGCCGGAACGGTGCTGGTCACCAGATTTTCGAAGTTGCCGCCAGTGGCGTTGGTGATCGTTGCCTGAACAGTCCCGGCGTCCTTGTAGACGTCATCGGCTGGCGCAGGAACGGTCACGGTGCCGGTGGTTTTACCGGCCTCGATGGTGATCACGGCGCCGTTGCTCAGGGTCACGGTTACCGGAGTGCCCGCAGCGTTGGTCAGTGTGGCGGTGTAGATGATCGAACCGCCCTCGGCGACCGAATTGGTGGCGCTGAGGGTCAGGTTGGTGGTGTCGACGGTGTCGGTGACCGTGGTCGAAACCGGGGTCTTGTCGGCCACGAGGTTCTCGTAATTACCGCCGCTTACGCCGGTGATCGCATTGGTCAGCGGCGCGTGGCCGGTCAACGCATCGTTCGGTGCGGTGGTGGTCACGGTGCCGGTGGTCTTGCCGACTTCGATGGTGATCTGCTGTCCGTTCGACAGGGTCACGGTGACTGGCGAACCGGTCACAGGTGCGCCCACAGTCGCGGTGTAAGTAACGGTGCCGCCTTCAGCCGCCGACTCGGTCGCGGTCAGTTTGACCGTGGTGGTGTCGATGGTGTCAGTGACATTGGTCACGGCTGGTGTGTTGCTGGTCACCAGGTTTTCGAAGTTGCCACCGGTGGCGGACTTGATTGTCGCCTCCACGGTGCCGGCGTCCTTGTAGACGTCGTCGGCTGGCGCAGGAACGGTCACGGTGCCGGTGGTTTTACCCGCTTCGATGGTGATCACGGCGCCGTTGCTCAACGTCACGGTCAGTGGCGTGCCGGCCGGGTTGGTCAGGGTCGCGGTGTAAACGATCGAGCCGCCTTCGGCCACGGTGCCGGTCGCAGTCAGCGACAGGTTGGTGGTGTCGATGGTGTCGGTGACGGTGGTGCTGACCGGCGTCTTGTCCGCTACGAGGTTCTCGTAGTTGCCGCCGCTCACGTTGGTGATCGCGTTGGTCAGCGGCGCATGGCCGTTCAGCACATCGTTCGGCGCCGTGGTGGTCACGGTGCCGGTGGTCTTGCCCACTTCGATGGTGATTTGCTGACCGTTGGCCAGGGTCACGACCACCGGCGAGCCAGTCACCGGCGCGCCCACGGTCGCGGTGTAAGTAACGGTGCCACCTTCGGCGGCAGTTTCGGAAGCGGTCAGCTTCACGGTCGTCGTGTCGATGGTGTCGGTGACTTCGGTGACGGCTGGAACGGTGCTCGGAACGAGATTCTCGAAGTTGCCACCGGTTGCATCCTTGATGCTGACTTCGACCTTGCCGGCATCCTTGTAGACGTCATCGGCCGGCGCCGGAACGGTCACCGTGCCAGTGGTCTTGCCGGCTTCGATGGTGATGACGGCGCCGTTCGACAGGGTCACGGTCACCGGGGTGCCGGCCGGGTTGGTCAGGGTCGCGGTGTAGACGATCGAACCACCCTCGGCCACGGTGCCGGTCGCGGTCAGCGACAGGTTGGTGGTGTCGATGGTGTCGGTGACCGTAGTCGAAACCGGGGTCTTGTCGGCAACGAGGTTCTCGTAATTGCCGCCGCTCACATCAGTAATCGCGTTGGTCAGCGGTGCATGGCCGTTCAGCGCGTCGTTAGGTGCGGTAGTGGTGACGGTGCCGGTGGTCTTGCCGACTTCGATGGTGATTTGCTGACCGTTGGACAAGGTCACGGTGACTGGCGAACCGGTCACAGGCGCGCCCACAGTCGCGGTGTAGGTGACGGTGCCGCCTTCAGCCGCCGACTCGGTCGCGGTCAGTTTGACCGTGGTGGTGTCGATGGTGTCAGTGACCTGAGTCACGGCCGGAACGGTGCTTGGCACCAGGTTCTCGAAGTTGCCGCCAGTGGCCGTCGAAATGGTCGCTTCGACTTTGCCCGCATCCTTGTAAACGTCATCGGCCGGAGCCGGAACGGTTACGGTGCCGGTGGTTTTACCAGCGTCGATGGTGATGACTGCGCCGTTCGACAGGGTCACGGTCACCGGGGTGCCGGCCGGGTTGGTCAGGGTCGCGGTGTAGACAATCGAACCGCCTTCGGCCACGGAGCCGGTAGCGCTCAGGGTCAGGTTGGTGGTGTCGACGGTGTCGGTCACGGTGGTGCTGACCGGAGTCTTGTCGGCGACCAGATTCTCGTAGTTGCCACCGGTCACGCCAGTGATTGAGTTGGTCAGTGGTTCATGACCGTTCAACGCATCGTTCGGTGCGGTGGTGGTGACGGTGCCAGTGGTTTTACCGACTTCGATGGTGATCTGCTGACCATTGGCCAGGGTCACGGTCACAGGCGAACCGGTGACAGGCGCGCCGACGGTAGCGGTATAGGTGACAGTGCCGCCTTCAGCAGCGGTTTCGGTCGCGGTGAGTTTCACCGTGGTGGTGTCGATGGTGTCGGTGACGTTGGTCACGGCCGGAACGGTGCTCGGCACCAGGTTCTCGAAACCGCCGCCGGTGACGGTCGAAATGGTCGCTTCGACTTTGCCGGCATCCTTGTAAACGTCATCGGCTGGCGCCGGAACGGTCACGGTCCCCGTAGTCTTGCCGGCTTCGATGGTGATCACCGCGCCGTTCGACAGGGTCACGGTCACCGGGGTGCCGGCCGGGTTGGTCAGGGTCGCGGTGTAGACAATCGAACCGCCCTCGGCCACCGAGTCGGTGGCGGTCAGGTTCAGGTTGGTGGTGTCGACCGTGTCCGAAACCGAAGTGTTGGCCGGTTTGCTGTCGACCGCCAGGTTCTCGTAGTTGCCGCCGGTGGCCTTGTCGATGGTCACGCTCAGCGAGCTGCCGCCCGCCAATGGGCTGTTCGGCGCGACGAAGTTCACGGTGCCGGTGGTCTCGCCCACGGCGATGGTGATGGTCTGGCCGTTGGACAGGGTCACCACGACCGGCGAACCGGTTACTGGCGCCGTCACGGTCGCGGTGTAGACCACGGTTTCGCCTTCGGCGACGTTGGCGGTGGCGGTCAGCGACACGGTGGACGTGTCGATGGTGTCGTGGACGGTAGTGACCGCCGGGGCAGTGCTGGTGACCAGGTTTTCAAAGTTGCCGCCGGTGGCGCCCTTGATGGTCGTTTCAACGGTGCCGGCGTCCTTGTAGACATCGTCCTTCGGCGCGTCGACGGTCACGGTGCCGGTGGTTTTGCCGGCTTCGATGGTGATCACGGCGCCGTTGCTCAACGTCACGGTCACCGGGGTGCCGGCGGCGTTGGTCAGGGTCGCGGTGTAGGTGATCTGGCCACCTTCGTTGACTTCCGGCGTCGCGCTCAGGGTCAGGTTGGTGGTGTCGACGGTGTCGGTGACAGTAGTCGAAACCGGAGTCTTGTCGGCCACGAGGTTTTCGTAGTTGCCGCCGCTCACGCCAGTGATTGAGTTGGTCAGCGGTTCGTGACCGTTCAACGCGTCGTTCGGCGCGGTGGTGGTCACGGTGCCGGTGGTCTTGCCGACTTCGATGGTGATCGACTGACCGTTGGCCAGGGTCACGGTGACCGGCGAACCGGTTACCGGAGCGCCAACAGTCGCGGTGTAGGTGACGGTGCCGCCTTCAGCCGCCGACTCGGTCGCGGTCAGTTTGACCGTAGTGGTGTCGATGGTGTCGGTGACTTCGGTGACAGCCGGGACGGTGCTCGGCACCAGGTTCTCGAAGTTGCCGCCGGACGCGTCCTTGATCGTGACTTCAACCTTGCCGGCGTCCTTGTAGACGTCATCGGCCGGGGCTGGAACGCTCACGGTGCCGGTGGTTTTACCGGCTTCGATGGTGATCACGGCGCCGTTGCTCAACGTCACGGTCACCGGCGTACCAGCGGGGTTGGTCAGGGTGGCGGTGTAAACAATCGAGCCGCCCTCGGCCACGGTGCCGGTCGCGGTCAGCGACAGGTTGGTGGTGTCGATGATGTCGGTCACGGTGGTGCTGACCGGAGTCTTGTCGGCGACCAGGTTCTCGTAGTTGCCGCCGCTTACGTCGGTAATCGAGTTGGTCAGCGGTGCATGGCCGTTCAACGCGTCGTTCGGCGCAGTGGTGGTCACGGTGCCGGAGGTTTTGCCCACTTCGATGGTGATCGACTGACCGTTGGACAGGGTTACGGTGACTGGCGAACCGGTCACAGGTGCGCCCACAGTCGCGGTGTAGGTGACGGTGCCACCTTCAGCTGCGGATTCGGTCGCGGTCAGTTTGACCGTGGTGGTGTCGATGGTGTCGGTGACTTCGGTGACGGCCGGAACGGTGCTCGGCACCAGGTTCTCGAAGTTGCCGCCAGTGGCCGTCGAAATGGTGGCTTCGACTTTGCCCGCGTCCTTGTAAACGTCATCGGCCGGGGCCGGAACGCTCACGGTACCGGTGGTTTTACCGGCTTCGATGGTGATGACGGCGCCGTTGGACAAGGTCACGGTCACCGGCGTGCCCGCCGGGTTGGTCAGTGTGGCGGTGTAGACGATCGAACCGCCCTCGGCCACGGAGCCGGTAGCGCTCAGGGTCAGGTTGGTAGTGTCGACGGTGTCGGTCACGGTGGTGCTGACCGGCGTATTGTCGGCGACGAGGTTTTCGTAGTTGCCGCCGCTCACGCCAGTGATCGAGTTGGTCAGCGGCTCGTGACCGTTCAACGCATCGTTCGGCGCTGTGGTGGTGACGGTGCCGGTGGTTTTACCGACTTCGATGGTGATCTGCTGACCATTGGCCAGGGTCACGGTCACTGGCGAGCCGGTCACTGGCGCGCCAACAGTCGCGGTGTAAGTAACGGTGCCGCCTTCAGCTGCCGACTCGGTCGCAGTCAGTTTGACTGTGGTGGTGTCGATGGTGTCGGTGACTTCGGTCACCGCTGGAACGGTGCTTGGCACCAGGTTTTCGAAGTTTCCGCCGGACGCATCCTTGATGGTCACTTCGACTTTACCGGCATCTTTGTAAACGTCATCGGCTGGAGCCGGAACGGTCACGGTGCCTGTGGTTTTGCCCGCTTCGACGGTGATGACGGAGCCGTTGCTCAACGTCACGGTCACCGGGGTGCCGGCAGGGTTGGTCAGGGTAGCGGTGTAAACAATCGAACCGCCCTCGGCCACGGTCCCGGTCGCGGTCAGCGACAGGTTGGTGGTGTCGACGGTGTCGGTCACTGTGGTGCTGACCGGGGTTTTGTCAGCTACGAGGTTTTCGTAGTTGCCGCCACTCACGCCGGTGATCGAGTTGCTCAACGGTTCATGACCGTTCAACGCGTCATTCGGTGCGGTGGTGGTCACGGTGCCGGTGGTCTTGCCGACTTCGATGGTGATGGTCTGGCCGTTGGCCAAAGTGACAGTCACTGGCGAACCGGTCACAGGCGCGCTGACCGTCGCGGTGTAGGTGACAGTGCCGCCCTCGGCCACCGACGTATCGGCGCTCAGCTTCACTGTCGATGTATCGATGGTGTCGGTGACTTCAGTGACAGCCGGGACGGTGCTTGGAACAAGGTTCTCGAAGTTGCCGCCGGACGCATCCTTGATGGTGACTTCGACCTTGCCGGCGTCCTTGTAGACGTCATCGGCCGGCGCAGGAACAGTCACGGTGCCAGTGGTTTTGCCCGCTTCAATGGTGATGACCGAGCCATTGCTCAATGTCACAGTCACCGGCGTACCGGCCGGGTTGGTCAGCGTGGCGGTGTAGACGATCGAACCACCTTCGGCGACAGAGCCGGTGGCGCTGAGGGTCAGGTTGGTGGTGTCGACGGTGTCGGTCACGGTGGTGCTGGCCGGCGTCTTGTCGGCCACCAGGTTTTCGTAATTACCGCCGCTTACGTCAGTAATCGAGTTGGTCAGCGGTTCATGACCGTTCAACGCATCGTTCGGCGCTGTGGTGGTGACGGTGCCGGTGGTTTTGCCCACTTCAATGGTGATTTGCTGACCATTGGCCAGGGTCACGGTCACCGGCGATCCGGTCACTGGCGCGCCAACGGTAGCGGTATAAGTGACAGTGCCACCTTCTGCTGCCGACTCGGTCGCGGTGAGTTTCACCGTGGTGGTGTCGATGGTGTCAGTGACTTCGGTAACCGCTGGAACGGTGCTTGGCACCAGATTCTCGAAGTTGCCGCCGGACGCGTCCTTGATCGTGACTTCAACCTTGCCGGCATCCTTGTAGACGTCATCGGCCGGTGCAGGAACAGTCACGGTACCGGTGGTTTTACCGGCCTCGATGGTGATGACCGAGCCATTGCTCAGCGTCACGGTCACCGGCGTGCCGGCCGGGTTGGTCAGGGTCGCGGTGTAAACGATCGAACCGCCTTCGGCCACGGAGCCAGTGGCGCTCAGGGTCAGGTTGGTGGTGTCGACGGTGTCGGTGACAGTCGTCGAAACCGGAGTCTTGTCGGCCACGAGGTTTTCGTAGTTACCGCCGCTCACGTCAGTGATCGAGTTGGTCAGCGGTTCGTGACCGTTGAGTGCATCGTTCGGTGCGGTGGTGGTGACGGTGCCAGTGGTTTTACCCACTTCGATGGTGATCTGCTGACCATTGGCCAGGGTCACGGTCACTGGCGAGCCGGTGACAGGCGCGCCGACGGTGGCGGTGTAGGTGACAGTGCCACCTTCAGCTGCCGACTCGGTAGCGGTCAGTTTGACCGTGGTGGTGTCGATGGTATCGGTGACTTCGGTGACGGCCGGAACGGAGCTCGGCACCAGGTTCTCGAAATTGCCACCGGTGGTACCGGTAATGCTGACTTCGACTTTGCCCGCATCCTTGTAGACGTCATCAGCCGGTGCCGGAACGGTCACGGTGCCAGTGGTTTTGCCAGCCTCGATGGTGATGACCGAGCCGTTGCTCAAGGTCACGGTCACCGGCGTACCGGCCGGGTTGGTCAGAGTCGCGGTGTAAACAATCGAACCGCCCTCGGCCACCGAACCAGTCGCAGTCAGCGACAGGTTGGTGGTGTCGACGGTGTCGGTAACCGTGGTCGAAACCGGGGTCTTGTCGGCCACGAGGTTTTCGTAGTTACCGCCGCTCACGTCAGTGATCGAGTTGGTCAGCGGCGCATGGCCGTTGAGTACATCGTTCGGCGCGGTGGTGGTCACGCTGCCGGTGGTCTTGCCGACTTCGATGGTGATGGTCTGACCGTTGGCCAGGGTCACGGTGACCGGGGAGCCAGTCACCGGTGCGCCAACGGTGGCGGTGTAAGTGACGGTGCCGCCTTCAGCGACAGAAGTGTCAGCTGTCAGTTTCACGGTTGAAGTGTCGATAGTGTCGGTCACTTCGGTAACCGCCGGGACAGTGCTCGGAACGAGGTTCTCGAAATTGCCGCCGGACGCATCCTTGATGGTGACTTCGACTTTGCCGGCGTCCTTGTAGCCGTCATCGGCAGGGGCCGGAACGGTCACGGTGCCAGTGGTCTTGCCGGCTTCGATGGTGATCACCGCGCCATTGGACAGGGTCACGGTGACTGGCGAGCCGGCGGCATTGGTCAGGGTCGCGGTGTAGACGATCGAACCGCCCTCGGCCACGGAGCCAGTGGCGCTCAGGGTCAGGTTGGTGGTGTCGACGGTATCGGTGACCGTGGTCGAAACCGGGGTTTTATCGGCTACGAGGTTTTCGTAGTTGCCGCCGCTCACGCCAGTGATCGAGTTGGTCAGGGGCGGATTGCCGGTCAGCGCGTCATTCGGCGCGGTTGTGGTCACGGTGCCGGTGGTCTTGCCGACTTCGATGGTGATCTGCTGACCGTTGGCCAGGGTCACGGTCACAGGCGAACCGGTCACCGGCGCGCCAACGGTGGCGGTGTAGGTAACAGTGCCACCTTCGGCTGCGGTTTCGGTCGCGGTGAGTTTCACCGTGGTGGTGTCGATGGTGTCAGTTACTTCGGTCACGGCCGGAACGGTGCTCGGCACCAGGTTCTCAAAGTTGCCGCCGGTGGTGCCGGTAATGCTGACTTCGACTTTGCCGGCATCCTTGTAGACGTCATCGGCCGGTGCCGGAACGGTCACGGTGCCGGTGGTCTTGCCCGCTTCAATGGTGATGACGGAGCCGTTGCTCAACGTCACGGTCACCGGCGTGCCGGCCGGGTTGGTCAGGGTCGCGGTGTAAACGATCGAGCCGCCTTCGGCCACGGAACCGGTCGCGGACAGCGACAGATTGGTGGTGTCGATGGAATCGGTGACGGTGGTGGTCGCCGGCGTGGTGTTCGGCACCAGATTCTCGAAGTTGCCGCCGGTAGCACCGGTAATGGTGGTGCTGACGGTGCCGCCGTTGTTGTAGACGTCATTCGGTGCGGTCGGCACGTTGACGCTGCCGCTGGTCTTGCCTGCTTCGATGGTGATGGTCGAGCCGTTCGACAGGGTGACGGTCACCGGCGTCTGCGCCGGGTTGGTCAACGTCGCGGTGTAGGTGATCTGGCCGCCTTCAACCACGGTGCCGGTCGCGGTCAGGGTCAGGTTGGTAGTGTCGACCGAATCGACGATATTGGTGACGGCTGGCGTCGGGTTCGGCACCAGATTCTCGAAGTTGCCGCCCGTGGCACCGGTGATGGTAGTGGTGACGGTGCTGCCGTTGTTATAGACGTCATTCGGTGCTGTCGGAACGTTGACGGTGCCAGTGGTCTGGCCGGCGCCGATGGTGATGGTCGAGCCGTTCGACAGGGTGACGGTGACCGGCGTCTGCGCCGGGTTGGTCAGGGTCGCGGTGTAGGTGATCTGGCCACCTTCGGTGACGCTGCTGCCCGCCGTCAGGGTGACGGTGGTGGTGTCGATGGTGTCGGTGACCTGGGTCACGGCCGGAGTGGTCGGCACGGTAACGGTAATGCCATTGCCGCCAGTTGTGCCGGTGACGGTCACGTTGATCTGGCTGGCGTCGTTGTAGACCGTGTCATTCGGGGCCAGCGGCACGTTGACGGTGCCAGTGGTGGAACCGGCCGGAATCACGATCACCGCGCCATTGGACAGGGTGACGGTCAGGTCGGTCAGCGGCGCCTGGGTCAGGGTCGCGGTGTACACCAGCACGCCGCCCGCTTCGGTGATGGTCGGCGTGGCGCTGAGGCTCAGGGTCGAGTCGCGCAGGGCGTTGGTGGTGGTGTCGGTGGTCTGGCCGCCGGTGATGTTCTGGGCGGCCTGGCCGCCGGAGTTGATGCCCGCGGTCGGGAAGCCGATGGTCGGATCGACACGGCCAGCGGTCGCATCAAGCATCACGAAACTGTGGCCGCCACCGGCGGCGCCGCCTGTACCAGCGGCGGTCGGGCCGGCTGCGGCGGCCTCAAGGGCGGTAGTCGGGTCGACACCGGCGGCAATGGCTTGTTGCAGTTCTTCAACGGACGGCGCGGCCTGCGCAGTGGCCTCGGCCAGGTCGGTGACGGAGTCCGGAGTGTCGGCGCTCCATTGAGTGTCACGACCCAGATCGAGGGTGCGGCCATCAGCCAGTTCCAGGGACACCGCGCCAGAGACGCCAGTATCGACCTGATCGCCGGCGAACAGACGGTCGCCTTCAACGAGTACGCGACGGACGCCCTCTGGGGACACCACGAAAACCTGACCGACAATGCTTTTGACGATGGCCACAACACTGCTCATTGAAGACTCTCCGGGTGTCACGTTCAGTTGACTTCCATAGACCTGATGGCTTTTCTGCGCCGATTCAGTCTGGACGTACTTTTAAAAAAATGTGAATCAAGTTTGACGCTGATCTTCGTCAATATTTTGGCTAGAATCTTTCGCTATTAACTTTATGCCAAACTATTGACCTTATGGATGCCATCCTAAACAATCGCCCCACTAATGTCACATTGATATTTACGCGGCGACTTGCCCTTGAGCATGTGATCCAGTTCCGGTTTTAAACTTTCCGACATACGGTCATTCCGGTTGCCATCATCCGACGCAGCACCCTTATTTGCTGTGATTCACGACAAGAAGTTTTGGGAATTCCTTACCATGCGTTCGCCCCTGTTCAAGGCTCTACCTTTCGCTCTCGCCGCGTCTTTTGCTCAAGCACAATCCTTACCGGAAGCCATGCAACAGGCACTGGATGTCCATCCGGAAATCCAGGCAGGGGTCAACAGTCGATTGGCTGCGGATTATCAGTTAAAGGCTGCCAAAGGTGGATACCTGCCCAAGGTCGATCTGCTCGGCGGTTATGGCCGTGAAGGCACCGACAGCGTCACCACCCGCGCCAACGGCGGCGGCAATCACTGGGAAACCCTGAACCGTGGCGAGTCGAGTGTGCGATTGTCGCAAATGGTTTTTGACGGTTTTGCGACGTCCAGCGAAGTCGGGCGTCAACAAGCCACCGTCAACTCCCGCGCCTATGCCTTGCTTGGCACCTCCGAGCGCACCGCGCTGACCGTGGCCCAGGTTTACCTGGATGTGCTGACCCGTCGCGAATTCGTGCGCCTGGCCGAGGAAAACCTCAAGAGCCACCAGCGTATCTACGACCAGATCCAGTTGCGCACCCAGCGCGGCGTCGGCAGCGGTGCCGACCTCGATCAGGCTGAAGCGCGGATGGCCCAGGCCCGCAACAATCTGATCACCGAGCAGACCAACCTGGCCGACTCGGAAACCAACTTCCTCAGCGCCGTCGGCCAGATGCCCGATCAACTGGAGCGTCCGGCGCCGTTCATGGCGATGATGCCGGCCAACCTCAATGAGGCTCGCGCGCAGATGCTGGAAAACAGCCCGATCCTGCGTTCGGCCGAGTCCGACATCGCCGCTGCCGAAAAGCAGTACGAAACCGCCAAGTCGACCTTCTACCCGCGTTTCGACGCCGAGCTGGGCCGCACCGCCGACAACGACCTCGATGGCCAGAACGGTCACAACAATGAATGGCAGGCCATGCTGCGCATGCGCTTCAACCTGTATTCCGGCGGCAGCAACAAGGCTGACCTGGAGTCCAAGTCCTACCTGTCGAACCAGGCGCTGGACATCCGCAACAACGCCTTGCGTCAGTTGAACGAAGAACTGGGCCTGGCCTGGAACGCCTTGAACAACGCCAATGCCCAGGTGCCGATCGCTCAGCAGTACGTTGATCACAGCACCGCAGTGCGCACCGCGTACCAGCGCCAGTTCAGCCTTGGCGAACGAACCCTGCTGGATTTGCTCGACAGTGAAAACGAACTGTTCACCGCTTCGCGCCGTCTGGCCGAGATCAAGAACATTCAGTTATTTACTCAATACCGAATCAAGGCGACCATGGGCGAGTTGCTCAAGAGCCAGGGAGTGGTCGCACCGATGGCATCCGTTGTGCAGAACGACGTGAAGCCCAAGGTTCAACTGCCCGGGATGAATTGAGTTGTCCCTTTTCAACTGTTAAAGAGTGTCGAGCGTGGAATCAGAAGTCAGTCGAGTTCATCTCAGTCATGATCCACGCGCGTTGCACGACGATCCGTTACTGGATGGTCTGCTCGCCCTTTGCATGCTGCACCAGAAACCCGCCAGCGCGGCGATGCTGACCACCGGTCTGCCGCTGCCCAAGCAACGCCTGAGCGTCGAACTGCTGCCCCGTGCAGCGGCACGCGCCGGGCTGCAGGGGCGGGTGCTGCAACGCAAGCTGGAAGAAATTCCGGCCATCGCCATGCCGGCGCTGTTGCTGCTCAAGGATGGCCGCAGTGCCGTCCTGCTTGGCTGGCAGGGAGAGAACGAAGCTCGGGTGCTGCTCAGCGAAAGCGATGGCGGCGAGTCTCTCGTCAACCGTGAGCTGCTGGCCGACGACTACCTCGGCAAAGTGTTCTTCGCCCAACCCCAGCACAAATTCGACGTCAACCACGGCACGCTGATCCCGCGTGCACGCTCGTGGTTCCGCGACACCCTCAAGCGCTCGCGCTGGCTGTATGCCGACGCCATCGCCGCCAGTTTCCTGATCAACATCATCGCCATGGCAGCCCCGCTGTTCGTGATGAACGTCTACGACCGCGTGGTGCCGAACCAGGCCGAAGCGACCCTGTGGGTGCTTGCGCTGGGCATCACCGGCGCCTACCTGTTCGACCTGATCCTCAAGAGCCTGCGCAGCCTGTGCCTGGATCTGGCCGGCAAGAAAACCGACCTGATCATCTCCGCCACGCTGTTCGAACGCATCGTCGGCATGGCCATGAAATACCGGCCGGCGCGGGTCGGCAGCTTTGCCCAGAACATCCATGAGTTCCAGAGCCTGCGCGACTTCCTCGCCTCGCTGACCCTGACCAGCCTGATCGACCTGCCGTTCACCATCCTGATCTTCATCGTCATCGCCATTCTTGGCGGGCATCTGGTGTGGATTCCGGTGCTGGCCTTCCCGATTGCGCTGCTGATCGGCTATGCGTTGCAGAAGCCGCTGGTGGCCACCATGGAGCGCACCATGGCGCTGGGTGCCGAGCGTCAGTCGAGCCTGATCGAAACCCTCGCCGGCCTCGACGCGGTGAAGGTCAACAACGCCGAAAGCGAACGCCAGTACCAGTGGGAGCAGACCATCGGCACCCTCAGCCGCCTCGAGCTGCGGGTGAAAATGCTTTCCGGTCTGGCGATGAACATCACCCTGCTGATCCAGCAACTGGCCGGGGTGATCATGATCGTTTTCGGCGTGTACCAGATCATCGCCGGCAACCTGAGCATGGGCGGCCTGATCGCCTGCTACATGCTCAGTGGCCGCGCACTGAGCCCGCTGGCGTCGCTGTCCGGTCTGCTGACTCGTTACCAGCAGGCGCGGGTGACCATGACTTCGGTCGACCAGATGATGGAGCTGCCGCAGGAGCGCAATTTCGAAGAGCGCCCGCTGAGCCGCAAGGTCCTGCAAGGTGCGATCGAATGCCGTCAGCTCAACTTCACCTACCCCGATCAACAGAACCCGGCGCTGAAAAACATCAACCTGGTGATCCGTCCCGGCGAGAAGATCGGCATCATCGGCCGCAGCGGCTCGGGCAAGAGTTCGCTGGCCAAGCTGCTGGTGGGCCTGTATCAGCCGGATGACGGCGCGTTGTTGGTCGATGGCGTCGACATCCGCCAGATCGACGTCAGCGAGCTGCGCTACAACATCGGCTACGTGCCGCAGGACATCCAGCTGCTGGCCGGCACCCTGCGTGACAACCTGATTTCCGGTGCCCGTTACGTCGAGGACGAGCTGGTGCTGCAAGCCGCCGAACTGGCCGGCGTGCATGAATTCGCCCGCCTGCATCCGCAGGGTTATGAACTGCAAGTCGGCGAGCGCGGGCAGAACCTGTCCGGCGGCCAGCGGCAGAACGTCGCCCTGGCCCGGGCGCTCCTGCTCAATCCGCCGATCCTGCTGCTCGACGAACCGACCAGCGCCATGGACAACACCGGCGAAGAACGCCTCAAGCAACGCCTCGCTGCAGTCGTTGAAAACAAGACCGTGGTGCTGGTGACGCACCGGGCATCACTGCTGTCGCTGGTGGATCGCCTGCTGGTGGTCGACCGTGGACAGATTCTCGCCGATGGCCCGAAAGCCGCCGTGATGGAAGCGTTGAAGAAGGGGCAGATCAGTGTTGCTTAAGTCGGGTTTCAAGGATTCGATCCGTCGCTACTTCAAAGGCTCTGCATCGCTGCAGGGCCAGCCGCTGCCGGAGGTCAACAAGGCCTTGATCGAGGACGCGCCGCGGGTGGTGCGGCTGACGATCTGGGCGATCATCGGTTTCTTCGTGTTCCTGATGCTGTGGGCCAACTTCGCCGTCATCGACGAAGTGACCAAGGGCGACGGCAAGGCGATTCCGTCGTCGAAGATTCAGAAAATCCAGAACCTCGAGGGCGGTATCGTCTCCGAGCTGTTCGTCAAGGAAGGCCAGATCGTCGAGGCCGGCGCACCGCTGGTTCGCCTGGACGACACGCGCTTCGCCTCCAACGTCGGCGAGACCGAAGCCGATCGACTGTCGATGCTGCTGCGGGTCGAGCGCCTGAGCGCCGAGGTCGATGACCGGCCGCTGAATTTCCCCGAGGACGTGCTCAAAGCCGTGCCGGGTCAGGCCAAGAGTGAAGAGTCGCTGTATGTCAGCCGTCGCCAGCAATTGCACGATGAGGTCGGCGGCTTGCAGGAACAGTTGATCCAGCGCCAGCAAGAGCTGCGCGAATTCACCTCGAAGCAGGCGCAGTACCGCCAGCAACTCGGCCTGCAACGCCAGGAAATCAACATGTCCGAGCCGCTGGTGGCCCAGGGCGCGGTATCGCCGGTGGAAGTGCTGCGACTCAAGCGTGCCGAAGTGGAAACCCGTGGCCAGCTCGACGCCACCACCCTGGCGATCCCGCGTGCCGAATCGGCGATCAAGGAAGTACAGCGCAAGATCGACGAGACTCGCGGCAAGTTCCGCAGCGACGCCCTGACCCAGCTCAACGAAGCCCGTACCGACCTGAACAAGGCCCAGGCCACCGGCAAGGCGCTGGAAGACCGGGTCAGCCGTACGCTCGTCACCTCGCCGGTACGGGGCATCGTCAACAAGATGCTGGTCAACACCATCGGCGGCGTGATCCAGCCGGGCAGCGACCTGCTGGAAATCGTGCCGCTGGACGACACCTTGCTGGTCGAAGCGAAGATCCGCCCGCAGGACATCGCGTTCCTGCATCCGGGGCAGGACGCGACGGTGAAATTTACCGCCTATGACTACACCATCTATGGCGGCCTGAAGGCGAAGCTCGAGCAGATCGGCGCCGACACCATCACCGATGAAGACAAGAAAACCACCTACTACATCATCAAGCTGCGCACCGAGCGCAGCCATCTCGGCACTGACGAGAAGCCGCTGCTGATCATCCCGGGGATGGTGGCGTCGGTGGACATCATCACCGGCAAGAAGACCGTGCTGAGCTACCTGCTCAAGCCGATCATCCGGGCGCGGGCCGAGGCGCTGCACGAGCGGTAAGTCTTCACGGACACCTTCGCGGGACTCGCGAAGGTGTCCGCCGCAACACCACGTCCCGTCAAGAAGTGACGCAAATGGTCACTCACCATCCAGTCCATTCCGAAGCAATCGCCATATCGTTATTCGCTAACGGTATTTAAATATCGCTTCTTATAGCTATAAAGTCAGCCTCCTGCGTACCTGCCGACCAATCGGCGCGCCGCACGACACGAACCCACACGCAATCCAGCGTGAGTTTCTGATCGACGTGCGCGCCATTGAGCGTGCCGTGCGTGGGAGATTGATTGATGTCCGCAGCTACTGCTACCCCAAGCGCCGCGACTGTCGCGCCGCAAACCTTCGAGATCCGCCCGTTCAGCGGTGCCGTCGGCGCCGAAATCATCGGCCTCGACCTGACCCGTCCGGTCAGCGATGAAGACTTCGCCCGCATCCACCGGGCGCACCTCGATCACCACGTCGTGGTATTCCGCGACCAGCGCATCACCCCGCAACAGCAGATCGATTTCAGCCGCCGCTTCGGCGTGTTGCAGATCCATGTGCTCAAGCAGTTCCTGCTGGCCGATCACCCGGAAATCCTCATCGTTTCCAATATCGTCGAGAACGGCCAGAACATCGGCCTCGGTGATGCCGGCAAGTTCTGGCACTCGGACCTTTCCTATAAAGAGCTGCCGAGCCTCGGCTCGATGCTGCACGCCCAGGAGCTGCCGTCCGAAGGCGGCGACACCCTGTTCGCCGACATGCACAAAGCCTGGGACAGCCTGCCCGACGCCCTGCGCAAAGCCGTCGAAGGCCGCTCGGCTGCGCATTCCTACACCGCGCGTTACAGCGAAACCAAATTCGAAGGCAACTGGCGCCCGACCCTGACCCCGGAGCAATTGGCACAGGTCGCCGAGGTCGTGCACCCGGTGGTTCGTACCCACCCGGAAAACGGCCGCAAGGCGTTGTTCGTCAGCGAAGGCTTCACCACCCGCATCGTCGGCCTGCCGGAAGACGAGAGCAAGCAACTGCTCGACGAGCTCTACACCCACAGCGTGTTGCCGCAGAACATCTATCGCCATCAATGGCAGCCCCACGACCTGGTGTTTTGGGACAACCGTTCGCTGATCCACCTTGCCGCCGGCTGCCCTGCGCACCTGCGCCGCAAGTTGTATCGCACCACCATCCAGGGCGACGCGCCTTTCTGATTTGCCGGAGATCCGATCATGTCCAAACGTCTTCCATTCGCACCGCTGGCGGCGGCGATCGGCCTCGGTTTCAGCCTGATCGCCGGCAGCCTGGTGGCGCCGACCGTGGCTCACGCCGAAGGTGAAATCCGCATCGCCGAACAGTTCGGCATTGTCTATTTATTGCTCAATGTGGTGCGCGATCAGGGACTGATCGAGAAGTACGGCAAGCAGGAGGGGCTCGACATCAAGGTCGACTGGACCCAGTTGTCCGGCGGCGCGGCGGTCAACGATGCGCTGCTTTCCGGTTCCATCGATATTGCCGGCGCCGGTGTCGGGCCGTTGCTGACCATCTGGGATCGCACTCACGGCAAACAGAACGTCAAGGCCGTGGCCTCGCTGGGCAACTTCCCTTACTACCTCGTCAGCAACAATCCCAAGGTCAAAACCATCGCCGATTTCACCGAGAAGGACCGCATCGCGGTGCCGGCGGTTGGCGTTTCCGTGCAGTCGCGTTTCCTGCAATACGCGGCCGCCAAGCAATGGGGCGACAAGGAATTCAATCGCCTCGACAAGTACACCATCGCGGTTCCGCACCCGGACGCCACGGCTGCACTGATTGCCGGCGGCACCGAGCTGACCGGGCATTTCTCCAATCCGCCGTTCCAGGATCAGGCGCTGCAGAACCCGAATGTGCACGTGGTGCTCAATTCCTATGACGTGCTCGGGCCGAACTCACCGACGGTGTTGTTCGCCACCGAAAAATTCCGCAACGAGAACCCCAAGACCTACAAGGCGTTCGTTGAAGCGCTGACCGAAGCCGCGCAGTTTGCGCAGAATGACAAAGGCGCAGCAGCGGACACCTATATCCGCGTGACCAAGGCCAAGATCGACCGCGCCGAGCTGCTGAAAATCATCGACAACCCGCAGTTCGAATTCAGCGTCACGCCGAAAAACACCTACCCGCTCGCCGAATTCCTCTACCGCGTCGGCGCGATCAAGAACAAACCTGAATCGTGGAAGGATTACTTCTTCCAGGACGCCAAACCGCTGCAAGGGAGCTGATCGAGATGAACGCCCCTTTGCAAGGCCACGCGGCCAGCAACCCGATCGCCACGGCGCAGGCGCTGCTGGCGGTCGATCAGGTCAGCCTCGAATACCGCACGCCGCAACGTGTCGTGCGCGCCACCCATCAGGTCAGTTTCGAAGTCGATCAACAGGATCGCTTCGTGCTGCTCGGCCCGTCCGGTTGCGGCAAGTCGACCTTGCTCAAAGCCGTCGCCGGGTTCATTGCGCCGTGCGAGGGCGAGATCCGTCTGCAGGGCCAGCGCGTCGACGCGCCGGGGCCGGACCGGATCGTGGTGTTTCAGGAGTTCGATCAACTGCCACCGTGGAAAACCGTCAAACAGAACGTGATGTTTCCGCTGCTGGCTTCGCGCACGCTGAAGAAAAAAGAAGCCGAAGAGCGTGCGCTGCACTATCTGGAAAAGGTCGGTCTGGCGGCATTCGCCGATGCTTATCCGCACACCTTGTCCGGCGGGATGAAGGCGCGGGTGGGGATTGCCCGGGCGCTGGCCATGCAGCCGAAAATCCTGTTGATGGACGAGCCGTTCGCCGCGCTGGACGCTCTGACCCGGCGCAAGATGCAGGAGGAATTGCTGCTGCTCTGGGAGGAGGTGCGTTTCACTCTGCTGTTCGTCACCCACTCGATTGAAGAAGCACTGGTGGTCGGCAATCGCATCCTGCTGCTGTCGCCGCATCCGGGGCGGGTGAGGGCGGAAGTGCACAGTCATCAATACGATCTGCAAAGCCTCGGTGGCGTGGCGTTTCAGGAATCGGCGCGGCGCATTCATCGGTTGTTGTTCGATGAAGGGCAGTCGCCGGAAACCGAGCGCGAGCACGATTTCAACGACATTCGCATCGCTTATTGAGCCACCCGGAGGATCGCCCGATGAGCCATTCATCATCCGTACGTCAAGAATTCGAAAACGATCTGCAACCGCTGACCAGCGTGCCGGTGGAGCGCGAACTGCCGCTGGGCCAGCGCCTGTGGCAACAGGGTTGGTTGCGCAAAAGCGTGATCCTGATTCTGCTCGCCGTGCTCTGGGAAGTGGTTGCCCGGGTGCAGAACAACGATCTGCTGCTGCCGAGCTTTTTGCAGACCAGTCATGCGCTGTACGACGGCCTGCTCAGCGGTGAACTGCTGGGCAAGGTGTGGATTTCGCTGGTGGTGCTGCTCAAGGGTTACCTGATCGGCATCGCCCTGGCGTTTGCCCTGACCACGCTGGCTGTCTCCACCCAGTTTGGCCGGGACCTGCTGAGTACGCTGACCTCAATGTTCAACCCGCTGCCGGCGATTGCGTTGTTGCCGCTGGCGTTGCTGTGGTTCGGCCTGGGTCAGAACAGCCTGATTTTCGTGCTGGTGCATTCGGTGCTGTGGGCGCTGGCGCTGAACACGTATGCCGGGTTTCTAGGCGTCTCGGAAACCCTGCGCATGGCCGGGCGCAACTACGGTCTGAAGGGCATGCGCTTCGTGCTGTTCATCCTGATTCCGGCTGCGCTGCCGTCGATCCTCGCCGGGCTGAAAATCGGCTGGGCCTTCGCCTGGCGAACCCTGATCGCCGCCGAGCTGGTATTCGGCGCCACCAGCGGCAAAGGTGGTTTGGGTTGGTACATCTTCCAGAACCGCAACGAGTTGTACACCGACAAGGTATTTGCCGGTCTGGCGGTGGTGATTCTCATCGGTCTGCTGGTGGAGAACCTGGTGTTCGATACGCTGGAGCGGGTGACGGTGAAGCGCTGGGGCATGCAGCGCTGATTTTTTGATCTGCTAGCATTGCGTGCGAATCAATCCTGATCAGTCACGAGTGCTTGGCATGCAACTTCCGGACATGAACCTGTTGGTCGCCCTCGACGCCTTGCTCGACGAGGGCAGCGTGGTCGGCGCCGCACGGCGGATGAACCTCAGCCCGGCGGCCATGAGCCGCACGCTGACACGGATCCGCGAAGCCATTGGCGATCCGATTCTGGTGCGTGCCGGCCGGGGTCTGGTGCCGACGCCCAAGGCGCTGGAACTGCGCGAGCAGGTGCGCGATGTGGTCGAGCAGGCGGCGTTGCTGTTTCGCTCGGCGGACGCCGTGGAGCTGGGCACGCTGCGCCGGCGTTTCAGCATTCGCGCCAACGACTTTTTCGTTGGCGTGTATGGCGGCAAGTTGTTCGACACCCTCGATCAACTGGCGCCGCACTGTGAGTTGCGCTTCGTCCCCGAGGGCGACGGCGACGATGAAGCCTTGCGCGAAGGGCGCATCGACCTGAGTGTCAGCAACACCCGTCCGGTGACCCCGGAAGTCAAAGTGCAGAACCTGTTTTCCACCCACTTCGTCGGTCTGGTACGTGAAGATCACCCGCTGCTGGATGGCGAAATTACCGCTGAACGTTACGCCGGGTTTTCCCATATCAGCATGTCCCGCCGGGGCATCGCCCGTGGGCCTATCGACACGGCGCTGAATGCGCTGGGTCTGGAGCGGCGGGTCGCGGTGATCGCACCGAGTTTCCACGCGGCGATGTTTGCCCTGCCGGACTCCGACCTGATCCTGCCGGTGCCCAAGGAAGCGCTGCTCAGCGTGCGACGGCTGGGCTTGAAACTGCGCTCGTTCGACCTGCCGATCCCGCTGCCGACGCTGATGCTGACCCAGGCCTGGCACCCGCGTTTCGACAAGGACCCGGCCCACCGCTGGTTGCGGGAAACCCTCAAGACTTGCTGCGATGAAACCTGGCTGGCGGCGCAGCCCTGACGATTGCGTCTGATGCACTTATAAACTGCCAAGAAGTCAATTTTCGTCAGCACTAAGCCCTACTACCATGCTCCGGTATTTTTCCCTCCGGAGTTTGCCTGCATGACATCCCTGACGGTCACGGCGCCGATGGCCGCTGCCGCTCCGATGGCCGCCGCGCCACCGGTGTTCGGGGCGCGGATCATCATCGGTCTGGTCGGCGTGCTGCTAGCGGTGCTGGTATCGGGCCTCAACGAGATGGTGACCAAGGTCGCCCTGGCCGACATTCGCGGCGCCCTGAGCATCGGTTACGACGAAGGCACCTGGCTGGTCGCGAGTTACACCGCGACCTCGGTGGCGGCCATGGCGTTTGCGCCGTGGTGCTCGGTGACGTTTTCCCTGCGCCGCTTCACCCTGTGTGCAATCGGTCTGTTCACCTTGCTCGGGGTGCTCTGCCCGTTCGCCCCGAACTACGAAAGCCTGCTGCTGATGCGCATCCTGCAAGGCCTGGCCGGCGGTGCGTTGCCACCGATGCTGATGACCGTTGCGCTGCGGTTTCTGCCGGCCAATTTCAAACTGTACGGCCTCGCCGGTTACGCCCTGACCGCCACGTTTGGCCCCGGTCTCGGTACGCCGCTGGCCGGGTTGTGGACCGAATACGTCGGCTGGCAATGGACGTTCTGGCAAATCATCGTGCCGTGCCTGATTGCCATGGCGATGGTGGCGTACGGCATCCCTCAGGATCCGCTGCGGCTGGAGCGTCTCAAGACCTTCAACTGGAAAGGCCTGCTGCTGGGCTTTCCGGCGATCTGCATGCTGGTGATCGGCCTGTTGCAGGGCAATCGTCTGGACTGGTTCGAATCAAATCTGATTTGCGCGTTGCTGGGGGCCGGTTCGCTGCTGCTGGTGGCGTTTCTGATCCATGAGTGGTCGCAGCCGATTCCGTTTTTCAAGTTGCAGATGCTCGGCATTCGTAACCTGTCGTTCGCCCTGATGACCCTGGCCGGGGTGCTGGTGGTGTTGCTGGCGGTGGTGCTGATTCCATCGAGTTATCTGGCTCAGGTGCAGGGTTACCGGCCGGTGCAGACCGCGCCGATCATGCTGCTGGCGGCGTTGCCGCAACTGATCGCGCTGCCGCTGGTGGCGGCGCTGTGCAACCTGCGCTGGGTCGATTGCCGCTGGGTGCTCGGGATCGGGCTGAGCATGCTGGTGCTGTCCTGCCTGGGCGGGTCGCAGCTGACCTCGGTGTGGATTCGCGACAATTTCTACGTTCTGCAATGGCTGCAGATTTTCGGCCAGCCGATGGCGGTGCTGCCGCTGCTGATGCTCTCCACCGGCAGCATCCAGCCCCAGGACGGCCCGTTCGCTTCTGCCTGGTTCAATACCGTGAAAGGCCTGGCGGCGGTGGTCGCCACCGGGGTCATTGAGGCGCTGACCACCGCGCGCCTGCATTTTCACTCGACGATGCTGGTCGATCGCCTCGGTAACTCGCCGCTGGCCGCAAGCAACGACCCCGGCCTCGCCCATCGCCTGCACGAGCAGGCGGTTGTGCTGACTTCTTCGGATCTTTATCTGTGCATGGCCGGCGTCGCGGTGGCGCTGATCCTGCTGATTTTCTGGCTGCCGACGCGGATCTATCCGCCACGCGCGCCGACCTGACTGAAACAGAAGGCTTTTTATGACGACTCAAGCAAAGCAAAAACTCGCGGTGGCCGTGGCCGCCGCGCTGGCGGTCGGTGTGCTGGTGTATCTGGCGATGCCCGGACTGTTCGGCAAACGTACTCAGCAGAACACCAATGACGCGTTTGTCTCCGCCGACTTCACCTTGGTAGTACCGCGTGTGGCAGGGTTCATCAAGGAAGTGCTGGTGGAAGACAACCAGCAGGTCAAGGCCGGGCAATTGCTGGCGCTGATCGATGATCGCGACCTGCGCGCCGCCGCCGAAGCCGCCGATGCGCACACCGTGGTCGCCCGCGCTCAATTGCAAAACGCCAAAGCCACCCTGGAGCGGCAGACATCAGTAATAGCTCAGGCGCAGGCGTCGGTGGTTTCGGCCAAGGCTGAAATGGCCTTCGCCCAGCAGGAATTGAACCGCTACAACCATCTGGCCGGCGTCGGTGCCGGTACCGTGCAGAACGCGCAACAGGCACGTACTCGCATTGATCAGGCGACTGCGCGGCTGGACACCGCCACGGCAAAACTGGCTGCGGAGCGCAAACAGGTCGAGATTCTGACGGCGCAGCGCGATGCCGCCGAAGGCAGCCTGAAACAGGCTCAGGCGGCACTGGAAATCGCCAGTTTCGAGCTGTCCTACACGCGCATCACCGCGCCCCAGGACGGCATGATCGGCGAGCGCGTCGTGCGGGTCGGCGCCTATGTGACGCCGGGCAGCAAACTGCTGGCGGTGGTGCCGCTGAAGCAGGCCTATGTGGTCGCCAACTTCCAGGAAACCCAGCTCACCGACGTGCAGCCGGGGCAGGACGTTGTCGTGCGGGTCGACAGTCTCGGCGGCGAAGCCCTCACCGGCCGCGTCGAGAGCATCGCTCCGGCTACCGGCGTGACCTTTGCGGCGGTCAAACCAGACAACGCCACCGGCAACTTCACCAAAGTCGTGCAGCGGATTCCGGTGAAGGTTTTGCTGGATCCGGGCCAGCCGCTGGCCGAACGCTTGCGGGTCGGGATGTCGGTGGAGGCGAGCATTGATACCAAAAGCTCGGCGACGTCGGTGCGTGAGGTGACGCAGCGATGAATCGCGTTCAGTCCATGACCATTGCTCTGAGTCTCTCGGCTTTGGCGGCTTGCACCGTCGGCCCGGATTTCCAGAAGCCCGAAGCCACGCAGATCGCCGACTGGGCCAAGCCCGCCAAATCCGCACCAAGCCAAGCCGTCAGCGAACCCCTGAACGAGCGCTGGTGGGAAGTCTTCCACGATGCGCAGCTCTCGGCCTTGACCCAGCGCGCCGTGAGCAGCAACCTCGACCTGAAACTGGCCAGCAGCCGCCTGCAACAGAGCCGCGCCGCCCGCCAGGTGATCACCGCCGACCGTTATCCAACGACCGCCGCCACCGGTAGCTACGCCCGCAAACGCAACAGCGGCGAAGGCTTGAGCGACCCGTCCGGGCACAACGGCGATTCCGCCTTCAACCTGTGGGACGCCGGTTTCTCCGCCTCTTGGGAACTGGACTTCTGGGGCCGTGTGCGCCGGGAAACCGAAGCGGCCGATGCCAATCTCGAAGTGGCGGAAAACGACCGTCGCGGCGTGTTGCTGGCGGTGCTCGCGGACACCGCGCAGAACTACATCCAGCTGCGCGGCGTGCAAAACACCCGCGCGGTCACCGAGCAGAACCTCGAAGTCGCGCGGCACAGCCTGAAACTCTCGCAACTGCGCCTCAACGACGGTGTGGCCACCGATCTCGACGTCGCCGAAGCCGCCGCGCAAGTGGCGGCCATCGAATCTCGGCTGCCGGCGCTGGAGCAACGTCAGGCGCAATTGATCAACGCCATCAGCCTGTTGATGGGCGAGCCGCCTCAGGCGTTGGCCAAAGCGTTATCCACAGACGCGCCAGTGCCACAATCGCCACCGCAGGTCGCCATCGGCCTGCCGTCGCAACTGGCCGAGCGCCGCCCGGACATTCGCCAGGCCGAAGCCCGGCTGCATGCCGCCACCGCCAACATCGGTGTGGCCAAGGGCGATTTCTATCCGCGCATTACCCTGTCCGGCAACCTCGGTTCGCAAGCCATGCAGCTCAGTGATTTCGGCTCCTGGGGTTCGCGGGCCTTCGGCATCGGCCCGCAATTCAGCCTGCCACTGTTCGACGGCGGCCGCCTGCGCGGCGTGCTGCAACTGCGCGAAGCCCAGCAACAGGAAGCGGCCATCGGTTATCAACAGACCGTCCTGCGCGCCTGGCACGAGATCGACGACCAGTTGACCGCCTACAACGCCAGCCAGCGCCGCCGCGACAGCCTCGCCGAAGCCGTGCGCCAGAACCAGATCGCCCTGCGCACCGCGCAACAGCAATACGTCGAAGGCGTGGCCGACTTCGTCAACGTCCTGACCGTGCAAAGCGCACTGCTCGCCACCCAGGAACAATGGGTGGAAAGCTCCACCGGCGTTTCGCTGGCGATGGTCGGGTTGTACCGGGCGTTGGGCGGGGGATGGGAGTCGGTGTATCCGGTGGGGGAGATGGCGCAGCGTTGAGTGGATGAGCGCAAAAAATAAAAAAACCGGCCGAGGCCGGTTTCTTTACCCCAACTGCCAGCGAACTGAATCGCTACGTACGGGGTTGAGTGCGGTGAGAGTAAGCAACGAACGATAAATCGGCAATAACGGCCCTTTGGAAAGATGCGTAGGAAACTTCCCTAAAATTTGTAAGTGACGAAAGCGCCCGCCTCGAGACGAATGATGGCCTTTCGCTTGACGCTAAACCCCGCTGTCGTAGACTCCGCTCATCCGTCAGGGAGTAACGGTTATGCGGCGTTTTCGTGGTTGGGTTGTCGGATTGACCTTTGTAACGTGTGCAGTTCAGGCGCAAACGCCTGTGCCAGACGATCCGCTGCAGGATAACGCTGGGGCCGCCAATGCCTCGGCCAGCAGCGAAGCACGGGGTGTGTTGCGGGCGCGGGATCAGGCGACACTGGCCAGCGAGTTGTCCGGGCGGATTGTCGAGCTGCCGTTCAGCGAGGGCGAGTCGTTCAAGAAGGGCGATACCCTGGCGAAGTTCGACTGTTCGGCCTATCAGGCCCAGTTGAATGCCGCGCAGGCTGCCAGCCGTGGCGCCGGCGAAGAGTTGGCGCACAACCGGCAACTGGCGGCGCTCAATTCCGTCGGGCGTTTCGAAGTGGCCCGGGCCGAGGCCAAGGTCAGCGAAACCCAGGCGCAATCCCAGGTTTATCAAGTCCAGGTCAAACGCTGCAGCGTGGTCGCGCCGTTCGACGGGCAAGTGGTCGAGCGCAAGGTGCAACGCTACGAAAGCGTGTCGGCCGGAGCGCCGCTGCTCGATGTGGTCGACAACCGCACCCTGGAAATCCATCTGCTGGTGCCGTCGCGCTGGATGGCCAAGCTCAAGCCCGGCCAGACCTTCAGCTTCGTTCCCGATGAAACCGGCCAGCCTATCGACGCCACGGTCAAACGCCTTGGCGCGCGGATCGATGAGGGCAGTCAAACCCTGTTGCTGGTCGCCACACTCCCTGAAGCCAAAGGCCTGCTCGCCGGCATGAGCGGCACTGCGCGTTTTCCGGAGCTCAAGTGAACGCCCCGGTGAGCGGCGGCGCCGAGCAGGTGTTCGCGCGGTTTCTCGATCTCGAACGGCAGACCCGCGCCGCCCGCGATGCGTCGCAACTGGCCTACAGCCTGGTCAATGACGGGCAGCCGCTGTTCGGCTATCGCCATGCGGCGCTACTGATCGCCGGCAAGGTGCAGGCCGTGACCGGTGTCAGCGCGGTGGAGCCGAATGCGCCGTTCGTGGCGTTCGTCGAGCAGGCGGTGGCGCAGCTGTTCAAGCAGGATGTGCTGAAGGTGGCGCGGGTGATCTCGCCGGAGATGGTCAGTGAATCGATCCAGAGCGACTGGCGCAGCCTGTCGGCGCTGCAGGTGTTCTGGCTGCCGCTGATCGACCGTGAGGGCCAGGTGTTCGGCGGATTGTGGCTGGCCCGCGACGTACCGTGGAACCCTTCCGAACAAGTGCTGTTGTCGCAATTGGGCGACACCTACAGCCACGCCTGGCTGGCCCTGCAACCGCGCAAGCCGTGGCGGCTGCGCTGGACCCGCAAACGCCAGGTGGCGCTGGTCGCTATGCTGCTGCTCGGTTTGTTGATTCCGGTGCGCCAGTCGGTGCTGGCCCCGGCGGAAGTGGTGCCCTTGGGTGGTCGTGTGGTGGCGGCGCCGCTGGACGGGGTGATTGCCGAATTTCTGGTCAAACCCAATCAGAATGTGAAGACCGGCGATCTGCTGCTGCGCTTCGAAAGCACCACCCTCAAGGCCCAGGCCGATGTCGCCGAGCGTGCGCTCGGTGTGGCCGAAGCCGAACTCAAAGCCAACTCCCAACGTGCATTCGCCGACGCCGAATCCAGTTCAAGGGTGGATCTGCTGGCCGCCCGCGTCGAGCAGAAACGCGCCGAACGGGATTACGCCCGGGAACTGCTCAACCGCAGCGAAGTGCGCGCCGAGCGCGACGGCATTGCGGTGTTCGCCGACGCCGAGCGCTGGACCGGCAAACCGGTGCAGACCGGCGAACGGCTGATGGAAATCGCCGACCCGAACCAGGCCGAATTGCGCATCGAGCTGGCGGTGGGCGACGCGATTTCGCTGGAGCCGGGCGCCGACATTGCATTGTTCCTCGACAGCGATCCCTTGCAACGCCATGTCGCTCGACTCGAGCGTTCGGCCTACGAAGCGCAGCCCACCGCCGGCGGCCAACTGGCCTATCGGTTGGATGCGAATTTTACCGACGCACCGCCACGTATCGGCCTGCGCGGCACGGCGAAGATCTTCGGCGACCGCGCGCCGCTGGCGCTGTATCTGCTGCGCCGCCCATTGGCCGGTTTGCGTCAGAGCGTGGGCCTGTAAATGAACCTGCCGAGCCTGCGTGCCGACCTGCAATTGTCACCGGCGGCGCCGGCGCTGGACGGCTCGCCACGCTGGACCCTGGCCGACCCGGTGCGCGGGCGTTATTTCAAACTCGGCACGGCGGCGATGCGCCTGCTGCGCCACTGGTCGCTGGGCGATCCCGAGCAAGTGCTGCGCGCCGCCAACCGCGAACCGGGCTTGCCGCTCGATGGTGTGGAGCTGGAGCAACTGCTGACGTTCCTGCGCGGACATGACTTGATCAGCGCCCTCGACGATCAGCAACGCGCCAGCTATCAGCTCAAGGCCCTCGCGCAACGCCAGAGCTTGTGGAAAATCCTGCTGCATCAATATCTGTTCTTTCGTATTCCATTGTGGCGCCCGGACGCTTTTCTCAATCGAGCGTGGCCGTGGTTGCGGCGCTTCGGGCCGAAAATCCTGCGCTACGGTTTTCCGGCGACCCTGGGGCTCGGGGTGTTTCTGGTGTCGCGGGACTGGCAGCGCTTCGTTGGCACCTTCCCGCACCTGTTCAGCCTCGGCGGGGCGATTTCGTTCGGTGTGGCGCTGTTCTTCGCCAAGCTCTGCCACGAGTTCGGCCACGCGTTCATGGCCAAGCGCGCCGGGTGTCGGGTGCAGAGCATGGGCGTGGCGTTCATGGTCTTGCTGCCGATGTTTTACACCGACGTCAGCGATGCCTGGCGGGTCAATGACCGGCGTGCGCGGCTGCTGATCGGTGCCGGCGGGGTGCTGGCGGAATTGCTGCTGGCCTGCATCGCGTTGCTGGTCTGGTCACTGCTGCCTGACGGTCCGGCGCGCACGGCGGCGTTCATGCTCGCCAGTGCGACCTGGATCACCACGCTGGTGGTCAATCTCAACCCGTTCATGCGTTTTGATGGCTACTTTCTGCTCAGTGATTTGTGGGAAGTCGACAACCTTCAGGGCCGGGCCTTTGCCTTTTGCCGCTGGCGCCTGCGTGAATTCTTGTTCGGCTATGGCGCACCGGCGCCGGAGCCTTGGTCGCCGGCGATGCAGCGGCGTTTGCTTATCTGGGGGTATGGCTCGTGGTTATGGCGTGCGGCGTTGTTTTTCGGGATCGCGCTGGCGGTCTATCACCTGTTCTTCAAGGTGTTGGGGATTTTCCTGATGCTGGTGGAACTGGTGTGGTTCATCTTTCTGCCGATCATGAGTGAGTGGCGCCAGTGGTGGAGTCGCCGCGAACAGGCTCACGGCCCGCGCGTGCTGCTCAGCAGCCTGGCGGTGCTCGGCCTGTTGTTGGTGCTGGTCGTGCCGTGGCGCAGCGCGGTGGAACTGCCAACGATGCTTGAGGGCGGTCGGGCCAGCGCGCTGCATGCGCCGGTGGCGGCGCGGGTCAAAACGGTGAAGGTTGCGGACGGCCAGAAGGTTGCGCAGGGCGAAGTGTTGATCGAGCTGGAATCGCCGGACCTCGATTCGCGGCAGGCCATCGTCCGCCGGGAAATCCAGATTCAACAATTGCTGATGCGCCGTCAGGCCGGTCGCAGCGAAACCGCCGCCGACGCCGGCATTGTCGAACAACGCCTCGCCGAAGCCGTGGCGGAGTACCGAGGCCTGAGCGCCCGACGCGAACGCTTGCTGCTGCGGGCACCCCACGCCGGCACGGTGCGCGACCTGTTGCCGAACCTGACGCCGGGCCGCTGGCTGTCGAGCAAGGATGCGCTGGCGCGTGTGGTCGAGGACGGCTCGCGACTGCGTGGTTATGTGGCCGAAGCCGAACTGTGGCGGGTCAAACCGGGCGCCACCGGGCGGTTTATCGCCGACGATCCGATGCACCCGGCGATCACAGTGAAGCTTGATGAAATCGATACCAACGGCGTGGCCTATGTCGATCAGGAAGCCCTGACGTCCGACCATCACGGGCCGATTGCCGTGCGCCGCGATCAACAGCAACGGGCGGAACCGGTGCAGGCGCAATACGGCGCGCGATTGACTACGCTGGATCAGCCACCGACGCCGGTACAGCCGTTACGCGGCGTGGTGGTGTTGCAGGGCAGCGGCGAATCGGTGCTCGGCGTAGCCTGGCGTCGGCTGGCGGCGCTGGGGGTCAGGGAAAGCGGTTTCTAGGGAGTATGAAGATGACGGAAAACCTGGCAGCGGACGGATTGGTGGTGCGGCCTTCGCGGGCGACTGACGGCCCTTTTCTGCAAAGCCTGTATCAATCGGCGCGGCTGGATCTGCAATGGATCGACGGCGAGCAGGAACAGGTGCAGCAAATCGTTGCCCAGCAGTTTCAGGTGCAGGAGCAGGGCATGGGTGAAAACCATCCCAATGCCATGCACTACGTCGTGGAAAAACTCGGCACGGCCATTGGCGCGCTGAGCACTGACTTTGGTCCTAATGAAATCCGCGTGCTGTACATCGCCTTCATCCCTCAGGCCCGGGGCAAGGGCTATGGACGAACCGTGCTGCAAGGCGTACAAAAAGCCGCGCAGCAAGTGCGCTGCCCGGTGGCGACGGTGGTCTGGGCCAACAACCCCCATGCGCGCCAGCATTACCTGGCGCTGGGATTCACGGTGGAAGAGCGCAATCCGGCGGCGGAGCGTCTGGTGTGGTATCCACAGGGTTGAGTCAGATGATCGAGTTGATATCGAAGGTGTGCGGCGCGCCGATCTTGTGGCCGTAGAGCGTCGCCAGCAGCGGGTCGTCTTCGGCAGCGTCCGGCGCCATGGCGAGCTGTTCGGCTGCAGCGTTTTCCGGGTGCAGCTGCCAGCGCGGCAGGCTTTCGGCCAGTCGTTCCGGTTGTTCTGCCAGTTGCCCGTAAACGTCCTGAGTCGTGATGCGCCGATGGCGAAGGATTGCCAGGCGCTCACGTGTCACGCGAATTCTTTCGACCTCACGATTAAGCGCATCAAGGGTGCGGGACTGAGTGCGCACGTAACTGTCCGGGCGTCCCGGCAGATTGTTGCGCCGGGTGCGCAATTGGTGGGTGATGCGCTCCAGGGCCGACTCCACCACTGCAAACTCCCGTTCGGTGACCAGCGAACGGCTTGATTCCTGGGCCTCCTGCCAACGCCGCAACACCGTCCAGCACGCCGGAATGTACGCCCCGGTCATTGAGTGATGCCCGGCGTCGAAAATCTGTTTGAGCAACGTCGGCCGATCCGGCAAACCGTGCCGCTGCCGGATCGCTACATCGCATGCGGCGTGCTGGGTAATGGTGTCGCAACCCGGCTCCCACAGGATCGAAGACACCTGCTGACGCCCGAACTCCACCGGCATGGCGTGTCGCAGGCTGCCATGGTGGTCGTAGGCCTCTCCGGTCCAGTTGGTGATGCCGGCGACGAACACCGACAGCCCCACCGGCACATTGACGAACGTCAGCGCCGCCCCGGTGCCGTAGATATCGGCCTTGGTGTTCATCCAGCTGCCGGGCACGCTGGGCACCGGATCGTTGTGGTTGACCATGCGGTGATGCACGAGATCGGCTGCGCCCCTGACGAAATCCGCGTCGCCGGCGCGGGGGGCGCCGTAGGTGTAGAGCTGGATGTTGTAGTTGAACCCGGCTCTTCGGCGCAGCATTTCCGCGAGCAATAATGTGATCGCACCTCCGAGGCTGTGGCCGCAGATCAGGAGGTTTTGGCCGGTGTAAAAGCGATCAAGATAGCTGACCACAAAGGCTGCGGCCTTTTTAGCTGCTTCATAAAATCCACGATGGACTTGGCCATCACCTTCGGTGAATGGCACTTGTAGGGCATCGGCATCGCGCAATCCGTCGGCGACTATCTCGGCAGTGCCCCGTACAGCTATCAGAATGAGTTCGTCATTGTGGGTAATAAAGGCTTGGGTGTCGGTGCTGTCTTTATTACCGATGTCGTCCAGGAAGTGGACACTGGCCGGGTGTTCCAGATCTCCTTCAGGCGTCGGTCTGTTCATGGGATAGAGGTTTGGATCGAACGGTATGATTTCGAGCCGTCTCGAGTAGGGTACGTCCTCATAGAGCGGGTAGTAAGCTTGGGTTTGAGCGCTGTCGACTTTCCACAGTTCTTCGCATTTGGCCAGGGAATCACCAAACCAATTGCCTATGCTTGGTTGCAGAGGAAACCCTACTGTTTTTGTTTCTGCGGAGGGAATTTTGGGTTTCTGGCCGAAAGGGCTATAACTCAAGGTCGCCATCAGTGCGAGCTGGTAAAGATTGAGTGCGCAGAACTCCGGAGCTGTGGACAACATTGGACGCAATGATCGGAGCGGGCGCACTTCCAGAACTGTGTGACGTTGCGGCATCAGGGCGGCGCCGAATTTGCCGTGTTCACGCATGATGGCTGCGCACCCGGAATCTAGGGGGTAATCGCGAAATACCTCCGGTGGCAGGTGTGAAACGTGTCTGACCAGATGACGGACCTCAACTTGAAAGTAATCCCCTCCGTTTGCAACCTCGGGTCGTTCACGCGTGCGAGTGGCATTCGGGTTCAGGTAGCGGGTTTTCTCGGCTCGTACCTGGAGTTCGGTGATTTTGAGCGGGTAGTGAGGTCTTTCCATCATGCGCAGATAAACCTTTTCTTTCCCTTCATAAGCTTGATCGAAGAGTAGAGAAACTGGTCCGGCGAAATGGTTATCTACTTTTCCAATTCCTTTGGCATCAAGACACCCGGTGTATTTGTTTCCTTCTGAGTCAGTCGCGACATAGGCTAAACCAGCATAGGGCTCGCCTGAGCAGTACTCGTCGATCAACTGAAAACTTGTCCACTTTCCGCCTGCGGGGCAAGTCAACATGCGACTGCTCAAGGGTGAATCCAATTCCGTTTCCAATGACTTCATGATGAGCGCTCCTTACTCTGTACATCCGGGATAAATGGTGCAGATACGGCCATCCGGCATGGTGAACCCACTGAAGTCGGTGTAATTGCCGCGGCAGTAGGCATCTTGATCTTCGAGGCTTTCGCCCATGCAGCGCTTCCAACCATTCGGCACCTTCACCCATGTATCTCCCCATCCAGGCTTTTCCTTTTCTGCTAGCCCGACTTTTA
The DNA here is from genome assembly GCF_023242425.1 of Pseudomonas sp. MWU12-2029. Lineage (NCBI taxonomy): Bacteria > Pseudomonadati > Pseudomonadota > Gammaproteobacteria > Pseudomonadales > Pseudomonadaceae > Pseudomonas > Pseudomonas sp. MWU12-2029. The sequence continues at coordinate 618,577 of NZ_JALJDY010000002.1, read as the reverse complement.
GCCGCAAGGTTTTGCCTGGTAGTTGTTCAAGAGTGAAGGCAGAAAATGTCTTGCCCTGCTCTCGGGTTCCTTGGGCATTGGATGAGGAGCAATCAAGAATCTTGACGATACGGCGGTTGGTCCCCACTGTGCGGAACCACCATTCGCACTGGCTGTAAATGAAGCTTTCCCCAGCATCGTTGAAGGTGTTTTTGTACTGTTCTTCCAGCACATCACGAATGATCACCATGCCTTGATCACCGCTGATGTCTCCCCAGTCCTTGCCATACGCTGAGTTGATTTCCAGGGAGATTTTTCTGACCACTAACGGACACCCCTTAACAATCTTGCGAATCGTGATCTCGGCATCCGGTTTGTAGTCCGTGCGCCACTTGCTGTTGAACACCGGGGCAAGGTTGTCGCGTCTGTCGAGGGTGCAGGTCTGGCCTTTTTCGGGTACGTAATAAACCGCCGCGACGTAGGCAAACCCCGGTGGAAGATCGGCTGTGAATTTGAAGGTGTTGGGCAGTTCGGTCCTGCAGCCTCCCAGTGCCGCGAAACAGCCGATCAGACCGAGGCTTTTGAGCGGAATTTTCATGAGGGCGTCTCCCCGTTCCAGTGCTTCGATAGCTGGTAAACCCGATCAAAGTGTTCATCCGGTGTTTCGTCCGGTCGGGCTTGCCAATGGGGCGCGGGATTCGGCGTTTGCAGGCTGTGGATCAGCAGAAACTCCAGCCGCTCCGGTGCCAGCCAGCCCCAGGCTTGGGCCTGGGTCAGTCGTTCACGGAGCCAGATTTGCGGATCCTGTACGCCCGCCAGCGCGGAGTAAGCCTGCACATGCCCGGCCAGCAGAAATCGGTGGGCATTGGCCAGGCGAATCTCCATGGCTTGTTCGTCAGGCATCGGCAGTTGCAGCCACGGCGGCGTGTCCGGCACGGGGTAGCTGCCCGGCGCGGGGTTGTCGGTCATCTGCCAGTGCGAGCCCTGCCAATGGCAAACGCTGATCGCCGGTCCGAGATACGCCGGCAAAGCCTCGACCGGCAGATGCTCCAGCGCCCGGGTCAGCACCCGGTTATCGTGAAAGCGGTACAGCGCCTGATGCGGACGGACGCCGACGATCAGCCGCTCCTGCCAGTGCCGGACCCAGCTCTTCAGCTCGCCTTTGCCCAGGCTGGCCAACCATCCCCAATGGCTATCCGGTCTGTCGAGCAGGGCATCGAGACGGCGGTCGTCGGGCTGGTCGAAGGTGAAGAGGAACGGGCCGGTGTCGGCCAGTTCGGCGACTGCGGTTTCGCTGTAGAGGCTGGCGTATTGCTCGTAACGGCTGCTCTTCAGCCAGCGCTGGCGCATGTCGCGTTCGTTCTGCGAGTCGAGGACCAGGCACAGGAGGCAACCGGCGCGGTGTTGTTCGATCAGCCAGCGTCGTACAAGGGCGTCGGTCATGCGGCAGCCTCCGGGATCGGGCACGCACCTGTGCGGCAGGCTTCGCAGATCGGGCAGAAATCCGCGCCCAGGGTTTTGCTGGCGGCCATCAATGCCTGTTGTGAGGGCGCCACCAATGGCGGCAAAGGCGCGGGCGCCGACAGGTCTTCAATACCGTCGGGCTGCAACAGCGGGGCGCGCAGGAAGGTCGCGGGCACGCCGCCGATCAGCAAGTCGCTGCTGCCGAAAAGGCCGCTGTGATCGAGGACAAAATGCTCGCCACCGACTTTCAGACTGATGCTTTTTCCCGCCTCCAGCACCAGATGTTCGCCCGCGCTGAGGCACAGCTGTCCGGCGGCTTCGGTCGTCAGTGATTGACCGACCCGGGTGTGGCTGCTTTCGCCGACGTGCAGGTAGTCGCTGGCCTTGAGATGGGTCTTGCGATGACCGGTGACGAGGCGGTGTTCTTCCGCGTGCAGCGCGCTGAAACTGTTGCCCCTGATGGATTCCCGGCGTTGGTTGCCGATGTCCAGATGACTGTCGTGCTCGACCTTCTGTAGCAGGTCGCGCTGGGCGCGCAGGTAAATCTGCTCCTGGCCTGCGCGGTCTTCGATCATCAGCTCGTTGAAGCCCGTGCTGCCCGGCGAACTGCGGGAGCGAAACACACTGCGGGTCTTGTGCGCCGGCAACTCGTAGGGCACCGGGTTGGCGCTGTTGTTCAGGCAACCGCTGATTACCGGACGGTCGGGGTCGCCGTGGAGAAAGGTCACCAGTACTTCCATGCCCACGCGCGGGATGATCACGCTGCCATGGGCATTGCCGGCCCAGCCCGAGGCCACCCGCAGCCAGCAACTGCTCTTGTCGATGTGGCGGCCTTCGCGATCCCAGAAGAACTGCACCTTGACCCGGCCGTACGGGTCGCAATGGATGTCTTCGCCTTCCGGGCCGGTGACCACGGCGGTCTGGGTCGAGCCGATGCGGGGTTTGCGGTAGCGCAACGGCGGTCGATGGATCGCCTCCCAGGGCGTTGCCTTGAAGTGGTTGCGGTAGCCCTGGATGAAGTCCTTTTCGGGATCGGTTGACGCATGGTCAGCGGTTTCCTCCAGCACTTGCGGTTGTTTGCCTTCATGGCGGATTTCGGTCAGCAGCCACAGGTCGTTCAATGCCGGATCGGGATGTTCGGTCAGTGACAGAAAATGCCCCGACACCAGCGCCGGTTCATTGCTGTCGCCTTCGCCCAGGCAGTCATCGGCACGGTGACGTTCCAGCGCTCGCCGGGCCAGTTGCTTGCCGTGCTCGCGATCGAGGTAGCGTCCCGGATATTCGTAAACCCCGGGATCGGGCTGGAGGTGCCGATCGGGATTGCGGGCATCCGCTTCCAGCAACATTCGCGCCTTTTTGAAGTCGTAGGCGCGGCTGGAGGCGTGGTTGGGCCGGGTTTCGAGCCGATAGTCGAATCGCTGAATCACCGGCCTGTCGGCGACCATGGCGTTGTGCGGTTTAAAGCGTGTTGGCCGAGCGAGGCGGGGGAACACGGTCTGGTCGTCGCCAAAGACCAGCAGGTGTCGGTCGCGGCTGTGCCGGAAGTGGTAATGCAAGCCGTCTTCCTGGCACAGGCGCTGGATGAAGTGCAGGTCGGACTCGTTGTACTGCACGCAATATTCGCGATCCGGCAACGGGTGGCCGAGCTGGAACCGGTAGCGATCGGCGTGGATGCCATGCTCTTCGAGAATCTGCGCGATGATTCGCGCAACGCTCAGGTTCTGGAAAATCCGCTGATTGACGCGATGGCGAAGATTGGCCAGGCAAGGGGCGAGGGTCAGGCTGTATCGCGTCAACCGTTCGCCGATATTGCCGCGGCCGATGTGCTGGATCTGTCCGTGTATGCCGTGGCCGTGGTCATCGAAGGCAAGAAAGGCCTGTTGATGCATCAGGCCTGGAAGATCGGCATCCGGTCTGGTGCCGACCAGCTCGACCTTGAAGGCAAACGGCTCGCTGATGGCTTCGCTGCCGCTGAAGGACAGCACTTGAAAATCGTGTTTAAAGTCGTCGGTCGTAAGGCGAAAGCGTGCGTTGGCATTGAACATCCGTTGTTCCTCGTCCTGTGACGGATTCGGAACAACGCTAACAAGGTGAGCCGGGAAATGATGTCGGACGTTTCCCAATAAAATCGGTTGAAGAGTCCGGCCTACAAGGCCTTGGCTTTAGTCCTACATCTTTTGCCTACAAGGTTTCGCGAAGATTCCGCAGTGGGTATCAGTTGAAGGAAATACAGAAGTAGCCCAACTGCGGATCCCGCCCCATCGCCGGCACTCGTGACACGAAAATGTCCTCCACCCGGCCGAACTCCGGCAACTCCAGTGCGCACAGGCCGTCGACAAACTCGGTCGGCTCCAGGCTGTTGAATTCGAGGCAGAAGGGCATGCGTTCGCTGTAGCGCATTTTCGCCGACGGGACTTCTTCAAGGTGAGCGAGTTGAATCGGCAGCGCCGTGCCATCCGGCAGGTGCAGCGTGCGTTGTTGCCCCAGCAATGGCTGGAGGTGTTCGATCTGAACCGATTGCAGCATGGTCTGACTCCAGAGAAAAAACCAAACGTCCGGGGGCTCGGGGCCCCCGGACGATTGCTCAGTTGCGCGACGGAAAGAGACCGTTCAGGGCAACGCTGAAGTTGAGGACCAGGAAGGGGTTCATGATGCCCAGCGGCTGGCTGCCGCCGGTGGAGGAAATGTCGCCGGTGACGGTGGTGGTTACACCTTTGAGTGGCACCGGCGTGGCGCCCTGGGCGTCGGAGTAGATGTTCGCCGAGCCGGGGCCGCCGCCGGACGCACCGATGTAGGAATTGGTGGCAGTCGGTACGGTCGCCGGATTGCTGGCAGGTACCGCCAGCGACAAGGCCGTATTGGCGGTGAGACCGGTCATCGCGTGGGTGTGGTTGGGCATGTTGGCAATGGTGGCGGTGACGCTTTCCGTACCGGCCACCTGACCGATGACGCGCGGCGTCAGACCCAGACCGTTGCCCTGGGCCATTGGCACGCGGCCCTGCAGGTTGGGCAACTGAAAGTTGGTCGTGCCGTTGCCGCCGTAGTAAGTGCCCAGCAACGCGAACAACGCGTTGTATTGCGCAATGGAAAGGATCTGTCCATTACACAGGGCCCAGCCACTGGGAGCGAAGTTGAAGGCGAACGGTTGAATCGTACCCATAAAGACTTCCATGGTTCCTCATCCTTCTGTTATGTGGTTGGCGCGCCGCGCGTTAGCCTGTGTTGCCGGGCAGGTCGAAACGTTTTACTGACGCCTTCCATTTGCGCGGGCAGGTCACGCCAAGCCGTAGCGTAGACCCGGATCGGCGGACTTGCCGGACGTCGTCGCGGCCGCGCGTCGGCTTCGGCTCTGGCCTACAGTGTGCGCAATGAATGGCGCTGTTTTTTACTCGGAATACCGTAAGGGAAGGTTGATGGAAGCGCGTCGAGAGACTCCGCTGGGGGATACCCAGGACCCGTTTGCCGCACCGAATGCCGGTGTCCGGCGTCTGCTGCGCTGGGTTCGCCAGCAGTGGCTGATACCGATTTTGCTGTTGGCGACAGCCGTGCGGTTTTATGACCTGACCGCCGCCGCGATCTGGGGTGACGAAGGCTCCAGCCTGCTGCTGGCGCGCTATACGCTGGGCGGTATCTGGGAGCACGCCGCGTTCGATGTGCATCCGCCGTTGTACTTCATGCTGCTGCACGGCTGGATCGGACTGTTTGGCGAAGGGATCCTGTCGATCCGCAGCCTCAGTGCCCTGGCCGGCATCGCTACGGTCGGGCTGGGCATGTGTCTGGTCGATCGTCTGGCGACCCGCCGCGCCGCGATCATCGCCGGGGTGCTGCTGGCGCTGTTGCCGACGGCGGTGCGCTACAGCCAGGAAGTGCGCATGTACTCGCTGCTCGGACTGTTGCTGGTCGGCACCACCCTGGCGTTGATCTGCTGGGTCAGACGCCCGCAGCGCCGACGGTATCTGGTGATTTATGCGCTGCTGATGAGCGCCGCGTTGTACACCCACTACTTCGCGGTGCTGGCGGCGCTGAGCCATTGGCTGTATCTGGGGCTGATCCGCCTGTTGCCGGGTTATCGCCTGCAGCATATCCAGCGCAAGGACTGGTGGCTGGCCAACCTGGCGATCGTCGCGCTTTACCTGCCGTGGCTGCCGAACCTGCTCGATCTCACGCAGCACATGGAAGAACTCAAGGTCGGTGGCGATGTGGGCTGGGAAGACCCGGTGACCCTGTCCTCGCTGCCGTCGATGATCTGGCTGTGGCTGATCCAGAACGAGGGCGATCACCTTCCGCTGCTGCTGTTCTGCGGCATGCCCCTGGCCATGCTGGCGCTGGCGGGCGTGGCCGTCGCCCGTGACCGCAGCGTGAACCATGGCAGCGTGTTGCTGGCGCTCTATACCGGTGTGCCGTTGTTTCTGGTGTTCGCGGTGTCGTTCATCAGCCCGGTGTTCATCGAACGCTATCTGACGGCTTATGCATTGGGCCTGCCGATGCTGGCGGCGCTGGCCATCGACCGCCTGTACAGCCGCGTTCGCGTATTGGCGATGGCGGTGCTGGTGGCGTTTGTCGGAATCGAAATGGTCGGGGTGAACACCAACGCCACGGTCGATCCCAATGACCAGTTCAACGTGATGGTCGATCACATCAACCACCACTTCGTCAGTGGCGACCGGATCGTCACCAGCGACATGCTCTGGTACCTGAGCTACGTCTACTACAACCGCACGGATGCGCAAATCCGCTTGTATACGCCGCCTGCCGCCGACGGGCGCTCGACGCGTCCGAACCATTACGGTTTCGGCACACTGGTGTCCGATGAGGTTTATCTGGATCGTCTCGCGGATCTGCCGAAGGACAGTTCCCGGGTCTGGCTGATCGGTGACCTGGACCCGGAAGTTGCGGACCCTTTCCTGCCTCTGCCCAAGACCTGGCAGCTGCGTGATCAGTCCAATGCAGGCGGGGCGAAAGCGCGACTTTTTGTTCTGGAAAAGGACGATCGTACCAACGGGGAATGACTTAAACGCTTCACCTTACTGTTCGCGATAAGAAATGGTCTAACAAGTCCGTTTTGCTCTATGTTGATGTCAAAACACTACTAGTCGAAAGGGTATTGTTGGACTACGCTCGTCGGACAAAAGGACTTACAAAGTAAGGTGAAGGGATTGCAGCAGTTCCACTTTATCTCCGGCTTGCCGCGCTCGGGCTCGACCCTCCTTTCTGCGATCCTTTTGCAGAATCCGCGCTTCCATGCCGGCATGACCAGTCCGGTCGGCGCACTGTTTTCCGGTGTCCTTGAACAATGCAGCGCCGGCAGCGAATTCGGCGCGGTGATCGACACCGACATGCGCCGTCGCCTGTTGCGCGGCCTGTTCGATTCCTACTACGCCGACAAGGCCGACAAACCGGTGGTGTTCGACACCAACCGGCAGTGGAGCTCGCGCCTGCCGGCCATCAGCGATCTGTTCCCCAAAGCCAAGGTCATCGCCTGCGTGCGCAACGTCGCCTGGGTGATGGACAGCCTGGAGCGGCTCTACCGCGCCAACCCCTACGAAAATACCAAGCTGTTCGGCGATGCCGTCGAGCGCAACACCGTCTACAGCCGTTGCGAAACCCTGGCCCAGCGCAACCGCCTGGTGGGATTCGCCTGGGCGGCGCTCAAGGAAGCCTATTACGGCGAGCACGCCGATTCGCTGCTGATCGTCGATTACGATTTGCTGACCCAGGCCCCGGAGCGCGTGCTGCGGCTAGTCTACGACTTCATCGGCGAGCCGTGGTTCGAGCACGATTTCGAGCACCTGGCCTATGACGCGCCGGAGTTCGACCAGGCCCTGGGTGTGGCCGGCCTGCACAAGGTCAAACCCAAGGTCGCCCTGCAGTCCCGGCGCACGATTCTGCCGCCGGACCTGTTCAAGCAATACGCCGATCTGTCCTTCTGGCTCGATGGCTCAGCCAGCGCTGCCAATGTGATTCGTATGAAGTCCGACGCCGCGATCAGTTGATCGCGGCGTTTTTCATTGATGCGTTTACAACTGTTCGAGTCCGGGTGAGCAACATGTGGTGGAGCAAGCAAAAGTCGCGGGTAACCGAGGGCCAACGGACGCCGGCTGCGCCGCTGATCATGTCGCTGGAGCCGCGCATGCTGTTCGACGGCGCTGTCGCGGCCACCGTGGCCGATACCGCTGCGGCCCAGCCCGACAGTCACCCCACTGCCGATGCGGCCAAGGCGCCGACCGCCGATCATCCGGTGGCGAGCAAGGACACCCACGGTCAGGCTGATGCCACGCCGGCTGCCAGCCCTGTCTCCGTGCCGGGCCAGACGGTGGTGTTCGTCGATGCCCGGGTCAAGGATGCCGACAGCCTGCTCAAAGGCGTCGCCCCCGGCACGCAAGTGGTCAAGCTCGACGCGAGCAAGGACGGCTTGCAGCAGATCGCCGAATACCTCGACCAGCACTCGGGTGTCAGCTCGGTACAGATCATCGCCCACGGCAACGCCGGCGACCTGTGGCTCGGCAACAGCTATTTGTCGGCTGACAACGTCGCGCAGCGCAGCGCGGTGCTGGCGGAAATCGGCAAGGACATGAACGTCGGTGGCGACATCCTCATTTACGGCTGCTACACCGCCGAGGGTGACCGTGGCCTGAGCTTCGTCGACTCGCTGGCGCAACTGACCGGCCGCGACGTGGCGGCGTCGAACAACCGTACCGGCGTGGGCGGCGACTGGGATCTGGAGATCGCCACCGGCAAGATCGAGAGCGCCAACGTGCTGTCGGCCCTGTCGATGAGCGAGTACCAGTGGGGCCTGGCCACTTGGACCGCCACCAACAACGCGAACACCGGGGTCGGCTCGCTGCGCGCGGCGCTGGCGTCGGCGCAGAACGGCGACATCGTGACCTTCAGCACCGGCATGACGGTGCAGCTCACCTCGGAATTGCTGATCAACAAGAACATCACCGTCGATGGCGACCTGAACAACGACGGCGTCGCCGACGTCACCCTCGACGGCCAGTACAAGACCCGGGTGGTGGAAATCACCTCCGGCAGCACCGTGACCCTCGACGGTCTGGTGATTACCCGGGGCCTGGTCTCGGGCAACGGCGGCAATGGCGGCTATGGCGCGACCGGGGCCATGGGTGGCGGGATTTTCAACGCCGGCATCCTCACACTGAACAACGTCTCGGTCACCGGCAACGCGGCAGCGGGCGGTGGCGGCGGCGGTGGTGTCACCGGTGCCAACTACGGCGGCGGTGGTGGCGGTGGCGGTGGCCTCGGCGGTCAGGGTGGCGGTCATGGCGGTACGGCCGGGCCGGGCACCGGTACGCTGGGCGGCCAGGCCGGCAGCGGCGGTGTCGGCGGCTATGGCGGTGGCTACGACGCGACGCACATGGGCGGCCGTGGCGGTTCCACCATCGGCGGCGCCGGTGGTGTCGGCGTGTCCTATTACAGTAACGGCGGCAATGGCGGCACGGCCAACAACGGCACCATTGCCATTGGCGGCGGCGGTGGCGGCTCCGGCTGGGACAAGGTCGGCGGCGTCGGCGGCAACGCGGCGGGCGGCATTTACAACGCCTCAACCGGCACCCTGAAAATCGTCGGCACCTCGGTCATCAGCAACAACATCGGCGCGGGCGGCGGCGGTGGTGGCGGCAGTGGCCAGGGCAGCAACAACCTGAACGGCGGCGACGGCGGACGAGGTGTCGGCGCAATCTGGAACCAGGGCGGCACGGTACTGATCACGGCCTCCAACTTCAGCGCCATCAGCGGTAACGCGGCGGGCAGCGGCTCCGGCGGCTCGGAGCTGGGCGGCGGCGTGACGGGCTCTGTACCCTTGGCTTTCGCGGCGATCTACAACAACGGCGGCACCCTCAACACCGCTTATGTTGAACCACCGACCGCCACCATCGTCATGTCCGACACCGCGCTGAAAATCGGCGAAACCTCGCTGGTGACCATCACCTTCAGCCGCGCGGTCACCGGTTTCACCAATGCCGACCTGACCATCGCCAACGGCACGCTGACATCGGTGAGCAGCAGCGACGGCGGCCTGACTTGGACCGCGACCTTCACTCCGACCAACAACATCACTGACGCCACCAACCTGATCACCCTCGACAACACCGGGGTGACCGCGATCAGCGACGGCGTGGCGGGCGTCGGCACGACCAGCTCCGTCAACTACGCGATCGATACTGCACGGCCGACCGTGACCATCGTGATGTCCGACACGGCGTTGAAGATCGGCGATACCTCGCTGGTGACCTTCACGTTCAGCGAAGCGGTGACCGGTTTCACCAACGCCGACCTGACCATCGCCAACGGCACGCTGAGCGCAGTCAGCAGCAGCGATGGCGGCATCACCTGGACCGGGACCTTCACCCCGACCGCGAGCATCACCGACACCACCAACCTGATCTCCCTGGACAACACCGGTATCGCCGACCTGGCCGGCAACGCCGGCAGCGGCACCACGGATTCGGCCAACTACGTGATCGATACCGTGCGGCCGACCGCGACCATTGTCGTGGCCGACAGCAATCTGGCGGCGGGCGAAACCTCGCTGGTGACCATTACCTTCAGCGAAGCGGTCAGCGGCTTCACCACCGCCGACCTGACGGTGGCCAACGGCACCCTGACCGGCCTGAGCAGCAGCGACGGCGGCATCACCTGGACCGCCACGCTCACGCCGACCAACAACATTACCGACACCACCAACCTGGTCACCCTGGACAACACCGGGGTCGTCGATCTGGCCGGCAACGCCGGCAGCGGCACCACCAACTCCAACAACTACGCCATTGATACCGCGCGTCCCACCGCGACCATCGTGGTGGCCGATAACAATCTGAAGATCGGCGAAACTTCGCTGGTGACCATCACCTTCAGCGAAGCAGTGACCGGTTTCACCAACGCCGACCTGACCATCGCCAATGGCACGCTGACAGCGGTCAGCAGCAGCGACGGCGGCATTACCTGGACGGCCACATTCACGCCGACCGCGAGCATTACCGACGCGACCAACCTGATCACCCTGAACAATACCGGCATCGCTGACCTGAACGGCAACGCCGGTGTCGGTACCACCGATTCGAACAATTACGCCATCGACACCCAGCGCCCGACCGCGACCATTGTCTTGTCCGATAACGCGCTGAAAATCGGCGAAACCTCGGTTGTGACCATCACCTTTAGCGAAGCGGTGACCGGTTTCACCAACGCCGACCTGACGATTGCCAACGGCACGCTGAGCGCGGTGAGCAGCAGCGACGGCGGTATCACCTGGACGGCGACGTTCACACCGACCAGCAACATCACCGATGCCACCAACGTCATCACCCTGGACCAGACCGGCGTCTCGGATCTGTCCGGCAACGCCGGCAGCGGCACCGTCGATTCCGGCAACTACGCCATCGATACCCAGCGTCCGACCGCCACCATCGTGGTTGCCGACAGCACTCTCACGGCCGGCGAAACGACACTGGTGACCTTCACCTTCAGTGAAGCGGTGACCGGTTTCAGCAACGCCGACATCGTGGTCGCCAACGGCACCCTGACGGCGGTCAGCAGCAGCGACGGTGGCATCACCTGGACCGCGACTTTCACGCCGAACGTGGGCGTAAACGACGCGACCAACGTGATCGGGCTGGCCAACACCGGCATCACTGACCTGGCCGGCAACGCCGGCAGCGGCACCACCAACTCCAACAACTACACCATCGACACCGTGGTGCCGACCGCGACCATCATCGTGTCCGACCCCAGTCTGAAAATCGGCGAATCCTCATTGGTGACCATCACCTTCAGCGAGGCAGTCACCGGTTTCACCAACGCCGACCTGACCATCGCCAACGGCACGTTGAGCGCGGTGAGCAGCAGCGACGGCGGTATCACCTGGACGGCAACGTTCACGCCGACCACCAACATTACCGACGCGACCAACCTGATTACCTTGGACAACAGCGGCGTTCAGAACCTGTCGGGCAATGCCGGCATCGGCACCACCGATTCGAACAATTACTCGATCGACACTCAGCGTCCGACCGCCACCATCGTGGTCGCCGACACGGCTCTGGGCGTCGGCCAGACCTCACTGGTGACCATCACCTTCAGCGAAGCGGTGACCGGTTTCACCAACGCCGACCTGATCATCGCCAACGGTACGCTGAGTGCAGTGAGCAGCAGCGATGGTGGCATCACCTGGACCGCCACGTTTACTCCGGCGGCAGGAATCACCGACACCACCAACGTGATTACCCTGGACAACACAGGCATCTCCGATCTGGCGGGCAACGTCGGCAGCGGCACCACCGACTCCAACAACTACGCCGTCGACAGTCAGCGGCCAACGGCGACCATTGTCATGACCGACAGTGACCTGCGCCCCGGGGAAACCTCGCTGGTGACCATCACCTTCAGCGAGGCGGTGACCGGGTTCGACAATTCCGACCTGAGCGTCGCCAACGGCACCCTGAGCAATGTCTCGTCGAGCGACGGCGGCATTACCTGGACGGCCACGTTCACGCCGAACATCGGCATCACCGACCTCACCAACCTGATTGTCCTGAACAACACCGGCATCACCGACCTGGCCGGCAACACCGGCAGCGGCACCACCAGTTCGGCCAACTATCAGATCCAGACCCAGGTGCCGACCGCCACCATCGTGGTTGCCGACACGTCGCTCAGGGCCGGGGAAACCTCGCTGGTGACCATCACCTTCAGCGAAGCGGTGAGCGGCTTCGACAACAGTGACCTGACCATCGCCAACGGCACGCTGACCAACGTCAGCAGCAGCGACGGCGGTATCACCTGGACCGCGACGTTCATCCCGACTGCCAATGTCACCGACGCCACCAACCTGATCACCCTGAACAACGCAGGGGTGGCCAACCTGTCGGGCAACAGCGGCGTGGGTACCACCGATTCCAACAACTTCGCCATCGACACCGCGCTGCCGACCGCCACCATCGTGGTCGCCGACAATCGCCTGGGCATCGGTGAAACCACCACCGTGACCATTACCTTCAGCGAGGCGGTGAGCGGGTTCGATCTGTCGGACATCAGCGTCGCCAACGGTGCGCTGTCGAACCTGACCAGCAGCGATGGTGGCGTGACCTGGACGGCGACCTTCACGCCAACAGCCGGCGTCAACGACGCGACCAACCTGATTCTGATCGACACCGCCGGTGTCCAGGATCTGGCCGGCAACGCCGGGGCGAGCATCGCCATCTCCAACAACTACATCCTCGATGCGAGCCGGCCGACGGTGAACATCGTGGTCGCCAACCCGCACTTGGGCATCGGCCAGACCACCACGGTGACTTTCACCTTCAGCGAGGCAGTGAGCAATTTCGACCTGTCGGACCTGAGCGTGACCAACGGTGACCTGAGCAACCTGAGCAGCAGCGATGGTGGCAAGACCTGGACCGCAACCTTCACGCCGACCGCGAATGTCACCGACCCGAGCAACTTCATTGCCCTGGACACCAGCAACGTAACCGACCTGGCGGGCAACGCCGGCAGCACGGTGGCGGTGTCGAACAACTACGCCCTCGACAGTGAGCGGCCGACTGCCACGGTGGTGGTCGCCAATCCGAACCTGGGCGTCGGTCAGACCTCGCAGGTGATCATCACCTTCAATGAAGCGGTGACCGGTTTCGACCTGTCGGACCTCAGCGTGGCCAACGGCACCCTGTCCAACCTGAGCAGCAGCGACGGCGGCAAGACCTGGACCGCAACCCTGACGCCGAACGCCAACGTCAACAGCGCCAGCAACGCAATCAGCGTCAACAGTGCCGGGGTCAGCGATCTGTCGGGCAACAGTGGCAGCGGGATCAGTCAGTCCGGCAACTATGTGATCAACACGGTGCCGGCCGTGCCTCCGACCTCACCGCTGGTGGTGGTATCGCCGGATCCGGAGTTCCGCATCGAAGTTCCGGTCGTTTTGCCGTCGCGGGTCGACGTGCCGTTGCAACCGACCATCTTTGCGCCACCCACCGGTGGCCTCGGTTCACCGCTGACCTTCCCGCCGCTGTTCGAGCAGCGGGTGATCGGCAATGGCATCCGCCCGCTGGGCGACATCTTCATCAACCACGGCGCGTTGAGCCCGAGCTTCATTGCTCAGGTATTCACCAGTAGCGACAGCGGCGGTGACGGTTCCGGCCATGGTTTCCTTGGATTCGGTGGGGGTGATGGCGGCGTGTTCGGCATCAGTACGCTGTCGAGCCTGTTCAACCAGGACAGTGCCGCCGAGCGGGATTCACTGAACGCCTTCGACAGCCATTCGATCCGGGGCGGCGACGTGTCCCAAGGTCTGCGCGGTGTGTTCGGCGCGCCGACCCTGGGCCAGCAACTGCAAGAGATCAAGGACAGTGAGCAGCACCGGGTGGACAACCTGGCGGCGGCTCTGCAACAGGTCGGCATCAGCGAAATGCCGGCCTGACAACACACAACAACTCAATATGTGCGGGACCTAGGGGCGATCCAGGGATGAAGAAAAGTCAGAAACTGTTCGGCGCCAGCCTGCTGGCGCTGGCGATCAGCGGATGTGCAGTCACCAGTGAACCGATCGAACGCAGCGTCAGCGAACAACGGGCCAAATCGGACCTGCAGACCATGTACAAGGGCCAGGAACCGTTGCGCGGTCCGCTGACCCTGCACCAGGCCATGGCCCGTGCGGTGAAATACAACCTCGAAGGTCGCTTGAAGATCATGGAGGAAGCGCTGGCCAAACGGCAGCTCGACCTCGCCAGTTTCGACATGCTGCCGCGCATGGCGCTGGATGCCGGCTACGTCGGGCGCAACAACGTCAGCGCCTCCAGCAGCCAGAGCGTGCGCACCGGCACCCAGTCCCTGGAACCGTCGACCTCCCAGGACCGCGACCGCAACGTCGCCGACCTGACCATGGTCTGGAACGTCCTCGATTTCGGTGTCAGCTACATCAACGCCAAGCAGCAGGGCGACCAGCGTCTGATCGTTCAGGAACGCCGGCGCAAGGTGATCAACACCATCGTTCAGGACGTGCGCTCGGCCTATTGGCGAGCGATGGCGGCCGAACGTCTGCTCAAGCAGATCGACAGCCTGATGGCGCGGGTCGATGCTGCGCGGCGCAACAGTGAAAGCATGAGCGAACAGCGCATCGGCGATCCGGTGCAGTCCCTGGGTTACCAGCGTTCGCTGATCGAAGCCACCCGGCAACTGGAAGAGCAGCGCCGCGCGCTGTCACTGGCGAAGACCGAGCTGGCGACTCTGATCAACCTGCCGATGGGCACCAATCTGACCTTGGCCACCGACGATGGTTATCAGATCCCGGAACTCAAGGTCGATATCGCCAAACTGGAACAGGAAGCCCTGACCAGCCGCCCGGAACTGCGCGAGCAGGATTACCAGACCCGAATCAGCGCCGCCGAAACCCGCAAGGCCATGCTGCGCATGCTGCCGGGCCTGGAGTTTTCCGCCGGCGGGCATTACGACAGCAACTCGTTCCTGGTGAACGACCGCTGGGCCGATTACGGCGTGAAGGTGACCTGGAACCTGTTCAACGTGATCTCCGCCCCGGCCGCCATTGATGTGGCCAAGGCCGGCGAAGAAGTCGCCACCGCACGCCGTCAGGCCATGTCGATTGCGGTGCTGGCGCAGTTGTATGTGGCCAACGCCAACTATCAGGAGGCGCTGCGTCAGTTCAAGACCAACCAGCAACTGTCGGACATCGACGGGCAGATTGTCGGTCAGTTGCGCAACCGTCATCAGGCGGCGGGCATCGGCGAACTGGATCTGATCCAGGGTGAACTGAACAACCTCCAGGCGGACTTGCGCCGTGACCTGTCCTACGCCGATCTGCGCAATGCCTATGGCCAGATCTTCGCCAGTGCCGGGCTCGATCCGCTGCCGGATCAGGTGCAGTCGACCGAAGTGCAGTCGATCGCCACGGCGCTGGCCAACCGCGAAGCGGCGTGGGCGTCGGGGGATATTTCGGTGCCGGTGGCCCATGCCCCCGCGAAGTGACGTGCTGGCGCCGACCGCCAGCATCAGCCGTGCACAGCGCGAGGCCCGCAATGGCCATCGCGGCACGGCCGTGTTGCTGACCGGTTTGCCGGCGGCGGGCAAATCGACCCTGGCTCAGGCGCTGCATGCCGAACTCTTCGAGCGAGGTCTGCAAAGTGTGGTGCTCGACGGTGACGGTTTGCGCGTCGGGCTCAACCGCGATCTGGGATTCACCGATGCCGACCGACTGGAAAACATCCGCCGGGCCAGTGAACTGGCGGCGCTGCTGGTGGAGAACGGGCAGATCGTGATTCTGGCGATGATCGCGCCGCTGGTGGAGTTGCGTGAAGTGTTCGCCCAACGCCTGGGCGATGACTATCGCGAAGTCTGGTGCAGCGCCGCGCTGGCGGTGTGCGAACAGCGTGATCCGAAAGGGCATTACGCCCGGGCGCGACGCGGCGAGCTGGCCGGGTTCACCGGCGTGTCGGCGCCTTACGAGCCGCCGGCCCAGGCGTCGCTGGTACTCGATACCGGAACGCTGACGGTCGAGGCCTGCCTTGACCGCTTGCTGACCTGGCTCGGCGAATCCGCGGTGTTGCCCAGGACATGAGCCGGCCGGCGTTTTCGCGGCTGCCGGTGACGGTGGATCTGCCGCTGCTGCTACAAGCGCTGGCGGCGATTGAACACGATGCATGGCGCGGGCATTTCAACACGGCCTATTTCGCCGGCGACTGGAGTGGCGTGGCGCTGATTTCCGCGGCCGATGCGTTGACCGAATTGTCCCCCGGCACCGCCGAGCCGGTGCAGCGTGCCCCTTGGCTGAACGACCGCCGCTGGCAGCAGGCGCTGCAGGATCTGCCGCTGGAGATCGTCAGTGCGCGGCTGCTGCGACTCGGGTCCGGCGGGCAGATTCACGAGCATCGTGATTACGATCTTGACGGGCCGGACGCCGACCTGCGGCTGCATATTCCATTGCTCAGCCCGCCCGCCGTGGATTTCTGGCTCGATGGACTGCGCATGCCGATGGCGGCGGGCGAGTGCTGGTTTCTTGATCTTGCACGTCCGCACCGGGTCGACAATCGCGACAGCGCGGCACGCATTCATCTGGTCCTCGACTGCCGACCCGGCGCCTGGCTGGAGCAGATGATTGCCGACGGTTTGCCGAGTACGCCGCAGCCTGATGCCGAAGATTCGGCGCTACAGTGTTTTCAGCGTCTGCTGATCGCGGATCCTACCTTGTCGGCGACCCTGCAGGCGTTGCGCGATCCCGAAGCGTTCATCAGCCAGACACTGGCGCTGGCCGCCGAGCGCGGCTTGTCATTCTCCCGGGAAGAACTGCACGCAGCGATGCGCAACGGGCGCCGGTCGTGGAACGAACAATGGCGAGCCTGAATTTCGACGGCTGGCTGCCGATCCGCATCTGGAAAAGTGCCGGTCAATGGCAGGTGGACTGGTGCTGGTTTGGCGACACGCCGCTGCATCAGCCGTTTTTTCGGGAGGCGGTGGAGCAGGCGCTGCAGTTGCCGTTCAATCAGGCGTTTCGCCGGCAAACTCCGTTGTCGGCACTCACGGATTGGCAGGCGCTCAGCCCCGGCCTGGCGCCAAGCGCCTTCATCCTGCATGCCTCGCGTTGCGGATCGACGCTGATCAGCCAGATGCTCGCCCGCCTCGACGATCACATCGTAATCTCGGAACCACCGCCCCTCGATGCCTTGTTGCGCAGCGATCTGCCCGCCATCGAACGCCGTGTGGCCATTGCCGGGTTGCTCTCGGCCTACGGTCAGCGCCGGCGCGGGATGGAGCAACGATTGGTGATCAAGCTCGACGCCTGGAACATCGGCGAGTGGCCTCTGCTTCACGAGTGCTTCCCTGATACGCCGTGGTTGTTTGTCTATCGCGACCCACTGGAAATCGCCGTTTCACATCTGCGTCGCCCGGGCATGCACATGGTGCCCGGCCTGCTTGGCGAGTGCGTGCTGGACGACGACCTGCCATTCGAGGGGCGCGAAGATTTCATCGCCCGCAGGCTCGGACGTCTGCTGGAGGCGGCGCGCTTGCACTGCGCTGATTTCGGCGGACTGGCGGTCAATTACAACGAGTTGCCCGAGGCGATGACGGGACGTTTAGCGGGTTTTTTCCAGCTGAATGCCGCGCAATGTGAACGCGCCATGGCAGGCTCGGCACAACATGCGAAACAGCCGTCACAGGCGTTTGTCGCCGATGGCGAAAGCAAACGCCGCGAAGCTTCCCCGCTGTTGCAGGCGCGAGTGGAACGTTGTGCGCGAGCACCTTACGAAGCGCTGGAACGCTTGCGCGCACTCACGACTTGGCCGACAGATCCGCCATCCCCTTGAGCAATTCGATCGGCAACGGGAAGACGATGGTCGAGCTCTTGTCACCGGCAATCGAACTCAGGGTCTGCATGTAGCGCAATTGCATGGCGCCGGGTTGGCGACCAAGCATTTCGGCGGCCTGCATGAGCTTTTCCGAAGCCTGCAATTCGCCTTCGGCGTGGATCACCTTGGCTCGCCGCTCCCGCTCGGCTTCGGCCTGTCTGGCGATGGCGCGGACCATCGATTCGTTAAGGTCGACGTGTTTGATCTCGACGTTCGCGACCTTGATGCCCCAGGCATCGGTCTGGGCATCGAGTACTTGCTGGATGTCGATGTTCAACTGTTCGCGCTCGGCCAGCAGTTCGTCCAGTTCATGCTTGCCGAGTACCGCGCGCAGGGTGGTCTGCGCCAGTTGGCTGGTGGCCACCAGGAAATCTTCGACCTGGATGATCGCTTTCTGCGGATCGAGCACCCGGAAATACAGCACCGCGTTGACCTTGACCGAGACGTTGTCGCGGGTGATCACGTCCTGCGGCGGCACATCGAGGACGATGGTGCGCAGGTCGACCCGGACCATTTGCTGCACCACCGGAATCAACAGGATCAGCCCCGGCCCCTTGACCTGCCAGAAGCGCCCGAGCTGGAACACCACGCCGCGTTCGTATTCACGCAGAATGCGGAACGTCGAGCCGGCCAGGGCAATGAGCAACAGCAGCAGCGCGACAAAACCGATTTGCAGACCCATGATCACTCTCCGAGCGGTGCCGCGTCAGCCGCGGCCACTTGCAGCAACAAGCCCTTGCGCCCGACCACCCGCACCGGTTGCCCGGCGTGCAGCGGCGTGGCACTCGACACTTGCCAGCGTTCTCCTTGCAATTGCACCCAGCCATTGCGGGTGTCCGGCGACTCCACGACGGTCACGGCCGTCACGCTGCCGACCAGGCCGGCGTCGCCGCTGACCGGGTGTCGCGGCCGGGTCCTCAGGGCACGAACCAGCAACGCGATCAGCAGCAGTGCGCTGACCAGCCCGAGGCCGATCATCATCGGCACCGGCAGTTCGGCGTTGCTCAGGATCAGCGCGCCGATCACGAACATGACGATGCCGCCCAAACCGATCACGCCGTAATTGGGCAGCGCGGCTTCGGCGATCAGGAACACGATGCCCAGGGTGATCAGCCACAGGCCGATGGGATCGATGGCGTGCAACGGGATGTCCGCAGCCAGGGACGATCCGCTCAGCAGCATCAACAGGACAAACGCACAGCGACGGATGTTCACGTGACCCTCCGGGAGAGTCATGGGGTTCTCTTATCAGTCTAGTTGAGCCTGCGGTCGGAGGAATTCTGATCAGTTCCAGCGTCGCCAGTGGGCGGATTTACCTTCATACGCGGCTTGCCCGACTAGACTTTCCAGAACAGGAACAACGTTCATCATTGTCTGCCGCGCAGCGTCGGCGGGCACCGAGGTGCATCATGCGTATGGCAAGAAAAGTGCAAAGCAGCCTGACCCGGGCGCAATGCCAATACGACGTCGTCTCCCATCCGCACTCGAGCAGCAGCCTGGAAACGGCGCGGGTTTCGGGGATTCCGGCGGAACGGGTGGCCAAATCGGTGATCCTCGACGACCACCACGGGCATTATCTGATGGCCGTGCTGCCCGCCAGCCGCCATCTGGACCTGAGCAAAGTGCGCACCAGCGGCGAGTGGCAGATCACCCGCGAAAGCACCCTGGCGCACCTGTTCGATGACTGCGAACGCGGCGCGGTGCCGCCACTGGGCGACTCCTACGGGCTGGACATGGTCATCGACCCGCTGGTGACCCGGCAGAAAGATATTTACCTGGAGGCCGGCAACCACAACAACCTGCTGCACATGAGCATGCCCGAGTTCCTGAAAATGGTGCCCCATGCCCAGGTGCGGGAGTTGAGTCAGTAGTTTTTTTCAGCGTCTGTGCCGACGCCAATCGCGAGCAGGCTCGCTCCCACAGGTTCTGCAATGAATCTGTGGGAATGTGGCTTGCTCGCGAAATGTTTTTATCCACTGAGTCTTCGAAGGAGTAGAACAATGGAAAATCCGACACATAGCCTCCCATCCCTGTTCAAACAACTGGGCCTGCCCAACGACCCGGTCAGCATCGACCAGTTCATCGCCGCCCATTCCCCGCTCAAACCCGAACTGCACCTGTGCGACGCGTTTTTCTGGACCAAGAGCCAGGCGGATTTCCTGCGGGACGAGATTCTTGACGATGCGGATTGGGCGGAGGTGGTGGATCAGCTGGATGTGATGTTGAGGAAGGGGCGGGCGGGGTAATCATCGGACCTATTCCTTGGTAGTCATAGCTCTCAGGGAAGAGAACTTCGCTTCAACCTCAAGATTGGATAAACCGATTCCGGAGGCCATTGACTCACGGGCGATGCTGACTTTTCGCTCTAAAAAAACCGTGTACGCAGATGTATCGGGGAGACGTTCAATCGGATGTTCTTCGGAATTCGGATTCTCGGTCGTGAACTTCATCGTCATGGTGCAGTGCTCTCGGGTGTCGGTGTCGGCGCAGTTTCAACGAGGGGCATTTCTTGTGCTCAAAGCAATTTGTTTCAAAACTTGACTGAATTTCCCCTCCAATGCCATATTGATAGTTAGCAAACTAACAGTGTGTGCATTCCCTCGTGCCGAATACCCTCGACGCTCTCCAGATGAACATCAGCAGTGCCATGGTGGTAGCCGCCAGGCATTGGCGGAAGATCTGCCAGACCACGCTGGTCAACTATGGTATTTCCGAAGCCTGCGCCGTCCCGTTGTTGATGATCGGGCGGCTGGGGGAGCGCGTGCATCAGGTGCAGGTGGCGCAGGCGGCGGGGATCGAGAGTCCTTCGCTGGTGCGGCTGCTCGATCAGTTGTGCCACGCCGGCTACGTTTGCCGCACTGAAGACCCGCAGGATCGCCGCGCCAAATGCCTGAGCCTGACCGACACCGGCCGCGAACTGGTGCAGGCGGTGGAAGGCGAGCTGGTGCGTCTGCGTCATGAAGTGCTCGAAGGCATCGACCGGAGTGATCTGGAAGCTACGCTTCGAGTATTGAGGGCTTTCGAAGCGGCCAGTCCGCCAGCGGTGACCCATCCGTGAACGGCTTTTTTTCCGGCATTCCTCCGGCCCGGGACTGGTTCTACGGGATCCGTACCTTCGCGGCGTCGATGATCGCGTTGTACATCGCCTTGCTCATGCAGATGCCGCGTCCGTACTGGGCGATGGCCACGGTGTACATCGTTTCCAGCCCGTTCCTCGGGCCGACCAGTTCCAAGGCGCTGTATCGGGCGATCGGTACGTTCCTCGGCGCCGCTGCGGCGGTGCTGTTCGTGCCGATGTTCGTGCAGAGCCCGTATGTGCTGGTGGTGGTCATCGCGTTGTGGACCGGGATTCTGCTGTTCCTGTCCCTGCATCTGCGCACCGCCAATAACTACGCGCTGATGCTCGCCGGCTACACCTTGCCGCTGATCGCCCTGCCGGTGGTGGATAACCCGCTGGCGGTTTGGGACGTGGCGGAGGCGCGGACTGAAGAGATCTTCCTCGGCATCGCGGTCGCTGCCGTGGTCGGGGCGATGTTCTGGCCACGGCGCCTGGCGCCGGTGTTCAACGATGCAGTCAGCAAGTGGTTTGCTGATGCGACCACCTACAGCCTGAAATTCCTCAGCCGCGACGTGAACCCCGAAGAAGTCACTGCCTTGCGCATGGCCATGGTCGGCAGTTTCAACAGCCTGGAATTGATGATCGGCCAGTTGCCGCACGAAGGCGCGCGGCCGCAGACGGTGCGCAACACCAAGGAACTGCGCGGGCGGATGATTCATCTGCTGCCGGTGATCGATGCGCTGGAGGATTCGCTCTACGCCCTCGAACGGCGCACGCCGGAACTGGTGGAAAAGTTCGCGCCGCTGCTCACTGCCACCCGCGAATGGCTCGGCTACAAAGACGCCGATCTCGACCGCTGGCAAGCCCTGCGGGATCAGCTCGAAGCCCTGCAACCGAGCGCCGAAGCCCTGGAAGATCGCAAACAGTTGCTGTTCTCCAACGCGCTGTACCGTCTTGGCGAATTCATCGATCTGTGGCAGGACTGCCGCAGTCTGCAGGACGCGATCCTGTGCGAACGCCAGGACAGCTGGCGCGCGGTTTACCGCCACTGGCGCCTCGGTCGTCTGACGCCGTTCCTCGACCGTGGGCTGATGATGTATTCGGTGGCGTCGACCATTCTGGCGATCATCGTCGCCTCGACATTGTGGATTCTGCTGGGCTGGACCGACGGCGGCAGCGCGGTGATTCTGGCGGCGGTGTCATGTAGCTTCTTTGCTTCGATGGACGACCCGGCACCGCAGATCTACCGGTTCTTTTTCTGGACCGGGATGTCGGTGCTGTTCGCCAGTCTGTACCTGTTTCTGGTGCTGCCGAACCTGCACGACTTCCCGATGCTGGTGCTGGCGTTTGCCATCCCGTTCATCTGCGTCGGTACGCTGACGGTGCAGCCACGGTTTTACCTCGGCATGTTGCTGACACTGGTCAACACCTCGTCGTTCATCAGCATCCAGGGCGCCTACGACGCCGACTTCTTCGCGTTTGCCAACTCCAACCTGGCGGGTCCGCTGGGGTTGTTGTTCGCTTTCATCTGGACCCTGATCGCCCGGCCGTTCGGCGCCGAACTGGCGGCCAAGCGCCTGACCCGTTTCAGCTGGAAAGACATCGTCAGCATGACTGAACCGGCGAACCTCGCCGAGCACCGACAACTGGGCGTGCAGTTGCTCGACCGCCTGATGCAGCACCTGCCGCGCCTGGCGCTGACCGGTCAGGACACCGGCATCGCCATGCGCGAAGTGCGCGTAGGGCTGAACCTGCTCGATCTGCTGGCCTACACCCCGCGCGTGACCGGTGCGCCGAATGTCTTGCTGCAGCAAGTGGTGGCCGAGGTCGGCGAGTATTTCCGCGCCTGCCTCAAGGCCGGCGAACGCCTGCCGGCGCCGAGCGCCTTGCTGATGACCATGGACCGCACCCGTCGTGCGCTCAACGGCCACGGCGATGAAGAAACCCGACTACACCTGTTGCACGCCTTGAGCGGTTTGCGTCTGGCGCTGTTGCCCGGCGTCGAATTCGTCTCCAGTGCCGAGCCCGAAGAACCGCTGCCCGAAGGAGCGCCCCTATGATCGGTGACCTGGACATCAGCGGCATCTTCCTGCCGACCCTGCTGGTGCTGATGGGCATCACTTACGTGCTGTTCGTGCTGGTACACGGCGTGCTCACACGCCTGCATTTCTACCGTCTGGTCTGGCACCGGGCATTGTTCAACGTGGCCCTCTACGCCGTGATGCTGTACGGCGTGGACTCACTCAGTCGATACCTGATGACATGAAAAAACCGTTTTTGACTATCGGTCGCGTGATGCTGACCTTGCTGATCGTGGCTTTCGCCGTCGTCGTGGTCTGGCGCATGGTGATGTATTACATGTTCGCGCCCTGGACCCGCGACGGCCACATCCGTGCCGACATCGTGCAGATTGCCCCGGACGTGTCCGGGCTGATCCAGCAGGTCGAGGTCAAGGACAACCAGTTGGTGAAACGTGGCCAGGTGCTCTTCAGCATCGATCAGGACCGTTTCAAACTGGCGTTGCGTCAGGCCAAGGCAGCCGTTGCCGACCGCGAAGAGACCCTCGCTCAGGCCCAGCGTGAAGCCAAGCGTAACCGTGGCCTGGGCAATCTGGTGCCGGCCGAACAGCTGGAAGAAAGCCAGTCGAAAGTCGCTCGCGCGCAATCGGCACTGGCCGAAGCGCTGGTGACGGTGGACAGCGCCCAGCTCAACCTCGACCGCTCGGTGATCCGCAGCCCGGTGGACGGTTACGTCAACGACCGTGCGCCGCGCGCGCAAGAGTTCGTCACCGCCGGACGTCCGGTGCTGTCGGTGGTGGACAGCAACTCGTTCCACATCGACGGCTACTTCGAAGAGACCAAACTCGACGGCATCCACATCGGTCAGTCGGTGGATATCCGTGTGATCGGTGACCGCGCCCGTTTGCGCGGGCATGTCGAAAGCATCGTCGCCGGCATCGAAGACCGTGACCGTTCGAGCGGCAGCAACCTGCTGCCCAACGTCAATCCGGCGTTCAGCTGGGTGCGTCTGGCGCAGCGGATTCCGGTGCGCATCGCCTTCGACGACGTGCCGGAAGACTTCCGCATGATCGCCGGGCGTACCGCCACGGTGTCGATCATCGATGATCAGCAGGAGCCCGCGAAATGAGCAGGGCCCTGATGATCGCCGGTCTGGGCGTGATGTTGTCGGCCTGTTCCATGGTCGGGCCGGACTATCACTTGCCGGGTGACGCGGCGATTCAGCGCAAGGATTTTCAGGGCGATCTGGCGGTGGCCGGCAAGCCTGTTGTTTCTACTCCCGTGCCGGCGGACTGGTGGCGGTTGTATCGCGATCCGCGTCTGGACCAACTGGTGCAGCAGGCCATGGCCTCCAACACCGATCTGCGGGTGGCGGCGGCGAACCTGTCGCGGGCCCGTGCCCAGGTCGATGAGGCCGAGGCGGCCGGGGGCTGGAGCGGCGGCGTGAAAATGGGCGCCCAGCGCTTGCAGGAATCCGGTCAGGCATTCCTGCTGCCGGAGAAAGTCCCGGTGGCCAACGTCGCCGACATCGGCATCAGCGCGTCCTACCAGTTCGACCTGTGGGGCGTCCTGCAGCGCGGGATCGAAGCGGCGAAAGCCAACGCTGACGCGACCCAGGCCGCCGCCGACACCGCGCGCATAACCCTGGTCGCCGATGTGGTCCGGGCTTACACCCAGGTTTGCGCGGCCAACGAAGAGCGGGAAATCGCCCAGCATTCCCTCGACCTGCAATCCCAGAGCACCACGCTGATCCAGCGTCTGCGCGATGCCGGGCGCGGCGACGAAACCCAGGTCACCCGATCGCAGACCCAATTCAAATCCCTGCGCGCCGACCTGCCGCGTTATGAGGCTGCGCGTCAGGCCGGGCTGTTCCGTCTGTCGATGCTGCTGGCCAAACCGGTCGAGCAATTGCCGGCCGGCACCGCGACCTGCGCCGAACTGCCGAAAATCGCCCAACTGGTGCCGGTCGGCGATGGCGCTGCACTGCTCAAGCGCCGTCCGGATATCCGCCAGGCCGAGCGTCGACTGGCGGCAGCGACCGCCGGGATCGGCATCGCCACCGGCGAGCTGTACCCGGACATCAGCATCGGCGCGACCATCGGCACCGTCGGCATTGTCTCCGACCTTGGCGACCCGTCGACCAACCGCTGGGGCTTTGGCCCGTCGCTGAGCTGGAAGGTGCCGACCAACGGCGCCCGGGCACGTATCCGCGAAGCCGAAGCCTCGACCCAGGGCGCGCTGGCGCATTTCGACGGGGTGGTGCTCAACGCCATCCGCGAAACCCAGACCGGCCTGGCTCAGTACACCGCGCTGCTGCAACGCCGCGACGCCCTGGCCGATGCCGAGCAGTCGGCGAAGCTGGCGGCTGGCCAGACTCACCGCTTCTTCCAGGCGGGCCGCGAGTCGTTCCTCGCCGACCTGCAAGCCACCCGCACCTACACCGATGTCACCGCGCAACTGGCCGCCGCCAACACCCAGGTTGCCATGAGCCAGATCGATTTGTTCCTCGCCCTCGGCGGCGGTTGGGAAAGCGGACGAACGCAAGCCTCGAGCGCCAGCAAACCCTGAGGCCGTTGCTATGCTTTGAAGTGTTGGAGGGGCGCCCTGAGCAAGGCGCCTTTTCAGTGCACATTGCTAGCGCAGGTCTAGGGGAAACCAATAATGAAAAACCCTTACGCTCTCGGCTTCTGGTGCGCCCTGGTCGCACTGGTGCTGCTGTCTGCCACCTATTTCTACGGCATTATGCTGGCCCATCAGATCGACAAGGCGATGGTCTTCCTCGACAGCGCGACCGCGTTGATCGCGGTGATGGCGATCGTGGTGGTGGCCTGGTCGCTGGTGCAAGTGCAAAAGCTCAAGAAACGCCAGCTTGAGCAAAGCAAGACGCTGCTGCTGATCTGGGACACCAAAGTCGCGCTGCGCAAAGTCGAAACCGTGTTCGACCGCTACTTCTGGGGCAGCTACTGGCAACCGGGACGCACCTTCGCCGAAGTCATGGGCGAACTGACCGGCACCCCGCTGGAAAAAAGCCTCGAAGCCCTGAAAAAACAGTGTCTGGAGCTCGACAGGCAAGTCGCCGATGACGGCTGGCACTGGCTGAACAACGCCCGTGAACTGTCCGATGTGGCCACGGCCATGGCCCGCGAGCGTTATCAACTGGATTTCTGTGATCCGCGCGGCGACGGGCCGGGCGGGGCGGTGATCGACCGGGATTTCGAGGTGCTCGTGTACACTTGGACCGCACGCCTGAAAAGCTTCGATCATCAGCTCGATGAGATCGAGGTCCAATATTCCTGATCCCGAAAAGATCGCCGAACCCGGCGATCTTTTTGTTTGTCCATGTCCCGTGGACACTCTTTAACCTTTAAACATTGGGCCGCCCTGCGCGGCCAGTGCTAATCTCCACCGCTAAATTCAGCGGAGTCGAACCACGGCCCGGTCACGGGTTCACGGAAGACGACCATACATTCAGCCACGGAAATCGATCAGGTCATTCATGAATAAATCAGCAGGCGTGCTTCTCGGAATCGTTGTTGCCATCGGCGCCATCAGCGTCGGCGGGGCCTGGTATACAGGCACCAAGATTGAAGGCGTGCTCAACAACGCCGTCGTCGACGCCAACAAAGAGCTGCAGACCGCCATGGCCGGTTCCAACGGCAGCGCGTCGCTGGAGCTGGTATCGCTGGAGCGTCACACCTTCAGCAGCACCGCGCACTATCGCCTCAAGGGCGAAGGCGAGATGTTCGGTGAAGCGCCGGTCGAGCTGCTGTTCGTCGACCACATCGAACACGGCCCGCTGCCGTTCTCGCGTCTGGTCTCGCTGAAATGGCTGCCGGTCATGGCCACCAGTCACTACGAGCTGGAGAAGACTCCGGTCACCGAAAAATGGTTCGCCGCCACCAAGGGCGCTGCGCCACTCAAGGGTGTGGTCAACATCGGCTACGACCAGTCCACCACCGGCAACCTCGAACTGCTGCCGCTGGAAACCGCGCTGGATGACAAGTCGAGCCTGAAGTTTTCCGGTCTGAACATGGACATTTCCGCCAGCGCCCAGGCGCAGAAGGTCAAGGCCAACGGCTACATGGACAGCCTGCACCTGACCACCGTGGCTGAAGACCAGGCGCCGGTGCAGATCGAACTCAACGGCCTGACCCTGGCCAGCAACCTGAACAAGAGCAGCTACGGCTATTACACCGGTGAGAACACGCTGGAGCTGACCAGCAGCAAAACCACTTTCGGCGCCAAGCAGTTGGTGCTGGGCGTGAAGAACTTCGAGATGAAGAACCTCACCGAAGAAAACGGCAGCAACGCCTCCGGCCGTGCCGACTACAAAATCGGCGAAGTGACCCTCAACGACAAGAAAATCGGCTCGGCCAACCTGGCCATGAGCCTGAAGAATCTCGACATTCCGTCGGCCCTGTCGCTGATGCAGATCTACCAGACCAAGCTGCAGCCGTACGAAAAAGCCGCCGCCGAAGCCACCGCCGCCGGCCTGCCGGCGCCCGAGCTGAACCTGACCGAAGCCGAGTCCGCCCAGGTCAAGGCTGACATGCAGAAACTGCTGGCCGCCGGCCCGCAACTGGCGCTGGAAGACCTGTCGCTGAAAACCGCCAACGGTGAAAGCCGCGCCAACCTGGTGCTCGACCTGACCAAACCGGCCTCGATGGACCTGCCACCGGATCAACTGGGCAAACAGATGATCGCCCTGCTGGACCTCAATGTGCAGGTATCCAAGCCAATGCTGGTGGATCTGCTCAGCGTGCAGGCCCAGATCGACGGTCAGACCGACGCCAAAGCCATTGTTGACCAGGCCAGCGCCGCCGCCGACATGTTCTCCGGCATGGCTGTGGGTTCGCAGCTGGCAACGCTGGACGGCACTAATGTGACGACCAAATTGCACTACGCCGCCAATCAGGTGGAGTTCAACGGCCAGAAGATGACCGTAGAGCAATTCGTCGGCTTCCTGATGAGCAAATTCGCTGGCGTGAGCGTCAGCCAGGAACAGTAAAACCCCGCGCAACACCGCAGCGCCCGGCCTTTGCCTTCTGCAAACGCCGGGCGTTTTGCTGTCTGGAATCTGCGTTTGCGGCGAGCCCCCGCGTTTTCGGTCACGAATCTGAACAAATATTGTGTTCTGAATATTGGTCTACGCTTGCGTGCAAGACTGCTTGGATTAGCTTGGCCGAGTGATACCGACTTGGCCTCCGTCACGAATCGGGCAAGGGGGGGCGTAGCTACCCGGCTGGCCATGTAAGGATGCTGACGAATGCCGCGTATTGATGTTCCTGTATTACATCGTGGTCTACGCCCTTTGTTTCGAGTCGCGCTGTGCAGCCAGTTGCTCTGGCCCGCATTGGCGCTGGCCGATACGCCCTATGATCAGATGGTGCGTGATGCGCGTGCCGGGCAAACCACGCCTGCACTGAACGTGCTGCGTCAGGTTCCACCGGGTCAATCGACCACGGGGCAGGTCAGCGATCACCTGCAAATTGCCAGTTGGGCCGGGCTCGATGCCGAAGTGGTCAAGGTTTATGAAACCGAGGGCCGCAACCGTGTCCTGCCTGTTCAGGCCCTGACTGCCACTGCCCGGGCCTATCGCAATCTCAAACGCTGGGATCAGGCCACCGAGGTCTACAACAAGGCCCTGGCGTTGGAACCGAACAATGCCGACCTGCAACTGGGTCTGGCGTTGACCCAGGCTGATTCCGGCAAACCCGATGAGGCCGTGACCCGCGCCAAGGCATTGGTTGCCGTCAAGCCTGACGATCCTTCCCGCCGCCTCGCACTGGGCTATGCCCTGACCCGCGCCGGCAAACAATACGACGCACTGTTCGAATACGATCAGGCCTTCACTCGCGCCGGCAGCAAACCGGAAGTCGCCCGTGAATACGTGGTGGCCCTGCAAAAGGCCCGTCTGCCCGAACCTGCACTGCGCCTGGCCAACCAGCGTCCGGGATTGATCGATCCGGTAACGCTACGCCGCCTCGAAGGCGATCTGGCCGCCGAACGTGTGCGCCTCGCCGAATTCGCCACCCGCAGCGAAAAAGAACGTTATGTAATCGCCGACCGCGCACTGGCCGACTACGACAAGCTGCTCGCCACCTGGACCCCCGACGCCAGCGCCCACGATGACGTGACCCGCTGGCGCATCGATCGCATGGGCGCCCTCAAGGCCCGGGCGCGCACCGCCGACGTCATCACCGAATACCAGAAGCTGCAAGCCGAAGGCGTGAAGATTCCGACCTACGCCCTGCGCTGGGTGGCCGCGTCCTATCTGGATCAGCGGCAACCGGAAGTTTCCACCGACTTGTATCGCCAGGTGCTCTCGGCACCGGACGCCGATGCCGGTGATCGCCTTGAAGACACCACCGCGTTGTATTACTCGCTGCTGGAAAGCGACCGTGCCGAAGAAGCACGCAAGGTCGCCGAAGACTTGGCCAAAAACGAGAAACCGCGCGTCGAACTCAAGGGCCTGCCGATCGGCAACCCCAGCGACGACTGGATGGACGCCCAATTGCTGTCGGCCCAGGCCGCCGGTACCTACGGCGCGGACCTGCCCCATGGCGAGGATCGCTTGCAGACGCTGGTCGATCAAGCGCCGGGCAACGTCGGCCTGCGCCTGTCCCAGGCCGATCTGTACCTGGCCCGCCAATGGCCCCGTCGTGCGGAAAGTCAGCTCAAGGAAGTCGAGAGCATGGTGCCCCGGGACATGGGCCTGGAAGTCGCTCAGGCCCGTACCGCCATGACCCTTCAGGAATGGCGGCAGATGGATGCCCTGACCGACGACGTCGTCGAGCGTTTCCCGGACAACCGTCAAGTCCAGCGTGCCGCCCGTGAGCGTGAAGTGCATGACATGTCCGAGCTGCGCGTCGAAGCCTACGGCGGCAAGGCCAATGGCGGCAGCGGTGGCAATGCCGGCGCAGTCAGCGGCAGCCGGGACTTCGGCATCCAGAGCACGCTGTACAGCCCGCCGATCGATGAAGACTGGCGGGTGTTTGCCGGGATCGGTTACGCCACCGGCGACTTCGCCGAAGGCACCGGCAACCACCGCTTCCAGCGTGTCGGTCTGGAGCGACGCACCCGTGACATGACCCTCGAAGCGGAAGTCTCCAACCATTCCTACGGTTATGGCGACAAGCAGGGTGCCCGTCTGGCGATTGCCCGGGACATCAACGACAACTGGCAGTACGGCGGCAGTCTTGAATACCTGTCGGCCGACACCCCGCTGCGCGCGTTGAACAGCAACATCAAGGCCAACGGCGGCAGCGGTTTCATCCGCTGGCGCGCCAACGAAAGCCGCGAGTGGAAACTGTCGGTCAGCCCCTCGCATTTCAGCGACGGCAACAACCGCGTCGAAGCCTTGTTGACCGGACGCGAGGGCGTCTACAGCACGACTCATGTGCAGGTCGATGCCGGTCTGGAGGTCAGCACCAGCCACAACTCGAATTCCGAAGACGTGCCTTACTACAACCCGAAGGCGGACTTCAGCGTGATGCCGACGGTCAACGTCAACCACGTGCTCTACCACCGCTACGAAACCTCCTGGAGCCAGCAGTTCCAGGCCGGTGCGGGTACGTACAGCCAGCGTGACCACGGCACCGGCGGCATGGCGATGCTCGGCTACGGCCAGCGTTATGCCTGGAACGACGTATTCGAGGTGGGCGGTTTGTTCAGTGTGATCAACCGGCCCTACGACGGTGATCGGGAAACCGATCTGCGTCTGCTCGTCGACCTCACTTTCCGCTTCTAGAAGAGTTTGAAGATGCCTTTTATTTCGCGTTTCATCCTTCTGCTGGGAGTGCTGCTGGTCAGCGCCTGCGCCCAGCAAGCCCCGGCCTTCGCGCCGCCGTCGGAGCGTCCGCTGGCGGCCAATGAAAAACCATGGCCGAAAAACCACGTGCTGGGCATTGCCTATCACGACGTCGAGGATCGTGATCCCGATCAGGCCGTGGTGGCGGTGCGCACCGAGCGCATGATCGAGCAACTGGCGTGGCTGCGGGAAAACAACTACAAGCCGGTGACGGTCGATCAGATCATGGCCGCGCGCAAGGGCGGGCCGGAACTGCCGCCCAAAGCCATCCTGCTCAGCTTCGACGATGGCTATTCGAGTTTCTATACCCGCGTGCTGCCGGTGCTGCGTGCCTATAACTGGCATGCGCTGCTTGCACCGGTCGGCGTCTGGATCGACACACCACTGAATCAGCCGGTGGATTTTGCCGGCGCCATGCGTCCGCGTTCCGACTTCCTGACCTGGGATCAGGTGCGCGAAATCTCGCAATCCGGCCTGGTGGAAATCGCCGCCCACACCGACGCCAGCCACAAAGGCATCCTCGCCAACCCGCAAGGCAACATGCAGCCGGCGGCCGCGACCCGTCGTTACGATCCGGTGACCAAACGCTATGAATCCGAGGCGGATTTCCAGGCGCGGATCCGCACCGACGTGGCCACCATCTCGGAAAAAATCCGCAAGGC
Source organism: Pseudomonas sp. MWU12-2029 (assembly GCF_023242425.1). Classification (NCBI taxonomy): domain Bacteria; kingdom Pseudomonadati; phylum Pseudomonadota; class Gammaproteobacteria; order Pseudomonadales; family Pseudomonadaceae; genus Pseudomonas; species Pseudomonas sp. MWU12-2029. The sequence goes on along the minus strand of NZ_JALJDY010000002.1, from coordinate 587,219 downwards.
CACCGGCAAGAAGCCACGGGTCTGGGTCTGGCCTTACGGCACGGCGGACGGCACTTCGCTGACTGTGGTGAGTGAGCAGGGCTACGAAATGGCCCTGACCCTCGACGACGGCCTCGATGCCCTCGACAACCTGATGAGCAGCCCACGGTTCCTCGTTGCGTCTGACCCGGACGGCGAGCATTTCGCCAACAGCATCGTCGCGGTGCAGTCGGACTTCGCCATGCGCGTGGTGCACGTGGATCTGGACAACGTTTATGACCCGGATCCGGCGCAGCAGGAAGTGAACCTCGGCAAGCTGATCCAGCGCATGGCCGACATGGGCGCCAACACCGTGTTCCTGCAAGCCTTCGCCGATCCGAAAGGCGATGGTCTGGTGCATTCGCTGTATTTCCCCAACCGCCACTTGCCGGTGCGTGCCGACATTTTTGACCGTGTCGCCTGGCAGCTGCGTACCCGGGCTCACGTGAAAGTGTTCGCCTGGATGCCGGTGCTGAGCTTTGCGCTGGATTCGAAGCTGCCACGAGTCACCCGCTGGGACCCGAAGACCGGCACCACGTCGGTCGATCCGGATCAGTACAAGCGACTGTCGCCGTTCGATCCTGAAGTGCGGCGAATCATCGGTGAGATCTACGAAGACGTGGCGCGCCTGACCTCGGTGGACGGCATCCTTTACCACGATGACGCCGTGCTGTCGGATTTCGAGGACGCCAGCCCCGAAGCGTTGAAGGCCTATGTTGCCCACGGTCTGCCGGGCTCGATTGCCGCCCTGCGTGACGATCCGGCGGCCATGCAGCGCTGGACCCGGTTCAAGAGCCGCTACCTGATCGACTTCACCAACGAACTGACCGCCAAGGTCCGGGCGATCCGGGGCCCGCAGGTGCTGACTGCGCGCAACATCTTCGCCGAGCCGGTGCTCAACCCCGAGAGCGAAGCGTGGTTCGCGCAGAACCTCGACGATTTCCTCGTGAGCTACGACTGGACGGCGCCGATGGCCATGCCGCTCATGGAAAAACAGACCCATGCGCAATCCGGCCCGTGGCTGGAAGACCTGGTGGCGAAGATCAAGCAGCGCCCCGGAGCGCTGGATCGCACGGTGTTCGAATTGCAGGCCCGGGACTGGACGAAAAAAGACCAGGCCGACATCGACGGTGCACAACTGGCCGACTGGATGGGCCGTCTCAAGCGTCAGGGCGCGACGAGTTTCGGCTACTACCCGGACAACTTCCTCGAGAACCTGCCGGACCTGAAAACCGTGCGGCCTGCGCTCTCCAACAAATGGAACCCATGACATGCTGGATAGACTGCTGGCCCTGCTTGTTCTGGCGATCGTCCTCGGCGTCCCGCTGGGGCTGATCTTCCTGGTCACCGGGCAATTCCTGATGGACTTCGTGTTCTTCTACCCGCTGTTCATGTCCGGGTTGTGGATTTCCGGCGGCCTGTATTTCTGGCTGCACTGGGAGCGGCACTGGCCGTGGAAGGACGACACCCTGCCGCCGCCGCTGGAAGGCGAACCGCTGATTTCGATCCTGATCCCTTGCTACAACGAGGGCGACAATGCCGCCGACACCATTCACGCGGCGCTGGCCCAGCATTACCCGAACATCGAAGTCATCGCGATCAACGACGGCTCCAAGGACAACACCGCGCAAGTGCTGGATGCGCTGGCCAAGGAAGACCCACGGCTGCGGGTGCTGCACCTGGCGGAAAACCAGGGCAAGGCCGTGGCCCTGCGCATGGGCGCCATTGCGGCGCGCAGTGAATATCTGGTGTGCATCGACGGTGACGCGCTACTGGCGCCGAACACCGCTGCTTACCTTGTCGCGCCAATGCTCGACAATGCGCGGCTCGGCGCGGTGACCGGCAACCCGCGGATCCGCACGCGTTCGACGCTGGTCGGGCGGGTTCAGGTCGGCGAGTTCTCGTCGATCATCGGGCTGATCAAACGCACCCAGCGGGTGTTCGGGCGGATCTTCACCGTGTCCGGTGTGATCGTCGCGTTCCGCCGCACCGCGCTGAACCGGGTCGGCTATTGGAGCCCGGACATGATCACCGAAGACATCGACATCAGCTGGAAACTGCAACTGGACCACTGGAGCATCTTCTACGAGCCCCGTGCCCTGTGCTGGATCCTGATGCCGGAAACCCTGCGCGGCCTGTGGAAGCAGCGCCTGCGCTGGGCCCAGGGCGGTGCCGAAGTGCTGTTCAAGAATATTCGCGGGATCTGGCAGTACCGTCACCGTTACCTGTGGCCACTGCTGTTCGAATACTGCCTGTCGACCGGTTGGGCGTTCACCTTCCTGCTGTCGGTGATCTTCTGGGGGATGGGCAAGTTCATGGTCATGCCCGAAGCCATTGCCGTGCATCACCTGATGCCGCCGGCGTTCACCGGACTGTTGCTGGCGTTTGTCTGCCTGGTGCAGTTCGCGGTCAGCATCATCATCGACCGACGCTATGAGCCGGGTCTGGGCAGAACCATGTTCTGGGTGGTCTGGTATCCGTTGGTGTTCTGGTTCATCAGTCTGCTGACCACGCTGGTCAGCTTTCCGAAGGTGCTGTTCGGCCAGCATCAGAAGCGTGCGCGCTGGGTCAGCCCTGACCGGGGCATCAAACCGGCGAGCGACGACGAAGAGGAGGTCATCAAATGAAAATCATCCGGACCCGCCAGCGGCCATTCCTGGTGGTGATCGACGTGATCCTCACGGTGCTGGCCTGGGTCGGCCTGCTGTATCTGCTGGTGCGCGGGCTGTGGCCGCTGATTGAAACCCACGCCGGCGGGCCGCGTATCGACAACTCGGCGTTCGAAGCGCTGGGGACCTTGCAGGTTTACCTGTGGGTGGCCCTAGTCAATGCCGTGATCCTGATTTCCTGGGCCCGTTATCAACAGCGCAAGAGCCGAAGTTTCGCCCAGCGTCGTCTGGCCGCGCCGGTGGTCGACGATGACGGCCTGAGCAAAAGCTTCAAGCTGTGCGATGACCGCCTGCAGAAGCTGCGCAGCCCGGGCGTCATTACCATCCACAACAATCAGGACGGTGATGTCAGTCATGTGGTGCCGCACCTGTGGCCGGTAGAGCCGGCGGAGCTGCCGCCACCGCTGGCGCCGCTGGAGCATCCACGCGTGATCTTTCTGCATGCCGAGGACGACGATAACCGTGAGCCGACGAACCGTCTGTAAGCGCGGTGATACCAATGGGCGTCATTTGCTACTGCCACGGCACGAACGGTACAGCTATAGTCTGCAGGCCGAAGACGGCCCAACTGCACAAGGTGCTCCCGGAATGACCCGATTGACCTCTCTCAACCCTTGGCTGGCGGCCGTTGCCGTCGCCCTTTGCGTGCAGTTTCCGGCGCAGGCCCAGGAGCGTTTCACCCTCAGCATTCCCGGTGTTTCGGACAACCGTCTGTTCACCGCGGCGGCAGCCAGTGACGCCGCCGGTTGCGGCGGCAAGAACCTGTCTCCGGCGCTGAGCTGGAACGCCGGCCCGGCCGCCACCCAGAGCTACGCCATCGTGATGCACGATCCGGACGGCCAGAAAGGCCTGGGCGTCGATCACTGGGTTCACTACGGCATCAAGGCCACGACCCGGCAGATCCCGGCCGGCAGCGGCACCAAGCCGACTTTCGAAGGCCTGGGCGGCACCAACAGCAAAGGCACGACCACTTATGTCGGCCCGTGCCCGCCAACCGGCGACAGCGCGCACCACTACATCATTCAGATTTACGCCCTGGACCTGGCCCCCGACGCCTTGCCGGCCGGCCTGACCCGCGCCCAACTGCTGGAAAAAATCAAAGGCCATGTGCTGCGCAACAGCAGTGCAGTGCGGCGTTATCACCGCTGAAAATAATGTCGGCGGCGTTTAACCCGAACTGAAAGGGCTGTCCGTCTCAGAGGTTGAATGGATCAATTCTTCCTCGAGGTCAGCCCCCATGTCTCTTCCTTCGATGCTTCTGCGACCCCTTGCTGCCGGTGTGCTGTTGGCCGTCGCCGGTTGCGGCATTTCCTCCAGCCCGGAATCCGCCGCCGTGCGGCCACCGGCACAGCCCTCTTCAAAACCCGTAGCGCAACAAGAGAGGGTCATGGCCGATCACTCTTTGGCCAAGCGCAGTGCATTGGCGGCGCCGACGGCCAGTTTTGCACCGATGCCCGCCGGGGAAAGTTATCCACAGGACTATCGCGCCGAGCCGCGCGAGCAGTACGAAACCCTGGCCGATAACCCGATCCACAGCGTCGCCGAAACGCCCGTCTCGACCTTCAGTGCCGATGTGGATACCGGCGCCTACGCCAACGTCCGCCGTCTGCTGAATCAGGGGCGCCTGCCGCCGGAAGGCGCGGTGCGGCTGGAGGAAATGGTCAATTACTTTCCCTATGACTATGCGTTGCCCACTGACGGATCGCCATTCGGCGTGACCACCGAACTGGCCGCTTCTCCCTGGAACCCACATACCCGCCTGCTGCGCATTGGCATCAAGGCCTCCGATCGTGCCGTGGCGGAGCTGGCCCCGGCCAACCTAGTGTTTCTGGTGGATGTGTCCGGCTCGATGGACCGTCGCGAAGGGCTGCCGCTGGTCAAAAGCACCCTGAAGCTGCTGGTCGATCAACTGCGCGAGCAGGATCGCGTTTCGCTGGTGGTGTATGCCGGCGAATCCAGAGTGGTGCTGGAGCCGACTTCCGGGCGGGAAAAAGCGAAGATTCGCACAGCCATCGAGCAGCTGACTGCGGGAGGCTCGACCGCTGGTGCCTCCGGCATCGAGCTGGCCTACCAAATGGCGCAACAAGCCTTCATGCCCAAAGGCATCAACCGCATCCTGCTGGCCACCGACGGTGACTTCAACGTCGGCGTCAGCGACTTCGATAGCCTCAAGCAAATGGCTGTGGATAAACGCAAGACCGGGATTTCCCTGACCACCCTGGGTTTTGGTGTGGATAACTACAATGAACATCTGATGGAACAACTGGCGGATGCCGGCGACGGCAACTACGCCTACATCGACAACCTGCGCGAGGCGCGCAAGGTGTTGGTGGATCAGCTCGGTTCGACCCTCGCCGTGGTGGCGAAAAACGTCAAGTTACAGGTGGAATTCAACCCGGCGCAGGTCAGTGAATACCGGCTGCTCGGCTACGAAAACCGCGCACTCAAGCGTGAGGATTTCAGCAATGACAAGGTCGATGCCGGTGAGATCGGTGCAGGCCATACGGTTACCGCGCTGTATGAAATTGTCCCCACAGGCGAGAAGGGCTGGCTGGAGCCACTGCGTTACGGAAAAACCGATGCAGTGGTTTCCGAGAAGAAAGGAGAACTGGCGATGCTGCGTGTGCGATATCAGAAGCCTGAAGGTGGGAAAAGTCTGCTGATCGAACGGCCGATTGCCAGTCAGGTTGCGCCCGCCAGTGAAGACCTGCGTTTTGCCGCCGCCGTCGCTGCGTTTTCCCAGCAACTCAAGGACGGCCGCTACACCGGTGATTTCAGCCTCAAGGACACCGAAGCGCTGGCCCGAGGTGCCCGTGGCGATGACCGCTTCGGCCTGCGTAACGAGTTCGTGCAACTGGTGGAACTGGCCCAGAGCCTGCGGACTTCGACCGCCTCCAACACGATGCCGACCGAGCGACGGATTGAATAGTGAGCCGCCTGAAGGGGTTTATCAGCCAGCTGTTTGCCAGCGCAGACAGCCTTGAGACCAGCAGCGACGAATCGCTGCTGGCCCGATATCGCGAGGGCGACGGCAAGGCGTTCGAGATCTTGTACGCCCGCCACCGCCAGAGCCTGTACCGGTTTCTGCTTGGGTTGAGCGGCAAGCCGGAGCTGGCCGAAGAGGTGTATCAGGAAACCTGGCTGAGCCTGATCCGCAGCGGCAGTCAGCCACAAGGTCGGGCGACTTTTCGTACCTGGCTGTTCCAGATTGCCCGCAACCGTCTGATCGATCACTGGCGCAAACACGGCGCCCATCAGCCGTTGCATGACAGCTACGACGAACAGACCCATGCGGTCAGTGACGATGCGAGCGACCCCGAACAACTGCTGAGCCTCAGTCGCGACAGTCAGCGCCTGGACAGCGCTCTGAAAGCCTTGCCCGCCGACCAGCGCGAAGTGTTTCTGCTGCGCGCCCACGGCAACCTAGACCTGGCGCAAATCGCCAGCCTCACCGAAACACCGCTGGAAACCGTCAAGAGCCGCTTGCGCTACGCCCAGCAAAAACTGCGTCGGCTGCTGGCCGAGGAGGTACTGACATGACGGACACCCGCCAGACACCCGAAGAGCAACTGCTCAAACATGTGCGCGAACAGCACAACGCCGAACCGCCGGCGCATCTCGATGCGCTGATTATCAGCGCCGCGCATCGCCAGGTCCTGGCACCGAAACCGAGCGTATGGCAGCGCTGGCTCAAGGTCTGCCAGACGCCGCGTTATCAGGTGGCTTTCGCCAGTCTGGTCGGCATCGCGCTGATGCTGTCGCTGGTGCATCGCGCCCCGGAACCCGTGGCTCATTACGATTTCGCCCCTGCCGCCAAACCTGCTGCGCCACTGGCTCGTAAAGAGGCCATCGAATCCCGGACATTATCAGCACCTGCTGGCGCGTTATCCGCACCTGCACCTGCACCTGCACCTGCACCTGCACCTGCACCAATGGCGGAAATGGCCGCGCCGATGCAGAGCGAATCGATCAGCGCCGACAGAACGGACGAAGCCATAGTGAGCAAACGCGCCGCCGCCCCGGCCAATGGCCTCGACAAGCAACTGCGCGAAGTCCTGCGCCTGCGCGAATCCGGTCAATCACAAGCGGCGGATACGCTGTACAACAATCTGCACAAGCGTTATCCGAGCGTGAATCTGGACCTGCGTCTCGAACAAATCCGCCAGAACTGACCGGTTGATCATCCAGCCATTTGGCATTGCCCCGCAAAAACGCGCACTATCGGGGCATTGCCGATGCGCTGGAGGATGCCGTGGCCCAAAAAATCGACCGCATCGCCCAAATGCTCAACTGCCCGGTGAAGGGTGAGGAACTGCGGCGAGCTGTGACGGAGAGTCGCAAGGAATTTCTTCTGGCCAAGCAGGCAGAAGAAGATCTGCAGGACGACGTTCTTGATGATGAGTGGATCGAGGACGACGAAGACGATGATGAATACGACGAGTTTGACTGGACGACGGAGTGATTCGCCAACCAGCAGGCACAAAAAAGCCTCAGACCTTTCGGCCTGAGGCTTTTTCGTTTCTGTTCATGGCGCACCAGGCGGGATTCGAACCCACGACCCCTGCCTTCGGAGGGCAGTACTCTATCCAGCTGAGCTACTGGTGCAGCGGGCGACATCATACCTAGGTCGGCTCGGGGCGTCCATGCCGGTTTTTGCCGGCTCATTGTCAGTGCTTGTGTCGAGCGAGGGCGCATTCCAAAAGGCTGTAACGTCCTGCAAAACGCTCTCGTGGCAGTTTGGCGAAGCTGTTCTATTGTTTTCCTGCGGCGGGTTCTTCGATCGCCTTACTCAGGGAGAAAAGCATGAGCGTCGTCAATCCTCAAATCACCGATTCCGTCACCCAGTCGAATGTGCAGGTCGTCGGTTCGGCACCGGCCACGGCCATCGCCACGCTGACCCAGGTCACCAGTCATGCGGTCAGTCTGGCGCTACAGAATGCGGTCAGCCATCAACAGGCGATGAACATTATCGGCAATGCCACGGTGGCGGCAGCCGTGCAGCAGATTCTGGCGGTGGGAGGGCGCTCCTGATGGCCGGGGAAAAGGCGCAGAGCGATAACGTGGAGCAACCGACCGTCGACCCGGCTGCCGCCGCCGCAGCGTTGCTCGAATCGCTCAATGAACATTTGCTCAAGCAATCGGCAGAGGGTGTGGGTGCCGAAGCCCTGAACCGGCAGATTGTCGATGCGGTGAACCTGCTGAACACACAGCTTGCTGCTCACGCGCCTGCTCTGGCGCAGCTGGGTTCGGAACTGCTGGTTCGTCAGGCCAGCGGGCTGGTGGCGCAATCGGCGGCGAGCTACTTCGATGGTGTCACCAAGCTCGCTCTGGCCTCTCAAGGTGTGCTGCTGCGCCAGATGACCGAGAGCATCATCAAGGATGACCTCGACGCGGCTACCGAAAGTGCGCTCGGCGCCTTGAATACCCATCTGCTGGTAGGCGGCGCTGCAGCGGTGGCCGCGGCGAGCGGAGTGCTGGACGCCGACGGGGTGAATCAGGCACTCGAGCGAATCAACCAGAGCATTGCCCAGTTCAGCGCCAGCCATCCCGAGCGGTCCGCAGGCGCCTGAGCAATATTTGCAACACCCACTGTCCCTTGAAAGGAGTCCGAACATGGCAACCGTGAATGATCAGATCACCGATGCGGTCACCCAGACCAGCGTCAAGGTGGTGGCCGAGGCACCGGCCATGGCGATGGGCAGCATTTATCAAAGCATGGCGCACTCGACCGGCATCCTGTTCGAGAATGCCGTCAGCGCTCAGCAGCAACAGAACACCTTGGCGCAGGCGGCAACCAACCAGGGCGTGATGCAGATTTACAGCGTCGATACCACGGCTGGCGCCGCTGCTACGGAAAAGCTGGGGCAGGCGGGTGTCGCTGACAACTTGACGAGTCTGTTGACGGTGCTCAAATCGTTTCAGAACAAGTAGTCACGCCCCTCTATTCCCTGCCGTTCGGCGGCGGCAGGGAACAGAGGCGTCTGTACGTTGATCCGAAATGTTCAGCAATTGCGGCGTTTTTGTTCTTTTTTTCGAACGACCTATTGTCCTTTACCCCCTTTGATCCTAGGATCCGTTTGAGATTTCAAACGCTCTTTGATCGGGTGCCGAGCCGCACGTGTTTGCAACCGTGCACTATTCAGGTGCTTGAGCCCGGTGAATGATTTCCCTGACGGCAGCCTTGCGAGGCGCCTTTCTACAATCATAATTTTGCTCCGCGCTGGCCGCGGTGCTGTTAAGGAAAGCCGACATGCAGCTTAAAGACACCCAGTTGTTCCGCCAGCAAGCCTTCATCGATGGCGCTTGGGTCGACGCGGACAACGGTCAGACGATCAAGGTCAACAACCCGGCCACCGGCGAAATCCTCGGCACCGTGCCGAAGATGGGCGCTGCCGAAACCCGCCGCGCGATTGAAGCCGCTGACAAAGCGCTGCCGGCCTGGCGTGCACTGACCGCCAAGGAGCGTGCAGGCAAACTGCGTCGCTGGTTCGAGCTGATCATCGAGAACCAGGAAGACCTGGCTCGCCTGATGACCCTCGAGCAGGGCAAGCCACTGGCCGAAGCCAAGGGCGAAATCGTTTACGCCGCTTCGTTCATCGAGTGGTTCGCCGAAGAAGCCAAGCGCATCTACGGTGACGTGATTCCAGGTCACCAGCCTGACAAGCGCCTGATCGTGATCAAACAGCCGATCGGCGTGACCGCTGCCATCACCCCGTGGAACTTCCCGGCGGCGATGATTACCCGTAAAGCGGGCCCGGCCCTGGCCGCCGGCTGCACCATGGTGCTCAAGCCGGCTTCGCAAACCCCGTTCTCCGCTTTCGCCCTGGCCGAACTGGCCCAGCGCGCCGGCATCCCTAAAGGTGTATTCAGCGTGGTGTCCGGCAGCGCCGGCGACATCGGCAGCGAGCTGACCAGCAACCCGATCGTGCGCAAGCTGTCCTTCACCGGCTCGACCGAAATCGGCCGTCAGCTGATGTCGGAATGCGCCAAGGACATCAAGAAAGTTTCCCTGGAACTGGGCGGCAACGCACCGTTCATCGTGTTCGACGACGCAGACCTGGATAAGGCCGTCGAAGGCGCGATCATTTCCAAGTACCGCAATAACGGCCAGACCTGCGTCTGCGCCAACCGTCTGTACATTCAGGACTCGGTCTACGACGCCTTCGCCGAGAAACTGAAAGCGGCAGTCGCCAAGCTGAAGATCGGCAACGGTCTGGAAGACGGCACCACCACCGGTCCGCTGATCGACGAGAAAGCTGTAGCCAAGGTGCAAGAGCACATCGCTGACGCCGTGGCCAAAGGCGCCACCGTGCTGGCCGGCGGCAAGCAGATGGAAGGCAACTTCTTCGAGCCGACCATCCTGACCAACGTGCCGAAAAATGCTGCAGTGGCCAAGGAAGAAACCTTCGGTCCGCTGGCGCCGTTGTTCCGCTTCAAAGACGAAGCCGAAGTGATAGCGATGTCGAACGACACCGAGTTCGGTCTGGCTTCGTACTTCTACGCTCGTGACCTGGGCCGGGTGTTCCGTGTGGCTGAAGCCCTGGAATACGGCATGGTCGGCGTCAACACCGGGCTGATCTCCAACGAAGTCGCGCCGTTCGGCGGCATCAAGGCCTCGGGCCTGGGCCGTGAAGGCTCCAAGTACGGCATCGAAGATTACCTGGAAATCAAATACCTCTGCCTGGGCATCTAAGCCTCGGTAGAAGATCGCTGTAAACGCAAAGGGCACGAGAGCGCTGTCCCTTTGCGTCGTTTCAAACCGGAATTTTCTCTGCGGCCGGGAACGCCGTGGCAGTCGATCATCGCATGCTGCCACCGCCGATTCCTCCCGCTTAATCCTTGAACCACGCCGCCCGATGAGCGGTGAATGAGGACTGTAATGAGCAAGACTAACGCTGACTTGATGGCCCGCCGTACCGCCGCTGTTCCACGTGGTGTTGGCCAGATTCACCCGATCTTCGCCGAGTCCGCGAAGAACGCGACCGTGACCGACGTTGAAGGTCGTGAATTCATCGACTTCGCCGGCGGTATCGCCGTGCTGAACACCGGCCACGTGCACCCGAAAATCATCGCCGCCGTGACCGAACAGCTGAACAAGCTGACTCATACCTGCTTCCAAGTTCTGGCCTACGAGCCGTACGTTGAGCTGTGCGAAAAAATCAACGCTCGCGTACCGGGCGACTTCGCCAAGAAAACCCTGCTGGTGACCACCGGTTCCGAAGCCGTTGAAAACGCCGTGAAGATCGCCCGTGCTGCCACTGGCCGCGCTGGCGTGATTGCTTTCACCGGCGCTTACCACGGTCGCACCATGATGACCCTGGGCCTGACCGGTAAGGTCGTGCCTTACTCGGCCGGCATGGGCCTGATGCCAGGCGGCATCTTCCGCGCGCTGTACCCGAACGAACTGCACGGCGTAAGCATCGACGACTCGATCGCTTCCATCGAGCGCATCTTCAAGAACGACGCCGAGCCGAAAGACATCGCCGCGATCATCATCGAGCCTGTACAGGGTGAAGGTGGTTTCTACGTCGCGCCGAAAGAGTTCATGAAGCGTCTGCGTGCCCTGTGCGACCAGCACGGCATCCTGCTGATCGCTGACGAAGTGCAGACCGGCGCTGGCCGTACCGGCACCTTCTTCGCCATGGAACAGATGGGCGTTGCCGCCGACCTGACCACCTTCGCCAAATCCATCGCTGGCGGCTTCCCGCTGGCCGGTGTCTGCGGCAAGGCCGAGTACATGGATGCCATCGCTCCAGGCGGCCTGGGCGGCACCTACGCCGGTAGCCCGATCGCTTGCGCTGCGGCCCTGGCCGTGATGGAAGTGTTCGAAGAAGAAAAACTGCTGGATCGCTGCAAGGCTGTCGGCGAGCGTCTGGTCACCGGTCTGAAGGCCATCCAGGCCAAGTACCCGGTGATCGGCGAAGTCCGTGCCCTGGGCGCCATGATCGCGGTCGAGCTGTTCGAAAACGGCGACAGCCACAAGCCAAACCCGACTGCCGTAGCAGCAGTGGTGGCCAAGGCACGCGACAAGGGCCTGATCCTGCTGTCCTGCGGCACTTACGGCAACGTTCTGCGCGTACTGGTTCCGCTGACCTCGCCGGACGAGCAACTGGACAAAGGTCTGGCGATCATCGAAGAGTGCTTCTCGGAGCTGTAATGCCGGGCACTGTGTGATCGGATCGACAAAAAACCCGCTTCGGCGGGTTTTTTTACGCTTGCTGAAACACATACCCCGCATTCGAGCTGTATCGAATCGCCAGCATTGGCTAAGGTTCAAGCATTGCTAGGGAGGGCGAGCATGACTGCCGTCGAATTACCCGCTGTACCCCGAGTCCTGATTGCCGAGGCCGACCCTTGGTCTCGTGACCTGCTCAAACAGGTTTTGCTCAACGTGCGCTGCGATGCGCGGCTGGATCTGTGCGCCGATGGCCAGGAGGCGATGTCTCTGCTCGGCGAAGTGCCCTATGACCTGGCGATCGTCGACTGGGAGTTGCCCGGCGTCGACGGTTTGAACGTGTTGCGCAGTGTCCGCCAGCGCAAACGCAATCCGCCGTTGCCGTTCATTCTGATGAGCAGCCGCAACGACAGCGCCAGCGTGCGCGAAGCCCTGCCACTGGCACCCACGGCCTATCTGGCCAAACCCCTGAACATGGAAAGCCTGACCGAGCGTTTGCAGGGGCTGCTGCTCAATGCCGGTCAGGAAGTATTCTGCGAAGTGCCCGCACTGGCGCCGGGCATGACCCTGTCGGTGTTCCTTGAGCGCCGTCGCGAGCAGGCTGACGGCGCGCCGTTGATGACCGACGTGCAAGTGGCGGTCAAACGCAGCCTCCACCCCAACGGGCTGGATCTGAAGCTGCTGGAAGAGGAAATCCGCACCGACCCGCAGATCACTGCGGTGTTGATCGCAGCGGCCAACAGCGCCGCTCAGCACCACGGCGCGGCGGTGCAGACCCTGGCCCAGGCGCTGCATCGCCTGGGCACCGGGCAAAGCATGAACCTGATTCTTGGCCTGGCGCTCAAGCGCAGCGCCCGACTTAGCGATCCGTGTCTGGCGGACTATGCGGAGCGCTATTGGGGCCTGTCGCTGCACACCGCCGAATACGCGCGCACCCTGGCGCGTCTGCTCGATCTGGATCAGGAGCGCTGCTATTGCGCCGGAATGCTCCATCGTCTCGGCGATCTGGCGCTGCTGCGTTGTTTGCAGGAGTGGAAGCAGGCCGGCGGCGAGCTGGATGAACTGGAAGAAGTCGGTGATGCGCTGGCGGAGTTCGGTGCCGCCTACGGCTCGGCATTGCGCACCCGCTGGCGCTTGCCACTGGAGCTGCGCGAGTTGATTGCCTCGGTCTACCAGCTCGGTGGCGGGGTGTATTCCCGTGAGGCGCTGGTGATGAACATGGCGGCGCAGATGGCGCGACTGACCGAGCACGAGGGCGTCGAGGAACTGGCGAAGAGCCGCACGGCGCGTCTGCTCAAGATCGGCTTGCCGGAGCTGATGCGGATGCGCAAATAGCTATTGTCCGGCATCAGCGCGGTGTTCAGGCCGAAATGATCCGGTTCTTGCCCTGACGCTTGGCCTCGTACATCGCTGTATCGGCCCGGGCGAACAGGCTGTCGAGGCTTTCGTCTTCCGGGGTGAGGTTGGTCAGGCCCTGGCTGACGGTGATGCCGAACGTCTGTTCGCCATGGCTGAAGCTCAAGCGCTGGATTTCCTGTTGCAGCCGCTCGGCCACCTGCATCGCCATGTCCGGCGCGCAGCCCGGAAAAACCGCAGCGAACTCTTCACCGCCAATCCGTCCGAACAAGTCTCCCCGGCGCAGCGAGGCACGCCCGCATTCGGCGATCCGTTGCAGCACGTTGTCGCCTTCCGGGTGACCGTAGGTGTCGTTGATCACCTTGAAGTCATCGATGTCCAGCAGCAGAAACGCCAGTTGCGCCCCCTGCAGGCGGGCTTCTTCAAACTCGCGGTTGGCGCATTCGAAGAAATGTCGACGGTTGCTGCTCTGGGTCAGCACGTCGGTGGTGGCCAGGCGTTGCAGCTCGGTTTCCATCTGTTTCTTTTCGGTGATGTCTTCGGCGATGCCGACGATGATCACCGGTTGCCCCGGCTCTTCCTGGCGGTTGATGAAGCATTTGTCGCTTATCCAGCGCACCTGGCCGTCGGCGTCGATGATCCGGTATTCGCGGTCTTCCACGGCGCCCTTGTGCAGCACTTCGGCGAGGCTGCGTTCGGCGTACTCGAGGTCGTCGGGGTAGATGCTGTCACGCCACTGGTTGTAGTCGGCCAGCAGCAGGGCGGCCGAGCGGCCGAAAATCCGCTCATAGGCGGGGCTGACGTACAGCACCTGGCGGGTTTCCCAGTTGAAGGCCCACAGCACGGCGTTGACGCTGACCAGCAGCGAGCTGAACAACTGTTCGCGTTCGCTCAGGCGCGCGACTTCGCCCTGGGCGTGCATCAATGCCATCAGGGTTTGTGCGGCCTCGGGCCACTGGGGAAGGGATGAGTCTTTTTGATTGTTGTTGACCATCGACACGGATCTCAAAGGGCGTGCCGGGAAGTCGACAACAGCCACGGGATAGCCCGCCGGGGTGGCGAAGTGTCTTTGAGATAGGGGATCGGGGGTGAAGTTCCGAAGGGGGCGCCCGGGAGCCGGGCGCACCGATCAACGGCATCAGACGGCGGCAGGGCGCAGCGAGTAGGTTTTCAACTGGTCGGCGAATTCGCGCAGGGACTGGATGCCACTGGCCTCGGCCTCGTGGACCCATTCCTTGATGGCCGCGAGCATGTCGTGGCCATTTGCGCTGGTCTTGACCCAGATCTGCTGCAGGGCCAGGCGTTTCTCGTAGATTACCTTCAGCGCCTGACTGTGCTCGAGCATGTTCTGGATGCGCGCGTGGTGCCGATCCTCCAACAGGCTGGTTTCACGGGAAAGCAGACGCTTGGCGCGGTGGAACTGGTGGCGTACCGAATGATCGACCTTGTCCAGCTCCTGCTTCACCAGCGGCCCGATCACCAGCTTGCGGTACTGGGCCATGATCTGGAAGCGGTTGTTGAGGATCGCCATGGCGGTGTCCATGTCCAGGCTGCCCTTGCCTTCGACGCGGTGGGCGATCGGCGCAACGCGCTGCACCTTGGCCAGACGCAGGAAGCTGAAGACCTGGATCCAGGCCCAGCCGAGGTCGAACTCCCACTTCTTGACCGACAGCTTGGCCGAGTTGGGGTAGGTGTGATGGTTGTTGTGCAGCTCTTCGCCGCCGATCAGGATGCCCCATGGCACCAGATTGGTCGCGGCATCGCGGCATTCGAAATTGCGGTAGCCGATGGCGTGGCCGAGACCGTTGACCACGCCGGCGGCCCAGACCGGGATCCACATCATCTGGATCGCCCAGATGGTGATGCCGATGGTGCCGAACAGCAGCAGGTCGATGACCGCCATGATCGCGATGCCCAGCAGGCGATAGCGGCTGTAGAGGTTGCGCTCGATCCAGTCTTCCGGGCAGTTCTTTCCGTAGATGCGCAGGGTCTCGGGGTTCTGCGCTTCTTCGCGGTACAACTCGGCACCTTTGCGCAGGACCGTGGACAGGCCCTTGACGACCGGGCTGTGCGGGTCATCCTCGGTTTCGCATTTGGCGTGGTGCTTGCGGTGGATGGCGGTCCACTCGCGGGTGTTCTGCGCCGTGGTCAGCCACAGCCAGAAGCGGAAGAAATGCTTCAGCCCGGCATTCAGCTCCAGGGAGCGATGGGCCGAGTAGCGGTGCAAGTAGACCGTGACGGCAACAATCGTCACATGGGTCATCAACAGGGTCACGGCGACCAGTGACCAGGCCGACAAGCCAAGAAAACCTTCGTACCACATAGGCTATAGGGCCCTCGATAGAGAAAAAACAGCCGTTGCATTATCACCAAGCACACAGATAAAACCAGTCGCCCTTTCAGATAAGAGATGGCTGGATGTTTCTTGACCTATAATCCCGACATTTTTGTAGGGACATGGACGGCCGAATGTCTGCCACATACCGCGATGCCTTGCGTGCAGCGCTGCTTTACCTGGTTCTTGCCGTTGTCTGGCTGCAAGGCATTGGCTATTTATTGAACAGTTTCTTCGATAGCTCTGATCAGTTGCTGCGTTGGCAACTGATCAACGGCTATGCCTTTGTGGTGTTCAGCGCCGGTTTGATCTTTCTTGCCCGGGCGCGCCTGTTCGAATGTCTGGGCATCGGTGCCCGGTTGCGTGAGCGCCAGGCCGATCGCGAACGCTTGCGTCAGGCCGCTGCTGTGTTCGATTGCACCCGCGAAGGCGTGCTTGTGACGGACCGGCAGGGGCTGATCGTGCACGTCAATCGCGCGTTCATGGAAATCACCGGCTACCGGCGTGAAGAAGTCATTGGCCAGCAGCCCAGCCTGTTCAAGTCCGGGCACCATCCTCCGGGTTTCTATCAGGCGATGTTTGCCACGCTGCAGGCGAAGGATGAATGGAGTGGCGAGATCTGGAACCGGCGCAAGAGCGGTGAAATTTATCCACAGTGGCAAACCATCCGGGTGATCCGCGACGAGGACGGTCGGCTCAGTCATTACGTCGCGGTGTTTTCCGACATCAGCGCCATCAAGGACTCCGAGCACGAGCTCAAGCACCTGGCCCACCACGACCCGCTGACCGATCTGCCCAACCGTCTGCTGTTCAGCGATCGCGCCGAGCAGGCGCTGGCATCGGCACAGACCCACAAGCGCGGCTGCGCGCTGCTGATGATCGATCTGGACCACTTCAAACTGATCAACGACAGCCTCGGCCACAACATCGGTGACCGTTTGCTCAAGGCGGTCGCCGTGCGTTTGCAGGCGCTGTTCGGATCGGGCATCACGCTGGCGCGCCTGGGCGGCGACGAGTTCGCGGTACTGATGGAAAGTTGTCCACAGCCGGCGCAGGCCGCAGCCCTGGCCCAACGGATTCTCGATGCGCTCAAGGACCCGTTCTGTCTCGACGGCCACGAATTGTTCATCAACGCCAGCCTCGGCATCAGCCTGTTTCCCAGTGATGCCCTGAGCGCCGAACAGCTGTTGCGCAATGCCGACGCCGCGTTGTTCAAGGCCAAGAGCAGCGGCCGCAATGGCTACGCGTTGTACACCGAAGAACTCACCGCTCATGCCCAGCAACGGGTCGAAATCGCCTTCGAATTGCGCCGCGCTCTGGAGCAACAAGAGCTGCGGGTCTATTACCAACCGGTCCACGACCTGCAGACCAGCCGCCTGATCGGCGTCGAGGCCTTGGTGCGATGGGAGCACCCACAGCGTGGCCTGGTGTCACCTGCGGAGTTCATCCCGATCGCCGAGCGCACCGGGATGATCTCGGAAATCGACGCCTGGGTGATGCAGCAGGCCTGCCGCCAGATGTGCCAATGGCAGCAGGCCGGGGTGGTGCTGTCGTTTGTCGCGGTGAACGTGTCGTCGCGACTGTTCGCCCGTCGCGAGTTGTATCAACAGGTGGCGCAGGTGCTGCACGACACCGGTCTCGATCCGGCGTATCTGGAGCTGGAAGTCACCGAAAGCGCAGTCATGGATGACCCGGAAGTGGCGCTGGAGCAGATGCATCGTTTGCGCGAGCTGGGGATTCGCCTGGCCATCGATGACTTTGGCACCGGTTATTCGTCGCTGCTGCGGCTCAAGCGCCTGCCGGTGCAGAAGCTGAAGATCGACCAGGGTTTCGTCGCCGGCCTGCCCTGGGACGAGGACGATGCCGCCATTGTCCGGGTGATCATCGCCCTGGCCCGCAGCATGGGCATGCAAGTGCACGCCGAAGGTATCGAGCAGGCCGAGCAGGCGGCGTTCCTGCTGGAGCAGGCGTGCGATCTGGGGCAGGGCTACTGGTTCGGGCGGCCGGTGCCGGAAGCGCAGATCGACTGGGCCAGAGCGCCGGCAATCGGCTGAAGGCTGTGCGCAGCGGGTTTGCGAACGGGCAAATCCGCCGCAAACCCTTGCTGCATCACATAATGTTTTCCAGTTATATAAACATTCTTAAATAGTCTTTTTAAGAATATCTGCGCCTCTCTTATATTGCTCCCACGCCGAACGCAGTGCCGCCCACTGCCAGGCATATCCCATACAAAGGAGCAGCACCATGAGCGCATCCCTGCGTAGCGTTGACGGTCAGGACGAAACCACCATCTTGCGTGAAATCCAGAGCGCCCTGCGCGACCTGCGTTTCGGCGCGGTGGAGATCACTGTGCACAACGCCCAAGTCGTCCAGATCGAACGCAAAGAGAAATTCCGTCTGCAGCAACCTGGCAACAAGCAGGCCTGAAGATCGCATCTGCGACAGCTCCTGCAGGGGGCCATGCGCAGGAGTTGCCGCAGGCGCGATCACTGAATGAGCAACCCGATTCCCGCAATACATAAGAAAAAGCCACCACCAAGAATTCCAGGAGCTTTCACCATGTCGTCGATTCGCCGTTACGCTCTGGCCGCCCTGGCCAGCGCTGTGTTTGCCGGTTCCGCGGTTGCCAAGGATTACGAACTGCTCAACGTTTCGTATGACCCGACCCGCGAGCTGTATCAGGATTACAACGCCGAATTCGTGAAGTACTGGCAGGCAGAGCATGCCGGCGACACCGTGAAAATCCAGCAATCCCACGGCGGCTCGGGCAAGCAGGGCCGTGCGGTGATCGATGGTCTGCGCGCCGACGTCGTGACCCTGGCGCTGGCCGGCGACATCGACGAAATCGCCAAACTCGGCAAGACCCTGCCGGCCGACTGGCAGAAGCGTCTGCCGGACGCCAGCACTCCGTACACCTCGACCATCGTGTTCCTGGTGCGCAAGGGCAACCCGAAAGGCATCAAGGACTGGGGCGACCTGATCAAGAACGACGTCTCGGTGATTACCCCGAACCCGAAAACCTCCGGCGGTGCACGCTGGAACTTCCTCGCGGCGTGGGCCTACGGCCTGAAAGCCAACGGCGGTAACGAGGCGAAAGCCAAGGAATACGTACAGACCCTGTTCAAGCACGTTCCGGTTCTGGACACCGGCGCCCGTGGCTCGACCATCACCTTCGTCAACAACGGTCAGGGTGACGTGTTGCTGGCCTGGGAAAACGAAGCCTTCCTGGCACTGAAAGAAGACGGCGGCAAGGACAAGTTCGACATCGTCGTGCCTTCGCTGTCGATCCTCGCCGAACCACCGGTGGCCGTGGTCGACAAGAACGCCGAGAAGAAGGGCAACGAGCAGATTGCCGAAGCCTACCTCAAGCACCTGTACAGCCCGGCCGGCCAGGAAATCGCGGCGAAGAACTTCTACCGCCCGCGTGACAAGGACGTGGCCGCCAAGTACGCCCAGCAGTTCCCGAAACTGGAGCTGGTGACCATCGACAAAGACTTCGGCGGCTGGAAAACCGCACAGCCGAAATTCTTCAACGACGGTGGCGTGTTCGACCAGATCTATCAGGCGCAGTAAGTTTTTATAGCCATAAACGAGCCCCGGATTTACCTTCGGGGCTTTGTGCGTTTCTTGACCAAGGACTTTTATGTCGCGTCGTATCTCCCCCGTCATACCCGGCTTCGGGCTGACGCTGGGCTACACCTTGGTGTACCTCAGCCTGATTGTGCTAATCCCGCTGGCGGCGATGTTCATCCACGCCTCACAGCTCACCTGGGATCAGTTCTGGACGATCATTTCCGCGCCTCGCGTTCTCGCCGCATTGAAGCTGAGCTTCGGCACCGCGCTGTGCGCCGCGATCATCAACGGCATCATCGGCACGTTGCTGGCCTGGGTGCTGGTGCGCTACACGTTCCCGGGGCGCAAGGTGATCGACGCGATGATCGATCTGCCGTTCGCCCTGCCGACCGCGGTGGCCGGTATCGCGCTGACGGCGCTGTACACGCCGACCGGGCTGGTCGGGCAGTTCGCCGCCGACCTCGGTTTCAAGATTGCCTACACCCCGCTCGGGATTACCCTGGCGCTGACCTTCGTGACCCTGCCGTTCGTGGTGCGCACGGTGCAGCCGGTGCTGGCCGACATTCCGCGTGAAGTCGAAGAAGCCGCCGCGTGCCTCGGTGCCAAGCCGTTGCAGGTGTTCCGCCACATTCTGCTGCCGGCGCTGTTGCCGGCCTGGCTGACCGGTTTTGCCCTGGCGTTTGCCCGAGGTGTCGGCGAGTACGGTTCGGTGATTTTCATCGCCGGCAACATGCCGATGAAAACCGAAATCCTGCCGCTGCTGATCATGGTCAAACTCGACCAGTACGATTACACCGGCGCCACTTCCATCGGCGTGCTGATGCTGGTGGTTTCCTTCGTCCTGTTGCTGCTGATCAACTTGCTGCAGCGGCGCATCGAAACCCCATAAGGAGGCGCGAACCATGTCCCAATCGTCTATTGCGGCCGCTTCCTCGGCCAACGCCGCTCGCCGTGGCAGCGCCACTTCGCGCAGAGTGCTGATCGGCCTCGGCTGGCTGATTTTCTTCCTGTTTCTGGTGCTGCCACTGTTCATCGTGGTGTCGCAGGGTTTGAAGAACGGCCTCGGTGCATTCTTCACCGCGATCTTTGAACCGGATGCCTTGTCGGCGCTGAAACTCACCGTGATTGCGGTGCTGATTTCGGTGCCGCTGAACCTGGTATTCGGTGTCAGCGCCGCGTGGTGCGTGAGCAAATACTCGTTCCGTGGCAAGAGCATGCTGGTTACGCTGATCGACCTGCCGTTCTCGGTATCGCCGGTGATCGCCGGTCTGGTCTACGTGCTGATGTTCGGCGCCCAGGGCCTGTTCGGGCCGTGGCTGCAGGATCACGATATCCAGATCGTCTTTGCCCTGCCAGGCATCGTGCTGGCGACGATCTTCGTCACCGTACCGTTCGTGGCTCGTGAGCTGATCCCGCTGATGCAGGAACAAGGCACTCAGGAAGAGGAAGCTGCGCGGCTGCTTGGTGCCAATGGCTGGCAGATGTTCTGGCACGTGACCGTCCCCAATATCAAATGGGGCCTGATCTATGGCGTGGTGCTGTGCACCGCGCGGGCCATGGGTGAGTTCGGTGCGGTGTCGGTGGTCTCCGGGCACATTCGCGGGGTGACCAACACCTTGCCGCTGCACGTCGAGATCCTCTACAACGAATACAACCACGTGGCCGCGTTCGCCGTGGCGAGCCTGTTGCTGATCCTGGCGCTCTTCATCCTGCTGCTCAAGCAGTGGAGCGAAAACCGTATCAACCGCCTGCGCGCCAGCGCCGCGGAGGAATAATTCATGTCGATCGAAGTGCGTAACGTCAGCAAGAATTTCAACGCGTTCAAAGCGCTGGACAACATCAGCCTGGATATCCACAGCGGCGAGCTGGTGGCGCTGCTCGGCCCGTCCGGCTGCGGCAAGACCACCTTGCTGCGCATTATTGCCGGTCTGGAAACCCCGGATAACGGCAATATCGTGTTCCACGGCGAAGACGTGTCCGGCCATGACGTGCGGGATCGCAACGTCGGTTTCGTGTTCCAGCACTACGCCCTGTTCCGCCACATGACCGTGTTCGACAACGTCGCGTTCGGCCTGCGCATGAAGCCGAAGAACCAGCGCCCGACTGAAAGCCAGATCGCGACCAAGGTTCACGAGCTGCTGAACATGGTGCAACTGGACTGGCTTTCGGATCGTTATCCGGAACAGCTGTCCGGCGGTCAGCGTCAGCGTATCGCTTTGGCCCGCGCACTGGCGGTAGAGCCGAAAGTGCTGCTGCTCGACGAGCCGTTCGGCGCCCTCGACGCCAAGGTGCGTAAAGAGCTGCGCCGCTGGCTGGCGCGCCTGCACGAAGACATCAACTTGACCTCGGTGTTCGTGACCCACGACCAGGAAGAGGCGATGGAAGTGGCCGACCGCATCGTGGTGATGAACAAGGGCGTGATCGAGCAGATCGGCTCACCGGGCGACGTTTACGAAAACCCGGCCAGCGATTTCGTCTATCACTTCCTCGGCGATTCGAACCGCCTGCATCTGGGGGATGACAACCACGTGCTGTTCCGCCCGCACGAAGTGTCGCTGTCGCGGCATGAGCTGGAGGATCACCACGCCGCTGAAGTTCGCGATATCCGGCCGCTGGGCGCGACCACGCGGGTGACGTTGAAGGTTGAGGGCCAGACTGACCTGATCGAGGCGGAAGTGGTGAAAGACCACGACAGCCTGACCGGTTTGGCGAAGGGTGAGACGTTGTTCTTCAAGCCGAAGGTCTGGCAGAAAGTCGCCAGCCTTTAAAAGCATCGCTCGTTCCCACGCCGAGCGTGGGAACGAGCGAATCAGCCTGTGGCTCAGACGGCCGCACGATTCGGATTGACCCGCACCACACCCGCTCGTGCCTCGATCTGCTCTTTCAGTTCATGGCGCATCCCGAGCATGAACGCCAGTTCCGCCACCACAAACAGCGGCCCGACGATCAACCCGCTCAAATCATCAACGAACGCCGGTTTGCGCCCTTCGTAGTGATGCCCGACAAACTGGATAACCCAGCCGATCACAAACATCGCCAGACCGCTGCTGAGCCAGACCATGGTGCTCTGCTGCGCCAGAACATGCCCAGCCCAGACCGACAACCCCATCAGCACGGTCATCAAAACCCCGAGCTTCAGCTCCAGACGCAGGTAAAACCACGCCGAAGCGAGGGCAGCGATCACCGCCGGGGAAATCCACAAGCCGCCCACCGACCATTCCGGCCGCGACAACAGTACGGCCACCGCCACCACAATCAGCGGAATCCCGATAAAGTGGCTGGCGATGTTGCGCGGGTCACGGTGGTAAGCGGCGTATTGACTCAAATGATCGACGAGGCTTTTCATTGTTGTTCCTCCTGTAGGGTGATCGAATCATGCCTCGGGTTCACGGCTTGCTCTGTCAGGCAGGCGACAATCTTTGGGAGAACGCATGGAAAAGGTCTGGCGCGAGCGCCTGCTGACCGGGCAATGGTTCAGTCATCTGCCTTCGTCCTTTCAGGATAGTCTGCTGGCAGCGGCAAAGGAGCGGCGGTTGGCGGCGGGGCAGCGCTTGTTCCAGCGCGGTGATGCGCCGTGCGGGCTGTACGCGGTGCTCGACGGCGCAGTGCGCATCGGCGCGGTCAGCGAGCAGGGCAAGGAAGCGTTGCTGAGCCTGGTGGAGGCGCCGCACTGGTTCGGCGAAATCTGCCTGTTCGACGGCCAGCCCCGCACCCACGATGCCTACGCGGTCGGGCCATGTCTGTTGCTGAATATCCCGCAAGCCGCGCTGTTGAAACTGCTCGACGAACATTCCGTTTACTGGCGGCATCTGGCCCTGCTGATGAGCCACAAACTGCGTCTGACCTTCATCAATCTGGAACAACTGAGCCTGCTGCCGGCCCCGGCGCGTCTGGCTCATCGTTTGCTGATGATCGCCGAAGGCTACGGTGAACTCGACCCGCCGCGCCGCGTACTGCAACTGCCTCAGGAACAACTGGCGTCGATGCTGTCGCTGTCGCGGCAGACCACCAACCAGATCCTCAAGGAGTTGCAGGGGCAGGGGATAATCGGCTTGAGTTATGGCGAGATCGAAATCCTCGACGCTGCGCGATTGCGGGCGCTGGCGACACTTTGATCGCCACCGATCAATGGCCTACGAACCGCGATAAGTGGAGAAGCCATACGGGCTCAGCAGCAACGGAATGTGATAGTGCTGATCTGTCTGCTTCACTTTAAAGATCACAGGAATCTCCGGAAAAAACGTCTCGTGCTTCGCCTTCTCGAAGTACTCGCCGGTCTTGAACACCACCCGATATTCACCCGCCTCGAACGGTTTGTTCGCCGGGTACAGTTCGGCGATCCGTCCCTGTTCATTGGTGGTGCCCTGCGCCAGCGGCTGCCAGTCCTGGCCCACATGACGTTCCAGCGTCACGTTGATACCCGGCGAAGGCAGGCCGTTTTCCAGATTGAGCACGTGCACGCTCAACGGGTTGCCGGCGGCCAGCGCCAGGCTTGAAAAAGCGCTCAGGCCGAGCGCGGCGAAAGTCATGCGGAGTGGGGTCATGGTGATGCTCCTGGGTTCAAATACGATTGATGGACAGGCCGACGATTTCGGCAGACTTGATCGCGCAGTTTTCGTCCTGCTCGCCGCCGCCGGAACCGGCCACGCCCATGGCGCCGACGAGTTCCTTGCCAGCGAACAGCGGGATGCCGCCACCGAGCAAAAGCAACTCGACCAGGGTGTTGAGATTGGCGGTTTCCGGATTGCTACGTGCGCGCTCGGCGAACAATCGGGTCGGGGTTTTCGTCGATAGCGCGGTGTAGGCTTTGCGTTGGCTGGCGACGGTGTTGTGCGGGCCGATACCGTCGCCGCGCAAGGTCGCCAGCAGGTTGCCGCCACGGTCGAGCACCGACACCGTGCCGGTGCAGTTTTCCAGTGCCGCGTCGGCCAGCAGCCGTGCGGTTTTCAGATCGAGATCGGCGTGCCGGGGCAACTCAGGCGCGGCGAACGCGGCAGTGCCGAGGCCGATTGCCAGGCTGGCAACCAAGTATTTAGCGGACATGGACAGGCTCCAGAAGCGAAGACCGCCACCTTATCTGCCGGCCCCCGTCGAAACCTCGTCAGTCGGATTACAAGTTTGTAATGGGCAACGCCGCCGAAGGCGCCTAGCCTGTGCCTCTGAATAATCGAGGTGTGCCATGCGTTTGCTGGTCGTAGAAGATGAAGCCAAAACCGCGAATTTCCTCGCCAAAGGGCTGGGCGAGTCGGGTTTCGCCGTGGACGTGGCGCTCAATGGCCTCGACGGGCGCTACTTCATCGAGCAGCAGGCATATGACCTGATCATCCTCGACGTGATGCTGCCGGGCCTCAACGGCTGGCAATTGCTCCAGCTGATCCGCCAGCGCGGCGCCACGCCGGTGCTGTTCCTGACGGCGAAGGATGCTATCGAAGACCGCGTGCGCGGCCTCGAACTGGGGGCCGATGACTATTTGCTCAAGCCGTTCGCCTTCGCCGAGTTGCTCGCGCGGGTGCGCACGTTGTTGCGGCGCGGGCCGATGCGCGAAGCCGAGTCGTACAGCATCGCCGACCTGGAAATTGACGTGCTGCGCCGCCGGGTCAGCCGTGGCGGCCAGCGCATCGCCCTGACCAACAAGGAGTTCGCCCTCCTGCATTTGCTCGCCAGCCGACAGGGTGAAGTGCTGTCGCGCACGCTGATCGCTTCGCAGGTGTGGAACCTGAATTTCGACAGCGACACCAACATGGTCGAAGTCGCAGTGCGCCGGCTGCGTTCGAAAGTCGATGATCCGTACATGCCCAAACTGATCCACACCGTGCGCGGGGTCGGCTATCAACTTGAAGCGCCCGATGATGCGCTCTAGGTCAATCGCCTGGCGCCTGGCCCTGGCATTCGCTGCAGTCTGTGCCTTGGTGCTCAGCGCGATTGGCGTATTCCTGTATCGCTCACTGGCCTCGGAAATCGCCTGGCGCGACGACATGGCCTTGCTCGGTCGTCTGGAACAGGTACGCGCGCTGCTCGCCGACAGCGACAGCCTCGACGCCTTGCAGGCGCGGCCACGGCTGTACCAGAACATGCTTGGCAACCTCGACAGTTTGCTGCTGGTGCGCCGCGTGGACGGTTCGACTGTGATTGCGATCAACCCTCGGCAACGCGCACTGCCAGCCGTGCAGGCCATTCCCCGGGATCAGCCTCCGCAACTCAGCGATGTGCTGACCTGGCAGGCGCCGGACGGTGTCGAGCTCGCCCTGTTGTCAGGTCAGGCCCAAGGCCCCAACGGCGAATCGCTGACCGTGATTGCCGGCAAGGTATTGAGCGAGCGCGCGCAGATGCTCGGCAGCTATCGCCTGCGCTTGTATCTGGCCGTCGGCGTGGGTGCCTTACTCGCTTTCACACTGGGCCTGGTGCTGCTGCGCCGAGGTTTGCGACCTCTGCGCAAACTCAGTGAAGCGCTCCGTGGCATCGACCTGCGCAGCCTCGACCAACGCGTTCCCACCGCCGGCACGCCGGCGGAATTGCTGGAGCCGGTGCACGCGCTGAACGGCATGCTCGTGCGGCTGGACGACGGCTTTCAGCGTCTCTCACAGTTTTCCGCCGACCTCGCCCACGAAATCCGCACGCCCCTGCACACCTTGCTCGCCAGCAACGGGCAGGCACTGAATTATCCGCGCAGCAGCTCCGAGTATCAGGAAGTACTGGCGTCGAACATGGACGAGTTCGAGCGGCTCAAGCGCATGGCCGAAAACCTGATGTTTCTCGCTCGCGCAGAGCAGGCCGAGCGGGCGCTCGATCTGCGCACGCTGAAGCTGCACGAAGTCGGCGTTGAGTTGTGCGACTACTTCGAAGCCCTGGCCGATGACCGGGGAATCCGCCTCGAAAACACATTCAGCGGAGAATTGCTGGCCGATCAGCAACTGCTGCAACGCGCCTTGGGCAATCTGTTGGCCAACGCCGTACGCCACGCTGATGCGGGTTCGGTCATCAGCCTGTGCCGGCGCGATGAGCCAGGCGTGTGCTGGCTGCAAGTCCACAACCTCGGCCCGGTCATCGCGGATGAGCATCTTGGCAAACTGTTCGACCGCTTCTACCGCGTCGACCCGTCCCGCGCGGAGCCGGGAGACTCCGGCGGCTTGGGACTGGCGATCGTGCAGTCGATCATGCAATTGCATGGGGGGCGGGTGCGGGTGAGCAGTGATGCGCAGGGCACGGTTTTTGAGCTTGGATTTGTAACCAGTCGCTGATCGACCCGCACATGCCGCTTCATCTGAGCTAGACTCGTCCTGAATTGGCATCAAATACGATGCATATAATTTTAATTACGCTTTATTGCACTGCATATAATGCACTGGTGTGTCATGGAACAGTTGGGCGAACTGATCAGAACTCTGCGCAAAGCGCAAAAACTCTCGCAACAGGCGCTGGCGCAACGTTACGGCATGAGCCGCGCCACCATTTCGGGTATCGAAAACAATACGATTTCTGAAATTGGTCTGCGCAAAGTCGAGGCGATCCTCAACGGCTTTGGCTATGAGCTGACGGCGGTTCCCGTGAGAGCGCAACGCCCGACACTCGACGCGTTGCAGAAGGTCAATTTCCATGACTGAGCCGACAGATCGCTTGCACATCACCGTCGCTGATAGCCCTGTCGGAACGCTCGGTCGAGGGCAGCCGGGGATGGACAGTGTGTTCAGCTATCGCGAGGGCGCCATCGATGAAAATGCGGTGTCGCTGACAATGCCGACCCGGCTGGAGAGCTACGGCTGGGAGCGGGGCATTCATCCCGTTTTCGAAATGAATCTGCCGGAAGGCGCGTTACGCGATGAACTGGTTCGACGCTTCAGTAAGGCCGTCCGCGGTTTTGATGATTTCGCTTTGCTCGCTATTGTCGGACCGCATCAGTTGGGGCGGCTGGCGATTACCAGCGAGTCGGCAACCGAGCGTCAGCCCGAAACATCATTGGCTGAGCTTCTGGTGCATGACGGTGCCCAGGGACTGTTCGATGATTTGCTACAGAAGTACGGCCAATACTCCGGGGTTTCGGGTGTGCAGCCCAAAGTGCTGGTGCGCGATAGTGCGGCAGCAGTTGATCGCCTGACCCACCGAGGCTCCACACATCTGGTCAAAGCCTTCCGTCCCGAAGAGTTTCCCGAGCTGGCGACCAACGAGTACTTCTGTATGCGCGCCGCGGCGCTTAGCGGACTCGAAGTGCCAAAGTTTGAATTGAGTGAGCAGGGCAAGTTTCTGGTGGTCGAGCGTTTTGACCTGATTGAGCACGGCTATCTGGGTTTCGAGGACTTTTGTGTACTCAACGGCTGGCCTTCCAGAGCCAAATACGATGGTTCTTACGAAGGTGCTGCCCGTCAGATCAAAGCCTTTGTTTCGCCTGCGCTGTTGAGTCAGGCGCTGGAAGCTTTTTTCAAGATCGTGGCGCTGTCAGCGGGACTGAAAAACGGCGATGCGCACCTGAAGAACTTCGGTGTGTTGTATGACCATTGCGGCGCGCAGGCCTCGATCCGGCTGGCCCCGGCTTACGACATCATCACCACATCGGTTTACATCAGGAACGATAGCCTGGCCTTGCTGTTGGGCGGGTCGAAGGCATGGCCCAAGTACAAGGCGCTGATACGCTTCGGCCGTACGGCGTGCAATCTCACTGAAGGCCGGTGCAATGAACTACTGCGACAGCTTGTTCATGGCATGCAGAAGGCGATGGAGGAAATGCTTGAGCATTGCCGAACCCATGAGTCGTTCGCCGAGGTGGGTACGGCAATGATCGAGCAGTGGGAGTCCGGGATTGAACGCAGTCTGACCAAGGGTTGAATGCCCCATGTGCGCTCAGCGCAACTGATCCCGAAACTGCCCCGGTGTCATCCCCGTCCAGCGTTTGAACGCGCGGCTGAAGCTGCTCGTATCGGCAAACCCCAGCAGATAACTGACCTCGCTCAGCGAGCATTGCGGATCACGCAGGTGCAGCAGCGCGAGGTTCTCGCGGCTTTCATTCAATAGCGTATCGAAACGACAACCCTCGTCCGCCAGGTGCCGTTGCAGGCTGCGCAGGCTCAGGTGCAGGGCCTGGGCGATGCGTTCGGCGCTGGGTTCGCCTTCGGGCAGTTGTTCTTCGATGGCGTCGCGCACCTTGCGCTCCCAGGTCAGCGGTTTGAGCTGGGCGAGGGTGCGTTTGAGCACGGCTTCGTTGTGCTCGGCCAGTTCCGGGTTGGCGTCGTCGAGGTGGCTGTCGAAGTCGGTGAGGGCGAATTCGATGCGGTCTTCTTCGGCTGAAAAATGCACCGGCGAGCGGAACACCTTGTGCCATTGATGCGCATCGGCCGGTTCCGGGCGGCGCAGGTACACCGCCAGCGGCGCGTAGTCGCGGCCCAGGCGATTGCGGCAGGTGCGCACATAGATCGCGGCAAAGGCGTCGATGGCTTCGAAGGCCGGGGCCGGGTTGTCGGCCGGGATTTTCAGGCGAAACCGGTAGCGGTCTTCGCTGCGGGTCAGCTCCAGCTCCAGCGCGTCGCTGACCACTTGGTGATAACGCACGATCCGCTCGAACACTTCCCGCAGGCTGCCGCTGGCCACCAAGGCGTAGCCCAATGCGTGAAACGTCGTGGGACTGACGAACCGCGACACCCGCAAACCGATCGCCGGATCACCGCTGACCTGCACCGCGATTTCCCACAGGCGCGTGGTGGCGGACAACGGATAGCGGGCGTTCGGGTCGTCCATCAATTGCGGATCGAGCCCGGCCTGCTGGCACAGGGCAGTGCTGTCCAGCCCCAGCGCATCGAGTTGCTTGCGCAGGGCACGGGTCCAGCTGGCGAGAGAAGTCGGTTCCTTCATGCTGATTGGCGCTTCCGGTCAACAGGTTGGCGTTCTCGGCTACCGCGTCCGGACCCTGCGCGGGGCAGGATGCGAACATCAATAACCAGAGGATGGAAGCATGGACCGTACTTCTGCAAGTCCCCAGCGACACAATGCTGCCCAGCGATCAGCGCATATTCGCGAAGTGGTGCTGGCCAAAGGCGTCGAGCTGCGCGAGCGTTACCCGATTCTCAAGCATCAGGACGCCCTCGGTGCGGGGATTCTGGCGTTTGCCCTGGCCGGGATGATCGGTTCGGCGGCGCTCTACATCACCGGGCACATGGCGTGGTGGGCGTGCCTGTTGCTGAACGCGTTTTTTGCCTCGCTGACCCATGAGCTGGAGCACGACCTGATCCACAGCATGTATTTCCGCAAACAGCGCGTGCCGCACAACCTGATGATGGGCCTGGTGTGGCTGGCGCGGCCGAGCACGATCAACCCGTGGATCCGTCGCCATCTGCACCTCAACCACCACAAGGTCTCCGGCACTGAAACCGACATGGAAGAACGGGCGATCACCAACGGTGAACCCTGGGGTTTCGCACGGTTGTTGATGGTCGGCGACAACGTGATGTCGGCATTCATCCGCATGCTGCGGGCCAAGACCTGGGCGCACAAGTTCAGCATCATCAAGCGTTCGCTGAAGGTCTACGCGCCGCTGGCGCTGGTGCATTGGGGGGCGTGGTATGTGTTTCTCGGGTTCCACGCGGCCAACGGCATCGCTTACTTGATAGGCTCGCCGATTGAATGGTCAGCGACCACGTTATCGGTGATGCAAGTGATCGACATCGCCGCAGTGGTGATCATCGGCCCGAATGTGTTGCGCACGTTTTGCCTGCACTTCATCAGCTCCAACATGCATTACTACGGTGATGTGGAGCCGGGTAATGTGTTGCAGCAGTGCCAGGTGCTGAATCCGTGGTGGCTGTGGCCGTTGCAGGCGTTCTGCTTCAATTTCGGCAGCAGTCACGGGATTCATCATTTTGTGGTGAAGGAGCCGTTTTACATTCGCCAGCTGACGGTGCCGGTGGCGCACAAGGTGATGCGGGAGATGGGGGTTCGGTTTAATGATTTCGGGACGTTCGGGCGGGCGAACCGGTTTGTTCGCAAGGAAGAAGTCCTGCAGAAAGAAGTGCAGACTGCTCAGGCTTGAAAGTATCCGAAGCTATCGCCGGCTGACCGGCGATAGCCCTGCATCAGCCACCCTCAATCCGGCTGAAACGGCGACTCGCTCAGAATCACCCCTGTCTCCTCCACATACCGCTGCCAATGCTCGATCAGCGCCTCAAGCTTCTGCGGCTGACTCGACGCCAGGTCATGAATCTCCCCCGGATCACTCCCCAGATCATAAAGCTGCCAGGTCGCCGGCCCCACCGGCACGGGGATCCACACCGCCTTCCACTGCCCCTGCCGAATCGCCCGGCGCCCGAACAGTTCCCAACCGGTGACGGTATGTTCGTCATGCACCTGCGCCGTCTCGCCGGACAGGAAACCCAACCACGATTTACCACGCAACGGCGCCACCGGTTTGCCGTGCCACTGTTTGCCCGGATGCCGCACGCCGGCCAGATCGAGGATGGTCGGCGTGATGTCCATCACTGTGCCGAAACCGTGGCTGATCTGCCCCTTCAGCGGCAACTGCGGATAGTGCAGCAGCGCCGGAACGCGAATCCCGCCCTCTGTAGTGAACGCCTTGAACAGGCGTGACGGCGCGGTCGCCACCTGCGCCCAGTTCGGCCCGTACCAGACGTAGGAATTGGCGCGGCCGATGTTGTCGAGGCTGTTGTCGTAATGCTGGCTCAGATACGTCACCAGCTCCGGGCCGAATTTCGGAAAGGCTTCCAGCAGCGCGCCTTCGGCACCGTTGTCGGACATGAACAGGATGAAGGTGTTGTCGAGCTGGCCCTGCTGGCGCAGATAGTCGACGACGCGGCCGATGTTCCAGTCCATGCGCTCGACCATCGCGGCGTAGACCTCCATCGCCCGTGCGGAAATCTGCTTTTGCTCATCGCTCAGGGCGTCCCATTGCGCGGTCAGCTGGATCAGCGGATGCGGTTCTACATCCGGTTCGATCAAACCAAGCGATTTGAGCTTTTCCAGACGCTCGAGGCGCAGCACTTCCGGCCCCGCGTCGTAGCGGCCACGGTATTTTTCGACGATGTCGGCGGGAGCCTGCAACGGCCAGTGCGGTGCGGAAAACGGCAGGTAGGCGAAGAATGGCCGGCTCTGGTCGCGCTCCTTGAGGTACTGCAACAGCTTGTCGCCGAACGCGTCGGAGGAATAGAAATCCTTCGGCAGTTCGTCGATGAAGGTGTCGTCTTCGATGTACAGCGCCGGGGTGGATTTCAGCAGGCCGGGCGTGTGTTCATCGTAGGTCGGTTCGAATCCGTAGTGGTTGGCCGCGCCGGGCAGCAGCGAGAACGAACGCTCGAAGCCACGGGCGTGGGGCGCCAGTTCGGCGGTCAGGCCCAGGTGCCATTTGCCGCTCATCAAGGTCTGGTAACCGGCCTCGCGCAGCAACTCCGGCAACGCGACGACACGGTCGTTGAGGTAACCCTCGTAACCCGGTTTGCCGATCAGCTCCGGGGTCAGGGTTTCGGCCATGGTGCCGATGCCGGCGATGTGGTGATCGGTGCCGGTGAGAAGCATCGAGCGAGTCGGCGAGCAGGTCGGTGCGGTATGAAAATCGGTCAGTCGCAGGCCGTTGTTGGCCAGGGTATCGAGGTTCGGCGTGGCGATTTCGCCGCCGAAGGCACCGATGTCGGAGAAGCCGAGGTCATCGGCCAGAATCACCAGAAAGTTGGGACGTTGCGGCATCAACAGGCTCCTGTTCAGCAGGCAATGAACGACAACGGCAGATCACGGATCTGTACCGGCGCGCTCGGTTGGTAATGGTCATCACTGGTCAGTTCGTGCAGCAGTTCTTCGCGCAACTGATGGAAGTCGAAACTGCTGCGCTGGCGGGGATGTGGCAGGGCAATGTCCACCACCTGTTTGATCCGGCCGGGGCGCGGTTCCATCACCACCACGCGGTCGGCGAGGAAAATCGCTTCCTCGACATCGTGGGTGACCAGAATCGTGGTGATCTTTGCCCGCTCGCGAATCGCCAGCAGTTCGTCCTGCATCTGCTGGCGGGTCAGCGCGTCGAGGGCGCCGAAGGGTTCGTCGAGCAGCAGAATGCGTGGGCTCGCCACCAGCCCGCGAGCAATCGCCACGCGCTGGGCCATGCCGCCGGAAAGTTGATGCGGGTAGGCGCGGGTGAAGTCGCTCAGGCCCACCAGCTCGATGAAATCGTTGACGCGTTGCTGCTTTTCAGCGGCGCTCA
This sequence comes from Pseudomonas sp. MWU12-2029, assembly GCF_023242425.1. Lineage (NCBI taxonomy): Bacteria > Pseudomonadati > Pseudomonadota > Gammaproteobacteria > Pseudomonadales > Pseudomonadaceae > Pseudomonas > Pseudomonas sp. MWU12-2029. Next base: position 554,910 of record NZ_JALJDY010000002.1, on the reverse strand, counting down.
ACGGCTCGTTGACCAGGCCCAGGCCGATGTTGTCGGCCACTGTCAGCCACGGGAACAAACGGTGTTCCTGAAACACGATTCCGCGCTCGCCACCGATGCCGCTGACGGCTTTGCCATCGACGCTGATCTGCCCGCGAAACTGCGTGTCGAGCCCCACCAGCAAGCGCAACAAGGTGGACTTGCCGCAGCCGCTGGAGCCGACGATGGCGACGAACTCGCCCTCGGCGATGTCGAGGTTGAATTCGCGAATCGCCTCCAGTTCGAAGCCATCGACGTCGAAGGATTTGCCTACGTGGGTGAAGCTGACAATCGGTGCGTTCATGCGTGTCTCCAGCGGGTGGCGCGGATTTCCAGGCGTTGGCCAATGAGGTTGAGCAGGGCGCCGGTGAGGCCGACCAGCAGCATCCCGGCCATGATCAGATCCATGCGCAGCAGTTGTTGGGCGCCGATCATCTGGCTGCCGATGCCGCCGTTGGACGGCATGAAATATTCGGCGCCGATGGTGCCGAGCCAGGCGTAGATCAGGCTCAGTCGAAGGCCGGCGAAAATCCCCGGCGCAGCGCCCGGCAGCACCAATCGGCGCAGGCGCTGGCCGAGGTTCAGGCGCAGCACCTGCGCGGCTTCGTTGAGTTGTGGCGAGAGGTTGGCGACGCTGCGTTGAGTCGCGACAAACAACGGAAAGAAAGCGGCGAGAGCGACGAACACCCACTTCGCCAGTTCGCCCAGACCGAACCACGCGGTGAGCAGTGGCACCCAGGCGAAAATCGCAATCTGCCGCAGGGCGGCGAGTGTCGGGCCGAGCACGCGTTCGCTGGTACGCGACAGCCCCAGCTGCAAACCCAGCACGAGGCCGAGGCCGCCGCCAATCAATAATCCACCGAGGGTACGGCCCAGGCTCAGGGTCATCCCCGAAATCAACGTGCCGTCGAGCAATCCGTTTTTCGTTGCCTCAAGCACCACCCATGGACTGACCAGAATGTTGGCATCGATCCATTGCTGATCGACTGCCAGTTGCCACAGCGCAAACAACCCCAGCGGCAACAGCCACGGCTGCACGCGTTGCCAGCCTTCATAGCGCGGGCCGCGACGAATTTCTGCCGTGGCCGGATGCGGCCAGTGCACCAGTTTTTTGTCCAGCAGACCAATGCCGCGATCCATCGCCACGCCGATCAGACCGATCACCACGATGCACACGAACACGATATCGAGCATGAACAGCTGTCGCGCCCAGACCATCAGGTAACCGATGCCCTCGCTGGAGGCCAGCAGCTCGACGGCGAGCAACGAAGTCCAGCCAGCGGCCAGCGCCAGACGCACGCCGGCCATGAACGCCGGGAGGGCGGCGGGAAGCACCAGTCGGCGGATCAACAGGCGTGGCGGCAGGCGCAACACGGCGGCGGCTTCGCGCAGTTTCGGTTGTGCGTCACGCACGCCGACCAGCGTGTGCAGGGTCACCGGTACCACAATGGCCTTGACCAGCACCACCAGTTTCAGCGTTTCGCCGATGCCGAAAAACACCATGAACAGCGGAATCCACGCCAGCGTCGGCACCTGGGCCAGGCCGGCGAAGGTCGGGAAAATCAGGCGTTCTAAACGACGGCTGAAGCCCAGCGCCGCACCGAGCACCGCACCGGCGGCAACGCCCGCCAACAAGCCCCAGAACAAACGTTGCAGGCTGATCCACAAGTGACTCCACAACTCACCCTGGGACAGCTCGATCGCGCTGTTCCACACCAGCGATGGCGCCGGCAGTATCTGTTCGCTCATCCATTGATTACGCGCCGCCAGCCACCACAGGGCGAACAGTCCGAGCGGCAGTATCCAGGGTAAAACGCGGTGGCTCAGGCTTGGCCAAGTGCGCCGGTTTTTCAACGGCGGTGCGGCCAGTGGCAGGCTGAGCAGGGATTCACGGGCCATGGTGACCTCCGTTGTCGGGTTGGATCGAGTCAGCGGAATTAGCTAAAAACCAATTGTTATAAGTGAATTAAAAAATAATCATTTTGGAGATAAGCAGCGCCATTTAAGGCCTCCAGCCCTGCACGCATCCAATGCATTCGAAGAATATTTTTGATGCTCTCCATGCATACGGCTCTGCATGTCCCGAATTTTCTGACTTAGCTTTAAAAGCTATAAAAATGTTCTTTTTAAGTATTTAAGTGCTGATGCGGATTGCGCCTACTTTCGGCTCCTCAATGCCCGCCGTGATCAGGAGCCGCACCCATGAACCTTCCCTTCAAACGTGTCATCAGTCTGTTTGCCGCGCCGGCGCTGGCGGGTCTGCTGGCGTTCTCTGTTCAGGCCGAGGAGCTCAAGGAAATCAGGATTGCTGTGCCTGATCTGAGCGCCGGCACCCAGCACAGCGGCGGGGGCATCGTGGACGTGCTGCGCGATCAGCAGATCTTCGAAAAGGCCTTCGCCGAGCAGGGCATCAAGATTCAGTGGAGCTTCTTCAAGGGCGCCGGCCCGGTGATCAACGAGGCGTTCGCCAACGGCCAGGTGGATCTGGCTTATCTGGGGGATCTGGCGGCCATCATCGGCAAGTCCAACGGGCTGGATACACGGCTGCTGAGTGCCAGCGCCCGGGGTGTGAAGCAATATCTGGGCGTGGTGCCGGGTTCGGGGATCAAGACGTTGCAGGATCTCAAAGGCAAGCGCGTGGCGATCTTCCGGGGCACCGCGACCCAATTGTCGTTCGATGCGGCATTGGCCAGCGTGGGCTTGAGCGAGAAGGACGTGAAGGTGATCAACCTCGATTTCAACGCAGCGGTTGCCGCGCTGGCGGCGAAGCAGATCGATGCGTCGTGGGGCAGCTCCGGGCTCACCGCCTTGCAGGCCAAGGGCCTGGCTGAGCTGCCATTGAATACCAAGGACCTCGGCGGCGCCGGCAGCGTGCAGTCAGTTCTGGTGGGCACCGGCAAGTTTGTCGACGGGCATCCGGAAGCCGTGGCGAAGCTGCTCAAGGCGCAGCAACAGGCGGTGGAGTGGCTGACCCAGGACAGCAACAAGGACGCTTACGTGCAGCTTGTGTCGGGGCTGGCGAGCTATCCGCCGGTGATCCTGACCCAGGATCTGAAGGATCAGAGTCTGAGCGAAGTATTCCCTTCGACACTGGACCCGCTGTTCCTCGAAAACCTGCAGGGCAAGGTGGATCTGGCAGCTCAGCAGAAGCTGATCCGCAAGCCGTTCAAGGTGAACGAGTGGGTCGCGCCAGAGCTGGCGGCGGCGAAGCTCTGAGTCATGCGGTCATTCCCGCGCAATGCGTGGGAATGACCCTCAAACCGCGACGCTGATTTCCTGTTTATCCATTGCCACCAACGTCTCGATCATCGCCCGCGCCGCCGGTGACAGCCGGAATCCCGTGCGGCTCACAATCCCGCACCGCGCATTCATGCTTTCCAGGTTCTGCGGCAGGTTGCGCCAGTGCAGCAGCGCCAGCGAGCCTTGGGCGATGTCCTCGACAAACGCCTCTTCAGTGCCCACACCAATTGCGTTGGATTGCAGCACCACTTTCACCAGCGCCGGAAAATGCTCGGTCTCGATGGTCGGCGAAAAATCGATCCGCCCGCTGAGGTTCGCCAGCAGTTTGCGAATGCCCGGCGGGATCAGCGTGGTCGCCAGCGGATAGTCGAACATATCGTTGGTCGACAAGCTTTCCTTGGCCAGCAGCGGATGCCCCGGCCGGCAGAAAAACACCCCGCGCTTGGGTGTCAGCGGCTGGGTCTGGAAGTTCGGGTCGGACTCGAAATGGCGGATGTCGGCGATGAAGAATTCGATCTCTTCGCGGCTCAGGGCGCGGCTGAGTTTTTCCCAGTTATCCACCTGAAAACAGGTGCGCACTTTCGGGTGCGCATTGATGAATTGCGCCACCGCGTCCGGCACCAGTTTCACCGCCGGCGCCGGACCGCAACCGAAGTGCAGTTCGCCGGCGTCGAGCTTGGTCATCTGCGTCACTTCGGCGCTGAGCAATGCTGCGCCCTGCACCAGGGTCAGGGCGTGTTGCAGCACCACCTGGCCTTCGGGTGTCGGGCGCAGATCCTTGTTGCCGCGATCCACCAGCACACAGCCGAACTCCTGCTCCAGCCCCTGAATACTGCGGCTGAACGCCGGTTGAGTGATGCCCATGGCGTCGGCCGCGCGGACAAAACTGCGGTGTTCGTTGAGGGCGATGAAGTAGCGCAACTGGCGAAGATCCATATGCTTTTCCGGCATCCTAAAAATAGCTCGAAGGCATTTGCGACGAGGTTGCTTGAGGTTTTAAATGCAAGCTCTTATTCCGTCAACGAAGCATGTGAATATCTATTAGATATAAATGGAATATAGATAGAGCGTTGTTTCGCTGCCGTTCAACCGCAAGCAGTCGATGAGGGTCTACCCATGAGCAATGCCGCACTCGCTGTAAAACCCGCTGTCCACGCGCTGGACATTCATCCGGTGGCCGGCCGTATCGGTGCCGAAATCCGTGGCGTGCACCTGTCCGGTGAACTGGATGCTGCAACGGTTGAAGCCATTCAACAGGCGCTGGTCCAGTACAAGGTCGTGTTCTTCCGCGAGCAGACCCAGCTCGACGATCAGCGCCAGGAAGCCTTCGCGCATCTGCTCGGCGAACCGGTGGCGCACCCGACCGTGCCGTCCCGCGAGGGTACCCGTTACCTGCTGGAGCTGGACGGCGCCGAAGGGCAGCGAGCCAACTCCTGGCACACCGACGTGACCTTCGTCGATGCCTACCCAAAGGCCTCGATCCTGCGTTCGGTGGTGGCCCCGGCATTCGGTGGCGACACGCTGTGGGCGAACACCGCGACCGCGTACAACGAACTGCCGACCGAGCTGCGTGAGCTGGCGGACAAACTGGTGGCCGTGCACAGCAACGAATACGACTACGCCGGGGCGAAGCCGGACGTCTCGGCGGAGAAGCTTGAGCGCTATCGCAAGATCTTCACCTCGACGGTCTACGAGACTGAACATCCGGTGGTCCGCGTACACCCGATCAGCGGCGAAAAAAGCTTGCTGTTGGGGCATTTCGTCAAACGCATCAAGGGTTACTCCCAGGCTGATTCGGCGCACCTGTTCGGCTTGTTGCAGAGTCATGTGATTCGTCAGGAAAACACCGTGCGCTGGCGCTGGAAGGCCGGTGATGTGGCGATCTGGGATAACCGTTCGACGCAGCATTATGCGATTGATGACTACGGCACTCAGGATCGCGTGGTGCGTCGAGTGACGCTGAAAGGTGAGGTGCCGGTCGGGGCGAATGGGCAGCGTAGTCAGACCATCAAAGGCGCTGAAATCGTCGGCGTCTGATCGGGCCTCATCGCGAGCAAGCTCGCTCCCACAGTTTTGCGGCGTACGCAAAACCTGTGGGAGCTGGCTTGCCATCAATGCTTTTAATCACCACACGCCAATCTGAACGAGCTTCTCGGTCTCCGGCTCCCCATAACGAAACCGCTGCCCCCGCAAATCGATCTCCTGATGACTGATGGTCGTGCGCCGCTTCAACCCGCGCACCCACTCGAACAGATACCCCGCATGTTCCTCGCGCACCGCCGCATACGCCGGGTCCGCGCCCAGATCCTGCAGCTCCTGCGGATCATTCAACAGATCGAAAAGCTGCGGCCGGAAGCCGTCGTACGCCAGGTATTTCCAGCGTTCGCTGCGCACCATGGTCATGCGGCAACGGTCGATCGGCTGGCCCAGTCGCTCCCGCGCCGGGGCCTGGAAGGCGTAGTCGTATTCGCTGATCGCATAGCGGCGCCAGTCGGGATTCTCGCCGTGCAGCAGCGGAATCAACGAGCGACCTTCCAGTCGATGCTCCGCGCCCGTCACGCCCAGTGCTTCGAGAAAGGTCGGCACGCCATCGATGGTTTCCGCCATTCGATCCTCCACGGTGCCCCGCGTGACATCCGCCGCCGTACGCGGGTCGCGCACGATCAATGGCACGCCCACCGCTTGCTCCAGCAAAAACTCCTTCTCACCCAGCCAGTGATCGCCCAGAAAGTCGCCGTGATCGCTGGTGAACACGATCAGCGTGTCCTCCCAGCGTCCGTTGCTTTGCAGGAAATCGAACAGACGACCCAACTGATCATCGACCTGTTTGACCAGGCCCATGTACGTCGGGATCACGTTCAGTCGTACCGGATCTTTGGAGAAATTCAGGCTTTCCTCATGCTGGCGAAAGGCCTGGTAGACCGGATGGTCGCTTGGAGAGGCATTACGTACCGGTTCGAGAATCGATTTCGTACTGTACAATGTGTGGTACGGCGCCGGTACGATATAGGGCCAGTGGGGTTTGATATAGGACAGGTGTAAAAACCACGGTTTTTCACCTTGCTCACCGATGAAGTCGATGGCTCGATTTGTAGTGTAGACAGTCTCTGAATGTTGCTCGGGAATTCGCGCCGGCAGACGGGCATGGCGCATTTTCCAGCCGCTGAGGATTTCGCCGTTGTCGCCTTCGGCGGCGTTGGCCCAGTCGTGCCAGGGGTTACGCCCTTCGAAACCTTGCTCGCGCAGGTAATGGGTGTACGGCGCGGATTCGCGTTTGTCATCGAACAACGGGTCGTCGGGGAAGATGCCGTCGTGGCGAAAGTACGGCTCGAAGCCGACTTCGTTCAGCACTTCGGCCTGGGCGCTTGCAGGGTTGATCGCCAGCCGCTGCAAGGCATCCACGTTGGCCGTGGCGTGGGTCTTGCCGACCAGCGCAGTACGAATGCCGTGGGGTCGCAGGTAATCGCCGATGGTCAGTTCTTCCAGCGGCAACGGCACGGCGTTCCACGCCACTTGATGGCTGCTGACATAGCGCCCGGTGTAGGCCGACATTCGTGACGGGCCGCAGATCGTGCCCTGGGTGTAGGCGCGACTGAAGCGCACGCCGGCGGCGGCCAGGCGATCAATGTTCGGGGTGTGCAAATGCGGGTGGCCGTAGCAGGACAGGTAATCGCGGCGCAGTTGATCGCACATGATGTACAGCACGTTGCGCACGGGGTTTTGCGGGTTGGACATGGGGTTCACCAGTCAGAAAGACAGGCGAGGTTTTTCGCTTTCGGCGAGGGTGTTCGGCAAGTGCATTCGGGGAATGCTTGCCATGCATGAAACGCATGGGGTTAGACGGCGAGGTTTGCCAGCGAACATACCTCCTCATCCACTGTGTCAATCGCCTTGATCTGCTCGATCATCGCCTCGGCCAGCGGCGATAGCCGATACCCCGCGCGACTGACAATTCCGTAACGGGTGTAAAGCTCCTCGAGATCATCCGCCAACCCCTCGACTTTCAAACACACCAGTTCGCCCCTGGCTTGATGCAACGCATCCGAATAGGCACCGACGATGCCGATCGCATCGGATCGCAACACCACGCCCAGCAGGCTGGCGCTGTTCTCGCACTCCACGTTCGGGACGAAATCCGGCCGGCCACTGAGGTCGACGATGACCTTGCGCAGGTTCGGCGGACGAATGCTCACGGCCAGTGGATAACTCATCAATTGCTCGGCCGTGACCCGATCCGATCCGGCCAATGGATGCCCCGCGCGGCAGCAGAAATGCCATTTGCGTGGCCGCAATCGATGGGTCAGATAATCCGGATCCGCCTCGAAGTGACGGGTGTCGGCGACAAAGAATTCGAACTCTTCGCTCAGCAGTCGCTTGCTCAGGCTCTGCCAGTCATCGACCTGGTAATGCACCCGCGCTTTCGGATAGCGGCCGATGAAGCTGCCGATCGCTCGCGGGATCAATCCTGCCGCCGGTGCCGGGCCGCAACCGAAGCGCAATTCCCCCGCCTCCAGCCCGTTGAACTGGCTGATCTCGTTGGCCATCTGCTGCGCACCGCTGACCAGCCGCCGTGCGTGTTCAAGCAGCACCTGGCCTTGTTTGGTCGGTGGCAATTCCTTGCGTCCGCGATCCACCAACTGGCAACCGACGCTGTGTTCCAGCGCCTGAATGCTGCGGCTGAACGCCGACTGCGACAGGTTCACCGCCTGCGCGCCCGCGACGAAGCTGCGCTGTTCGGCGAGGGCGATGAAGTGTCTGAGCTGGCGCAAGTCGATATGCATTTTTCACATAAAAAATATCCGGGAAATGCATTGGATATGCATTAGGTCGACTCCTTATAAAGGCAATCTCTTATGCAGTAAATCTTTGTAAAAACATAAATAAATAACTTTAAAGAATATGCGACGCGAACAATGTCTGCGTGTTTTTTGACCAGGAGCAGCCCCATGAGTCCGTTGAACCTTGCTTCACCGCCGCCGCCACGACGGCTCAAACGTCTGCCTCTGGCCCTGTTGCTGGCGGGGAGTGCCAGTTGGACCCACGGCTACGCTGCGGAAACCGAAACCCCTGTGCCGGTACCGGCAGGCAAGACTGCGACCGCCACTTCGCAACTGGAAACCGTGACCGTCACCACTCGCCGTCGCGAAGAAAGTTCGCAGGATGTACCGACGCCGATGAGCGTGGTCAGCGGCCAGACCCTGGAGACGCAGCGGGTCTATCGCATCCAGGATCTGCAGCAACTGGTACCCAGCGTCAACGTCGCCTACATGCATGCGCGCCAGTCCAGCGTGTCGATTCGCGGCCTGGGTAACAACCCGGCCAGCGACGGTCTGGAAGGCAGTGTCGGTCTGTACATCGACAACGTTTATCTGGGCCGCCCGGGGATGGCGGTGTTCGACCTGATGGACATCGAACAGCTCGAAGTCCTGCGCGGGCCGCAGGGGACGTTGTTCGGCAAGAACACCACCGCCGGGGTGATCAACATCAGCACCCGCGCGCCGAGTTTCACCCCGGAGCGCAGCATCGAAACCTCGGTCGGTGAGGACGGTTATTTCCAGACCAAGGGCACGCTTTCCGGGCCGCTCAACGATCAACTGGCCGGCCGAATTTCCGCCTATCGCACTCGCAGCGACGGCGACATCAAAAACGAATACAACGGCCATGACCTGAACGGCGGCTCCCGCGACGGCTTCCGTGCGCAGCTGTTGTTCAAGCCCAACGAGAACTTCAATCTGCGCTGGATCGGTGACTACAACGAAGAGGATTCCAGTGCCGGCACCCGCGTGCTGTACAACACCGGGCCGACCATCAATGGCGTCAACCTCTATCAGTCACGGGCCAATGCTGCCGGCGCGACGCTGGTCAACGGCTCGCACCGCAAGGTCAATCTGGACAACGATCAGCACGTCACAGTGCATCAGGGCGGCACGTCGGTGGAGGCTAACTGGACGCTGCCGAGCGACTTCACCCTGACCTCGATCAGCTCCTATCGCTACTGGAATTTCACCCCGGCCAACGACGATGGCCTCAACGTTGCGGCAACCTACAACGCCGGTGTGTCGGTGGAGGACAAGCAGTACTCGCAGGAATTTCGCCTGGCGTCGCCCAAGGGCGAGTCCTTCGATTACGTGCTCGGCGCGTACTACTTCGGCTCAGATCTGGACAACAAATCCTTCGCCTATTACGGCCCCCAGGCAGACATCTGGAACGGCACGCCACGGGGCGCATTGGCCAATGTCGGCAGCGTCGGCCGCGGCCACATCCAGACCGACAGTTTTGCGCTGTTCGCCCAAGGCACCTGGCACCTGACTCCACGCCTGGATTTCACCGCCGGGGTGCGCGGCACCTATGAAGAGAAGAACGCCTGGGTCAATCGCGATGCGCCGGTCGGTGGCGCCACAGTTACCGGCGCCGCAGCCACTGCGCGACGCGGCCGGACCGGCGCCTACGATTCCGGCGATCTGAACCAGTACAGCTCCAGTCCATCCGGATTGCTCAACCTCAGCTATCGCATCACCGATGATCTGCTCGGCTACGCCACGCTGTCCCACGGCGAGAAATCCGGTGGGGTCAACCTCGTGGTCGGTTCCGCTCCGACCGCTGGCGCCGACTCGCTGCTGATAGGCACCGAGCGCGCCAACAACGCTGAACTTGGCTTCAAGAGCACCCTGTGGGACCGCCGCCTGCAACTCAACGCCAACCTGTTCTGGACTCAGGTCAACGCTTATCAGACCAACGCCTACGACGACGTCAACCGCGTGCAATACCTGACCAACGCCGGTTCAGTGCGCTCGCGTGGTGTGGAATTCGAAAGCACCGTGATCCCGTTGCGCGGCCTGACCCTGAACTTCAACGGCTCGTTCAACGACGTCAGTTATCTCTCGTACAAGGACGCGCCGTGCCCGCCGGAAGTCAGCCTGGCGCCGGGTGCTCCGGCCTCTTGCGACCTCAGTGGTCATCAGGTCGTCGGTGCCTCGAAATGGATCGGCAACGCCAACGGCAAATACGAATGGAATCTGGCCAACGGGCTGCAACCTTACGTCACCGGCAGCTACGCATTTCGCTCCAAAGCAGTGGGCACGGTCGAGGATTCCGACTACGGCCAGATCCCGAGTTACGCGGTGGTCAATCTCTCCACCGGCCTGCGCGGCGATTTCAATCAGGGCCAGTGGGACGTCTCGCTGTGGCTGAAAAACGCCTTCGACAAAACCTACTACACGACCCTGTGGACCGGCGGCAACGGCGGTTATGAAGGCCTGCTCGGCACGCCGCGCACCCTCGGCGTCACCGGTCGCTACGACTTCTGATCGATCCCTCAAGGAGCTGCATCATGTTGCGCATCAAAACCGCTTTACCGGTGTTGTTGTCCGGCGCAGTGCTCAGTGCAGGTGCGCTCGCCGCGCCCAGCGTCTACCCCACCGGCGTCACCCGATACGACCCGGCCAAGGCCTTCAATCAATATGTGATCTTCAGCGGTGCAGACAAGCAGACGCACCTGATCGACATGAATGGCAATGAAGTGAAGAACTGGCCGCAGGCCGGTTTCCCCTCGGCGATCATCGACCCGAAACTGGTCGGTGGCGAGCGTGGCCATGTGTTGCTGCAACTGAGCGATAAGGATCCGGGCAAGCTCGGTTCCGCCGGCAACGGCCTCGGCAATCAGAGCATCGGTGAGCTGGACTGGGGTGGCAAAGTCGTCTGGCAGTGGGGCGACAAGGCGCCCGGTGGCGCGGCGCAACAACATCACGACCAGCGTCGCCTGAGCAACGGCAACACCGTGGTGCTGGCGAACAAGGTGCACAAGGTCAAAGGCTTCAAAGTGCCCGAGGTGATCGACGATGCGATCTATGAAGTCAGCCCCGCAGGCGAGGTGAAATGGCAGTGGCTGGCGTCGGATCACTTGAAAGAATTCGGTTTCACTGCCGAGCAATTGAAGCTGGTGCGTGCCAGTGAAAATCCGGATTACCTGCACATCAACAACCTCAGCCTGGTCGGGCCGAACAAATGGTTCGATGCCGGCGACAAACGCTTCAATCCGGACAACCTGCTGCTCGACTCACGCAACGCCAATTTCATCGCGATCATCGACAAACACAGCGGCAAAGTGGTCTGGCGCCTGGGGCCGAACCTGCCGCTGGCCAACCCGAAAACCGCGCAGCAGATTCCACGTCCGGTGGACCAGTTCGTCGGTCAGCATGACGCACATATCATCCCGGCGGGATTGCCCGGCGCCGGCAATCTGCTGGTGTTCGACAACCAGGGTTCGGCGGGTTATCCCAACGTCACGCTGGGGCTGATTACCGGCTCGCGGGTGCTGGAGATCGACCCGGTGAAAAACGAAATCGTCTGGCAGTACAGCGCCGCCAATTCGAAGCAGCCGGGGTGGGCGTTCTACAGTTCGTTCATCAGCAGCGCGCGGCGTTTGCCCAACGGCAACACGCTGATTGATGAAGGCATGAACGGGCGGTTTTTCCAGGTAACGGCCAGCGGCGAAAACGTCTGGGAATACGTCAGCCCTTATTTGGGCAAGGCGCCAGGTAGCGATGCGATCAGCAACTGGGTGTATCGAGCACTGCCTGTGAGTTATGACTGGGTACCGGTCGGAACGCCGCGTTCGGAGACGGCCGTGATTGCGCCTGCGATCGGTGTGCAACAGATCAATGCAAGCCGTTAGTTGAAAGGTGATTAAGGCGCTTCGAATTCGAAATAAGTTATGAGTGACATGAATAGTGCATATAGCCATATCGTTGAAAAGTCGCGTGGACAATAAGTGAATAGCGAACCATCCTGAGTCTCGTGAGTTTCCAGGAGGAAACTTGCTCTCATCGGAAGACACTTATCCAACGATAAAGGAAATCTCGTTATGTCGAGCATTAATGGCAACTATGTAAACGCTAACGCTGGCGCCAAACTGACGATTACCGATGGCAACGACTCCAACGGCACCTTCAGCGGAAAATTCAGCCAGAACGGCGTGAACTACGACATCGCGTACGGTCACTACCACTTCCAGAACAGCACCGGGCAGCCTACGATCATTACTTTCGCGGCTCTGAATGAAGGCACTGGCTATCAGTCCTGGACCCTGTTCTCGCCGGATCACAACTACTCGAAAGTTCGTGCGGTGGGTTCTCGCACAAACTTTGACGGTGATGTAGTCGGTCTGGCCGGGGAGTTTGTGAAGCAATAAGAAATTCTGCAAGTCGAAGGCCGATGCATTAAACATGCATCGGCCTTTTTATTTGTCTCTTGAAAAGTTCGTCAACTATCACCTAGGTATTAGTTGTCACTGAATGCCGGGGCGTCGATAACCCGATGCCTTGGATGAATACTTTTTATGCCGGGAAAGCATGTCGATTCTGGCGAATCGCTGGAAGCCTTGCGGGCCGTGGCTTTGGCGGAAATGACCGTTTCTTATATTCCATAAACATCTATTCATAACATGAAAGATTACTTTCGGAGATAAGCCTCTAGCCCAATGATTGACCCATCGATCACGCCGTGGGGGATTCAACAAGCGGCGAATCGGCTACGCGAAAAAACGCAAAGAGACCGCAGGGAGTAAATCAATGGGCAATGTCCAGACCGCCGCCAGTGCACAGGAGGTGCTGTGGCGCCAGGCGCCGAGCGGCGAGTTGGTCGATCTCGGCCGGCCCCATCGCGTGCCGTTGGGGCAACTGCGTTTGCAGCGCGCGCCCAAGGGCATTCTGAGCCGCCGCGAAACGATTCTGCTCGGCGTTCTGGCGCTGGTGGTGCATGGCGCGGTGATCTACTGGATCAATCAGCATCCGACACCGGCGCTGCCGATCGTGCCGCCGGAAATTCCACCGATGACTATCGAATTTTCGCGCCCGGCGCCACCGGCTCCACCTGTGGTTGTACCGCCACCACCGGCGCCAGTGGTCGAGCCTCCGCCGCCGGTGGAAGACGAATTGGCAACCAAGCCGCCACCAAAACCGAAGCCGATTCCCAAACCGAAACCGGTCGCCAAACCCGTACCGAAACCGGCACCCAAAGCCGTCGAGCAACCACCGGCTCCGCCACAACCGGCCGCTCCAGTCGCCGCGCCAGCGCCACCTGCACCACCAGCGCCTGCTCCGGTGACGCCGGCCTCGGCCAACGCCGCGTACCTGAAGAACCCGGCGCCGGAATATCCGTCGCTGGCCCAGCGTCGTGGTTGGGAAGGCACGGTGTTGCTGCGGGTGCACGTATTGGCCAGCGGCAAACCGGGTGAGATCCAGATTCAGAAAAGCAGTGGCCGGCAACAGCTCGACGACGCGGCGCTGGATGCCGTGAAGCGCTGGAGCTTCGTGCCGGCCAAGCAGGGTGATGTCGCCCAGGACGGCTGGGTCAGCGTGCCCATCGATTTCAAGATTCACTAAACCGAAACCAAATTCGCGCGAAATGTTTACACGAGGGAACACATCATGACGTTACTGGCATCTCCACTGGAATCCATCGAAAGCGCGGTGATCTGGCTGCTGGTGGTCTTCTCTGTCGCCACTTGGGGCCTGGCATTGCTCAAGGCTGTGCAGTTCGGCCGGTTGAAGGCGCAGGACCGCAAATTTCACAAGCGCTTCTGGGCGGCGTCGAGTCTGGACTCCGCCGCCGAGTTGAGCGAAACCCAGCCCGGCGCGGCAGCGCGGGTGGCACAGGCCGGTTATGCGGCGATTCAAGTGGGCGAGGCGCCGCAGGCCAATGACCTGAGCCAGGCGATCAACCATCAGGATCGCCTCGAACGTGCCTTGCGTCAGCAGATCGTCCGCGAGCGTCGTTCGCTGGAAACCGGTCTGGCGGTGGTTGCGAGTATTGGCAGCACCTCGCCGTTCATTGGCCTGTTCGGCACGGTGTGGGGAATCATGGAAGCGTTGAAAGGCATCAGCGCGGCAGGCTCGGCGAGCCTGGAAACGGTGGCCGGTCCCATCGGTGCAGCGCTGGTCGCCACCGGGGTGGGGATCGCGGTCGCGGTGCCGGCGGTGCTGGTTTACAACTACTTTTTGCGTCGTCTGAAACTGACGGCGGCGGACCTGGACGACTTTGCCCACGACTTCTACAGCCTGGCGCAAAAGAGTTCGTTCCGCGTGCTGATCCATCCGACCGCGCACAAGGCTGCGGCCCAGGGCAACGCAACAAAAGTGAAGGAGGCGTCCTGATATGGCCTTCTCCACGCAAGACAGCGACGAGGTGCTGAGCGAGATCAACGTGACGCCGCTGGTGGACGTGATGCTGGTGCTGCTGGTGGTGTTCATCGTCACCGCGCCGCTGCTGACCAACGCGATACCGATCAACCTGCCGAAGACCGAAGCGGTGGCGCCGGTCGAGCAGAAAGACCCGTTGGTGGTGAGCATCGACGGTGCTGGAAAACTGTTTATCAACAAGGACGAAATCCAGCCGGACCTGCTGGAGTTCAACCTCAAGTCGGCCAAGGCCAAGGACCCGGAAGTGCGCGTGCAATTGCAGGCGGACGACGGGGTGAATTACGGCGAAGTGGCGCGAGCCATGGCATCGATTGAGCGGGCGGGCATCACCAAACTGTCGGTGATCACTGCACGATAAGGGTTTCACGTTTTTCCGGGGCCGTCTCCTTGGCAGGGTGCGGCCCCTTTTTTGTCTCAGACTTAATATTCTTTTCAGGTCTTAATAAATAGCTTCTTATTCCTTAACGAATATAAATCCCGTCCCTATACTCGACCAGGAACAGACACGACGCAGGAGAGCTCCCCCATGCGCAACGAATCAATCCGCTATCTGATTGTGCCGGGCTGGCAAGGATCGCCAGAAGATCATTGGCAAAGCCACTGGCAGAACAGCCTGCCGAACAGCGCGCGGGTGGAGCAGGCCGACTGGCTGACGCCGCGTCGTGAAGACTGGGTTGCGGCGCTGGCCGAGGCGATTGCCGCCGACAGCACGCCGGTAATCCTGATCGCCCACAGCCTGGGTTGCATCACTGTGGCGCACTGGGCGGCTACCGCGCCGCTGCAGCATTTGCGTCAGGTACGCGGTGCGCTGCTGGTCGCGCCGGCGGATGTGGAGCGTCCGGCCTGCGTGCCGGCACTGCGCAACTTTGCACCGATTCCGACTGATCTGTTGCCGTTCCCGAGTCAGGTCGTCAGTTCCGACAACGACGCCGCCGTCAGCGCGCCGCGTGCGCTGGAACTGGCGCGCAACTGGGGTGCCGAGGCGGGGATTCTCGCGGGCGCCGGCCATATCAATGTGAAGTCCGGGCATCAACGCTGGGAGCAGGGATTCGCTTATCTGTATCGCCTGCAAAACCGCATGGAACACCACGCCCGGCGTCGTGCCTGACCACTTTTATTTTTTCAGCGCCCCCGTCTCCCGGCGATTTGGGGCGGGAGTCTGCCATGAGTTTCGAAACCTTCGGTCAGCCGTTGCTGACCTTTCCCGATGCGGAAAAAAGTCCCCTGAGCATTCGCGCCAAGGCGCTGGTGTTCGTCGATCCACGCTCGCGCCAGTTGCGCGAGGAAATGGCCCGGCTCGCACCGCGCTCGATTTCGGTGTTGATTCGCGGCGAGACCGGCACCGGCAAGGAATTGCTCGCCCGCCATATCCACCGCGCCAGTGATCGCAGCGGCTTGTTCGTCTCGGTCAACTGCGGCGCGATCAGCCCGACCTACGCTGATGCCGAATTGTTCGGCTACGCCGCCGGCAGCTACAGCGGTTCGGCCAGCAGCCGTGCTGGCTGGTTCGGTTCGGCCAATGGCGGCACCTTGTATCTGGATGAAATCGGCGACCTGCCGCTGCCGATCCAGATCAAATTGCTTTCCGCCCTGGAAAACCACGAAGTCACCCGCGTCGGTGCGCATCAGCCGAGCCCGGTGGATGTGCGCCTGGTGGCGGCGACCAGCATCGATCTGGCGCAAGCAGTGGCGGCGGGGAAATTCCACGAGCGGCTTTATCACTATCTCAGCGAAGGGCATCTGGAACTGCCGGCGTTGCGGGCGCGAGTCGGTGACATTCTGTCGCTGGCCGAGTACTTCCTCGGCATCTACAGCCAACGCCTGGATCTGCCCGTGCCGCTGATCAGCGAAGCGGCGCAGGAGGTGCTGGAGCAGCACAGTTGGCCGGGCAACACCCGGGAGCTGGAAAACGTCATTCACTTTGCGCTGCTGGTGAGCACTGGCGATGAAATCCTGCCGGAGCACCTGAATCTGCCCGAGGTGTCTGGGTCGCTGGTTCAGATCGAACGTCAGGTGGCGAGCATCACTGCCAAAGGGACAGCCGGGGAACGTAAGGCATTGAAAGAATTACTGTTGAGCCTGAGCGAGGCGTTGTAACCATTTTGTTCAACATGAACAAAATGGAATATGAAGCTGAATAAACGTTATTGTCCGGGAATAAAAAATCCCGGTATTGTCCGACTCACGCCAGCAGTAGCACATCGCTGGCACACGTATTAATGCCGTCGTCGATGACGACCGTGATTTTCGACTAAGGACACTGCATGAAAAAGGTTCTGTTGTTTACCGCATTGGCGGCTGCTCTGACTGCTTCCCTGGCCCAGGCCGGCGAAAAACTGGTGGTCGCCGCGACCCCGGTTCCACACGCCGAGATCCTCGAGCTGATCAAGCCGACTCTCGCCAAAGAAGGCGTGGATCTGGAAATCAAGGTCTTCACCGACTACGTGCAGCCGAACGTGCAGGTGGGCGAGAAGCGTCTGGACGCCAACTACTTCCAGACCCTGCCGTACCTGAACAGCTTCAACCAGGGCAAATACAAGGACGACAAGGCCAAGTACCTGGTGACCGTACAAGGCGTTCACGTTGAACCGTTCGGTGGCTACTCGAGCAAGTACAAGACCCTGGCTGAACTGCCGGACGGCGCCACCATCGCCATTCCGAACGAAGGCAGCAACAGTGGTCGTGCACTGATCCTGCTGCAGAAGGCTGGCCTGATCGAACTGAAAGATCCTAAAAACGCCCTGGCCACGCCAAAAGACATCGCCAAGAACCCGCACAACTTCAAGTTCAAGGAACTGGAATCGGCCCTGCTGCCGCGTGTTCTGAAAGAAGTCGACCTGGACATGATCAACACCAACTACGCGCTGGAAGCCAAGTTGAACCCGACCAAGGACGCTCTGGTGATCGAAGGTGCCGATTCGCCTTACGTGAACTTCCTGGTCGCCCGTGAAGACAACAAGAACAGCGACGCCATCAAGAAACTGGCCGCTGCCCTGACCAGCCCTGAAGTCAAAGCGTTCATCGAGAAGAAGTACAACGGCGCGGTATTGCCGGCGTTCTGATCTGACGCAGCAACACAACCCCTTCAGGTATGAAAACGCCGATGGCCAGTGATGGTCATCGGCGTTTTTGTGTGTGCAGGTGAGGGTGTCTTTAAGCTCAGGCTATCCCGGTCTTCAACGCCCGGCGCAACGCCACCAACAATTTCACGATTTCCTGCGGATCCAGTCGCTGCGGCACTTTTACGTCCATGTTCTCTTCCTTGTTATGGGTTCGGCCGGGGGAGTCTGGCCAAAAGCTGTTCGTCCTTGGAGGGCTTTTATGCAAAAAAGATCCGTCCTACAGCGCTGGGGACAATAGCCTTCCTCCTTCTTCCCGGCAAACCCGTCGATTAGTTTTTTGCGTGATATCAATATGCTTTAACGGTATTTAAATTCTTCTTTTTATACCTTTAAAGTCGGTGCCTGCAGGACAGCTACCCGCTGTCCATGGACTGCACCACCGTCGCTTACCGAGCGGCGTCAGGATGTTTCATGACCTTCGATTACGCATTTATCCTCAGCACGTTGCCGGCGTTTCTCAAAGCCGTGGGCGTGACGCTGCAGGTCGGTTTGATCGCCATTGGCACCTCGCTGCTGGTGGCGTTGCTGAACGCGACGATTCTGGTGTTCCGCACGCCTTACCTGCAAAAACTGGTCGGGCTGTATGTGGAGCTGGCGCGCAACACGCCGCTGCTGATCCAGCTGTTCTTCGTCTACTTTGCGCTGCCGGCCCTGGGGATCAAGGTCTCCGGCTTCACCGCCGCGATCATCACCATGACGTTTCTCGGCGGCGCCTACCTCACCGAAGTGCTGCGTGCCGGTGTGGATGCGGTGCCCCAGGCGCAACTGGAATCGGGTCGCTCCATCGGCTTGTCCCATGGCCAGTTGCTGCGCTACGTGATCCTGCCGCAAGCGGGGATACTCAGCCTGCCGTCGCTGTTCGCCAATTTCATTTTCCTGCTCAAGGAGACCACCGTGGTCTCGGCCGTGGCGGTGCCGGAGATTCTCTACACCACCAAGAGCTACATCGCGCTCTACTACAAAACCTACGAAATGCTCGCCGTGCTGACGCTGATCTGCGTGCTGTTGTTCCTGCCGCTGTCGCTGCTGTTGAGCCATCTGGAAAGGAGGCTCCAGCATGGCCAGTTCGGGTCTTGAACTGCTCTGGGTGTCGTTGCCGCAACTGGCCAAAGGCGCCGGGCAAACCCTGTCGATCTCGTTCCTGAGCATTGCCATCAGTACCGTCGGCGGCGTGCTCTACGGTGTGCTGCGCACGCTCAACGTGACGTGGCTGAACGCGGTGCTGCGGATCTATCTGGAACTGTTCCGGGCGATTCCGGTGCTGGTCTGGTTGTACCTGCTGTTTTTCGGCCTGCCGATTTTCTTTGGTCTGAGCCTGCCGAGCTTCTGGTGCGCGGTACTGGTGCTGTCGTTGTGGGGTGCCAGCGAGGTTGGCGAAGTGGCGCGCGGTGCGTTGCATTCATTGCCGCGCGGGCAGCGTGAGGCGGGGCTGTCGATCGGCCTGAATGCGGCGCAGCTCTACGGCTATGTGCTGTTGCCCCAGGCGCTGAAACGCATGACGCCACCGACCATCAACGTCTACATGCGGATCATCAAGACCAGTTCGCTGGCGGTGCTGATCGGCGTGGTGGACGTGATCAAGGTCGGTCAGCAGATCATCGAGCGCACCTACGAATCGGTGCTGATCTACGGCGCGCTGTTCCTGTTTTTCTTTTTCATCTGCTACCCGCTGTCGGCCGCCTCGCGCGTGCTGGAGCGGCGCTGGACGCAAGCATGAGCGCATTGATCGAGTTTCAGGGTTTCAACAAATTCTTCGGCGAACAGCAGGTGCTCAAGGGCATCGACCTGCAAGTTAAGTCCGGCGAAGTCATCGTCATCCTCGGCCCCAGCGGCTGCGGAAAAAGCACCCTGCTGCGTTGCCTCAACGGTCTGGAAGTTGCCCACGGCGGCAGTCTGAAATTCGCCGGCCGCGAGCTGCTGGACAAGGCCACCGACTGGCGTGAAGTGCGTCAGCAGATCGGCATGGTGTTCCAGAGTTATCACCTGTTCCCGCACATGAGCGTGCTCGACAACTTGCTGCTTGGCCCGCTGAAAGTGCAGAAGCGCGAACGCCGCGAAGCACAGCGACAAGCCGAAGCGTTGCTCGAACGGGTGGGCCTGCTGGAGAAACGCGATGCCTTCCCGCGCCAGCTCTCCGGCGGCCAGCAGCAACGCATCGCCATCGTCCGCTCGTTGTGCATGAACCCGCGAGTGATGCTCTTCGACGAAGTCACCGCAGCCCTCGACCCGGAGATGGTCAAGGAAGTGCTGCAAGTGATTCAGGGCCTGGCCCGCGAAGGCATGACCCTGTTGATCGTCACCCACGAAATGGCCTTTGCCCGCGCGGTGGCCGACCGCATTGTGTTCATGGATGCCGGGCGCATCCTCGAACAGAACCCGCCCGAGCTTTTCTTTACGAACCCGCAAACCGCACGCGCGCAGCAGTTCCTGGAGAAGTTCTCCTACGTTGAAGCACTGCCCACAACGACTCAAACCAAGGAACCGGAACTGCCATGAAAACTGCCAAAGCCCTATTTGCATTACCACTGATCAGCCTCGCGTTGCTGGTCGGCTGCAACAAGTCCGAAGAGCCGGCCAAGCCGAAAGTCGCCAGCGAAAGCACTGCGCCGGCGGGTTACCTGGACAAGATCAAGGCCCGCGACAAACTGATCGTCGGCGTGTTCACCGACAAACCGCCGTTCGGTTTCGTCAATGAAGCAGGGCGCTATGTCGGCTTCGATACCGACATCGGCCGTCAATTCGCCAAGGATCTGCTGGGCGACGAAAACAAGGTCGAGTTCGTGGCAGTGGAGCCGGCGAGCCGCATTCCGTTCCTGCAAAGCGACAAGGTCGACCTGATCCTCGCCAACATGACCGTGACCCCGGAGCGCAAGGAAGCAGTGGAATTCACCAACCCGAACCTGAAAGTCGCGGTGCAGGCGTTGGTGGCTCAGGGCAGCGAAGTGAAGAAACTGGATGACCTGGCGACCCGCACCACCATCGTCACCACCGGCACCACGGCCGATATCTGGCTGACCAAGAATCACCCGGACTGGAAACTGCTGAAGTTCGAGAAAAACTCCGAGTCCCTGCAAGCCCTGGCCAACGGCCGTGGCGATGCTTACGCGCAGGACAATCTGGTGCTGTTCAGCTGGGCCAAGCAGAACCCGGGCTACCGCGTGCTGGATGAAAAACTCGGTGCCGAAGCCCCGATTGCACCGGCGGTGAAGAAGGGCAACATCGAATTGCGCGATTGGGTGAATGCGGAGTTGGCCAAGCTTGGAGAAGAGAAATACCTGCTCAAGCTGTATGACCAATATGTGCGTAAAGAACTGAGTGATGACACCAAGCCTGAGAGTGTGATTGTCGAAGGCGGGAAGTGGCAGGGCTAATCCGGCCAATTCCACGCCGGCTCATCCAGCACCCTCTGCCCGACAACGCCTGTCTGGCCGAGGGTTTTTTCCAGCACGATGCAATTGCATTCCTCATCTTCCTGCAACGCCGAAATCAATCGCCGTGCATGTGAAACCACCCACACCTGACACTCCTGCGATGCACGAATGATCAACCGCGCCAGCGCCGGCAACAGGTCCGGATGCAGACTGGTTTCCGGTTCGTTCAGCACCATCAGCGAAGGCGGGCGCGGCGTCAGCAGCGCGGCGACCAACAGCAGATAACGCAACGTGCCGTCCGACAATTCCGCTGCCGACAGCGGTCGCAACAACCCTTCCTGAAAGAACTCGATGGCAAAGCGTCCGCCCGCCAGCGGCGCGATGTTCAGCCGTGCGCCGGGAAACGCGTCGCTGATCGCCGCCTGCAAAGCCTCGGGGTCACCGATCTCGATGATGGTACGCAATGCCGCCGCCAGATCGCGGCCGTCGTGATGCAGCACCGGTGTGCGTGTGCCCAGTTGTGGCTGGCGCACCGGGGCGTCGGCGTCGCTGCGAAAGTGATCGTAGAAGCGCCAACGGCGGATGAACTCGCGCATCTGAAACACTTCCGGCGAGGTACGCAGGCTGCCGACCTGATCGAACAGGCTGTCGAAATTCGGCGTGTGCTGCGCCAGCACATCCCAACTGCGGCCGTCGCGGCTGCGGATCATCGGTCCATTGCGGTCCACCAGCAGACTGGCCGGACGATACAGCGGCCCGGCCCAGATGCATTCCTTTTTGATTTCCGGGTCGAGGGAAAAGAACGAAAGGCTCGGTTCGGGCAAGCCCAGCGCAATCGAATAGCTGAAATCTTCACCGGCAAAACCCAGCCTCAGACGTTTCACGCCCTGGCGTACCGTGGACTGGATCGGCACCTCACCGTTGCGCATGCGCCGGCTGATGGTTTCCGGCCCGGCCCAGAACGTCGATTCCAGCCCGCCTTCGCGAGCCAGTGCATTGACCACGCCGCCCTGAGCGGTCTCCGCCAGCAGCCGCAGCGCCCGGTAAAGGTTGGATTTACCGCTGCCGTTGGGGCCGGTGATCAGGTTCAGCCGACCCAGCGGAATCACCAATTTATTGATCGAGCGGTAATTGGCCACCGCGAGGGTCTTGAGCATGAAAATCCTTCCTGGGTGCTCCGGAATCCGGGTCAGGATACCTGCTGCACATAAATGCATATATCGCCCGGACGAAGGTTGAACCCTGTTCTAAGCTCACAGTCGTATCGTCACTTGCACGTTCGTACACAGGAAGGAGTCTGCATGGCGAGTCCCGGATTGAAAACAGCCGCCCTGTTGGGCCTGCTCGCTTTGCTCGCCGCCTGCGGTGAAAAAAAGGCGCCCCAGGAGTATCTGCCGCGAGTTTTCGTGCAAGTGGTCAAGCCCGCGGATTTCGCGGCATCCGTGACCCTTACCGGTGACGTTCAGGCCAGGGTGCAGACCGAATTGTCGTTCCGGGTCGGCGGCAAGATCATCCAGCGCATGGTCGATGTCGGTGACCGTGTCTCGGCCAAACAAGTGCTGGCCAAACTCGATCCCAAGGATTTGCAGACCAACGTTGACTCCGCCCAGGCCCAGGTGCTGGCCGAGCAGGCGCGGGTCAAACAGAGCGCTGCCGCGTTCGTCCGCCAGCAGAAACTGTTGCCCAAGGGCTACACCAGCCAGAGCGAATACGATTCCGCGCAAGCGGCATTGCGCAGCAGCCAGAGTGCGTTGAGCGCGGCTCAGGCGCAGTTGGCCAATGCCAAGGATCAACTGAGTTACACCGCGCTGATCGCCGATGCGCCGGGCATCATCACCCAGCGTCAGGCCGAGGTCGGTCAGGTGGTGCAGGCCACGGCGCCGATCTTCAGCCTGGCCCGGGACGGCGACCGCGACGCGGTGTTCAACGTGTACGAATCCCTGCTGGCCGAGCGTCCGGCCGAGCGTTCGATTGTCGTCAGCCTGCTCGACAACCCCGCCATCAAGACCACCGGCACCGTGCGCGAAATCACCCCGGCGGTGTCGGCGCAGTCCGGCACGGTGCAGGTCAAGGTCACCCTCGACAGCCTGCCTCAGGGCATGCAGCTCGGTTCGGTGGTCAGCGCCACCGCCAAGGGCAGCGGTAAATCGGCGGTGGAGCTGCCTTGGTCGGCGCTGACCAAGAACATCAGCGAACCGGCGGTGTGGATGGTGGACGACAAGGGTGAGGCGCAACTGCACAACGTCACTGTCGGCCGTTACCTGACCGGCCACGTGATCATCAGCGAAGGGCTCAAGGGCGGCGAAAAAGTCATCGTTGCCGGTGGGCAGCTGCTGCATCCGGGGATGAAAGTCGAGATCGCCGAGAACACCTACAAGGAACTGCAACCGGGAGCACAGCCATGAAGTCTTTGTGGGTGACGTCTGTCGGGCTGCTGCTGGTTGCCTGTTCCAAGAGCGAGCCACCGCCCGAACCGGTGCGGCCGGTGTTGTCGATCAAGGTACAAGCGCTGAACGAGGAAACCCTCGGTCGTTTCGCCGGCAGCATTCAGGCGCGTTACGAGAGCAACACCGGTTTCCGCGTCGGCGGCCGGATTGCCAGCCGTAACGTCGACGTGGGGGCCGAGGTGGAGAAGGGCACCTTGCTCGCCACCCTAGACCCTTCCGACCAGCAGAACCAGTTGCGCTCGGCCCAGGGCGATCTGGCGAAAGTCGAGGCGCAACTGATCAACGCCCAGGCCAATGCCCGGCGTCAGCAGGCGCTGTTTGATCGTGGGGTCGGCGCCCAGGCGCAACTGGACATCGCCACCACCGATCTGAAAACCACCCAGGCATCCCTCGACCAGGCGCGGGCGGCGGTCAACCAGAGCAAGGATCAGCTCGGCTATACCGAACTGCGCTCCGACCACAAAGCCGTGGTCACGGCGTGGAACGCCGAAGCAGGGCAAGTGGTGACGGCCGGCCAGCAAGTGGTGACGCTGGCGCAGCCGGATATCAAGGAAGCGGTGATCGATCTGCCGGACACGCTGGTCGATCAGATTCCCAGTGACGTGGTGTTTCTGGTGGCCGCACAACTCGATCCGAGTATCAACACCACCGCCGTCATCCGTGAAATCGAACCTCAGGCACAAAGCGCCACCCGTACCCGCCGCGCTCGCTTGACCCTGGCCAGCACGCCACCGGGCTTCCGCCTTGGCACTGCAATCAGCGTGACCCTCAGTTCGGCGATCAAGCCGCGAATCGAATTGCCAGCGACAGCCTTGCAGGAGGCCGACGGCAAAACCCGGATCTGGGTGATCGACCCGCAAAGCAAAACCGTTGCCCCGCGCGACGTCAGCGTGACCAGCCGCACCGACAGCACCGTGGTGCTGGCCGGCGGGGTCAAGTCCGGCGAGCGTGTGGTCAGCGCCGGCGTCAACAGCCTCAAACCCGGACAAGCCGTGAAACTCGACGAGGACAGTCAATGAAAGGGTCTTTCAATCTCTCCGAATGGGCCCTCAAGCATCAGTCGTTCGTCTGGTACCTGATGTTCGTCGGGCTGCTGATGGGGGTGTTCTCGTACTTCAATCTGGGGCGCGAGGAAGACCCGTCGTTCACCATCAAGACCATGGTGATCCAGACCAAATGGCCGGGCGCGACCCAGGAGGAAACGCTCAAACAGGTCACCGACCGCATCGAGAAAAAACTCGAAGAGCTCGACTCCCTCGACTACGTGAAAAGCTACACCCGCCCCGGAGAATCCACGGTCTACGTCTACCTGCGCGACACCACCAGCGCCAAGGACATCCCGGAGATCTGGTACCAGGTGCGCAAGAAGATCGACGACATTCGCGGCCAGTTTCCCCAAGGGATTCAAGGGCCGGGATTCAACGATGAGTTTGGTGATGTGTTCGGCTCGGTCTACGCGTTCACCGCCGACGGCCTGACGATGCGGCAACTGCGCGATTATGTGGAACAGGCGCGCGCCGAGATTCGTAATGTGCCCGGGCTGGGCAAGATCGAGATGGTCGGCCAGCAGGATGAAGTGATCTATCTGAACTTCTCCACCCGCAAACTGGCGGCGCTGGGCATCGATCAACGGCAAGTGGTGCAGAGCCTGCAATCGCAGAACGCCGTGACCCCGGCGGGTGTGATCGAGGCCGGGCCCGAGCGGATTTCGGTGAGGACGTCCGGGCAGTTCGCCTCGGAAAAGGACCTGGCCGAGGTCAATCTCAAACTCAATGACCGCTTCTATCGTCTGGCCGACATCGCTGAAATCAGCCGGGGTTACGTCGATCCGGCCACCCCGGAATTCCGCTTCGACGGCAAGCCGGCCATCGGTCTGGCAATCGCCATGCAGAAGGGCGGCAACGTCCAGGCTTTCGGTAAAGCGCTGCACGCGCGCATCGATCAACTCACCGCCGACTTGCCGGTAGGCGTTGGCGTGCACACCGTTTCCGATCAGGCGGTGGTGGTGGAAGAAGCCGTCGGCGGTTTCACCAGCGCGCTGTTCGAAGCGGTGGTCATCGTGCTGGTGGTGAGCTTCATCAGCCTCGGCGTGCGGGCCGGGCTGGTGGTGGCGTGCTCGATCCCGTTGGTGCTGGCGATGGTGTTCGTGTACATGGAGTACAGCGGCATCACCATGCAGCGGATTTCCCTCGGAGCACTGATCATCGCTCTCGGGCTGCTGGTGGACGACGCGATGATCACCGTGGAAATGATGGTCACGCGGCTGGAAATGGGCGAGACCAAGGAGCAGGCGGCGACGTTCGCCTACACCTCCACGGCGTTCCCGATGCTCACCGGCACGCTGGTGACCGTGGCCGGTTTCGTGCCCATCGGACTCAACGCCAGCTCCGCCGGTGAGTACACCTACACACTGTTTGCGGTGATCGCGGTGGCGATGATCGTGTCATGGATTGTGGCGGTGTTCTTCGCGCCGGTGATTGGCGTGCACATTCTCAGCACCAACGTGAAGCCCCACGAAGCGGAGCCGGGGCGTATCGGGCGAGCGTTCAATCACGGTTTGTTGTGGTCGATGCGCAACCGCTGGTGGTGCATCGGCATCACCGTGCTGTGCTTCGTGCTCTCGGTGTTTTGCATGCGCTTTGTACAGAACCAGTTCTTCCCGTCTTCCGACCGCCCGGAAATCCTGGTCGACCTGAACCTGCCGCAAAACGCCTCGATCGATGAAACCCGCAAGGCGGTCGACAAGCTCGAAGCCACGCTCAAGGGCGACCCGGATATCGTGCGCTGGAGCACCTACATCGGTCAGGGTGCGATCCGTTTCTACCTGCCGCTGGATCAGCAACTGCAGAATCCGTACTACGCGCAACTGGTGATCGTCAGCAAAGACTTCAAGGCCCGGGAAGCCTTGAGTCAGCGCCTGCGTGATCGCCTGCGCCAGGACTTCGTCGGCATCGGCAGTTACGTTCAGGCCCTGGAAATGGGCCCGCCGGTGGGGCGTCCGATCCAGTACCGGGTCAGCGGCAAGGACATCGATCAGGTGCGCAAACACGCCATCGACCTGGCCACCGAACTGGACAAGAGCCCGCACATCGGCGAGATCATCTACGACTGGAACGAGCCCGGCAAAGTCCTGCGCATCGACATCGCCCAGGACAAGGCGCGGCAGCTCGGCCTGTCCTCGGAGGATGTGGCCAACCTGATGAACAGCATTGTCAGTGGCTCGCCGCTGACTCAGGTCGACGACGATATCTACCTGGTCAATGTGGTCGGGCGGGCGGTGGATTCCGAACGCGGTACACCGGAAACCCTGCAGAACCTGCAGATCGTCACGCCCAACGGCACGTCGATTCCGCTGCTGGCCTTCGCCACCGTGCGTTATGAACTGGAGCAGCCGCTGGTGTGGCGTCGCGACCGCTTGCCGACCATCACCATCAAGGCTTCGGTGCGCGATGAAATCCAGCCGACCGATCTGGTGAAAGTCCTCAAGCCGACCATCGATGACTTCGCCGCCAGACTGCCGGTGGGCTACAAGGTCGCCACCGGCGGTACGGTCGAAGAGAGCGGCAAGGCCCAGGGGCCGATTGCCAAGGTCTTGCCGCTGATGCTGTTCCTGATGGCGACCTTCCTGATGATCCAGCTGCACAGCGTGCAGAAGCTGTTCCTGGTGGCCAGTGTTGCGCCGCTGGGGCTGATCGGCGTGGTGCTGGCGCTGGTGCCGACCGGTACGCCGATGGGCTTCGTGGCGATCCTCGGGATTCTGGCGCTGATCGGCATCATCATCCGCAACTCGGTAATTCTCGTGACGCAGATCGAGGAGTTCGAGCACAAGGGCTACTCGCCCTGGGATGCGGTGGTGGAAGCGACCGAGCATCGACGCCGGCCGATTCTGCTGACCGCTGCGGCGGCGAGCATGGGCATGATCCCGATCGCCCGGGAAGTGTTCTGGGGGCCGATGGCCTACGCGATGATCGGCGGGATTGTGGTGGCGACATTGCTGACGCTGCTGTTCCTGCCGGCGCTGTATGTGGCCTGGTACAAGATTCGCGAGCCGAAGAAAGAGGCACAGTAAGGCGAGCGCTCATCGCCAGCCTGCTGGCGATGAGATCCGAACGAGTTACACCGTTTTGCGCCAGACACTCGCCAGCCACGGCTGCTGCTCCCGCGGCAGCCCCGCCGGCCGGTAGTAATGTTCCAGCTCGACAAACCCGGCAGCGGTTAACAGACCGCGCCAGGCTTCCAGATCGTGATACGAGCCATAACGCGGCCCGTTCCAGCCCTCACGATTGTCCCCGCGTGGATTGGAGCTGAACAGCACGCCGCCCGGTTTCAGTGTCCCGTGCAACTGCTTTAAAACCCGTGGCAACTCCTGCAACGGCACATGAAACAGCACCGCGTTGGCGAAGATCCCGTCGAAGCGCTCTGCCGGCAGATCCAGCTTCAGAAAATCCTGGCACCACACTTCACAGCCACTGTCCTCCCGGGCCATCTGCGCGAATTTTTCCGCACCATCGAGGCCGACGGCGACGTGACCCAAACGGGTGAAGGTCTGCAAATCCCGGCCCGGCCCGCAGCCGAAGTCGAGAATGGAAAACGGCGCTTCAGCCTGAATATGCCGCAGCAGGGCGTCGATGTTCTGGCTGACATCATGGTCGCGGGTGCCTTCACGAAAATCCTCGGCCACCGAGTTGTAGTGGCCGAGGGTAGTGGAGGTGATCTGTTCCAGATCGATAGGCGTCTGTTTCATGGTCGGACTGCGCTGGCAAAGGATGTTGCCGACTATACGCCATGCAATTCAGCGCTTGTTCAACCCTCGCGCCAGACGGTCGCCGCCCAGTTGAATCACCGCCACCAGCGCCACCAGCAGTACGATCACGGTCAGCATGATCTGGCTGTCAAAGCGCTGATAGCCGTAGCGATAGGCGATGTCGCCCAGACCGCCGGCACCAATCGCTCCGGCCATCGCCGATGAGTTGACCATCGTCACCAGCGTAATGGTGAACCCGCCAACGATGCCCGGCAGCGCTTCGGGCAACAACACGTGCCAGACGATATGCCAGCGCCGGCAGCCCATGGCTTGCGCGGCTTCGATCAAGCCGTGGTCGACTTCGCGCAGGCTCACTTCGGCAATCCGCGCAAAAAACGGCGTGGCCGCGATGGTCAACGGTACGACCGCCGCCCACACACCGTATGTGGTGCCGACGATCAGCCGGGTGAACGGAATCAGCGCAACCATCAGGATTAGAAACGGAATCGAGCGAAACAGATTCACGAACGCACCCAGAGCACGATTCAGCACCGGTGCTTCGTAGATGCCGCCCTTGTCGCTGGTGACCAGAATCACCGCCATGGGAATCCCGGCGAGCAACGCGATCAACGATGACACGCCGACCATCAGAAACGTGTCGATGAAACCCTGCAGCAAGCGATCAAACCACATAACCCAACACCTCCGTGCGTTGTGCCCACTGGCTGGCACGCTGACGCAGTTCCTCGGCGTTCAGCTTCGAGCCTGCCACCGCCAGCAACAGTTGCCCGAGCGCGTGGCCCTGAATCCGTTCCACGCCACCCTGGAGCAATTTCACCCGGCCACCGAGGGCGGCGAACAGCGCGGCCAGATCCGGTTCGTCCTGCTGGCTGCCGGTGAACTGCAAACGCAGCACCACGGACGCATCGGACGATGACAGTTGCGCCTGCAAACGGCTTTGCAATTCTTCGGGCAAGGCGTGTTGCAGCGGTGCGAGCAAGGTCTGGCTGACTTCGTGCTGCGGGTTGCCGAACACTTCCCAGACCGGGCCTTGTTCGACGACGCGGCCATGTTCCAGCACGACGACGCGGTCGCAGATTTCCCGGATCACCGCCATCTCGTGGGTGATCAGCACGATGGTCAGGCCCAGGCGTTTGTTGATCTCGCGCAGCAGGCCGAGGATCGACTGGGTGGTTTCCGGATCCAGCGCCGAAGTGGCTTCGTCACACAGCAGAATGTCCGGGTCGTGCACCAGTGCGCGGGCAATGCCGACGCGCTGTTTCTGCCCGCCGGACAGCTGCGCCGGATAGGCCTTGTGCTTGGCTTGCAGGCCCACCAGTTCCAGCAGTTCGCGAACCGTTTTCTCCCGCTGTTCCTTCGGGACACCGGCGACTTTCAGCGGCAGTTCGACGTTCTGCCACACCGTTTTTGCCGACATCAGGTTGAAGTGCTGGAAGATCATGCCGATCCGCCGGCGCAGGGCGACGAGGCGATCCTCGTCGTACTCGCCGATGTCCACCTGATCGATCAGCACCCGGCCCGAGGTCGGTTGTTCGAGGCGGTTGATGGTGCGGATCAGCGACGACTTGCCGGCGCCGCTGCGACCGATGATGCCGAACACTTCTCCGCGCTGGATCGCCAGGTCGATGCCTTGCAGGGCGGCGACCGGGCCTTGCTTGCCGTCGTAGGTTTTGCCGAGGCCGACGAAGCGCACATGGGCGCGGTTCAGTTCGGGATGCAGCTCGGTGCGCTGTGCAAACGCGGGTGGCTCCGGAAGATCCAGTCGCCGTTGAATGGCTGCCGTCATCCTCAGCTTTCCCAACCGGCCTGGTACAGCTTGCCGTGGGCCTTATCCAGCGCGGCGCGAACGGCCGGCGAATGCTGGTAGATGTCGACGAACTTGATCAGACGCGGGTCGGTCTTGCTCTTTGGCTGGATCACGAACTGGATCACGTATTCCTTGTGGTCGAGGCCGTCGAACAGCAGCGCTGAGCCGGCATCGAAGGTCTTCGCCAGGCGGATGTAGGCCGGGTAGCCCTGGACCAGATCGGCATCATCGTAGGCGCGTACCAGTTGCACGGCTTCGACTTGCAGGATCTTGATCTTCTTCGGGTTGGCGACGATATCGTCTTCGGTGGCCTTGTAGCCGACGCCCGGTTTCAGGGTGATCAGACCGGCCTTGGCCAGCAGTTGCAGGCCGCGTCCGCTGTTGATCGGGTCGTTGGCGATGGCGACGCTGGCGCCCTCAGGCAACTCGTCGAAGCTTTTGTATTTCTTCGAGTACAGGCCGACGTTGTTGATGATCCCCGGAGCGAACGGCACCAGGTCGAAACCGGAGGCGGCCTTGGCGTTTTCCAGGAACGGGATGTGCTGGAAGTAGTTCACGTCGATGTCGCCGGCGGCGAGGCTGACGTTCGGCGCGATCCAGTCGGTGAACTCCACCAGCTCGACTTTCAGGCCTTGTTTGGAAGCCTCTTCGACGGCCGCTTCCAGCGGGATCGCGAAGGCTGCGGTGGTGCCGATTTTCAACGGCGCATCGGCGGCGAACACCGCCGAGCTGAACAGGCCGAAGGCCAGGGCCAGTGCTTTGACTGGGTGGGACAGGAGCTTCTTGGTCATGGTGGTTTTCCAGTCAGTGCGAGGAGGTGTGTCGGTAGTGGGCGCCGGTGTGTTGCTGCGGCAGATGTGCTTCGCCGTGAAACAGTTTTTCCCGCAGGCTGCCGGTGTCGTAGGCGGTCTTGTACGAGCCGCGCCGTTGCAGTTCCGGAATCACCAGGTCGATGAAATCCACATAGCTTTCCGGGGTCACGATGCGGGTCAGGTTGAAGCCGTCGAGGCCGGTTTCGGCGATCCACGATTCCAGTTCATCCGCCACTTGCTGCGGCGAGCCGACCACGGTGATGTAGCGTCCGCCGAGGGCGTGCTGGTCGAGCAATTTGCGGCGGGTCCAGTCGTTGTTCTGCAGGTTTTTGGTGGCGGACTGGATCGCGTTGCTCTTCACGTACTGGATAGGCTCGTCGATTTCGTACTGTGAAAAATCGATCCCGGTGGACGCCGAAAAATGCGCCACGCCTGCTTCGGCGCTGGCGTAGCTGAGGTACTCGGCGTGTTTGGCCCAGGCCGCTTCCTCGGTCTCGCCGACGATCACATTGAGGCCCATGAACACCTTGATGTCTTCGGGATTGCGACCTGCCTCGACGGCGCTGGCGCGGACCTTGTCCACCTGCACTTTGGTCGACGGCTTGTTCTGACCGCTGATGAATACGCACTCGGCATGACGCCCGGCGAACAGCAGACCGCGATCCGAACTGCCAGCCTGGAACAGCACTGGCGTGCGCTGCGGTGACGGCTCGCACAGGTGATACCCCTCGACCTGATAGAACTCGCCCTTGTGCTCGACCTTGTGCACCTTGTCCGGCTGCGCGTAGATCCGCTGCTGTGGATCGTTGAGCACCGCACCGTTTTCCCAACTGCCTTCCCAGAGTTTGTAGAGCACTTCGAGGTACTCGTCGGCCTGGTCGTAACGCCGGTCGTGCTCGACCTGTTCGCTCAGGCCCATGGCCTTGGCGGCGCTGTCCAGATAACCGGTGACGATGTTCCAGCCCACCCTTCCACGGCTCAGGTGATCGAGGGTCGACATGCGCCGGGCGAACAGATACGGCGGCTCGTAGGTGAGGTTGGCGGTCAGACCGAAACCCAGGTTTTTCGTCACCGCGGACATCGCCGACACCAGCAACAGCGGATCGTTGACCGGCAGCTGGATCGACTCTTTCAGGGTGACGTCCACCGAGTTCTGGTAGACGTCGTACACGCCGACGATGTCGGCGATGAACAGCCCGTCGAACAGCCCGCGTTCCAGCAGTTGCGCCAGTTCGGTCCAGTACTCGATGGTCTTGTATTGGGTCGAGGTGTCCCGTGGATGCGTCCACAGCCCGTGGTTGATGTGGCCGATGCAGTTCATGTTGAACGCATTGAGCAGGATCTTTTTCTTGCTCATCAGATGGTCCCCCGCAGCGGAGGGTTTTCATCGTTGAGGTAGTAATTGCCCACCGCGTGATACTTCCAGCGCACCGGGTCGTGCAGGGTGTGCACCCGGGCGTTGCGCCAGTGGCGGTCGAGGCCGTGTTCGATCAGGGTGGCCTGGCTGCCGGCCAGTTCAAACAGCGTGCTGCCGGCGGCCAGGGAGATTTCGGTGCTGATCGCCCGTGCTTCGGCGACGGCAATCGAAGCTGCCGCAACGGTTTCGGTGTTGGTCTCGGCCTGAGCCGCGTCGAGGAATTCGCCGGCGCGCTCGAGCAGGGCTTCAGTGGCGTGCAGGCGGATGCTCAGGTGGCCGAAGCTCTTGAGGGTCAGCGGGTCTTCGGTGGCCTTGTCGTTGCCCGAGTCGATCCACGGCCGGGTCTTGCTGCGCACGAAGTGCAATGCATCTTCGTAGGCGGCGCGGGCGATGCCGGTGTCGATGGCGGCGTGAAGGATCTGCGCCAGCGGGCCGACGGTGGTCGGGCGCTCGAAAGCGCTCTGGAACGGGATGATATCTTCGGCGGTGACATACACATCTTCGAACACCACAGAGCCACTGCCGGTGGTGCGCTGGCCGAAGCCGCTCCAGTCGTCGATCACGGTCAGGCCTTTGCTGTCGCGCGGGACGAAGGCCAGTTGCTGCACACCATCTTCATCGACCACTGAGGTCGGAATGCGTTGGGCATAAATGGCGCCGGTCGCATAGAACTTGCGGCCGTTGATGCGCCAGCCGCTGCCGTCGCGTTTGAGGCTGGTGACTCGGTCATGGGCAGTCTTGGTGCCCAGTTCTGCCAAGGCGTTGCCGAAACGCTGACCGGCGAGGACTTCGGCGTACAGACGTTGTTTTTGCTCGTGGCTGCCATTCACCCGCAGCACTTCGAGGGCATAGAAATGGTTCTGTGGAATCTGCCCCAGCGAGCCATCGGCCCGGGCGATCAGGGCGATGACTTTGGCCAGAGTCACGTTGGACACGCCGGCGCCGCCGTACTCCTTGGGCACGCTGATACCCCACAGGCCGGAGCGGGAAAACACGTCGAGTTCCGGCAGCGGCAGGCGGCGTTCGCGGTCGCGCAGGTTGCTGTCGCGCTGGAAGTCTTCGGCCAGGTCGCTGGCGACGATCAGGGCTTGCTCGTCGCTGGTGATGACCGCGACGGGATGGGAAAGAGTCATGTGTTTCTCCAGAGATCTGGTCAAAAGTGTTCTGGTCGTCAGATCCAGGAATGGCGAGCCGGAAGTTTTCCGTTCAGGCGGTAAGCGCCGACCGCGTGGTATTTCCAGCGCACCGGGTCGTGCAGGGTGTGGACCCGGGCGTTGCGCCAGTGGCGGTCGAGGTTGAATTCGGCGAGGGTGGCGCGGCTGCCGGCCAGTTCGAAAAGCTTTTCGCTGGCCAGCAGCGAGATCTCGGTAGTCAGTACCTTGGCTTCGGCCACGGCAATCGAGGCGCGGGCGGCGGACTCGGCGGTCAGCGGTGCGGCGTGCACCTGATCGAGCACTTGCCCGGCCTTGCGCAGCAGCGCTTCGGCGGCGTGCAGTTCGATTTTCAGTTTGCCGATGTCGGCGATCACGTAGAGATCGTCGCTGGCCCGCTCGACTTTGGCGTCGATCCACGGCCGGGCACGGGTCTTGACGAATTCGATGGCGTCATCGATGGCGCCACGGGCGATGCCGGCGTCGATGGCCGCTTGAATCAGCTGCGAAACCGCGCCCTGGGTGTTGGGCTTTTCGTTGATCTTCCAGTTATCCACCACGAGGCCTGCATCGACCCGCACGTTGTGCAGCAGGATCGTGCCGCTGGCGGTGGTGCGCTGGCCGAAACCCGACCAGTCATCGACGATGCGCAATCCCGGCGTGCCGCGACGGACGAAAGCCAGGACTTGCCTGCCGTCGTCGTTGAGTGCCTTGACCGCCACCCAATGGGCGAAGAGGGCGCCGGTGGAATAGAACTTCTGGCCGTTGATCACGTAGTCATCGCCGTCGGCGGTGATACGCGCTTTCAGTTCCAGCGTGTCCTTGGTGCCGCGCTCCGGCCCGGCATTACCGATGCGCCAGCCTTCGAGCACGCTCTGCAGCAACTGCTGTTTCTGCTCTTCAGTGGCGCTGCCGAGGATCAGGTTGATGATGCCGAACTGGTTCTGCGGGATTTGTCCCAGCGCCGGGTCGGCCGCGGAAATGATCGCGAACACCTCGGCCAGGGTGACGAAGGAAACCTGCGGGCCGCCGTACTCGCGCGGGATGGCGATGCTGCCCAGGCCGCTGCGGGTGAACTGCTCAATCTCCGACCACGGCAGCTTGCGCTGGCGGTCGCGTTTGGCGGCCTGCACGCGGGCGACTTGCGCCAGCTCCTGTGCAGCCTTGATGGCTTGAGCGTCGTTGCGCAGCACTTGCGCGGGCAACAACAACGGGGCGATGTCCAGGTCACTCTGGACGTTTGCGTCTGCCAGACTGGACATCAGTGCCACTCCTTGGCTGCACGCAATGCCCTGGCGATCTGCACTGGGGTGATTGGGTTCCGGACCATGTTACCTACCTCACATCTCATGAAAAACGCCGCAAAAGTGCGGCGAACGAAAGAATGTCCGGTGGTCCGGTTCATATACCCTAAGCGCGTATAAAATTTAAATAAACTAACTTTTAGGAATATGTATAGACGATCGAAAGCTCACTTGGCTTTGCGCTCCGCAGCCATGGGTATTTGCCTCAAGGGCACTTTCAGATAAGGATTCACGCAGCCAATCTTCAGGGTGCGGGGCGGTGCCCAGCGCGAGTTGTTGCCGACCCGGTCGATGATGCAATAGGTCACGTCAAGCCGCAGGTCTTCGCCCGCTTCGACGATGACTGCCGGTGGCACCCAGACCTGGATTCCCTGGCCGACATCGGCTTGCGTGACAGGGGGCAGATCCATTCGTGCATCACCCCAGCGCAGGGTGATTTCGTCACCCTCGGCCATGTTCAGGTAAGGCTCGATGGTCAGCGGGACGCCGCGCTTGATCTGGCTCGGGTTGACCCCGCGCCGGCGGATGACGTCTGGAAGGCTGACCGGCAGCAAATACTGGTTTTCCTCTGCGCTGCCTGTTGCGAACTGCCCGCCCGGGCAGTCGAGCTTCACCTGGAACCGGGCGCCGGCCGACAGCGCCGGGTTTCTCCCGACCTGCATGACCCGATAGTGCACGCAGGGTGAACCGTTGACGATGAAGCTCTCCGGCACCCTGAGGCTGACCGTGCTTCCGATATCGCCGGCAGTGAGCACACGGGAAGCGACATAGCAGTCATCCCAGAACAGCTCGATCAGATCGCCGCTGTCCATATCGTCATAAGGTCCGATTTCGACCGACAGGTTGGCGGCCGCCATGAGGTTGATTCCAGCCCCGTGGGTTTGCTCCAGGGTCGGTGGTGGCAATAGCGGGATGTTTGAAATGCAGGTCATCGGTTTCTCTCCTTGAAGCCTTGCAGCGAAGTCCGTATCTGAAAGAACGAATGGCGTGAATTGATCGGCAATAAAACTTAGGAGTTGCGTACAAGTTTGAAAGTGTCTTGTTGAACTAGCGTGCGCTGGTTGACGACTAGATAAGAGTTCGCCGGAAGAGGTGTCAAGCGAGTGGTTTAGTTAATCCGTGAATTACGGATTAATCAGAAGGTTCCTACGTTGTTGTAGCAGTCGGACTAGGCAGGGAGCGGAAAGAGGCTACAGGTTTTCGCGGTTTTCAGCGTGTTTGACCGTGCGTTCTGGTGAGGGATGGAATCAGGTCGCGGCGAATTTTATGCGCGGGGAGTTGTTGCAGGACATATATATGTACTGCCTTTTCAAGGGTTGGGTAGTTTATGTTTTGAGAGTGATTTGTATATCGGGGAGAACACTACTTCCATCCATGGAAGTGAGTGAGGGTGCAGGCGAAGTTCTCAGCCGTTGTTGCGAAACTTGCTGAGAAACTGTCGTGTGCGTTCTTCTTTCGGATTGGCGAACAGCGCCTTGGCTTCACCTTGTTCGACGATCACGCCTTTATCGAAAAACACCACGCGGTTGGCCACGTCACGGGCAAATGCCATTTCGTGGGTCACGATAACCATGGTGCGTTTTTCTTCGGCCAGACCGCGAATGGTCGCCAGTACTTCGCCCACCAGTTCCGGGTCGAGGGCCGATGTCGGTTCGTCGAACAGGATCACTTCCGGCTCCATCGCCAGCGCCCGGGCAATCGCCACGCGCTGTTGCTGACCGCCGGACAGGCGCCGTGGGTAGGCGTCTTCCTTGCCCGCCAGGCCGACCTTGGCCAGCAGCTTCTTGCCCAGGGCGATGGCTTCGTCGCGAGGCGTCTTCTTGACCACGATCGGGCCTTCGATGACGTTCTCCAGAGCGGTGCGGTGGGGGAACAGGTTGAAGTTCTGGAACACGAAGCCCACGTGCTGGCGCAAGGTGCGCACCAGATTCTGCTGCTGGTTCAAGGGGCGGCCGGTATCGATTTCGATATCGCCGACCTTGATCCGGCCACTGGTGGGTTGTTCGAGGAAGTTCAGGCAGCGCAGGAACGTGGTCTTGCCCGAGCC
Source organism: Pseudomonas sp. MWU12-2029 (assembly GCF_023242425.1). Lineage (NCBI taxonomy): Bacteria > Pseudomonadati > Pseudomonadota > Gammaproteobacteria > Pseudomonadales > Pseudomonadaceae > Pseudomonas > Pseudomonas sp. MWU12-2029. The sequence continues at coordinate 518,211 of NZ_JALJDY010000002.1, read as the reverse complement.
GCTGGGGCCGATGATGGCCACGACCTCGCCTTCCTTCACTTCAAGATCGATGCCGTTGAGCACGACTTGACCCTTGAACTGTTTTGTCAGTTTTTCCACGACAATCATGGGGTCAGGACTCCTGGTCGTGCCGATTGACCCGCTCTTCCAGCTTGTTCTGGAAGTGCGACAGCACTGTGGCCAGAATCCAGTAGATCAGCGCGGCGGCAAGATACATGGTGAAGACTTCGAAAGTCCGGGCGGTAATCAGTTGTGCCTGACGGAACAGCTCCGGCACCTGAATGGTGGCGGCCAGTGCGGTGTCCTTGACCAGTGAAATGAAGCTGTTACCCAGCGGCGGCAACGCCGTGCGCATGGCTTGCGGCAGGATGGCCCGGCGCAGGGTCTGCGCGCGGGTCATGCCGATACTTGCAGCCGCTTCCCACTGACCGCGTTCGATCGAACCGATTGCGGCGCGCAGGATTTCACAGGCATAGGCAGCCATGTTCAGCGAGAAACCGATCAGGGCTGCCGGCAGTGGGTCGAGTTCCAGCCCCAGTTGCGGCAGGCCGTAATAGATCACGAACAGCTGCACCAGCAACGGCGTGCCGCGAAAGAACGACACGTAGATGCGGGCCAGCCAGCTGACCGATTTGAAACGCGACAGGCGCATCAGCGCCAGGCCAAAGCCCAGCAGCAGGCCGAAGAACATGCCGCCGAGGCTGAGGACTACCGTGTAGTACGCGCCCTTGAGCAGAAAGGGCGCGGAGTCCAGTGCGAGTTGGAAAGCTGCTTCCATTATTTAGTGACGTCAGCTTGGAAGTACTTTTCCGAGATCTTGGCCAGGGTCCCGTCGGCACGCAGCTCGTCGAGGGCCTTGTTCACGGCCGCCAGCAGCTCAGGCTCGCCTTTGCGCAGGGCAATACCGGATTCCTGGCGGGAGAACGCCTGACCGGCCGCTACGGTTTTCGGTGCTTTCTTGGCGTACTCGAGGGCGGCCAGACGGTCGATCAGAATCGCGTCGGTACGGCCGTTGTTCAGGTCGGCGAACTTGGTCGGATCATCGTCGTAGGTGCGCACGTCGGCACCCGGTACGTTGGCACGAACCCACTGCTCGTAGTTGGTGCCCAGGCCTACGCCGACTTTCTTGCCGGACAGGTCGGCGGCGGTCTTGATGTTCAGCGCAGCTTCCTTGTCCTTCAGCACCAGCGCCTGAATCCCGGAGATGGTGTAAGGCTCGGAGAAGTCATACTTCTTCTTGCGCTCGTCGGAGATGGTCACCTGGTTGACTACAACGTCCAGACGCTTGGATTCCAGCGCGGCGAGGATGCCGTCCCACTTGGTTGGCTGGATCTTGGCCTTCACGCCCAGCTTCTTGGCCAGGGCTTCGGACAGCTCGACTTCGAAGCCGGACAGTTTGCCGTCGGCATCGACGAAGCTGAACGGTGGGTAAGTGCCTTCCAGGCCGACGTTGATAACGCCTTTGTCCTTGATCTGTTGCAGTTGCTCACCGGCAACGGCGCTGCTGATCAGACCGGCGCTCAGCGCCAGGCCCAGCGAACCTACCAGCAGATTTCGACGTAGTGCGGAAAGAATCATGACAAGCCCCTGTGTTTTCTTATGGAAGACGCTTAAGGAAAGTTGGCGAATCCGGGAATTGGACGACAGCGCTATCCTGCCTTAAAGCAGCTTATGCGTCTCTCGCGATATTCGCCTGCGGCGAGACTATAAGACTGTTCTTTTAGAATGGAAAATAATGAATTTTCCGTTTGTTATTCATATGTGGAATATGTGTTTTTGTATTCCGAGCGTTCCCTGGCTCCGCGTTCGCCTTTCAAATGGGACGCGGAGCGTCCCGGGCTGCGTTCCCACGCAGAGCGTGGGAACGAGCGCTGCAGTACGCGCTTCGAACTACAGAAAGTCCTTGTAGGCAAACAACGCCGGGGCGCCGCCGGTGTGCAGGAAGATGATCGGGCCTTCGTCGAAACGCCCGCGACCGATGCCGTCTAGCAACCCGGCCATGGCTTTGCCGGTGTAGACCGGATCGAGCAGCACCGCGTCCTGGCTGGCCAGCAGCTTCACCGCCGCCAGGGTTCCGGCATTCGGCTCGCCATAACGCGGGCCGAAGTATTCGTCCCACAACTCGACCTTGAAATTCTCCGGCAACGCCACGCCCAACAGATCGGCAGTGCGTTCGGCCAGACCCTGAACTTTCGGGCGCTGATCTTCTTCGCTGCGCGATACCGTCACGCCGATCACCGGCAAGTGCGGCAGCACTTCGCTCAAGGCCAAGGCCATACCGCTGTGCGTGCCGGCGCTGCCCGAGGCGAGCACCACGGCGGAAAATTGCAGACCGGTGTCCTCGATCTGCTGCGCCAGTTCCAGGCCCGCCCGTACATAACCCAGTGCGCCGATGGCGTTGGAGCCACCGATCGGCACCAGATACGGCTTCTTGCCGTTGCTGCGCAGGCGTACGGCGAGGGCGGCCAGCTGTTCGTCGGCGTTGTCGAGGTTGTCGACCAGCTCTACCTTGGTGTCGAACAGGTCCAGCAGCAGGCGGTTGCCGTTGCCGGTGTAATTGGCGTCGTCGGTGCCCAGCGGGTTTTCCAGCAGGGCCACGCAGCCCAGGCCCAGTTTCGCGGCCAGCGCAGCGGTCTGGCGGACGTGGTTCGATTGCAGTGCGCCGGCGGTGATCAGGGTGTCCGCGCCTTGGGCGAGGGCATCGGCGGCGAGGTATTCGAGCTTGCGTAATTTGTTGCCGCCCATGGCCAGCGGCGTCAGGTCATCGCGCTTGATGTAGACATCGCGGCCGAGCCAGGTGGACAGGCGTTCGAGTTTTTCCAGTGGGGTCGGTTGGCCAAGCAGGTCGAGGCGGTTGAAGCGGTCCAGCTGTTGTTTGATCATGAGTCCGTACTGATGCAAGGGGATGTCAGGACTATAGGCACGCCGTTTTACCGGGGCAACCGTCAATCGCTTATAGCCAAATGTGCTTAGGCCAGCACTATCGGTTCTTAATTCGCCTCCGGGACGTTGCCGTAAAGTAGTGGCCGTTGACGCGGCCAGACAGTCCGGCCGCCCGTGAGGAGTCTTTACCGTGAGCGAGCGTTCCAGCCATTGGCAATTGCAGACCATCGTCAGCCAGCTGCGTACCGCGCGGGATCAGTGGCGGGCACAAAATGGCCGCGCCAGCGGCGAGCAGGGCGGGCGCGAATTGCCGTCCCGTGATGCGATGGCGCAGATTCTCGAGGCCCTGTGCGGGGCGTTGTTCCCGATGCGTCTGGGGCCGGTGGATCTGCGGGAAGAGAGCGAGGATTTTTACGTCGGCCACACCCTCGACGTTGCGTTGAATGCGTTGCTGGCCCAGGCGCGACTCGAACTGCGTTACGTCGCCCGCCACAGCGCCCGGGATGACAACGAAGTCGAAGCGCAGGCCATCAGGATCATTCAGGATTTCGCCCTCGCATTGCCAGGCCTGCGCAGCCTGCTCGACACCGATGTGCTGGCCGCGTATCACGGCGACCCGGCGGCGCGCAGCGTCGATGAAGTGCTGCTGTGCTATCCGGGGATTCTGGCGGTGATCCACCATCGTCTCGCGCACCATTTGTATCGCGCAGGCCTGCCGCTGCTGGCGCGGATCAGTTCGGAAATCGCCCACTCGGCGACCGGCATCGATATTCACCCGGGCGCGCAGATCGGCCGCAGTTTCTTCATCGACCACGGGACCGGCGTGGTGATCGGCGAGACCGCGATCATCGGCGAGCGCGTCAGGATCTACCAGGCAGTGACCTTGGGCGCCAAACGCTTCCCGGCGGACGAGGACGGCCAGTTGCAGAAGGGCCATCCACGGCATCCGATTGTCGAGGACGATGTGGTGATCTACGCCGGGGCGACGATTCTCGGGCGGATCACCATCGGCAAGGGTTCGACCATCGGCGGCAACGTGTGGCTGACTCGCAGCGTGCCGGCGGGGTGCAACCTGACCCAGGCCAATCTGCAGCATGATGACGGGACGCAGAAGTAGCCTTTGCATCTCCTTCGACTGATCTGGCCCCATCGCGAGCAGGCTAGCTCCCACAGTGAATCGCGTTCCAAATGTGGGAGCGAGCCTGCTCGCGATGGGCGTTCACACAAAACCGATAACTGAACGAATCCTTCCAAACCCACGTCATACCCCTCCCTGAGCCAGCGTACGAAAGGTACCGCTGAGCCCTGCGATTAGTCCTGAGCGTGCTATCCATGTTTAACTTGAACGTTCATTCAAGTTAAACCGGTAGCTCGCTGCCCGCTCACAACAGGAGGCTTGCCTTTGCTGAGTCCGATCATTTCAGCCATTTTCCAACCCCTTGAGGTGCACCGTTCATGAGTGCATCGTCCACCCCCGCCAGTGGTCTGGTACGCATGAATCCGCCGGTGTTCTGGTTCGCCGCGACGGTGATCCTGCTGTTCGGCCTGACCGTTATCGCCATGCCGGAACAGGCCGGTGCCTGGCTGCTTGAAGCGCAAAACTGGGCGGCCAATACGGTCGGCTGGTACTACATGCTCGCGATGACCCTGTATCTGGTCTTCGTGGTGGTCACCGCGTTATCGGGCTACGGCAAGATCAAACTCGGTGCCGACCACGACGAACCCGAATTCAGTTACCTGTCCTGGGCCGGCATGCTGTTCGCCGCCGGGATCAGCATCACGCTGTTTTTCTTCTGTGTCTCCGAACCGCTGACCCACATGCTCCAGCCGCCACAAGGCGAGGCCGGAACGGCGGAGGCGGCGCGTCAGGCGATGCAGATACTGTTTCTGCACTGGGGCCTGCACGGCTGGGGCGTGTTCGCCTTCGTCGGCATGGCGCTGGCGTATTTTGCGTATCGACACAACCTGCCGCTGGCCCTGCGCTCTGCGCTGTACCCGCTGATCGGCAAACGCATCAACGGGCCCATCGGCTACGCGGTGGATGGCTTCGGCATCATCGCCACGGTGTTCGGCCTCGGCGCGGACATGGGCTTTGGCGTGCTCCACCTCAATTCCGGTCTGGACTACCTGTTCGGCATCGCCCACACCCAGTGGATTCAGGTGGGTTTGATCACGCTGATGATGGGCGCAGCGATCATCGTCGCCGTCTCCGGTGTGGATAAGGGCGTGCGGGTCATGTCCGACATCAACATGCTGCTGGCCTGTGCGCTGCTGCTGTTCGTGTTGTTCGCCGGCCCCACCCAGCATTTGCTCAACACCCTGATCCAGAATCTCGGCGATTACCTTGGCGCGTTGCCGACGAAGAGTTTCGACCTCTACGCCTACGACAAACCGAGCGACTGGCTCGGTGGCTGGACGGTGTTCTACTGGGCCTGGTGGATTGCATGGTCGCCGTTCGTGGGCCTGTTCATCGCACGGATTTCCCGTGGCCGGACCATCCGCGAATTCGTCTTCGGCGTGCTGCTGATCCCGCTCGGTTTCACCCTGGCGTGGATGTCGATCTTCGGCAACAGCGCCATCGATCAGGTGCTCAACCACGGCATGTCGGCACTGGGCATGTCGGCTCTCGACAACCCGTCGATGACCCTTTACCTGCTGCTGGAAACCTACCCGTGGAGCAAAACTGTCATCGCGGTGACGGTGTTCATCAGCTTCGTGTTCTTCGTCACCTCCGCCGACTCCGGCACCGTAGTGCTCTCGACCCTGTCGGCCAAGGGCGGCAACCCGGATGAAGACGGGCCGAAATGGCTGCGGGTGTTCTGGGGCGCGATGACCGCGCTGATCACCAGTGCGCTGCTGTTCTCCGGCAGCATCGATGCGCTGAAGTCAGCGGTGGTACTGACCTCGCTGCCGTTCTCGCTGATTCTGCTGCTGATGATGTGGGGGCTGCACAAGGCGTTCTATCTGGAGTCGCAGAAGCAGATTGCGCAACTGCATTCGCTGGCGCCGGTCTCCGGTTCGCGACGTGGCAAGGGTGGCTGGCGCCAGCGCCTGAGTCAGGCCGTGCACTTCCCGTCGCGGGACGAGGTGTACCGCTTCATGGACACCACGGTGAAACCGGCCATCGAAGAAGTAACGGCGGTATTCGTCGAGAAGGGTCTGAACGTCGTTACGCAACCCGATCCGGCCCACGACAGCGTCAGCCTGGAAATCGGACACGGCGAGCTGCATCCGTTCATCTATCAAGTGCAGATGCGCGGCTACTTCACGCCGTCGTTCGCCCGCGGCGGCATGGGCTCCAAGCAGCTCAACAACCGTCGCTACTACCGCGCTGAAGTGCATCTGAGCGAAGGCAGTCAGGACTACGATCTGGTCGGTTACACCAAAGAGCAGATCATCAACGACATCCTCGACCAGTACGAACGGCACATGCAGTTCCTGCATCTCGTGCGTTGATCGGAGCAGGGCGCCGGGACGGTTTCAGGTCTCGGCGCTGAGCACCATGAACAACACCATCGCCGCGATCGGCACCCCGAACACGGCGCTGCCGATCGCAATCTCCGACCCCAGCGGTTGCCCGGCATGCACCACGCCGACCGCGCCATTGATCACCGTCAGCGCCAGCCACAACGCCGCGAAACCGTAGGCCATGGTCTGGCGACTGAAGCCGATGCGCTCGCCGATGTAGAGCATCAGCGCCAGCAGGATCAGGCCGAAGAAGATGATGATTGCGGTGTGCATGGATGTGCCTGCGGGATGTGCGGTGTTTGATCGGACGCTTTCGCGGGCAAGCCCGCTCCCACAGGTTCTGTGTTGCGTACAAAATCTGTGGACGACGGAGAACCCTGTGGGAGCGGGCTTGCCCGCGAAGGCGCCACCTCGGTTTCATTTAGAGCATAGTCAATCCAGCCCACGCCACATTCGTCAGGTACTTTCCCGCTCAATCACGGTGCATTGCATCAGATTAAGTCGCTGCACCTCATCGCACGGCAACACGCCCAGACTTTCCAGCACCCGCGTCGCCGCCAGTACGCCGATCTCCAGCGCCGGCGGTTTGATCGTGCTCAGGCTCGGCAGCAGCATCTCGGCGAACGGGTAGTCGCCGAAACCGAGGACGGCGCAGTCTTCCGGGATCTTGAGGCCGGCGCGTTGCCCGGCGAGCAGGCCGCCGGCGGCGAGGTTGTCGTTGGCGAAGAAGATGGCGTCGGGGCGCGGCGAGGCGTTCATCAGCGCTTCCATCGCTTGCTTGCCGGCCTCGAACGGGGCGCAATCGGCGTCCGGTGCGAATACCCACGGTTCCAGGCCCAGCTCGCGAACCGTTGCGGCGTAACCGTCGCGACGCTCCAGCGCACTGAAGTCGCCGGGGGCGCTGTTCTGCACGAAGGCGATTCGCCGATAGCCTTTGCCGTGCAGATAACGGGCGGCGCTGACTCCCACTTCAAAGTGCGAAAAGCCGATCTGCATCGGCTCGCGATCCGGTTGGTAATCCCAGGTTTCGATCACAGGAATATCCGCTTCGGCCAGCATCTTTTCCGTGCCCGCGCTGTGGAAGTGACTGGTCACTACCAGCGCTGCTGGCGACCAGCCAAGAAAGGCCCGCACCGCGTTTTCTTCCTGCTCAGTGCTGAAGTAACTCGATGCCAGAAGAAGCTGATAGCCGTGGCGGCTGAGGGTGTCGCTGAAGCCCTGAATGGTGTTGGCGAAGATCGGCCCGGAGATGTTCGGGATCACCATGCCGACGATTTTTCCCCGCGCCGAAGCGAGGCCGCCGGCCACCAGATTCGGTACATAACCCAGCTCGGCAACCACCGCCGCGATCCGTTCGCGGCGTTCGGGCGAGACCTGTTCCGGCTGGTTGAAGTAGCGCGACACGGTGATTGCCGAAACACCGGCCTGGCGCGCCACCGCGTTGAGGGTCACGCGACCGGCGCCACGGCGTTTGCGGGGCTTTTCTTCGCTCAAGGCTCGATCCTTCTTAAAAACCAAAACGCATATAAAAGTAATTTTTCAGTATTGGACGCTCTATGCCGGGCTTGCCAATACTGGCGATGTTAGCGCTAACAAAACGTATTGTCTGCTACTCGCTCGAGCGAATGCCCAAGACACCGAGACAGGCGCTGTCGTCGCAGAACGGCAGCGGTTCAGGGCAACTTTTCGAGCGGGCAAACATGCACAACATTCCTGGGGCGATACACAAACTGGCGCAATCGATCCGCGCTGCGGGCTGGCTACTCACCGGGCTGGCCGCGCTGCCGCTACCCGCTGCGTTCGCCGCCGACAGCAGCGATCAGGAGCCGACACTCAAATCCGTCACGGTCACCGCCACCCGCCGCGAAGAGTCGCTGCAAAAGGTCCCGGTGGCGGTGTCGGTGATCGACGGCGAGCAACTGGAGCGCGACAACCGCAACAGCGTGGCGAGCATCGTCCAGCAAGTGCCGTCGCTGAATTTCCGCACTGGCGCATCGAACAAGGACACCTCGCTGTTCGTGCGTGGCGTGGGGACGATTTCCACCTCGCCGGGCGTCGAGCCGACGGTGGCCACGGTGATCGATGGCGTGGTCTACGCCCGTCCCGGTCAGTCGACTCTGGATCTGCTGGATCTGGAACGCGTCGAAGTCTTGCGCGGTCCGCAAGGCACGTTGTTCGGCAAGAACGCCTCGGCCGGCGTGCTGAATATCACCAGTAAGGCGCCGACCACCGAGACCCACGGTTACATCGATCAGTCGTACTACAGCGGCAACGAAAGCCGCACCCGTTTCGGCATCGGCGGCAGCCTGATTCCGGACACGCTCAAGGGTTCGATCAGCACCTTGTTCGGCACTTACGACGGCAACGTCGATAACAAGCACAACGATCAGGAGGTCAATGGCTACAACCATCGCGGCGTGCGCGGAAAGCTGGAATTCACCCCGAACGACGACGTCACCTTCACGCTGATCGCCGACTACATGCAGTCCCACGATGACGGCCCCAATGGCGTCGTGACCAAGTCGCTGACTCCGGCGTTCACCAATGCACTGAGCCCGGTCAGCGCCACCAGTCACAACCGCGATATCAACACCGACACCCGCACCCACGTCGAAGACACCAACAAGGGCCTGTCCGGCCAGCTCGACTGGCAACTCGGCGATTACACCCTGACTTCGATCACCGCGTGGCGCGGCTGGGACAACACCCAGTATCAGGACGGCGACCGTCTCGGCACGGTAACGGCGGCGTTCCCCGGCACGGCGGACAAGGGCAACCTGGCGTTCGACCAGTACTCGCAGGAGCTGCGTCTGGCGTCGCCGAAAGGCGGGTTCCTCGAATACGTCGGCGGCCTGTTCTACATGCACGGCAAGGATGACGAGACCTATCAGCGCACTTTGACCACCACCACGCGGACTGACCATGGCGTCGCCGACTACAGCACCACCAGCGACAGCTACGCGGTGTTCGGCGAAAGCACGCTGAATTTCACCTCGGACTTCCGAGGCATCGCCGGCCTGCGCTACACCCACGACGATCTCGAATACGATCACCGTCGCGTCTCCACTTCCGCCACTACTGTCAGCGGTATTCAACCGGCTACCAGTAGTTCCGGTTCGGTGGACGAGGACGGCTGGTCCGGCCGGCTTGGTCTGCAGTACGACCTGAGCGATACCGTCACCACCTACCTGACCTACTCGCGCGGCTACAAAGGCCCGGCCTACAACGTGTTCTTCAACATGCAGCCGCGCGACACCGAAGCTTTGAAACCGGAAACCTCCAACACCTGGGAGGCGGGGATCAAGGCCTCAAGCTGGAACAATCGCCTGACTACCAACCTCGCGGTTTTCCACAGTGACTACGACAACTATCAGGCGAACTTTTTTGACACCGTCGCCGGGCAAGTGGTGACGCGCCTGATCAACGCCGGCAGCGTCAGCACCGAAGGCGTGGAACTCGACTACGCCCTGCAGGCGACCCAGCAACTGAAGGTCTCCGGCGCACTGGCCTACACCCGCGCCCGCATCGATCAGTTCGCCTGCCCGGCGGGCGCGGCGGCGTCGTGCAACGTCAACGGCAAGCCGCTGCCGTTCAGCCCGGACTGGAAAAGCTACGTGCGTGCTGACTACACCATTCCGCTGGAGAACGGCCTGGATATCGAACTCGGCACCGACTACAGCTGGCAGAGCGAAGTGCAGTACGACATCAGCCAGAACACCGACACCAAACAAGGCGCCTACGGCCTCTGGAACGCCAGTGTCGCCCTGGCCGATTACACCAACGGTTGGCGCGTGGCATTGCTCGGCAAGAACCTCACAGACAAGTCGTATTCGCCGTTGCTCGCCAGCGGTGGCAATTACATCTACCGCGCCGTGCCTCGCGACGACGAGCGCTACTTCGGCGTGCAACTGCGCAAGGATTTCTGAGATGAGCAGACAGCTGAAACTCGGCGCGTTCCTCATGGCCACCGGGCACCACGTTGCTGCGTGGCGTCATCCGGACGTACCGGCCAACGCCGGGCTGGATTTCGCCCATTACAAACGCCTGGCGCAGACTGCCGAAGCGGCGAAGTTCGACACCTTGTTCGTCGCCGACAGCGTTGCCGCGCCGACTCACGAGATCGCCAGCCGCATGGCCCGTTCGGATCACTTCGAGCCGCTGACCTTGCTCTCGGCCTTGAGCGCGGTGACCGAGCACATCGGCCTGATCGCCACCGCCACCACCAGCTACAACGAGCCGTACCACGTGGCGCGTAAATTCGCGTCCCTCGATCACCTGTCCGGCGGGCGAGCGGGGTGGAATCTGGTGACCTCGGACAACGCCGCCGAAGCGCAGAATTTTGGCCGAGACGAACACATCGGCCATGCCGAACGCTACAGCCGCGCCCGGGAATTTCATCAAGTGGTGACCGGGCTCTGGGACAGTTGGCAGGACGATGCCTTCCTCCGCGACAAGGCCAGCGGCGCCTATTACGACCCGGAAAAACTGCACGTGCTGGATCACGTCGGCGAGCACTTCCGGGTCAAAGGCCCGCTGAATGTCGCGCGTTCGCCACAGGGTCAGCCGGTGATCGTGCAGGCCGGCTCATCGGAAACCGGGCGTGAACTGGCGGCGCAGACGGCCGAGGTGGTGTTCACCGCGCAGACCTCGCTGGCCAGCGCCCAGGCGTTCTACGCCGACCTCAAGGGGCGCTTGCCGAAGTACGGACGGAGTGCCGATTCGCTGAAAATCATGCCCGGCGTGTTTGTCGTGGTCGGACAGACGGAAGCCGAAGCGCAGGAAAAATGTGAAACGTTTCAGCAATTGGTCGAACCCGAGGTTGGCGTCGCTCTGCTTGGGCGTATGCTGGGCAACTTCGATCTGTCGAAGTACCCGCTGGACGGGCCGCTGCCGGAATTGCCGCTGACTGATAGCGGCCAGCAGAGCCGACAGAAACTGCTGACCGAACTGGCTGGCCGCGAGCATCTGACCCTGGCCGAACTGGGTCGCAGAATCGCTGGCGGTCGCGGGCATTACAGCGTTGTCGGTACGCCGGCGCAGATTGCCGACCGTTTGCAGGAATGGTTCGAGCAAGGCGCGGCGGACGGCTTCAACGTGCTGGTGCCGCACCTGCCCGGCGGGCTCGAAGACTTCGCCAATGGCGTGGTCCCGGAACTGCAACGGCGCGGGCTGTTCAGAACCGAATACGAGGGCCGGACCTTGCGCCAGAACCTTGGCCTCGCCCGACCCGCCAATCGCTTTGCGTAGCAATCGACACCCATTTCAAGACCGACAAGAGAGGATTCGATGACTTACACCGCTGCCGAAAACCGCTATGACTCCATCCCTTACCGCCGCGTCGGACGCAGCGGTCTGGTATTGCCGGCGCTGTCCCTGGGCCTGTGGCACAACTTCGGCGACAGCACGCCGATCGACACCCAGCGCGCGTTGCTGCGCACAGCGTTCGATCTGGGGATCAACCACTTCGACCTGGCCAACAACTACGGCCCGCCCTACGGCAGCGCCGAGACCAATTTCGGCCGCCTGCTGCGCGAAGACTTCAAGCAGTATCGCGATGAACTGATCATCTCCAGCAAGGCCGGTTGGGACATGTGGCCCGGCCCTTACGGCCAGGGCGGCGGCTCGCGCAAATACGTGCTGGCCAGCCTCGACCAGAGCCTGCAACGCCTCGGTCTGGACTATGTGGATATCTTTTATTCGCACCGCTTCGACCCGGACACCCCGCTGGAAGAAACCGCCAGCGCCCTCGCCACGGCGGTGCAGCAGGGCAAGGCGTTGTACATCGGTATCTCGTCGTACTCCGGGGTAAAAACCCGCGAAATCGCCGCGCTGCTCAAAGAGTGGAAAGTGCCGCTGTTGATTCACCAACCGGCCTACAACCTGCTCAACCGTTGGGTGGAAAAGGACCTGCTCGACACCACCGACGAACTCGGCACCGGCGTGATTGCGTTCACCCCGCTGGCGCAAGGTCTGCTGACTGACAAATACCTCAACGGCGTGCCGGCGGATGCGCGAGTCAATCGTCCGGGGGGTGGTTCGTTGCAGGCTTCGCATTTGTCCGAGGCCAACATCGCTCATGTGCGGGCGTTGAACGAGATCGCCAAGCGTCGTGGGCAGAGCCTGGCGCAACTGGCGTTGGCGTGGACGCTGCGGGATCCGCGAGTGACCTCGGCGCTGATCGGTGCGAGCCGACCGGAGCAGATTGTCGAGAACGTCGGGGCGTTGAAGAATTTGAATTTCAGTGCGGAAGAGTTGGCGGAGATTGACCGGTTTGCCCAGGAGGGCGGGATCAATCTTTGGGAGAAGCCTTCGACGGCTGAATAACTACAAGCTGATCGTTCCCACGCAGAGCGTGGGAACGATCAGTTGTTCAGCGGAAAAACGGCACATCCCCCAACACCGTCGCCCGCTGCATCACCCGCCGCGCCGGACGGTAATCATCCACCGCGTAATGCTGCGTTACGCGGTTGTCCCAGAACGCGATGTCATCTTTCTGCCAGCGCCAGCGAATGGTGAATTCCGGCCGCGTCGCGTGGGCGAACAAGAACTTCAGCAGCGCTTCACTCTCGGTTTCCGACAACTCATTGATCTTCGACGTGAAGCCTTCGTTGACGAACAGCGAGCGGCGCCCGCTCACCGGGTGCGTGCGAATCACTGGATGCGACAGCGGTGGATTCTTGCGCCGTGCCTCTTCCCACTGCGCCAGTGCTTCCGGCGTGTTGCCGTAACGCTCCAGCGGAAACGAGCGGGTGAAGTCGTGAGTCGCGGTCAGCCCTTCGAGCAGCGCTTTCATCGGCGCCGACAGCGCCTCATACGCGGCAATCCCGCTGGCCCACAACGTGTCGCCACCGAACTCCGGCAACAGCTTGGCGCTGAGCACCGCGCCCATGGCCGGGGTTGGCAGGAAGGTCACGTCGGTGTGCCAGATCGCGTTGTCGCGCACGTCGGTGACGGCGGTGTCGAGGATCAGCACTTCCGGTTGTTCCGGCACGTTCGGGTAGATCGGGTGAATGTGCAGGTCGCCGAAATAGTGGGCGAAGCGCGCCTGTTGCGACGGCTCGATCGGCTGATTGCGGAAGAACAGTACCTGGTATTTGAGCAGCGCCTGCTCGATGGCATCGCGCTGTTCCAGGATCAGCGGCTGGCTGATGTCGACGCCGCTGATCTGTGCGCCGAGGGCCGAGCTTAAAGGGGTGATGTTCAGGCTGCTCATGGTGGTTCTCTTCAATTCCGGGGCCCCGAAACTGTCGGGGTAGTCAGTGCTGAAAAATCAGTGGGCCTGGCCGTGCCACGGCACCAGTTTGCGTTGCAGGGCGCGCAGGCCCATTTCCATGGCGAAGGCGATCAGGGCGATGACCAGAATTCCCAGCACCACCACATCGGTGACCAGGAACTGCGCGGCCGACTGCACCATGAAGCCCAGGCCACTGGTGGCCGCGATCAATTCGGCGGCGACCAGAGTCGACCAGCCGACACCCAGACCGATGCGCACACCGGTCAGAATGTCCGGCAGGGCGCTGGGCAAAATCACGTGGCGAATCAGTTGCGCGCGAGTGGCCCCCAGCGACTGCGCGGCGCGCAGTTTGGCCGGGTCGACGGTGCGCACGCCGGTGGCGGTGGCAATCGCGATCGGGGCGAAAATCGCCAGGTAGATCAGCAGCACTTTCGACAATTCGCCGATACCGCACCAGATCACGATCAGCGGCAGATAGGCGAGTGGCGGAATAGGGCGGTAGAACTCGATCAGCGGATCCAGCACGCCACGGGCGATGCGGTTGGCGCCGATGGCAATGCCCACCGGCACGGCGGTCAAAATGGCGAAACCGAGGCCCAGACCGATGCGGCTGAGGCTCGCGCCCAGGTGCTGCCACAACGTCGAATCCATGTAGCCCGTGGTCGCCAGCAACCAGCCTTTTTGCAGCACGGCGGACGGTGGCGGCAGGAACAGCGGTTCGATCAGGCCGGTGGCCGTTACGGCCCACCAGATCACCAGCAACGCGAACAGGGTCAGCAGGCTGATCCAGCGGGTGCTGAGGCTGCGGCGCACGGGGATCACCACCGACGTGGCGGCGGGTTTCACTGCGGTGGCGGAAACGTCATAACTGCTCATGCGCGCTCCTGCCGCTGAACGGCGCTGCGTTGCGAAAACACTTTGGCGAGCACGTGTTCGCGGGTTTCGATGAAGCGCGGATCGGACTTGATCGCCCGCGCTGATTCACCGGCGGCGTAACGCTTGCCGAAATCCAGGTGCAGGCGCTCGACGATCTGCCCCGGATTCGGCGCCAGCAGAATCAGGTCGGTGGCGAGGAACACCGCTTCTTCAATGTCGTGGGTAATCAGGAATACCGGTTTGGCGGTGCGTTGCCAGACTTGCAGCAACAGCTCCTGCATCTGTTCGCGGGTGAAGGCGTCGAGGGCGCCGAAGGGTTCGTCCATCAGCAAAACGCGCGGGTCGGCGGCTAGAGCGCGGGCCAGGCCGACACGTTGCTTCTGGCCGCCGGAGAGCTGCCAGATGCGACGCTTTTCAAAACCGGAGAGATCGACCAGCGCGAGCATTTCCCGGGCGCGCTGTTCGCGTTTGTCCTTGGCCACACCTGCCAGCTCAAGGCCGAAGGCGACGTTGGCCAGCACGTCCTGCCAGGGCAGCAGGGCGTCGTCCTGGAATACCACGCCGCGCTCGGCGCTCGGGCCTTTGACCGGCACACCGTCGAGGGTGATACGCCCGGCGCTCGGTTCGACGAAACCGGCAATCAGGTTCAACAGCGAAGTCTTGCCACTGCCGGACGGGCCGAGAGCCACCAGCAATTGCTGGGGCCCCAGGGTCAGAGAGATATCCGCCAGTACCGGTTCCGGGCTGCCGGGATACTGTGCGCTGATGCGCTCCAGCTGTAGCAAGGCCATCGCAATTAACTCCCGATCAGTTGGTGATGTACTTGGCGCTGACGTACGGCGCGTAGTCCGGCAGTACCGCTTCGACCTTGCCTTGCTCCTTGAGGAACGCAGCGGTGTCGGTGATGGCTTTGGTGGTCGGCGCGCCGAGGTCACTGACCTGATCCGCCGCCAGCGGGTAGACGTTGCCCTGCAGCAGCAATGGAATGTCGCTGGCCTTGGCGCCGGACAGTTTCACCAGTTTGTCGACGTTGCTCTGATTGGCCAGCCAGGCTTTCGGATCCTTGCGGTAGTCGGCGTAGGCGTCGAGGGTGACCTTGGCGAACGCGGTGACGATTTCCGGATGCTTCTCGGCGAAGTCTTTGCGCACGATCCAGGCGTCGAAGGTCGGCGCGCCGAACTTGGCCAGCTCGCCGGAAGTGATCAGCACTTTGCCGTTTTCCTTGGCCACACCCAGCGCCGGATCCCAAACGTAGGTGGCATCGATGTCACCGCGCTTCCACGCGGCAATGATTGCCGGCGGGGCGAGATTGAGGACAGTGACTTTCGAAGGGTCGATGTTCCAGTGTTTCAGCGCGGCCAGCAGGCTGTAGTGACCGGTGGACACGAACGGCACGGCGATTTTCTTGCCGACCAGGTCCTGCGGCGTCTTGATGCCGGAGCCGTCGCGGGCGACCAGCGCTTCGGCGGCGCCGATCTGGGTGGCGATGAGGAAGGTTTCTACCGGGACTTTGCGGGTGACGGCTGCGGTCAGCGGGCTGGAACCGAGATAGCCGATCTGCACGTCGCCGGAAGCGATGGCCGAGATGACGTCCGCGCCGTTGTCGAACTTGCGCCAGCTGATGTCGGCCTTGGTGGCTTTTTCATAGGCGCCGTCGGCCTGGGCGACTTTCGCCGGGTCAACGGTGGTCTGGTAGGCGACGGTGAGGTCGGCGGCCTGGGCCAGGAAACTCGCAGCAGCCAGAGAGGCCACGGCCAGCAGGCGAAGCGGGACATTCAGTTTCATTGAAGAGCTCCATATCAGGCGACCGAGCGTCGGCGTGAAAGGAGACTAAATGATCTAAGAAACTAAAAATAAATAACTTTTTAGACTTAGCTTATGAGCGGAAAAATCTAAGGGAAGGCAGAGCAGATCGTTCCCACGCTCTGCGTGGGAACGATCAAAGATCACGGATGGAAGCGATCAGTTGCTGATCGCCAGAATGCTCGCCTGATACGACCCGACAAACACGTCGAAATCGCCCACCTCGTTCTGCTCCAGCTCAGCCTGTTGCGCCAGTGACGAGCGCGCCAGTTCTTCAAACTTCGCCTGTTCGTCAGCCGCCAACGGTTCGCTGCGGAAGAACTCGGCGTGGGCCTGGCTCTGGCGCAGGGAGAATTGCGCGAAGCTTTCCTTGTGCTCGGCCATGGCTGCCAGCACCTGGGCCGATGGCGTCAGGGACGAATCCTTGACCTTGGCCAGTTGCGCGTCGAGGGCCTTGCTGTGGGCATCGCCGCCATGGCTTTGATCCAGCAACGCCGCCAGCGGAGCGATTTTTTCCAGCAGCTCCGCTGCCCATTCCTTCATGTCGACCGGTTGGCCGTCGCGCTGCAATTGCAGGCCCGGACGGCGACCTTCCTTGACCACGCTGAGGAAGTTCGACGTGGCGTTGCCGCAGCTGATGTTGGTCAGCAGCGGGCTGTCGTTCAGCGCGCAGTACAGCAGGAACGCGTCGAGGAAGCGCGATTCGGTCAGATCGATGCCCATGGGCAGGAACGGGTTGATGTCCAGGCAGCGCACTTCGACGTACTGGATGCCACGGGCCATCAAGGCCTGGATCGGCCGCTCGCCGGTGTAAGTCACGCGTTTCGGGCGGATGTTCGAGTAGTACTCGTTTTCGATCTGCAGGATGTTGGTATTCAGTTGCACCCACTCGCCATCCTGGTGCGTTCCGACTTCGACGTACGGCGCGTATGGCGTGGCCACCGCCTTGCGCAGGCTGTCGGTGTAGCTCGCCAGGTCGTTGTAGCACGGCGTCAGGCCGGCCTGGGCGTTGCTCTGGTAACCGAGGTCGCTCATGCGCAAGCTGGTGGCGTAAGGCAGGTACAGGGTGTCCGGATCCAGTTGTTCCAGCTGATGCGAACGACCGCGCAGGAACCCCGCGTCCAGCGCCGGCGAAGCACCGAACAGGTACATCAGCAGCCAACTGTAGCGACGGAAGTTGCGGATCAGCGCGATATAGGACGACGACTGGAAATCCCGGTCGGTGCCAACGAAGCCTTCGGCTTCTTTCAGCAGCGGCCAGAGTTTTTCCGGCAGAGAGAAGTTGTAGTGAATCCCGGCGATGCACTGCATGGTCTTGCCGTAACGCAGGGCCAGGCCCTTGCGGTAGACGTACTTCAGCTGACCGATGTTGGAGGTGCCGTAATAGGCGATCGGGATGTCTTCCTCGGCCGGCAACGGGCACGGCATCGATGGACTCCACAGATACTCGTTGCCGAGCTTGCTGTAGGCGAAGCGATGAATCTTGTCCAGGCTCGCCAGCGTGTCGGCCGGATCGGGCAGGGCAGGCGTGATGAATTCCAGCAGCGACTCGGAATAGTCGGTGGTGATTTGTTCGTTGGTCAGCGCGGAACCCAGGCTTTCAGGGTGCGGCGTTTGCGCCAGTCGACCCTCGCCGGTCACGCGCAGGCATTCACGTTCGATGCCGTGCAGGCACTGTTCGAGCAGAGAGAGGTTGGCGCGCTCACCGAGCAGAGCCAGGCGGCGGTTGAGAAGTTCGCTCAATTTGGATTCCTTCACGCGTCAGTCGCCCCAATATGGGGGTGGGCAGGACGGTCTACAAGGGTGAAGTTGAAACTGGCGTTTTCGCCTGGTTTTCGGGCCATGAAAGCCCCATTGCAAACGCCAACTTCAGTCCCTGAATCTGGCAGACGCGGGCGAGGAAAACTCCGACGCTGCGATCACAGCGCCGAAATTAACTCAAATCGATGACGAGTAGCTACAGGACAGCGAACGTGCCTTGCGCTTTTGCGACCAGTTTGTCGCCCTGCATCACGTCGGCTTCGACCACCAGCGTGCGCCGGCCCGGGTGGATCACCCGCGCCGTGCACATCACCTCGCCTTCGGAGACGGCGCGGATGTAGTTGATCTTGCACTCGATGGTCGCGCTCTGCTGGTCAAAGCCGTGGGTACTGGAACAGGCCAGCCCCATGGCGATATCGACCAGACTGAACAGCGCGCCGCCGTGCAGCTTGCCGCCGCGGTTGCGCAGTTCCGGTTCCAGCACCAGGGCGACTTGCGCCACCCCGGTTTCCAGGCTGTGCAGGCGGCAGCCCAACAGCTTGAAAAACGCGCTCTCGACGAGCCCGGCCGGAATCTCCATCAGCGTTTCTTCAACTGCTTGGCGTTGGCGAACAGCGAGGCCATCGCGTTATTGGCTGGAGCCGCCGGGGTGCTTTCCTTGCGTGGAGCCGAACCCTGCGACTGGCGTGGTGCCGAGCCCGGACGCGAGCCACGGGCGCCGTCGATTTTCTCGCCCGGCGTGTCGCTCATGCGCATCGACAGGCCGACGCGTTTGCGCGGGATGTCGACTTCCATGACCTTCACTTTCACCACGTCACCGGCTTTCACTGCTTCGCGCGGATCCTTGATGAATTTCTCCGACAGCGCCGAAATGTGCACCAGACCGTCCTGATGCACACCGATGTCGACGAATGCGCCGAACGCGGTCACGTTGGTCACCACGCCTTCGAGGATCATCCCCAGTTGCAGGTCCTTCAGGTCCTCGACGCCTTCCTGGAACTCGGCGGTCTTGAACTCCGGACGCGGGTCGCGGCCCGGTTTCTCCAGTTCCTGCAGGATGTCGGTGACGGTGGGCAGACCGAAGGTCTCGTCGGTGAATTTCTTCGGATCCAGACGCTTGAGGAACGAGGCGTCGCCGATCAACGAGCGGATGTCGCGGTCGGTTTCAGCGGCGATGCGCTGCACCAGCGGATAGGCTTCCGGGTGAACGGCCGAGGAATCCAGCGGGTTGTCGCCGTTCATCACGCGCAGGAAGCCGGCGGCCTGTTCGAAGGTTTTCTCGCCCAGACGTGCGACTTTCTTCAGCGCGGCACGGGTCTTGAACGCGCCGTGCTCGTCACGGTGAGTCACGATGTTCTGCGCCAGGGTCGCGTTGAGGCCGGAGATCCGCGCCAGCAGCGCCACGGACGCGGTGTTCACGTCCACGCCCACGGCGTTCACGCAGTCCTCGACCACGGCGTCCAGGCCGCGCGCCAGTTTCAGCTGCGA
This sequence comes from Pseudomonas sp. MWU12-2029, assembly GCF_023242425.1. Taxonomy (NCBI): domain Bacteria; kingdom Pseudomonadati; phylum Pseudomonadota; class Gammaproteobacteria; order Pseudomonadales; family Pseudomonadaceae; genus Pseudomonas; species Pseudomonas sp. MWU12-2029. The sequence continues at coordinate 498,698 of NZ_JALJDY010000002.1, read as the reverse complement.
CACGTCGTGCTGGTACTGGCCGACACCGATGGATTTCGGATCGATCTTCACCAGCTCGGCCAGTGGATCCTGCAAGCGACGGGCAATGGACACGGCGCCACGGATCGACACGTCGAGATCCGGGAATTCCTTGGCCGCCAGTTCCGATGCCGAATACACCGATGCGCCGGCTTCGGAGACCATGACCTTGGTCATTTTCATCGCTGGATATTTTTTGATCAGCTCGATGGCCAGTTTGTCGGTCTCACGGCTGGCGGTGCCGTTGCCGATGGCGATCAGGTCAACCGAGTGCTTGGCGCACAGGGCGGCCAGGATGGCGATGGTCTGATCCCACTTGTTGTGCGGCACGTGCGGGTAAACCGTGGCGTGATCCAGCAGCTTGCCGGTGGAGTCGACCACGGCAACCTTGCAGCCGGTACGCAGGCCCGGGTCGAGGCCCAGGGTGGCGCGGGGGCCGGCCGGAGCGGCCAGTAGCAGGTCGTGCAGGTTGTGGGCGAACACGTTGATCGCTTCGGTTTCGGCACCGTCGCGCAGCTCGCCCAGCAGATCGGTTTCCAGGTGGGTGTAGAGCTTGACCTTCCAGGTCCAGCGCACCACTTCACCCAGCCATTTGTCGGCCGGACGGTTCTGGTTCTGGATGCCGACGTGCTGGCCGATCATGCCTTCGCACGGGTGCAGGGTGCCCGGCAGTTCTTCACCGACTTTCAGCGCGGAGCTGAGAATGCCTTCGTTGCGGCCACGGAAAATCGCCAGCGCGCGGTGCGACGGCATGCTTTTCAGTGGTTCGTCGTGTTCGAAGTAATCGCGGAACTTGGCGCCTTCCTCTTCCTTGCCGGCGATCACGCGGGCGCTGAGGGTGGCTTCCTGCTTCAAATAGTTGCGCAGTTTGTCCAGCAGGTTGGCGTCTTCGGCGAAGCGCTCCATGAGGATGTACTTGGCGCCTTCCAGGGCAGCCTTGGCGTCGGCCACGCCTTTTTCGGCGTCGATGAAGCGTGCGGCTTCGGTTTCCGGGGCCAGGCTCGGGTCGTTGAACAGACCGTCGGCCAGTTCGCCGAGGCCGGCTTCCAGGGCGATCTGGCCCTTGGTGCGGCGCTTCTGCTTGTACGGCAGGTACAAGTCTTCGAGGCGGGTCTTGGTGTCGGCGAGTTTGATTTCGCGCTCCAGCTCAGGGGTGAGTTTGCCCTGCTCCTGGATGCTGGAAAGGATGCTGATGCGCCGTTCGTCGAGTTCTCGCAGGTAGCGCAGACGCTCTTCCAGATGACGCAGCTGAGTGTCATCGAGACTGCCGGTCACTTCTTTCCGGTAACGGGCGATGAAGGGAACGGTAGAGCCTTCATCGAGTAGCGCGACGGCCGCTTCGACCTGTTGCGGGCGTACGCCGAGTTCCTCGGCGATGCGGCTGTTGATGCTGTCCATAAAACCACCTGACAAATTGTGAAAGCAGGCTCGCAGGCGCATAAATAAGGGCCCGGAGTCTGGTGGGGCGGCCTGACGCTTGCCGCTGCCTGGGTCAAAAGGCATCCCATTGACCCGTGAAATCGAACAATTACTGCGGCCACCCGGAAAATAAAGGACGGCCACCTGCGGTAACGATTCAGACGTTGCCTGGCACAAAAGGCCGCGCATTATAACCGGCGTTCTGTCATTCGGGGGCGACACGGTCTGTAGGCTCAAGCCCCGGTTTTCTGGCAGTGAAGGAAAAATCTGCTAACAATGCACACGGTGCGTATAACGGCAGCTACGCCATAATGCGCGCCGAGCTAAAAGGAGCATCCAATGAGCAGCACTGCACAAACTGCTGAAGGCGAAAAAATTCTTATTGTTGACGACGATCCGGGGCTGAGCAGCCTGCTGGAACGCTTCTTCGTCAGCAAGGGCTACCGTGCCCGCGCCGTACCGAACACCGAGCAGATGGATCGTCTGCTGTCCCGTGAAGTGTTCAACCTGGTCGTTCTCGACCTGATGCTGCCGGGCGAAGACGGCCTGACCGCTTGCCGTCGCCTGCGTGGCGCGAACAACCAGATCCCGATCATCATGCTCACTGCCAAGGGCGACGAGCTGAGCCGGATCAAGGGCCTGGAACTGGGCGCCGACGATTACCTGGCCAAGCCGTTCAACCCGGACGAGCTGATGGCCCGCGTCAAAGCCGTGCTGCGCCGTCAGGCCGCACCGGTACCGGGCGCGCCGGGCAGTGAAGAAGAGAACGTCACGTTCGGCGACTACGTGCTGTCCCTGGCCACCCGCGAACTCAAGCGCGGCGACGAAGTGCACATGCTCACCACCGGTGAGTTTGCGGTACTCAAGGCCCTGGTGATGAACGCCCGTCAGCCGCTGACCCGCGACAAGCTGATGAACCTGGCCCGTGGCCGGGAGTGGGATGCCCTGGAGCGTTCCATCGACGTGCAGATTTCCCGTCTGCGCCGGATGATCGAACCCGATCCGTCCAAGCCGCGCTACATCCAGACTGTCTGGGGCGTGGGTTACGTGTTCGTGCCGGATGGCAACTCCACCAAGTGACGGGTGATTTGTAGGAGCGGGTCTGCGGGGAACGGTCGAAAGTGCCAGCTCCGCAGACTCGTTATCCGCAATATGCGAGCATTGCTCGCTCCTGCAAGTGCGTAGCGGTTATCCATGAAAACCCCTGTCTGGTTCCCCCAAAGTTTCTTCTCCCGCACCCTGTGGCTGGTGCTCATCGTCGTATTGTTTTCCAAGGCACTGACCCTGGTTTATCTGCTGATGAACGAGGACGTGCTGGTGGATCGTCAATACAGCCACGGTGTCGCCCTGACACTGCGTGCCTATTGGGCCGCCGATGAAGAGAATCGCGCGAAGATCGCCGATGCCGCGACCCTGATCCGGGTGGTCGGTGCCGGTGTGCCGGAAGGCGAACAGCACTGGCCGTACAGCGAAATCTACCAGCGGCAGATGCAGGCGGAACTGGGTGCCGACACCGAGGTTCGACTGCGCATGCATTCGCCGCCGGCGTTGTGGGTGCGCGCGCCGAGCCTGGGTGATGGCTGGCTGAAAGTGCCGTTGTATCCCCATCCGCTGCGCGGCCAGAAAATCTGGAACGTGCTCGGCTGGTTCCTCGCCATCGGTCTGCTCTCGACCGCTTCCGCATGGATTTTCGTCAGCCAGCTCAACCAGCCATTGAAGCGTCTGGTGTATGCCGCGCGGCAGCTCGGTCAGGGCCGCAGCGTGCGCCTGCCGATCAGCGATACACCCAGCGAAATGACCGAGGTTTATCGCGCCTTCAACCAGATGGCTGAAGACGTCGAACAGGCCGGTCGTGAACGAGAACTGATGCTCGCCGGGGTTTCCCATGACTTGCGTACGCCGTTGACCCGCCTGCGACTGTCGCTGGAACTGATGGGCGACCGCACCGACCTGACCGACGACATGGTGCGCGACATCGAAGACATGGACGCGATCCTCGACCAGTTCCTCGCGTTCATTCGCGATGGTCGGGACGAGTCGGTGGAAGAAGTGGACCTGAGCGATCTGGTGCGCGAAGTCGCGGCGCCGTACAACCAGAGTGAAGAGAAAGTGCGCTTGCGTCTGGAGCCGATCCAGCCGTTTCCGCTGCGTCGGGTGTCGATGAAACGTCTGTTGAATAACCTGATTGGCAATGCGTTGAATCATGCCGGCGGTAGCGTGGATGTCGCAGCCTATGTGTCCGGCGACACCAGTGCGCCGTATGTGGTGCTAAGCGTGATGGACCGTGGGGCGGGGATTGATCCGTCGGAGCTTGAAGCGATCTTTAACCCGTTCACTCGTGGCGATCGGGCGCGGGGCGGGAAGGGCACCGGACTGGGGCTGGCGATCGTGAAACGGATTGCTTCGATGCACGGTGGCAATGTCGAGCTGCGCAACCGCTCCGGTGGCGGGTTGGAGGCGCGAGTGCGGTTGCCGCTGGGATTGATGTTGCCAAGAGATGCCGTTTGAGAGCAGCCCCGAGCCGCAAGCTTCGAGCTGCAAGCAAACGCGGATTTTACTCGCCGCTTGCAGCTCGTAGCTCGCTGCTGTTTTCTATCCTTTGCCTTTGGTGCGAGTCATGTTCGGCCCGCCGTTCTTCTCGAGATGCTCGATGATGATCCCCGCCACATTCTTGCCGGTGGTGGTCTCGATCCCTTCCAGGCCCGGCGACGAGTTCACTTCCATCACCAGCGGCCCGTGATTCGAACGCAGGATATCCACACCCGCCACCGCCAGGCCCATGACCTTGGCGGCGCGCAATGCGGTCATGCGTTCTTCCGGGGTGATCTTGATCAGGCTGGCGCTGCCGCCCCGGTGCAGGTTGGAGCGGAATTCCCCGGGCTTGGCCTGGCGTTTCATCGCCGCGATCACCTTGTCGCCGACCACGAAGCAGCGGATGTCGGCGCCGCCGGCCTCCTTGATGTATTCCTGCACCATGATGTTCTGTTTCAGGCCCATGAAGGCCTCGATCACCGACTCCGCCGCCGTTGCGGTTTCGCACAGCACCACGCCGATGCCCTGGGTGCCTTCCAGTACCTTGATCACCAATGGCGCGCCGTTGACCATGTCGATCAGGTCGGGAATGTCGTCCGGCGAGTGGGCGAACCCGGTCACCGGCAGGCCGATGCCCCGGCGTGACAGCAGTTGCAGCGAACGCAGCTTGTCCCGGGAACGGGCGATGGCCACCGATTCGTTGAGCGGAAACACCCCCATCATTTCGAACTGACGCAGCACCGCGCAGCCATAAAACGTCACCGATGCGCCGATCCGCGGGATCACCGCATCGAAACCTTCCAGCGGTTTGCCGCGATAGTGGATCTGCGGCTTGTGGCTGGCGATGTTCATGTAGGCGCGCAAGGTATCGATCACTACCATTTCATGCCCGCGTTCGGTTCCGGCTTCGACCAGACGGCGGGTGGAATACAGACGCGGATTCCGCGACAGCACAGCGATCTTCATGCAACACCTGTGGAGGAGGTAGATACCGGGAACACCGGCTTGTCTTGTACATATTTGATGCCCGGATTGACCACCAACTGGCCGTCGATCAGGGCTTTGGAACCGAGCAGCAGGCGATAGCGCATGGACTTGCGGCAGGCGAGGGTGAACTCGACCGGCCAGACCCGATCACCGAGGGCCAGGGTGGTGCTGATCACATAGCGCACCTGGGCCTGGCCGTTGGAACTCTTGATGGTCTTGCGGGTGACCAGCGGCGCTTCGCAACGCCGGTGGCGCAACTGCACCACCGTGCCCAGATGCGCGGTGAAGCGCACCCACTTCTCGCCGTCCCGTTCGAACGGCTCGATGTCGGTGGCGTGCAGGCTGGAGGTGCTGGCGCCGGTGTCGATTTTCGCCCGAAGGCCCGCGACTCCCAGATCCGGGAGCGCCACCCACTCGCGTAGACCGACAACGGTCAAATGGTCAAATGTCTTCAAAAAAATGCTCAACCGGTGAAAACCGATCAGCCCGCAGGGGGCCGGATTTGCGGTATTCACGCAGAATAGTGGTTAAAAGGCGACAGATATCTACGGCCCGGATAGGCACCATCTCAAGCACGCCCCGGAATGTGCGCATTGTAATCCGGGACGGTGCAATTCATGGCACGACAGAAACGGTAGTACAGTTCATCAATATTTCAGAATGAGGAAATTCCATGGCACAAAAAAGCGAAGAGGACGACAAGGTCCGTCTCGATAAATGGTTGTGGGCTGCACGTTTTTTCAAAACCCGTGCCTTGGCCAAAGCCGCCATTGAAAGCGGCAAGGTGCATTGTCGGGGAGAGCGCTGCAAGCCTGGCAAAGAGCCACGCATCGGCGATGAATTCGAGATTCGCACCGGCTTCGATGAAAAGACCGTTGTGGTACAAGCCCTGTCGATCGTGCGTCGTGGCGCGCCGGAAGCGCAGACGCTGTATGCCGAGACCGAGGCCAGTATCGCCAAGCGCGAGGCGGCTGCGGCGATGCGCAAGGCTGGCGCGCTGGGCGTGACCACCGATGGCAAACCGAGCAAGAAGCAGCGCCGGGATCTGTTTAAATTTCGTGGGAACAGTGGCGGAGAATAAAAAATCGCAGCCTGCCGGTCCTGACTCAGGACTCGTCAAAGGCTGCGATTTTTTTCAGCGGTCGTCGATTATCGTGCGGACACGACAGTCATCCGCGAAATCACCGGCAACTTGCCCAGCAGCCCGAAAATCGGCGCCGTCACCTTCAGCCAGAAGTTCGCCGCGTGATAGGCAAACGGCGTGTAATAGCCCCAGCCCAACGCCCACACCGCCAGCAGCAGACCACCGATGTAATCGTCCTGGCCCCAATGTGCACCGGCCACCAGCCGCGGCAGCATGAACAGCAGCGCCAGGCCCCAGACCGTCAGGAACTGGCCGGCTGACCGACTGAACACACCCATGAACAACGCCCAGATCAGCAGCACCGAAGCATGATCGCCGGGAAAGCTCTGGCTCGAGCGATCCTTCAGCTCAAAGGTTTTCTCCAGATGCGGGAAGTAGTCGCTCATATGGACGGCGCCTTCGAGCACCATGGAAGGGCTGTTGTGCTGCCAGCCCATGTGGTCGGCGAATTTGGAAAACAGCGCGCGGATCACCACCATCAGCATCAGGATCGAAAAAAATCCGAAGAACGCGCGACGTACGTCAATCGCCTTGAACACCCAGTCGCCCTTGATCAGCAGCGTCAGCAGAATCAGTCCGACGACAACGTCGAACGGGCGCAGACTTGCAATTGCCCAGATGTGGAGCCATATGGGGTTGCTGGCCAGCGGAGTATTGAGTGAGCGGAACAGCCACTCGTCGAAAACCACACACAGCATCTGGCCTGTAGGCCATAACCAGAAAGCCAGTAGTGCCAATGGCACCGCATTGCACAGAACCAGCCGGCCGAGGTTCCACCTTGATTGGAACAAACCCGGATTGTTCATAAAATGCCTCCCGTGGCTGAACATAGGCATCAAAATGGATGCCAGAAGCGCGGGATTTTCATTCTTTGTAACCTTTTTGTCATTAAAATCAGATACCTAGACCTATGAGCGATTTCCTCGATACCGATTACACCCAACGCTTCATCTTCGATGACAGCGACACGCGCGGCGAACTGGTGTCGCTGGAACGCAGCTACGCCGAAGTGCTCGCCAAGCACCCGTACCCGGAGCCGGTTGCGCAATTGCTGGGCGAATTCATGGCTGCCGCGTCGTTGCTGGTGGGCACCCTGAAATTCGATGGCTTGCTGATTCTTCAGGCACGCTCCGAAGGCCCGATTCCGCTGCTGATGATCGAGTGCTCCAGCGAGCGTGAAATCCGTGGCCTGGCCCGTTACGAGGCAGACCTGATCGCTCCTGACGCGACCCTCGCCGACCTGATGCCCAACGGCGTTCTGGCCCTGACGATCGACCCGACCGTAGGCCAGCGCTATCAGGGCATCGTCGACCTCGACGGCGAAACCCTGTCCGACTGCTTCACCAACTACTTCGTCATGTCCCAGCAGGTCGGCACCCGCTTCAAGCTCTGCGCCGACGGCCGTCGCGCCCGTGGCCTGCTGCTGCAGCAACTGCCGGCCGATCGCCTGAAAGATGAAGAAGAACGCGCCGCCAGCTGGCAGCACATTACCGCGCTGGGCAACACCCTGACTGCTGATGAACTGTTGAGCCTGGACAACGAAACCGTTCTGCATCGCCTCTACCATGAAGAGCAGGTCCGTCTGTTCGATGTGCAGAAACTGCGTTTCCACTGCAGCTGCTCCCGCGAGCGTTCGGGCAATGCACTGGTCAGCCTGGGTCTGGAAGATGCGCAGCAATTGGTGGCCGAACAGGGTGGCAGCGTCGAGATCGATTGCCAGTTCTGCAACCAGCGCTACCTGTTCGATGCGGCGGATATCGCTCAATTGTTCGCTGGCGCGGGCGTCGAGACGCCGTCAGATACCCGGCACTAAAACGGTTCAGCGCAGGTAAATTCACTGCTCAACGACGGAATAACGCCGTTACGACGGGAGGGCCCTACTCTTTTTGGGCTTTTCTGGCATAATCCGGCCCACTTTTTTCGCGGTAGTAGTGCACGACTTTCTACTACAAAACGTTTGGAGCACACTCGGCCACTGGCCGACGGGGAACCTCATGACGCAAGCCAATAACGCCGTGTACACCGATCTGAGTGTTGATGATCTGGTAAAAGAAGCCCTGAAACGCGGTGAAGGCGAGCTTGCCGATACCGGCGCTCTGGTTGTTCGCACCGGTCACCGCACCGGCCGTTCGCCAGTCGACCGTTTCATCGTTGAAGAGCCTTCCACCCAGGACGCGATTGCCTGGGGCCCGATCAACCGCAAGTTCCCGGCCGACAAGTTCGACGCGCTGTGGGCTCGTGTCGAGGCGTTCAACAACGCGCAAGAGCATTTCGTTTCCCACGTGCATGTAGGCGCGGCCGAAGATCACTACCTGGCCGTGAAGATGACCACCCAGACTGCCTGGCAGAACCTGTTCGGTCGTTGCCTGTTCATCAACCCGGCCCAGTACAACCCGGCCGGCCGTGAAGAGTGGCAAGTGCTGAACGTCGCCAACTTCGAGTGCGTGCCTGAGCGTGACGGCACCAACTCCGACGGTTGCGTGATCCTCAACTTCGCCCAGAAAAAAGTGCTGATCGCCGGCATGCGTTACGCCGGTGAAATGAAGAAAGCCATGTTCTCGGTGCAGAACTTCCTGCTGCCGGCTTCCGACGTGCTGCCAATGCACTGCGCTGCCAACATCGGCGAAGCAGGCGACGTGACCCTGTTCTTCGGTCTGTCCGGCACCGGCAAGACCACCCTGTCGGCCGACGAAAGCCGTTACCTGATCGGTGACGACGAACACGGCTGGGGCGAAGGCGTTGTCTTCAACATCGAAGGCGGCTGCTACGCCAAGTGCATCGACTTGTCCGAGAAGAACGAGCCGGTCATCTGGAAAGCCATCAAGCACGGCGCAGTCCTGGAAAACGTCGTGATCGACGACGCCAAGCACGCCGACTACGCCGATGTCAGCCTGACCCAGAACAGTCGCGCAGCCTACCCGCTGGAGCACGTTGCCAAGCGTTCCGAGAAGAACCTGGGCGGCGAGCCGAACGCTGTGATCTTCCTGACCTGCGACCTGACCGGCGTACTGCCGCCAGTGTCGATCCTGAACAACGAGCAAGCGGCCTACCACTTCCTGTCCGGCTACACTGCACTGGTGGGCTCGACTGAAATGGGTTCGGGCAGCGGCATCAAGTCGACCTTCTCCACCTGCTTCGGCGCACCGTTCTTCCCGCGTCCAGCTGGCGAATACGCCGAGCTGCTGATCAAGCGCATCAAGGGCTTCGGCTCCAAGGTCTACCTGGTCAACACCGGCTGGACCGGCGGTGGCTACGGCGTCGGCAAACGCTTCAACATCCCGACCACCCGTGCGGTGATCGCAGCGATCCAGAGCGGCGCGCTGATCGGTGCCGAAACCGAACACCTGGACACCATCAACCTGGACGTGCCACTGGCCGTACCGGGCGTCGAAACCAACCTGCTCAACCCGCGCAACACCTGGGCTGACAAGGCTGCATACGACGAAGCTGCCAAAGCACTGGCCGGTCTGTTCATCGAGAACTTCAAGAAGTTCGACGTGAGCGACGCGATCAAGGCTGCCGGGCCTAAGTTGTAAGGCTGAGTTCTGGTGAATGAAAAAGCCGCCTCTTGAGGGCGGCTTTTTTGTGCGTGACAAGTTAGTTACGGCTACTTCTTCTAATTTGCCGAAAGTCGAAAAGCAGGGGCCATTTTTTCCTGTTCACGCCTTGGAATGCCAAGCGCGTCAGCCAACTCCCGCCACTGCGATACGGTTTCTTTGAAGTCACTGATGATTTTGTCGGCATCCTCACGGTCAACTCGGAAATGACTTGCCACTTCCATAGCAAGCTCCAGATCCAAAGCATTGTCCGAATCAGTGATGTTCAGTTTCAACCCATCCGCATTCGCCACCGGATTCATGTCGTAAGCCTCGGACAACCGCCACCCGCGACCAGGGTCGAGAAGGAATCCGTGGTTACGCAGATGGTCGTCGGTGTTCGAAACGAGAATGTTGAAGACGATTCGCGACCAGAGCTCGCGCAGGTCGGTGTCGACTTCTGAGCCGTGTTCAATGATCGCTCGAGCCAGTTCGATGTAGCTGGCGTCATTCGAGGCATCGTCACCGTCGACGCGGTCGGTCATGGTCATGGCGGAGGCGAAGTGGAAGCGGCCACCGGATCTGCTCCGGTCAAAGCGTTTGACCATGAAGCAGTGGTGCTGGCTCGCGTAACGCTGGGCGGTGGCGGTTGCGACTCTTAAGCCGCAGCTTTTGGCGAGAGCATTTACCACCATTTCCCAGGCACCGACGTCGTAGTCATCTCGTATGCTCGGAAACTTGGCGATCCACAGATGACCGTGTTGGTCTGCAACGCTGGCTTTGGGTCTGGCGCCACCCAGCGAGCCGCCGGGTGCGATCAGCATTCTTAGCCACTCGCGTCCTTCCAATGCTGTGTTGTCCGGGTCGTTTTCCAGTGCGCGACTCGCTTGCTCCAATGCACGCAGCTCCAGAAAGGGTGGCGCTGCTATGCCATCGCGGTCATCGAGGAAGGGGCCTTCATCATTGAGCTTGTAGCGCAGGCCTCCCACGCGAAAGAGGTCATGTACGCCCAGCAGGTAGTCGGACTCGTACAGCTTGCTGCCTTTTGGCATCAAGCCGTCCCGGATGTCGCGCTCCTGCCGCCGCTTCATCAGTAGGCGTCCCCAGCGATCAGGGCTTGAGTCTGCGAATGCACCGAACTGAGTTTGGTGCCCACCCGGGAACTGGTGTCCTTCGAAAAGGTTGATACGGGGATCCAGCTTCATGAAGCTCAGTTCTGGATCGGCCAGTGCGGCTGGATCGTACTCAAACTCGAACACTTCGTTAGCACGGGCCTTTCTGGCATGCAGGAATCCGAGGCGCCTTGCGCCATTCAAGGATTCCCAATCTGCATAAACCGCAATTCGCGTCATTCTTCACCTGTTTTGGCGCCGCTTTTTTTCTTGTTCAACAGTTCTGAAAGCGAGTGGGTATTGAGGGGAAAGTCTTCCGTCAGGCTGGCGATGTAGGCGCTGTCTTCCCCCACTCTTGTGCTCTTTTCGCCGACCAGAGGCGACTTCTTGATCCTGGATGTTCCGCGTACTCGTTGGGGTTTTGCTCCTGGCAGCAATTGTGCGTCCTGCAATCGGCGCCCCATCTCATCGGCCTCGGCCAGTTTATTCAGGTCCTTTTCCAGCCCGAGTACCTGCATGACTGACAGATAGGCACCGATGGTTACTCCCGAGCCACCGGACTCCAGTGAGCGCAGGGTTGTCAGCGACATGCCTGATCGTTCTGCGACTTGCTTGGCCGTCAGTTTGCGGCGCAGGCGGGCCAGCTTCAGGCGCTCGCCAAACTCGGAAAGCAGTCTGGAAGTTGTGGGCAAGAGCGATGCTGTCTTATTAGCCATGTGCCAATATTCCTTCATTTTTAAGCCTTAACTACCAGAATAGTAGCACTTAAGGCTGAGAAGAATGTTCGGCAAGACAAGTGGAGGCAGAAACAGCTAACTGGAAGTATTCCACCTGTTTTTATGGCTAATGAGCAGAATTTTGGTACTTATTTGTCTTTTTCATTGTCAGGAATCGGTGCGCTTTGAAGGTGTTCTTCGATTTTCTGCGGCACCTTTGGAGCAGGTGGCGAGTTGAGGTCTCCGTGCTCGCGGCGAAAGATTTCATCCAACTGTTTGACGCTTTCCATCAGCTCATCAAAAAATTTGCTCACGAGAATCTCCATTGTTTGATTGCGTTTTTTCCATCGCTCTCAGGTAGTGCCTGAGAGCGATTCGATCACTCAGCTTCAGGCCGGGGCTTTCCAGCTCAGCATTTTCTGCTGGGCGACTTGCAGCAGGTCACAGCCGTCTTTGGTCAACAGGTAGAGGGCGTGGGTGATGTGCGGGATGTCTTCGACGTCGGCGTGTTTGAAGCAGAGGCAGTAGAGGGTTTGCAGCAGGTCGCTGGAGGCACGCAGGCGCTGGACGGCGCATTCGAGGATGTCTTGCGGGTTGGCATCGGTGTCGATGACCAGGGGCTTGGTGTCGGTGAGGTTGGAGTCGAGTGGACGGTAGCGATCGGAGTGGAGCTCGTTCCATGATTTCATTTTTTAGATCCTCAATTGCTTCGAATGAAGCCACCAAATCGTGACCAAGCGACTGGAGGCGACTGTGTTCGGGTTGGTCAACCGGTGAGGATCATGCACATACCCGGCACGCTCGAAAGCGTCCCAAACACAGCCACCATAACGCTGCTGGCAATTGAGTGCCGGCAGCATACAGCGGACGCGAATGCATGATCCAATCGGGTGACCAAGCCCGAGCCGCTGAATTGGCAGCGACAGTCACAACTATAGGTTTCGGCCCACTGGCGCCGATAGAAGACAAGGCGCCGGTGCGTGTAGGAACGGGATGCAGATTCGAGCAGGCCGTTCCTACAGATCGATCACTGTTTTCAACGAATCGCCCGATACGCCTCAACATCCAGCACACTCGTCGTCAGCCCGCTCGCCGGTGTGTAGATCGTGCCTTTCACCGTCGAGAACGGAACGCCTTTGCTGCCCAGTGACACGTAGCGTTCGCCTTGGTCCAGTTCGGTGAATCAGGTGTAGGAGCACTTCTCCATGGCCTTGTATTTCGCTGCCGCGTTGACGATGGTGTCGGTGAGGTTGAGGTTCTTGTCGAGCACGGTGCCCCAGCGTTTCAGGCACACCTCGGCAAAGTGACGGACGATCAGGCCAGGTTCGGCCACAACCTTCGGACCACTGACGCCATCGGCCAAAGAATTGCCGACCAGCGTGGCGTGACGGCCGGGCATGGGGAAAATGCTGGTTTTAGTGCCGGTCGCGGTTTGCGGGTGGAAACCAGTTCGCCATCCCAATAGTTTTCGTGGGTGTTATCAAACTTTGTGGAACCTGTACCGCAAAAGAAAATAGTCAGCGTAGTCATGTTGTTGCTCTTGGTTGATGAAAGAGCAAACAGGCTGGTTCTGAATTTTGCAGTAGTGGTAGTGAAGGGTTGTTGCGAACTTTGTAAGTTTGGCGGGTGTCGTCAATTGTTTATTCGTTGCCTGGCAACTTCCAGCAAGTCGCAGCCGTCCTGCGTCAATAAATAAAGCGCATTGACGATGTTGGGGATGTCTTTCACATCGGCCTGTTTGAAACACAGGCAGTAAAGAGTTTCCAGCAGGTTGTTGGCTGCACGCAGTCGCTGATCGGCGGCATCAAGGAGATCGCGGTGGCTCGCTTCGGTATCAATGACCAGCACGGGCGTTTCGCTATGGCTGGTTGTGAGTGAGCGGTATCGGGTGTTGAGCGGTTTGAACATGTTCATGATCGGGTGAGTTCCTTACGACGTCGCCATGGCGGGCCGATACAGTGTTTTCAGTCGCGCCGGCCACTATAGAAGGACGCCTTCGAGCGGAACAAGACAGCCACGATGGACAGAATTCGTAGGGGTTTTTCCTGGGTTCGGGCATTTGCCCTACGCGTTTTCCAAGCTTTTTCACAGCCAAACCCTGATCAGCGAAATTTCCCACGTGTTTGTCGGGCGATTCCCGATAAACCTCTGTATGGTGCGCGCCAGAATCCGTAGGGCGTTTCCAGACGTCCGACACACGCTTAAAGGGAATTAGGTATGCAGTGGCTACGAATGGCCTCGATCATTTTGCTGTGGGCCAGTGGTTGTCGTTTGGCGGTGGCCTCCGACACGGGCAACGGGTTGGCGCTGGCCAACCTGGAACGCAGCGGTTGGCCTGACGCACTCACTACTCAGGCCAACATCGACACAGCCTCCCGCGCTGAGGTGCTGATCTTCGGCAAGGCCCTGTTGGCCAGTGAAGCGCTGGACGAAACGGGACTCAAGCAACGACTGGGTGTGCAGCAGATGCAGCTCAAGTCGATCCGGCAAGTGCGCGACGGTCTGTGGGATCGCCTGCTCAACACCTATCGCAATGCCAGTCAGAACTGTGATGAACAAGCGTTTTGCCCACGGGTGCGCAGCGTCGCCGATCTGCGCCAGCTGGCGGCGGCATTCACCGGTGATATCAGCCCGGCCCATGCACAATGGGCAAGCAAGAGCCTGGACGTGCATGAGCGGGTACTGGATGAGCAACTGCGGGTGGCCGTGTTGCGGCCATAAAGCTGCTTTTGCGGGTGTCAGGCCGAAAGGGTTTCACCGGTTGTCGCGGCGCAAGCCCAGGGCGGGGGGAAGTTGTCGGGAGAGGGCGTACATCCACTCAGTAACAGGGATGCAAAGATCAGGGCCAAGGGCAGTTTCAAACGGTTCGACATGTTCACTCCTTGATAAAAATCCATGGGCATCGGCCGTCCTGGCTCGACGCGTGACGGACATTACCTTCAGCTCGATTCACACGGCGATGAACAAAGTGTTTCATTTGTTTGATCCCGTGGCGTGGCCGCCGACGCTGTATCATCCCGTATCGATTTGCCCCCCGACCTTTTCTCGATTCGCTGCGATCGCCCGCTAGGCTGTTGGCATCACAGCGGTCAACGGAGTGACAGCGAATGCACAACACCCTGGAACAGGTTTTCGGTTATCCACAGTTTCGACCCGGTCAGGAAGCGGCAATCAGCGCTGTGCTCGCTGGGCGCTCGGCGGCGGCGATCTTTCCCACCGGGTCGGGAAAATCCCTTTGCTACCAGGTGCCGGCTCTCCTGCTGCCACACCTGACGCTGGTGGTCTCGCCGTTGCTGGCGCTGATGCAGGACCAGCTCGAATTCTTGCGGCGTCACGGCATTTCGGCGGGGAGCATCGACTCGGCACAAAGCCGCGAAGACGCCAACGATGTGATGGCCCGCGCCCGTTCGGGTGAGCTGAAGATCCTGATGATTTCCGTCGAGCGCCTGAAGAACGAGCGTTTTCGCAATTTTTTGCAGCAGGTGCCGATCTCGTTGCTGGTGGTGGATGAGGCGCACTGTATCTCCGAATGGGGCCACAACTTCCGGCCCGACTACCTCAAGTTGCCGGACTACCAGCGTCAGTTCAACATTCCGCAGACCCTGCTGCTGACCGCCACGGCAACGCCGAAAGTCATCGCCGACATGCAGGCGAAATTCGCTATCGCCGCTGAAGATGTGGTGACCACCGGTTTCTATCGGCCCAACCTCAACCTGCTGGTGGAGCCAGTGCGCGGCGAGGACAAGCGTCGACGGCTGGTGCAGTGGATGGCCGAGCGGGCAGGCCAGCCGACCATCGTCTACGTCACCCTGCAGAAAACCGCCGAACATATCGCCGAGCATCTTGGGCGCCATGGCATTCAGGCCGAGGCTTATCACGCCGGGCTGCCTCACGAACAACGGGACGCGATCCAGAAGCGCTTCATGGGTGGGCAGTCCAATTGCATCGTCGCCACCATTGCGTTCGGCATGGGTATCGACAAGAGCGACATCCGCAACGTGGTGCATTTCGACCTGCCCAAATCCATCGAGAACTACAGCCAGGAAATCGGCCGCGCCGGGCGTGACGGGCAACCTTCCGACTGCCTGGTGCTGGCCAACCGCGACAGCCTCAATGTGCTGGAAAACTTCGTCTACGGCGACACACCGGAGCGCGATGGCATTCGCCATGTGCTGGACGAGTTGCAGGCCGCTGCACCTGAAGGTCAGTGGGAGTTTTTGCTCGGGCCGCTGGCGGATCAGAGCAACATCCGTGCGCTGCCATTGAAGACGTTGCTGGTGCAACTGGAGCTGCGAGGTCTGATTGCCCCGCGCTACGCGTATTACGCCGAATACCGCTTCAAATACCTGCTGGAACCCGAGGCGTTGCTTGAGCGCTTCGAGGGTGAGCGCAGGGATTTCGTCGCGGCGATCATCCATACCTCGAGCCGCGCACGGACCTGGGCCACGGTGAATTTCGAGGCGATGTACACGCAACATTCCGCTGAGCGCAACCGCGTGGTGAAGGCGCTGGATTACTTCCAGGAGAAGGGCTGGGTCGAGCTGGAAAGCAAACAGATGACCGAGGTCTACAACGTGCTGCACAGCAGCTTCGACAGCCAGGTCTTGAGTGGCGAGCTGCATGATTACTTCTCCCGCCACGAACAGACCGAAGTGGCGCGGATTCACGCGATGCTCGAATTGTTCGCCACCGAGCGCTGCCTGGGCTATCGACTGGCGGAGTACTTCGGTGATCACAATGCCCCCGAGCAGTGCGGGCATTGCTCGGTGTGTCACGGGCAGATTGCCCGGTTGCCGGCGCCTCCGGAATTGCCGGCGCTTGTGGATAAAAGTTTCCCGGCGTTGTGCGGCGACTTTATCCACAGGCACGAGCAGCAGACCGGCAGTGCGCCTTCGGCGGAGCGGCTGACGCGGTTTCTGTGCGGGATCAGCGTGCCGCTGTTCACCAGGCTCAAGGCGCGGACGATTGCCGGGTATGCGGCACTGGAGGAGTATCCCTACGCGGATGTGCGGGCCTGGGTTCAGGCGCATCTCTGAAGCGGCGAATCCATCTGCTGAATGTCGATCATCACGGCAATAAACTTCAAAAATGTCCGTTGGCTGGCTATGGTGAAGGCTGTCTTTGGATCTCCAACAAGAGCACAACATGAGCCAGACATCCTTCGAAATCCGCCAGGCCGCCGTGATCGGCGCCGGCACCATGGGCCGCGGCATTGTCATGTGCCTGGCCAACGCCGGCGTGTCAGTGCAATGGGTCGATAACAATCCGCAGATGCTCGAGCAGGCGCTGAAGGCGGTGGCCGATACCTATGCGCATAACGTGCGTCAGGGACGGATCGATCAGGCCGAGGCCGATGCGCGAGTCGCCCGGGTCAGCGCGGCGGCGGACTATGTGGCGATTCGCAATGTCGATCTGGTGATTGAAGCGGTGTACGAGAATCTCGAGCTCAAGCAGAAGATCTTCCGTGAGCTCGATGGCTTGCTGAAGCCGGAGGCGCTGCTGGCGAGCAATACCTCGGCGCTGGACATCGATGCAATTGCCGCCGCGACACGACGCCCGGCTCAAGTGCTGGGCCTGCATTTCTTCAGCCCGGCGCACATCATGAAATTGCTGGAAATCGTCCGTGGCGCGCGAACCTCGCCAGCCGTGCTGGAAGCGGCACTTGAGCTGGGCAAACGCATGGGCAAGGTCAGTGTGGTGTCGGGTAACTGCCACGGATTCATCGGCAACCGCATGCTTCATCCTTACGTGCTCGAGGCGCGCAAGATGCTGCTCGAAGGCGCCTGGCCACAGCAGATCGACGCGACGTTGCAGGGCTTCGGTTTTGCCATGGGGCCGTTTCGCATGTACGACGTGGTCGGCATCGATCTTGAGTGGCGTGCTCGTGAGCTGGCCGGCAAGGGTCAGGATGCACCAGAGGTTCAGGTGGATAACCGCTTGTGCGAGCTGGGGCGGTTCGGACAGAAGTCCGGTAACGGCTACTACCACTATGAGCCCGGCAGTCGTCAGGCCGAGCATGACCCCGAGGTGGATGCGCTGGTGTTGAGCGTCAGCGAAGGTCTGGGGTTTCATCGCCGTGACATCGGGACCGAGGAGATCCTTGAGCGTTGCCTTCTGGCGTTGGTCAACGAGGGCGCGAAAATTCTGCAGGAGGGGATTGCCGAGTCGGCCCATGACATCGATCAGGTCTACCTGAATGGCTACGGCTTTCCGGCAGAGAGGGGCGGGCCGATGGCCTGGGCGGATGATCAGGGGCTGGCAGACATTCACAAGCGGTTGCTGGCGCTGGAGACCCGGCAGGGTGAGCAATGGCGCCCGGCGCAATTGATTGGCGAGCTGGCAGCGCGAGGAAAGGGTTTTTACCTTTAGACTGGGCCGATCACTCAAGGAATCGACACTGATGTCCAACCCGATGCCGCAACGCGCCGATTACCCGCATTTCCAGCCGATCACCACGCGCTGGCATGACAACGATGCCTACGGTCACGTCAACAACGTCACCTACTACAGCTTTTTCGACACGGCCGTGAACACCTACCTGATTCAGGTCGGTGGCCTGGATATCCATGATGGCGAGGTGGTGGGGTTTGTGGTGAGTTCGTCTTGCGATTACTTCGCCTCGATTGCTTTCCCGGACTTGATCGAAGTCGGCTTGCGGGTCGGCAAACTGGGCAACAGTTCAGTGCAATACGAGCTGGCCGTGTTCAAGTCTGGCGAGCATGAAGCCTGCGCGGCGGGGCGTTTCGTGCATGTGTTCGTTGATCGTGCATCGAACCAGCCGGTGGCGATTCCTGCGGGTTTGCGCGGAGCGCTGGAACGGCTGGCGGTTTGACAGGCAAAAAAAATCGCAGCTCGGGGGAGCTGCGATCTGGCTGTACCGGCGATGAGGTCAAGCCTCAGTCGCGGTAGTAGCGGTGATGCTTGCGATGGCCGTAGGCGTGACCACGACCGCGGTGGTCGTCGCGGTAGTAGCGACCACGGTCACGGCCGCGATCGTAATTGCGGTCTTCGCGATTGCTCTCGTTGCCCATGTAGTTACCCAGCGCGCCACCGGCGCCGCCACCTGCTGCGGCGCCGATCAGGCTGCCGGTGGTGCCGCCCATGCTGCGGCCGACCACGTTACCGCCGGCTGCGCCCAGCGCACCGCCAATGGCGGCTTCGCCACGGCTGTGCTTGTTGGCGCCAACCGCGCTACCACCCGCGCCGCCCAGGGCCGCGCCAATGGTTGAACCTGTGCTGCCGCCCAAAGACTGACCGACGACCGAGCCAAGAACCCCGCCCAATGCGCCGCCCACACCTGCTTCGGTGGTGCCTCCGGCAGAAGCGAAGCCACTGACCAGGCCAAGGGACAACAAGAGAATCTGGGAGAACTTCATAGAGGAGCCTCAAAGGGATGACGGCGCGATCCTGAGGCTGTGTAACAAGGCTGACAATCGAAATCCGACGAATAACACGACTTGTATACAATTATGCAAGTTACTGATTTTTGGGTGGAACTTAACCGATTTTGGCCGGTCTTTAGCTACTTCACAAAGGCCGCTTTTATGCAAAAGCGGCCTTTTTTGTGGGCGCAGAAAAGTTTTGTATCAGGCCGACTTGGCCATGATCAACCCCGTCTCACTCGCCGCTTCCAACCGGATCGCGATGAACTTCGACGTCGGCGTATGGCTGCCATCCCCGGTGCTTTCCAGCGGCACCAGCGGATTCACCTCTGGATAGTAGGCAGCTGCCTGACCCGCCGGAATATCGAACGCCAGCAGCGTGAAGCCTTTTACCCGACGCTCGCGGCCATCGTCCCACAGCGACACGATGTCTGCCTTCTGCCCCGGTTTGAAGCCCAGGCGAATGATGTCCGCCTCGTTGGCGAACAGCACGTCACGCTGTCCCTTCACGCCGCGATAACGGTCGTCGAGGCCATAAATCGTTGTGTTGTACTGATCGTGAGAACGCATCGATTGCAGGATCAGGTCCGGCAGTTTGCCCGTGGCGCGGGTGCGCTCGTGAATCAGGTCTTTTGGCAGCATGTTCGGTTTGAAGTTGGCCCGGCCCGACGTGGTGTTCCACTTGCGCGCGCCGGCGCTGTTGCCGAGGTAGAAGCCGCCAGGGTTCTTGACCTTCTCGTTGAAGTCCTTGAAGCCCGGAATGGTGTCGGCGATCAGTTCGCGGATGCGCCGGTAGTCGGCCACCAGCCAGTTCCAGTCCACCGGTTTGCTGCCCAGTGTGGCGGCGGCGATGCCGGCAATGATCGACGGCTCCGAGCGCATCTGGTTCGACAGCGGCTGCAACTGACCGTTGGAGGCGTGCACCATGCTGAACGAGTCTTCCACAGTGACGGCTTGCGGGCCTTCGGTCTGGATGTCGATGTCGGTACGGCCCAGGCACGGCAGGATCAATGCGTCCTTGCCGTGGGCCAGGTGGCTGCGGTTGAGCTTGGTGCTGATCTGCACGGTCAGGTCGCAGTTGCGCAGGGCCTGGAAGGTGCGCGGGCTGTCCGGTGTGGCCTGGGCGAAGTTGCCGCCCAGACCGATGAACACCTTGGCGCGACCTTCGGCCATCGCGTGAATCGCTTCGACCACGTTGTGCCCGTTGTGGCGCGGCACCTTGAACTGGAAGCGACGCTCCAGGGAATCGAGGAACGCCACCGGCGGACGCTCGTTGATGCCCATGGTGCGGTCGCCCTGCACGTTGCTGTGGCCGCGCACCGGGCACAGACCGGCACCGGGCTTGCCGATGTTGCCGCGCAGCAGCATCAGGTTGGCGATTTCCTGGATGGTCGGCACCGAATGGCGATGCTGGGTGATGCCCATCGCCCAGCACATGATCACGTTCTTGCCTTTGGCGTACATGCGCGCCGCTTGCTCGATTTCCACCAGGGTCAGGCCGGACTGCGCGACGATCTGCTCCCACGGCGTGTCATCGACGACACCGAGGTATTCCAGCACGTTGACGCTGTGTTCATTGAGGAAGTCGTGATCGAACACCGCCGGCGCACCGGCCTTCTGCGCATCCCGCTCCCATTGCAACAGGAATTTGGCCATGCCGCGCAGCACCGCCATGTCGCCGCCCAGTGCCGGGCGGAAATAGGCGGTGTTGGTCGGTTTGTCGCCGTTGGTGAGCATTTCGATCGGGTGCTGCGGGTGCTGGAAGCGTTCCAGGCCGCGCTCTTTCAGCGGGTTGATGCAGACCACCTGAGCGCCGCGCTTCACCGCTTCACGCAGCGGTTCGAGCATGCGTGGGTGGTTGGTGCCCGGGTTCTGACCCCAGACGAAAATCGCATCGGCGTGTTCGAAGTCGTCGAAGGTCACGGTGCCTTTGCCGACGCCGACGCTTTGTGCGAGCGCCACACCGCTGGCCTCGTGACACATGTTCGAGCAGTCGGGGAAGTTGTTGGTGCCGAAAGCGCGGACGAACAGTTGATACAGATACGCCGCTTCGTTGCTGGCGCGCCCCGAGGTGTAGAACTCGGCCTGGTCCGGGCTCGACAACGCTTGCAGGTGTTTGCCGATCAGCGCGTAGGCATCGTCCCAGCTGATCGGTTTGTAGCGATCGGTTTCGGCGTCATACACCACCGGCTCGGTCAGACGCCCTTGATACTCGAGCCAATAGTCGCTCTGTTCCAGCAACGCGGTGACGCTGTGCTTGGCGAAGAACTTTGCATCCACGCGACGCTTGGTCGCTTCCCAGTTCACTGCTTTGGCGCCGTTCTCGCAGAACTTGACCATGCCGCTCTCCGGCGAATCGCCCCAGGCGCAGCCCGGGCAGTCGAAGCCGCCGTTCTGGTTGGTCTTGAGCATCATGCGCAGGTTTTTCAGCGCGTTGTCGCTGGTCAACCAGGCCTGGGCCACGCTGATCAGTGCGCCCCAGCCGCCGGCGGCACCCTTGTAGGGCTTGTAGCGCGGGACGGGTTTCTGGTCGGCTTGATGGTGTTGGCTCACGGGTGTTTCTCCATTTCTGGGCTATACACCCGCGGCGCGTTTTTCTGCGGCAGGTGGATGAGATTGAGGTTGTGGCGGCGGGACCACTGCACGGCGAGGCCGGTGGGTGCGGACAGACTGACGAGGGTCTGGATCCCGGCGCGCAGGACTTTCTGGATCAATTCGAGGCTGCAACGGCTGGTGACAATCGCCAGGCCGCCGGTTGTGGATATCTTTTGCCGGATCAGGCCACCGATCAGTTTGTCGAGGGCGTTGTGCCGGCCGATGTCTTCACGGCCCAGCAGCAATTCACCGCTGGCGTTCATGAACACCGCCGCGTGTACCGCGCCGCAATGCTGGCCGAGCGGCTGGAACGCGCCGATGCGCTGGCGCAGACCGTCGAGCCATTCCACCGGCGGCAAAGGCGCGCCGGGCAAGACCTTGAGGTCGGGCAACGCCTGTTCCACCGCTTCCACACCGCATAACCCGCAGCCGCTGGTGCCGGCCAGTTGCCGACGCTGCTGCTTGAGGTTCCAGAACGCGCGATTGGCGATGGTTACCTGGGCGTATTGCGCCGAGCCTGATCCGGTCAGTTGCAGGTCATAGATGTCGTTGGCGTCTTCGATGATGCCGCTGCCGAGGCTGAAACCGACGATGAAGTCTTCGAGGTCGGTCGGTGTCACCAGCATCACGGCCTGGCTGATGCCGTTGTAGGCAATCGCCAAGGCGACTTCCTCGGCCAGCGCGGTGCTGGCCGACTCCGCCAGGGGCAGGTCGCTGTAGCTGTAGGTCTGACTGGCGGCGGGCGCGGGCGTTTCGAGTGCAGGCGCCGCGCAGGCCGGGCGCTTGGCGTTCATGGCATCACCGACGGATTGATCAACGTTAAGACTAGGCGCGGCAACTTGTCGCGTCTAATCGCTAGTGTCGATCTATCGATAGATGCCGTCGATCAAGCGGCGGCTGGCGATTTCTGATACAGCGCGAAACAGGCCTCGGCAAGTGCCGAGCGCGGGGCGCCGCGGCGCATGATCAGGCCCAGTCGGGCGAGGGTCTGGGCATTTTCGATCGGTTGCAGGCGCAGGTGATCGGTGAGGCTTTCGAGGCCGCCGTCCAGCGGCATGATTGCGCAGCAGAATCCGCCGTGCACAGCTTGTAACAATTGATGCACGGCGTCGGTCTGCAACAGTGGCTGCGGTGTCAGGCCGCGACTATGGAAGTTGTGGTCGATGGACTGGCGAAAGTGCATGCCGCTGGTGAGCATGCCCAGTGGCAGTTCGATCAGCGCCTGCCAGCTCAGCGGTGCTTCGCCGAAACTGAAGGAACGCTGATCGTAAAGCAGGCCCATGCGGGTTTCGTCGAAGGCCAGGGATTCGAAACGTTCGTTGTCGAGACGATCCAGATAGGACACGCCGATGTCGATCCGGTTGTCCGCCAGTTGTTCGAGGATCTGCTCGGAGCTCAGTGCCGACAGTTCGAAACGCAGTTCCGGGTGTGCAGCGTGCAGGCGTTGCATCAGCGGCAGCGGATCGAAACTCGACAGCGGCACGACCCCCAGGCGCAGGGTACC
Organism: Pseudomonas sp. MWU12-2029; assembly: GCF_023242425.1. NCBI lineage: Bacteria > Pseudomonadati > Pseudomonadota > Gammaproteobacteria > Pseudomonadales > Pseudomonadaceae > Pseudomonas > Pseudomonas sp. MWU12-2029. Next base: position 475,753 of record NZ_JALJDY010000002.1, on the reverse strand, counting down.
GATCAGGTTGCCGCGACAGGCTGCCGCTTCCGCCTGCAAGCCGTCATAGGCCGCCAGCACTGTGCGCGCCCAGGCCAGCACCCGTTCGCCCGGCGCAGTGAAGCCTTCAAAGCGCTGACCACGATTTACCAGCGGCAGATCGAGTTCTTCTTCGAGGCTGCGCAGGCGCATCGACAAGGTCGGCTGGGTAATGTGGCAGCGGGCGGCGGCCTGGCCGAAATGGCGGGTTTCGTCGAGGGCGATGAGGAATTTCAGCTGCTTGATGTCCATCTTCGCTCCGGGGCGCTGGCAAGGGTGGGCGATTCTACCGCTTGCACGGGGGCAGGGTCATTGGTCGGGCCGGAACCGGTTGGGTTCGGGGTGGTCTAGGCTTGGGCGTCTGGAACTTAAATCAAGGAGTGTGCGCTATGAGTCTTTTGAGCTTTGTAAAAGAGGCGGGTGAGAAGTTGATCGACCTGCTGACCCCCGGCAACGCCAATGCCAGCGAGCAGTTGAAGGAACACATCAGCAAAGTCGGGTTGGGTAACCCGAATGTCCAGGCCACCGTGGACGGCGACAAGGTGACGGTCACCGGCGAGGTGGCGAGCCAGGAAGAGAAAGAGAAGATTCTGCTGGCTGTCGGCAACATCGAAGGCGTGGGCAGTGTCGATGACCAGATCACTGTGACCGGGCCGGTGGTGGCCGCCGCACGTTTTGTGGTGGTGAAAAAGGGCGACACCCTCAGCGCGATTTCCCTGGCGGTGTACGGCAATGCCAACCAGTACAACAAGATCTTCGAAGCCAACAAACCAATGCTCAAGGATGTGAACAAAATCTATCCGGGGCAGACGCTGCGTATTCCTGATTGACAACAAACCTGCAGGAGCTGCTTCGGCAGCTCCTGCAACGTTCAGAGTCCGCTGATCAAATCCCGATAATCCTCGACCGCCGCAAATTCCGCCGTGTCCTTCGGCCCTTTGCGACTGTCCGGTTCCTTCACCGCCAACAGATGCGCTACCCCGAAATCCCGCGCACTGCGCAGGATCGGCAAGGTGTCGTCGATGAACAGGCTGCGCGCCGGGTCGAATCCGATATCGGCCTGCAAGGCGTCCCAGAACTGCGGGTTCTCCTTGGGGAATCCGTAATCGTGAGAGCTGATCAGCCGCTCGAAGTAGGGCGCCAGTTCAACCCGTTCCAGTTTCAGTGACAGTGAATCGCGGTGCGCGTTAGTGATCATCACCACGCGTTTACCGGCCCGTTTGATCGCGGCCAGAAAGGTGTCGGCATCGGGGCGCAGGGCGATCAGGTGGGCGGTTTCCAGTTTCAGTTCACGCACCGACAGCTTCAGTTCCGCGCTCCAGAAATCCAGGCAATACCACTGCAATTGACCGGCATGGCGCTCGAACAATGGCTGCAATTCCATTTCCGCCATGGCCCGGCTCACGCCATGCAGTTCGGCGTAGCGCTGCGGCAGGTGTTCCAGCCAGAAGTGGTTGTCGAAGTGCAGATCCAGCAACGTGCCGTCCATGTCCAGCAGAACGGTATCGATGTCGGACCACGGTAATGAAGGCATGGCAACGTCTCGAACGGTAGAAAGATATCCGACACAAACAATCGGAAAAGCCGCGTTATAGTAGCGCGTTCACGCCAAGGAGCTTTGCATGCGCCAGAAACCAACCGTACTCGCCCGGGAAATCGTCGCCACCAGCCGTCTGTTCTGCGTCGAAGAGCTGAAGCTGCGCTTTTCCAACGGCGTCGAGCGCACCTACGAGCGGCTGGTGGGCAAGGGCGCCGGTTATGGCGCGGTGATGATCGTGGCGATGCTCGATGCCGAGCATGCGGTGCTGGTCGAGGAATACTGCGGCGGCACCGACGAGTACGAACTGTCCCTGCCCAAAGGCTTGATCGAGCCGGGCGAGGATGTGCTGGCGGCGGCCGAGCGTGAGCTCAAGGAAGAGGCCGGCTTTGGCGCGCGGCAACTGGAGCATCTGACCGAGTTGTCGTTGTCCCCCGGTTACATGAGCCAGAAAATCCAGGTGGTGCTTGCCAGCGATCTGTACGAAGAACGACTGGAAGGCGATGAACCGGAGCCGATGCGGGTGGACAAGGTCAACCTGCGGGATCTCTCTTCATTGGCGCAAAATCCGCAATTTTCCGAAGGTCGTGCCCTGGCGGCGTTGTACTTGGCCCGCGATCTGCTGACCCAGCGCGGCGTTTTCCAGTCATGAGTGAGATGTCGATGAGTTTTCCCCATCCGATGATGGCGCCGGTGGTTGAGTTGGCGCTGCGGGCCGGTGAGGCGATTCTGCCGTTCTGGCGCGCCGATGTGGCGGTCACCGCCAAGTCCGATGATTCGCCGGTGACCGCTGCGGACCTCGCCGCGCACCATGTGATTGTCGCCGGCCTGACGGCGCTGGATCCGAGCATCCCGGTGTTGTCCGAAGAGGACGCCAACATCCCGCAAGGCGTGCGTGCCGGCTGGCAGCGCTGGTGGCTGGTGGATCCGCTGGATGGCACCAAGGAATTCATCAGCGGCAGCGAAGAGTTCACTGTCAACATCGCCCTGATCGAAAATGGCCGCGTGGTGTTCGGGGTGGTTTCGATGCCAACCAATGGGCGCTACTACGTCGGCGGTGCCGGGCTCGGTGCCTGGCGGGGCGATACGGGCGGCACGCCGGTGGCGATTCAGGTGCGTGACGTGCCTGGCCCTGGCGAAGCGTTCACCGTGGTCGCCAGCCGCCGTCATTCCAGCCCGCAGCAGGAGCGCTTGCTGGCCGGCTTGAGTGCAAGCCTCGGCGAGTTGCAACTAGCTAACATCGGCAGTTCGCTGAAGTTCTGTCTGTTGGCCGAAGGCGCGGCGGATTGTTATCCGCGACTGGCGCCGACATCCCAGTGGGACACGGCGGCAGCGCAAGGCGTGCTGGAAGGCGCGGGTGGCGAGGTACTGGGGTTGAACGGTGAAGCCTTCTGCTACCCGGCGCGGGAATCACTGCTGAACGAGTTCTTCCTGGCGCTGCCGGCAAAAGCTGCATGGCGTGCGAAGCTGCTGGAGCTGGCCCGCTCCTGAGCACATTTCCGCACCTCAGCGGTGCAGCACGTACTGCCCGCTGAAGGTCACCGCCTCCTCATCACTGCCCGCATTGACGATCCGCGTCTGCAGGGTCAGTCGAGCCCGCCCGTAACGCTGATACATCGCCAGGAATTTCTTCCACACGGTTGCACTCGGCGCCGGGCAGATCGCGATGGCATCGCCGGTCACCGGCAGCGGATAACTGATCTGTCCTTCCTGAATGACGATGTGTCCGTCGTCGATGCCTTCTTCCTTCAAACGCAGATGCAGCCAGCCCCAGCCGGCCAGCACCGCGCCGCAATACAGACTGCCGCCGAACATGGTGCTCTTGTGATTGACGTTGGCCTCCAGCGGCAAGTGCAGGCGCAGTTGCTGTTCCTGCCAGTCGAGCACTTTGAGGCCCATGTCCCGGGTCAGCGGAATGTCGTGATGGAGGACGGATTCCAGATAATGGCTATCGTGCTTCATTCGGATTCGTCTCCATGGTTGCTGCTGTCGGCGAAGTTCAGCCCGTGCTTGCGCAGTTTGTCGTGCAGGGTCTTGCGCGGAATGCCCAGGGCTTCGGCGAGGCTGCGCACCGAGCTGTGCGAGCGGGCCAGCTCGGCGGCGATCAAGGACTTCTCGAAATGTTCCACCTGTTCACTGAGGCCACCGCTGGTGACTTCGATGGTCGCGCCGCTGCCGTCGGGCTGAGAGTTGTCCAGCGCCAGTTCGAGGCCGAGGGCGAAACGCTCCGCCGCGTTCTGCAATTCCCGCACATTGCCCGGCCAGGAGTGACGCAGCAGCAACGCCCGTTGTGCCGGTTGCAGTTCATGAGGTGGCAGACCGTGGCGGGCGCTGGCTTCGTCGGCATAGTGCTGGAACAACACCAGCGCGTCTTCGCCTCGTTCACGCAGTGGCGGAATGCGCAGCGGCGCCACGTTGAGGCGGTAATACAAGTCCGCCCGGAACCGACCCTGATCGGCGGCCTGACGCAGGTCTTCCTTGGTCGCGGCGATGACGCGGATGTCCAGCGGGATCAACTGATTGCCACCGAGGCGTTCGACGACTCGTTCCTGCAGCATGCGCAGCAGTTTTACCTGCACGTCCATGCTCATGCTTTCGATTTCATCGAGGAACAACGTGCCGCCATTGGCGAATTCGAACTTGCCGATCCGGCGCTTCTGCGCGCCGGTGAAGGCGCCGGGCTCATGACCGAACAACTCGCTCTCCACTACCGACTCGGCCAGTGCCCCGGCGTTGATTGCCACGAACGGGCCGTTACGCCGGCTCGACAGGTCGTGCAGCGCACGGGCGACGACTTCCTTGCCGGCACCGGTTTCGCCGAGGATCAGGACGTCAGCCTTGGTCGCGGCCAGTGCGCCGATCTGCTCGCGCAGGCGTGCCATCGGGGCCGAGTGGCCGACCAGTCGGGCGCTCAGTTCGTTGCGGTCGCTCAGGGCCATGCGCAGGCTGCGGTTGTCCAGCACGAGACGGCGCAGGGCCAGTGCGCGGCGCACGCTGTCGAGCAGGGCGTCACTGGCGAAGGGTTTTTCCAGAAAATCGTAGGCGCCGGCGCGCATGGCTTGCACGGCCAGCGGCACGTCGCCATGACCGGTGATCAGCAGTACGGGCAACTCAGGGTCCTGGGCGTGCAGTTCGCTCAATAACTCAAGTCCGTCCATGCCGGGCATGCGGATGTCGCTGACCACCACGCCCGGCCAGTCACGCTCCAGTTGGGTGGCCAGGCCCTTGGCTTCGGACAGCGGAAGGATTTTCAGGCCGGCCAGATCCAGCGTCTGGCCCAGGGCCTGACGCAGGTGCGGATCGTCGTCGATCAGCACCACCTGAATGCGGTTGTCGATGGTCATGCACTTCGATCCTCGGACGGTTGCAGGCTGACCCCGGGCGCGCCGGCGCGCAGCCGCAGGGTGATCAAGGCGCCACCTTGCTTGTGGTTGGCGAACGACAGTTCACCACCAAAGGCGCGCATCAGGGTTTCGCAAATGGCCAACCCCAGACCAAGCCCCTGGGTGCGGGTCTTGGTGGTGTAAAACGGTTCGCTGGCGCGGCCCAGGGCTTCCATGCAGAAACCCGGACCGTTGTCGCGAATGTACAGATTGACGCCCTCGCCGGTGGATTCGGCACTCAGCCACAATTTGCGCGGCGGGCCTTTCTCGGTCAGGGCGTCGAGGGCGTTGGCCAACAGATTGCCGAGGACCTGGCGAAGACGGGTTTCCCCGGCCTCGACCCACAAGGTTGCGGCGGGCAGGTCGCGGATCAGCTCGACATCCATGCTCCGGCGACGTTTGGCCAGCAGCGCCAACGCATCGTCCAGCGCCGGTTGCAGGGCCACGCTTTCCGGGGCGTGGCGATCGCGGCGGGCGAAGGCGCGCAGGTGGGCGATGATCGATGCCATGCGCCCGGTCAGTTCGCTGATCAACTTGAGGTTGCCGCGAGCATCTTCAGTGCGCTGATGATCAAGCAACACTTCGGCGTTTTCCGCGTAACTGCGGATCGCTGCCAGCGGTTGATTGAGTTCGTGGCTGATGCTCGCCGACATGGTGCCCAGCGCCGACAGCTTGCCGGCCTGCACCAGATCGTCCTGGGCGCGTACCAGTTCCTGCTGGGCCTGTTCGCGTTCCAGCACTTCCTGTTTCAGACGCCGGTTGAGCCCTTCCAGATCGCTGGTGCGTTCGGCGACCCGGCCTTCGAGTTCCCGTCGCGCCTTGGCTTCGAATGCGATTCGCTCCAGGTAATGGCGACGGCGCTGCATCATCAGACCGAGCAACAGCATGACCACCAGCAACGTGGCGCCGCCGACGGCCACCACGGTGCGCACCGGACGGTCGATCAGCGTGCGCGGCGCAAGAATGCTGACGCTCCAGCCGGTTTCTTCGATGTCCCGGGTCTGGGTCAGCCAGGCGGTCGGGCTGAGGTTCAATGGACGCGGCTCGCGGGTCGGGTATGGCTGGATCGCGGTGATGGCCGAGCGTTCGTCGCCACTCAATGGGCGGGTCGAGCGGAAGCGCCATTCCGGACGCGACGTCAGGATGACCACGCCGTTGTGATCGGTCACCAACAGTTGCTCCGGGGTTTTGCCCCACAGACTTTCGGTGTGATCGAGGTCGACCTTGATCACCAGCACGCCGATGATTTTTTCGCCATTGCGCACGGCCGCGGCGAAAAAGTAGCCGCGCTTGGCAGAGGTGGTGCCAAGGCCGAAGAAGCGACCCAGGCGCCCGGCCATGGCTTCACTGAAATAAGGCCGGAACGAGAAATTGCGCCCGACGAAACTGTCGTGTTTATCCCAGTTCGACGCTGCCAGCGTACGGCCGGAGGTGTCCATCAGGTACATGACTTCGGCGCCGGTCTGGGCAGCAATGTTTTTCAGCAGGCGGTTGGCGTTGCCCTGGGTGACGCCGTCGTCTGGCGCACCGATGATCGCCCGCAGGGCCGGCAGATCCCCGAGGATCTGTGGCAGCACTTCGTAGCGATGCAGTGTGCCCAGCAGGTTGGCGACGTAGAGGTCGAGGGTCTGGCGGTTCTGCCCGATCAGTTCGCTGCGGTAGTAGCGCTCGGCCAGATGTTCCAGCGGCCACAGCAGCGGGGCCAGGCACAGGGCCAGCAGGGCGAGGCTGCGCCAGCGGGGGCGGCGGGGAAGGGTCGGAGTCATGAGCATCGGGCGCCTGTGGATACAGGCGCATTATGCCTAGGCTTGGGGCACTTCAGGAAAAGACGTCGGCATCCTTGAGCAAGGCCGCTGTCTGATCCTTGGCGGACAGTTTCGGTGCTTCGTCCAGTTGCCAGTCGATGCCCAGATCCGGGTCGTCCCAGCGAATGCTGCGCTCGGCCGACGGGGTGTAGTAGTCCGTGGTCTTGTAGAGGAATTCGGCGAATTCGCTCAGTACCACGAAACCATGGGCGAAGCCTTCCGGTACCCACAGCTGACGGTGATTGTCGGCGGACAGACGCACGGCAACCCATTTGCCGAAGTGCGGCGAGCTGCGACGGATATCGACGGCCACGTCGAGCACTTCACCGGCCGTGACGCGGACCAGTTTGCCCTGGGTGTTTTCCAGCTGGTAATGCAAACCGCGCAGGACGCCTTTTTGCGAGCGGGAATGGTTGTCCTGAACAAATTGTGTATCCAGGCCGGTTGCGTCCTGAAAAGCCTTGGCATTGAAGCTTTCGTAAAAGAAACCGCGCTCGTCACCAAATACCTTGGGTTCGATGATCAGAACACCGGGCAGGTCGGTGGTGATTACATTCATGAAAATTTTCCAGTGACTGGTTTGGATGGCCGACATTCTTGCGCAAAGTGCCGGTGGGCGCGAGTGCAGACTTGCAAATATGCCCGCCACACAGCGCACGGGGGACGGATGGTCGGGGGTTGCTTATCGCCCGAAGCAGTGGCGATATAGGCGCCTAATAAAATTTCAGGGGTCGTTCCATGTCGTTCGCCACGTTGATTCACCGCGCCAGTCTTCCAGGCCCACAGGTCACTGCTGAGCAGGCCTTGCAGGTACTGTCGCAGCATTACGGGCTGAGCGGCACGCTGCAGGCGCTGGGCAGTCAGCAGGACCTCAACTATCGCGTGGACAGTGAGCGCGGGAGGTTCGTGCTGAAGATCTGCCGGGGCGACTATTCACTGGTGGAGTTGCAGGCCCAGCACGCCGGCCTGAAGTATCTGGCCGAACATTGCGATGTCCATGTTCCCCGGGTCATTCCGGCCAATGACGGCCAGGACCTGTTGTCGCTGGAGATCGGCGGTGAAGCGGTGCACGTGCGGCTGCTCGACTACATCGAAGGTCAGCCGCTGACCGCGCTCGATCATCTTGGCCACGAAGTCGTTGCCGGATTCGGTCGGCTCTGCGGCGAAATGGACCTGGCCCTGGCCGGGTTCGACCATCCGGGACTCGAACGCACCTTGCAGTGGGACGCGCGCCACGCCAGCGCGCTGATCGAGCATCTGCTGCCGGTGATCGAGGAACAGCAGCGGCGCGCACTGATCGCCGAGGCCGCCGAACAGGCCCGTCGCCGACTGCAACCGTTGCTGGAAAAGCTGCCGGTGCAAGCGATCCACATGGACATCACCGACGACAATGTGGTCTGGCAACGTGATGCCCGGCGGCACTGGCAATTGCAGGGCGTCATCGATTTCGGCGATCTGGTGCGTACCTGGCGCATCACCGATCTGTCGGTCACCTGTGCCGCGTTGCTGCATCACGCCGGGGGCGATCCGTTCGTGATCCTGCCGGCGGTGCAGGCCTATCACGCGGTCAATCCGCTGCAACACGAAGAATTGCAGGCGCTGTGGCCGCTGATCGTGACGCGGGCGGCGGTGCTGGTGCTCAGTGGCGAGCAACAGGTCAGCATCGACCCGGGCAATACCTACAGCCGCGACAACCTCACCCATGAGTGGGAAATCTTCCGGGTCGCGACGTCGGTGCCGCTGGCGCTGATGGAGGCGGCGATTTTCTCGGCGGTCGGGCAGGCATTGCCGGCCATCGACAGTGAAGGCTTCGTGCCGTTGTTGCCGGGGCTGGTCGGGCGCGAGTTCGCGCTGATTGATCTGGGTGTATTGAGCGCGCATTTCGAGGCCGGTAACTGGGAACAGCCAGGCATCGATCAACGCCTGCTGAATGAAGCCGCCGCGATCCATGGACTGGCTGCCAGTCGATACGGGCAATTCCGTTTGTCCCGCACCCGGCCTGACAGCGCCGAAGAACCAGAGACGTTCCCGCTGCACGTCGAATTGCGTGTGCCTCAAGGGACAGCGGTCGAAGCGCCGTTCGCCGGCGTACTGCATTTGTCAGCCGACGGTGCGCTGCGACTCGACGGCCCGCAACTGAGCCTGCGTCTGTGGGGCGTGACGCCGTCGTTGCAGGGCGGTGCGGCGTTGGTCAAAGGTCAGGTGCTGGGATCGGTGGACGGGCCGCTGATTGTGCAACTGGTCCGCGATGCGCATCTGGAGGTGCCGCTGTTCTGTACGCCGACCCGCGCGCCGGCGTGGCAGGCGCTGTCTCCATCGCCGGCAGCACTGCTGGGCCTGGCCTGCGACGCCGAGCCGGAGCTGGACGCGAAAACCCTGCTGGCCCGCCGCGACGCCAGTTTCGCCCGCACCCAGAAACACTATTACGTCGACCCGCCGCGTATCGAACGCGGCTGGCGCAATCACCTGATCGACATGCAGGGCCGCTCCTACCTCGACATGCTCAACAACGTCGCAGTGCTCGGGCATGGTCATCCGCGCATGGCGGCAGTCGCGAGCCGGCAGTGGTCGTTGCTCAACACCAATTCGCGGTTCAACTATGCGGCGGTCGCGGAGTTTTCCGAACGTCTGCTGAAACTGGCGCCGGAGGGCATGGACCGGGTGTTCCTGGTCAACAGCGGCAGCGAGGCCAACGATCTGGCAATCCGTCTGGCTTGGGCCTACAGCGGCGGTCGCGACATGCTCAGTGTGCTGGAGGCCTATCACGGCTGGACGGTCGGTGCGGACGCGGTATCGACGTCGATTGCCGATAACCCGCAAGCCCTGAGCAGCCGTCCGGACTGGGTGCACCCGGTGACTGCGCCGAACATCTATCGCGGCGAATTCCGTGGCCTCGATTCGGCACCGGACTATGTGCGCAGCGTCGAACACAACCTGGCGAAAATCGACGCGCAGAAACGCCAGTTGGCCGGGTTCATCTGCGAGCCGGTCTACGGCAATGCGGGCGGGATTTCGCTGCCGCCGGGCTACCTCAAGAAAGTCTATGAGTTGGTGCGCGCCCGGGGTGGGGTGTGCATCGCCGATGAAGTGCAGGTCGGCTACGGGCGCATGGGTCACTTCTTCTGGGGCTTCGAAGAGCAAGGCGTGGTGCCGGACATCATCACCATGGCCAAAGGCATGGGCAACGGCCAGCCATTGGGCGCGGTGATCACCCGTCGGGAAGTCGCCGAGGCGCTGGAGGCCGAGGGCTACTTCTTCTCGTCCGCCGGCGGCAGCCCGGTGAGTTGCCAGATCGGCATGGCGGTGCTCGATGTCATGGAAGAAGAAAAACTCTGGGAAAACGCTCAGGTCGTCGGCGGGCACTTCAAGCAGCGGCTGGAGGCGTTGATCGATAAACATCCGCTGGTCGGCGCGGTGCATGGCTCGGGGTTCTATCTGGGGGTCGAACTGATCCGCAATCGGCAGACCCTGGAGCCGGCAACCGAAGAAACCACGCTGCTGTGCGATCGTCTGCGGGAGCTGGGGATTTTCATGCAGCCGACCGGCGATGACCTGAACATTCTCAAGATCAAACCGCCGATGGTCACCTCGCGCCAGAGTGTGGATTTCTTTGTCGACATGCTGTCGAAGGTGCTGGAAGAAGGGCTCTGAGCCTGTGGTAGTCCGATTAATGCCGATTTCTATCGGTATTAATCGGCAAAAACAAAGCTCGGTATTTGTTTATCGCTTTTAAAGTCGATATTTATCGTTTATAAAGTCGCCATCGTCCGTCGTCCAAACCTGTTCGGCGCGTTGAACATCCTCGACCGTTCCCTGGAGTCCTGATCGACATGACCACCTTGAAAAGTACCCCACGCGCCGATGGCTTCTACATGCCGGCCGAATGGGCGCCGCAAACCCAGACCTGGATGATCTGGCCCGAGCGTCCGGACAACTGGCGTCTGGGCGGCAAGCCGGCGCAGGCTGCCCACGCTGCGGTGGCCAAGGCCATTGCGCGTTTCGAACCGGTGACCGTGGCGGTCTCCGCCGGCCAGTACGAAAACGCTCGCGCTCGCCTCGATGTACCGAATATCCGCGTGGTCGAGATGTCCAGCGATGACGCCTGGGTCCGCGACAGCGGTCCGACCTTCGTGATCAACAACAGCGGCGAAGTGCGCGGTGTGAACTGGGACTTCAACGCCTGGGGCGGTTTTGATGGCGGTCTGTATTCGCCGTGGAACCGCGATTCCCAGGTCGGCGGCAAGATCCTCGAAATCGAGCGCAGCCCGCGCTACCGCACCGAAGGCTTCGTGCTGGAAGGCGGTTCGATTCACGTCGACGGTGAAGGCACCCTGATTACCACCGAGGAATGCCTGCTCAACCGCAATCGCAACCCGCACCTGAACCGCGAAGACATCGAAGCGGTGCTGCGCGACAACCTGTCGGTGGATAAGATCATCTGGCTGCCGGACGGCCTGTTCAACGACGAAACCGACGGCCATGTGGATAACTTCTGCTGCTACGTGCGTCCGGGTGAAGTGCTGCTGGCGTGGACCGACGATCCGCAGGATCCGAACTACCCGCGCTGCCAGGCTGCGATGAAAGTGCTGGAAAGCAGCACCGACGCCAAGGGTCGCCCGTTCACGGTGCACAAGATGCCGATCCCGGGGCCGCTGTTTGCCACCGAAGAGGAGTGCGCCGGTGTAGATCCGGTGGACGGCACTCAGGAGCGCAATCCGAGCGTGCGTCTGGCCGGTTCCTACGTGAACTTCCTGATCGTCAACGGCGGCATCATCGCGCCAAGCTTCGACGATCCGATGGACGCGCCAGCCCGGGAGATCCTGCAGAAGCTGTTCCCGCAGCACGAAGTGGTGATGGTGCCGGGCCGCGAACTGTTACTGGGGGGCGGCAACATTCACTGCCTTACCCAACAGCAACCCGCGCCGCACAAAGAGTGAGTGCGGATGTAACAGCTTGAGTTGATTGGAAAATCGACCGGGCAGTCATTTGTTGCCCACGCTTGAAGAGAAACCCGCAGCCCGTCAGGACTGCGGGTTTCTTTATGTCCGCCGGTCGACAATTTCATTACGTTGGCATAGCTCTTGTATCGCTCATGACGCACTAGGGAGGGGGGAGAACTTCAACAGTTCTGTCATAAACCTTGGATAACGTAGCCGCTCACGAACGGGGAGAGAGCGCTGAAATGAACGCCGAAGTGAACGTAATCAGCGAGCGGACGTTGCATCCCATGGCTGTAAATAGTGAGTCGCTCCAGATTGTCGCGCACTGGTTGAAGTCCAATGGAACGCGTCAGATCAGGGAACCTGATCCGCGCCGGATGATGATCGAGCGTTACCCCGCTGGCCTGTTCAGCGAGGCCGAACTGGATGCACTTTGGGATGTGATGGAAGGATAAGAAGAACAAACAAGGATTGTAAAAAGCGCTGCCGGGATGGCAGCGCTTTTTTTATGGGCGCGAATCAGAAGCTGTAGGTACCGGTCATGACCAGGCTGCGCGGTGCGCCCGGCTGGATCTGGAAGGCGCTGGTGGCCGAAGCGTAATACTCGCGGTCGGTGATGTTGTTCAGCGCTGCACGCAGGTCCCAGTCCTTGTGGCGGTAGCCGACCAGGGCGTCCCAGCGACCGTAGCCCGGCAACACGGTGGTGTTGGCGTTATCGGCGTAACGCTGGCCGACCAGGGTCAGGCCGGTTTCGCCGTACCAGCCCATTTCCGGTTTCCAGGTCAGGAACAGGCTGCCGTTGTGCTTGGCGACGTTGTTGACGCGCTTGCCTTCCAGGCCGTTGTTGTCCTTCTCGATGGTCGCGTCCTGCACACCGACGCCACCGCGCACATACCAGTTGCCGACGATCTTGCCGGTGCCGGTCAGCTCGATCCCGCGTGAACGTTGCAGGCCGCTGAGTACGGTCAGGGTCGGGTCGTTTGGATCGGTGGTGCGGCGGTTGTAGAGCTCCAGTTCGTAGATCGCCAGAGTGGTGCTCAGGCGATCGTCGAGCCAGTCGCTCTTGACGCCGATTTCCTTCTGCTTGGTCAGCTCCGGGCTCAGGTCGTTGGTGTTGCCGGCCGCACCCGGGGTGATTCCGATCAAACCGCCGCCGACCGGCGAAAACGTCTTGGTCCACGACGCGTAGAACGAGTGGTTCTGCAACGGCGTCCAGACCACGCCGAAGCGCGGGCTGGTGCTGTGGCTGTCGCGGTCTTCGGAAATGTTGCGCAGTTTGTTGGTCGACTCGATGTCGAAGGTGTCGTAGCGCAGGCCGGCCAGCAGTTGCCACTGATCGTTCAGGCGCAGTTGATCCTGAACGTAGATCGCGCGGCTTTCGACTTCGGTGTGGCTGCTGCTCGACACCTGCATGCGCCCGGTGTGGCGCTGGCTGCGATCCGGGTTGTATAGATCCAGCGACGGCACCGGCTGAGTGCCCCGGCCGGTGGCCGCGTTGTACAGCGTCGGGTCGCGGCGCTGGCTGCCGGTTTCGATCCCGGTCAGCAGACGATGCTCAAGGCCGAAGGTGTCGAATCCGCCTTCCAGTTCGACGTTGTTGTAGACGTTGCGGGTGGTCAGGTCCTGTTGCCAGTGCTGGCGGGTGACCTTGTTGGTTTTCGCGTCGAAACCGGTGAGGTAGGTGTTGTCGAAATCGCTGTCGAGCTTGAACACACCCAGCGTGTGGCGCAGTTGCCAGTTGTCGTTGAGTTCATAGCTGAGTCGCGAGCGCAGGGATTGCGTCTTGTCGTCGATGAAGTCGTGGTCGTTGCCGTAGGTCGTGTCCCGGCCAACGTCGGCCGGACGCCCGTTGACCCCGGGAATGCCGCGATCCGGCGTGCGGTTGTAGCGGCTGTATTCGTATTGCACCAGCCAGTTCAGGTCAGGCGTGAGCTGCCAGCTCATCGATGGCGCGAACAGTTTGCGGTTGCCGCTGACGCCGTCGCGGAAGCTGTTTTCGTCCATGTTGCCCGTGTTCAGGCGCAGGCTGATGTTCTCGCTCGGGTCAGCGCTGAGGTCGGCGTACAGACTGCGCAGATCTTCGCTGCCACCCTGGGCCTCGAGGGTCGAGCGGCGGCCGGCCTCGGGTGCCTTGCTGACGCGGTTGACGATCCCGCCCTGGCTGCCACGGCCGTACAGCACGGCAGCGGGGCCCTTGAGCACCTCAACGCGTTCGATGTTGTGCAGGTCGCGCTTGTACTGGCTGTCGTCGCGAATGCCGTCCAGATAGAAGTCGTTGCTGGCATCGAAACCTCGGATGCGCAGGCTGTCGAAGCGTGTGTCGCCTCCACCGCTGACGTTGGGAATCCCGCTCAGGGCGTCTTCGATGTCATTGATGCCGTAGTCCGCGACGTTGGCGGTCTTGATCGAGTCGATCGCCTGCGGCACGTAGCGCACCGGGGTGGAGGTGCGGGTCGCGGTGTTGCTGACCTTTACGCGCGGGTCGTCGGCCTGCGCTTCGGCGCTGATCGACGTGGCAGGAAGCTCGGTCGCGGAGTAAGCGAAACCGGAGGACAAAAAGGCAGAAAGCCCAAGCGTGACGGGCGTGAGACGGAACGGGGCAGGCATTGAAAAGCGCATCCGAAAGGGTGGAAGAATTCGAGCGCGCGAATGGTAATGCTTTGCATTTGCTTCCGTTAATTATTCCGGAAAAGTTCCGTGGTTTGATTGTGTCAATTTGTTTCTGGTTTGTATCTGCGCGGATAACGACGGCATTCGACCGATTGCCGAAACAGACTGAAAGCCATTCCGGCGTTTTTCCGCAACCGCCGAGGGACTAACGTGGCTGCCATCGATTTCCCGGAGTTTTCAGATGATCCTTCACTACATTTACGACCCTCTGTGCGGCTGGTGCTACGGCGCCAAACCTTTAGTCCAGGCCGCACAGCAAGTGTTGCCGGTAATCGGCCACGCTGGCGGCATGATGACGGGTGCCAACCGCCAGAGCGTTTCACCGCAACTGCGCAATTATGTAATGCCTCACGACCGGCGCATTGCCGAGTACACCGGGCAGCCGTTCGGCGAAGCCTATTTCGAAGGCCTGTTGCGTGATCACACGGCTGTATTTGATTCGGCTCCGCCGATTGCCGCAGTCATGGCAGCAGAAAGCATCGATGGGCGTGGACTGGAACTGCTGGGTCGTTTGCAAACCGCACACTATGTAGAAGGCCGGCGAATTGCCGATGAGTCCGTCCTCGTGGAGTGCGCGGTAGAGATGGGCTACGAGGCGGACACGTTCCTCAAAACCCTGAAAGCGACTGACACCGATCAACACATAAAGAACAGCCGCGCACTGTTGGCGAAACTTGGTGGCCAAGGCTTCCCGACCTTCGCGCTGGAACAGGACGGCCAGTTCACCCTGATCGATATCGGCCCGTGGCTCGGCAAACCGCAGGCGTTTGCACAATGGTTGAGCGAGTCGATTCCGTCGGCACCCGACGCGCAAGGCCTGCCGGTCTGTGGCCTCGACGGTTGTGCGTGACCGGGCATCAAATCCCTGACTACAGGCATTTCCCCGCACGAAGCTTTCGAAAAATTTACTTTTATTAGACGATTTTTGCCTATTTAAAGACGATTCTTGAAATTGACACATTGTTCAGGGCGCGGCTACGATTCGGCCCAACGCCTGTGGCTAACCGCCATGACTCAAAATCAGGAGCAGGCCCGCCATGACATTGTCTTGAGCGGGCCTTTTTGTTTCGGGGTGAATAAAAGAGTGCATCAAGCGCCGTTTCAGCCGTTCGACACAGCGCGTTTCAACCCGTAATAAGGAAAACAAAATGTTGAACAAGCGGATCAGTCTGATCGCATTGGGGATGTTGAGCGCCACTCAGGCCATGGCTAACGACCAGGCCGAGTCCAAGGGTTTTGTTGAAGACAGCAGCCTCAAAGTGCTGCTGCGCAATGCCTACATCAATCGTGACTACAAAGACGGCAACAAGGACAAATCCGAGTGGGGCCAGGCGGCCATCGGTACGTTCTCGTCCGGTTTCACCCAGGGTACTGTCGGTGTCGGCGTTGACGCATTCGGCCTGTACGCCCTGAACCTGGAGCGCAGCGAAGATCGCAGCGGCGCCGGCGGCATCGACTTCTTCAAGAAGGGCGACAGCGGCAAACCGGCCAACGACCTGTCCAAGGGCGGCGCGGCGGTGAAATTCCGCCTGTCCAACACCACCCTGACTTACGGTGACCAGATGCCGGCCCTGCCGGTGCTGAACTACGACAACTCGCGTCTGCTGCCGGAAAGCTACACCGGTACCTTGATCACTTCCAAAGAGATCAAAGGCCTGCAACTGGATGCCGGTCGTTTCACCGCCGAGTCGCGCAAGAGCGCTGAAGGCCGTGACAGCGGTGGTCTGAAGTCGATCAACGTATTGGGCGGTAGCTACCAGTTCACCGAACAATTCAAGGCTGCGCTGTACGCTTCCGACGTCGAAGACGTGCTGAAGAAGCAATACGTGAACGCCAACTACGTGTTCCCGATCGACAAGGATCAGTCCCTGACCCTGGACTTCAACGGTTACCGCACCAAGCTGGACAACTCCTATGTCCGCGAAAACGGTGTGACCGGCGACGACAACAAGATCTGGAGCCTGGCAGCGACCTTCGCCACCGGCCCGCACTCGTTCACCGTGGCGCACCAGCGTTCCACCGGCGACAGCAACCTGGGTTACGCCTACGGCGGCTACCAGAAAGGTCAGGGTCGCGTGGGTGACGGTGGCAACACCATCTACCTGGCTAACTCCTACTGGTCGGACTTCAACGCTGAAGACGAGCGCAGCTGGCAACTGGGCTACGGCCTGGACTTCGGCGCATTCGGCGTACCGGGTCTGAGCTACAACTTCGCGTACGTACGTGGCGACAACATCACCACGTCCACCAGCGAAGGCGGCACCGAGCGCGAAATCTTCAACCAGTTCAAGTACGTCGTGCAAAGCGGCCCGGCCAAAGACCTGAGCGTGAAAGTACGTAGCTCGATCCTGCGTGTGTCGCAGAAGTCCAGCGAATACAACGTCAGCGGCAACGAGCTGCGTGTGTTCGTGGATTACCCGATCAACATCTTCTGATGATCGGTTGAACCCGCGAAAAGCGATAAAAAACCCCGACTGGTTCGGGGTTTTTTTTTGACGATTTTTCTGAAAAAAACATGAAAACCCGTGTTTTTGTCATTTGAAATGCACTTTCAAGCCGTTTCAAATCGCGTTTCAAACAGGGCTTTAAATGCCTGAAATTCTTTCTCATGGACGCAAATTCTCCACCTAATAGATTAGGCCGCTCAATGCAGCGGAGAATTTGGTAATGATCGTTTTAACCAGAGAAGTGGGCGAATCGCTACGGCGCGACAAGTACGCCAATGTGCAGGGTGCTGACTTCAATCTCTACGGTCATTTCGCCGACTTCGTCAGACTGACCAAAAGTTGGGAAAACATGGAGCCTGACAGTTACTACGGTCAGGCCGAAGCCGGCATGCGTTACCGTCGTTACAGCGACTTTGAATACAACCCCAAGACGCGCGAGCTGAAGCAGCTGGAACACCGCGCATACGTGCAGTCCAAGGAGAACAACGCCTACGTGGGCGGTGTGGTGCGACACTTCCAGGACTTCTCGGACGAAGTCATCGAATCGCCCGTGATGCGCAGCCTGATCGACACCGATTTCGAAGTGTACAAAAGCGTGCTGCCGGAAGAGCTGCACGATGAAATCTGGCAATGCCAGATCCATCAGATCCGCATCGAGATCAAACCGGGCAAACAACTGGAAATCACGCCGGAAGGCATTCACTGCGACGGTTACCCGTTCAGCGGTGTGCACTTCTGGGGTCGCAACAATGTCGAGGGTGCCGAAAGCCGCCTGTACGACATTCACGAGCAGCAACTGGCGTCGACCACCTACCAGGAAATCCTCGACACCACTTACTTCCTCGACCGCGACATGCGCCACTACGTGACACCGGCGCGCAACACCCATTCCCATGCCATGGCGTACCGGCAGATTCTGGCGATTTCCTTCTCGCGGCCCGGGACCGCTTTCGACATTGTTCGCTAATCAGATCACCCAAATCGACGGCGTCGAATGTTCGACGCCGGTGGTGCTGCGGCGCGCGACGGCCAAGGACGCGCAGCGCATGGAGCGTTTCTTCCGCCAGTTCGACGAAGTGTCGTTCTGTGAATGGCAGGACGCCAAGTGCCTGCGCGGCGTGCTGATCCAGAAAACCACCACGGCGTATCTGGCCTTCGATGTTGAAGGCGAGATCGTCGGGGCGGTGCTGGGCGGCATGCTCGGCAGTCGCGGCACCATCAACCATCTGGCGGTCAGCCTGCGCTATCGCAGCCAGGGCGTCGGCCAGCGACTGGTAGAAGCGGCGTCGGCCGACATGAAGCGGGTCGGTGTGCTGCGGATGTTCCTGTTCGTCGATGATGCTAACCTCGCGGGCAAGCGTTTCTGGACTGCCCAGGGTTTCTGCGAACCTCACGGCGAACGGACATTTGAGAGGGATCTATGAATGAAACATCCGGCAGTGCGCCGCTGATGGTCGACCGTCAGCCGTCGCGCACGTTTGCCGAAGCCAGCCCGGTGGTGGCCGGTTATTTCACCGTGTCGTTCGTGTTCGGGCTGATGGCGGTCAACGCCGGGCTGCCGTTGTGGTTGCCGGTGGCAATGTGTCTGTTCGTGTATGCCGGGGCTTCGCAATTCGCGGCGCTGGCGCTGATCAGCAGCGGTGCGTCGCTGACCACCATCGTGCTGACCACGTTTCTGATCAACGCGCGGCACATGCTGATGTCGGTCTACATGGCGAAGGCCCTGCGGGCGCTGGGCCTGAGCCGCATGGAGCGCTGGTGCTACGCCGGCGGCCTGACCGATGAATCGTTCGCCTTCCACAGCGTCAAGTTGGGCACCGGTGCGCCGGTGAACATCCGTTATCTGATCGGCTTCAACCTGTTCTGCCACACCTCCTGGGTGATCGGCGGATTGCTCGGCGCCCTGTGCGCGCAGTACGCCTCGCACCTGATCAAGTATCAGCTCGACTATGCGCTGACTGCGATGATGCTTTATGTGCTGGTCTCGCTGTGCAACACCCGCAACAAACTCATCGCCGCCCTGGCCGCAGTGGTCTGCATGGGCGCACTGAGCCTGGTGGGCAGCTCGCCGTTCAACGTTTTCATCGCCACGTTTGTGGGCTGCGGAGTGGGTGTATGCCTGACCAAACGTTCCTGATTCTGGTGGTCGCGCTGATGATGGCCGTGACCTTTCTGCCACGGGCGCTACCGCTGCAGGTCAACACCGAGCACTGGCCACCCTTCGTCGCCCGGGCGCTGGAATACCTGCCGGTGGCGATCGTCGCTGCGATCAGCCTGACACCCTTGTTGATCAAGGATCAGCACATACAGCTCGACCGCCCGGAATTCTATGCAGCGATTCCGACGCTGTTATGTGCGTATTTCAGCAAAAACCTCTTTCTCAGTGTGGCGGTTGGGACGGCTGCGTACATTGCGCTCGGCTCGTTCATGTAGCGGCAGATCGACCACGTCGTTCAACGCCTGGCCGGACAGATCCGGGTTGTTCACCGCCAGGCGCACTTCGAGGAAATCCTCGAACCCGGGGAAAATCGTCAGGCCGTTCTTCTGCGCGGCCTCGCGAGAGACCATGCCGACGGCGTCCATCTGCGTGATGAGCGACAGGGTCAGCGTTTCGCTGCAGGAATAAATCGTCCGCTGACTGTTCTCGTGATTACCCAGCCCGGCGTCGAGAAAACGCAAAAAGCTGTGGGAATACGGGCAATCTTCTGCAGGACGCACCTGAAACTTGTTGCCTAGCAACGTCAGCGGATCGTTCTCCTGACCGCAGTGCGCGCCGACCACTTGCACCTGCACATCCGGCAGGACAATGCTCGGCAACCCCGGACGCTGCGGGCCGATCAGCACCGCGAGGTCGAAGTCTTCGTTCTTCAGCTTGCTGAGATTTTCCATCGACTCGGCGTAGCTGAATTCCATCTGGTAGTCGGGGAACACATCGATCAGGCGTCCGATCAATCGCCGGTTGAAGTCCGGGTCCAGCGTGGTGTTCAACGCCACTTTCAACGTGCGCTGTCCCGGCACCTTCAATGCTTCGACTTTCTCTTCCATCTGCCGCGTGGCAATCAGCACTCTGTCCATATAAGGCGTCAGCTCGGTGCCTTGCGGCGTCAGCGTCAAACCTTTGTTGGAACGGCGAAACAAGCGGAAACCGAACTGTTCTTCGACCTTGTTCAACTGCGCGGCCAGGGCCTGCACGGTCAGGCACGAATGCTCGGCTGCGGCCGACAAGGAGCCGGTCTGCACGATGCGCATGAGGTTGCGTAAGGTTCTGCTATCCATGGGTAATGCCCTCTGAAGTGGGCTGGGTATTGTTGTGTACGTGACGGCCTGAACGGCTCCATTTGCCGGCTATATTCCTGTACCTGAGCATAGTTGTCGCGCAATTAGTAGCGAATTGATGTCCCCGCCGATGGCTGGAGGCTGACACAGGATCGGGGTTTTTGGTGACGCGGGGGTGATTGGGGTCAAAAAAAGTGCACGGTTTGGGTGCGTTTGGGCGGATTTTCAAAGGAATTTTGGCGCGATTTTTACAGACTATTCATTACACCACCTCACAAATGAAGTACCCCACCCCTACTTTTTCCCCTCCCGGCTCACGCCTAAATTGAGCTCCAACACCTGACCATCATCCCGAGGGCAGGTCACTGGAGTCGTCGTCATGCCATTTGTCAGCGTACGCATCACCCGCGACGGTGTTACCCGTGAGCAAAAAGCTCAGGTTATCGCCGAAATCACTGAGACCCTGGAACGCGTCCTCAACAAACGCCCGGACCTGACCCACATCGTGATCGAAGAAGTCGACACCGATAACTGGGGCTACGCCGGTATCACCACCACCGAATACCGCCGGCAACTGGCGGAGCGGAATCAGTCCTGACCGCGCCCGCTGTCTTGTCGATCACCATCAATCTGTTGAGGATTTCATCATGAGCAATTCAAAAAAAACCGTCGTCATCACTGGCGCCTCCCAAGGTCTGGGTGAAGGCATGGTCAAGGCCTTCCGTGAACTGGGCTACAACATCGTCGCCACTTCGCGCTCGATCAAACCGTCGAACGACCCGCAGATCCTGACTATCGCCGGTGACATCGGCGATCCGGCCACCGCAAAGCGCGTGATCAGCGAAGGCGTGGCACGCTTCGGCAGCATCGACACCCTGGTCAACAACGCCGGCATCTTCGTCGCCAAACCGTTCACCACCTACACCCCGGAAGACTACGCCGCGGTGCTGTCGGTCAACCTCAATGGCTTCTTCTACATCACCCAACTGGCCATCGCCGAAATGGAAAAACAGGGCAAGGGCCACGTGGTCAACATCACCACCAGCCTGACCGACCATGCGGTAGATGGCGTGCCCTCGGTTCTCGCGTCACTGACCAAGGGAGGCCTCAACGCCGCCACCAAATCCTTGGCCATCGAATACGCCAAGCGCGGGATCCGGGTGAACGCGGTATCACCGGGCATCATCAAGACACCGATGCACGGCGAGGAAACCCACGCGGCACTGGGCGCGCTGCATCCGGTTGGGCACATGGGCGAGATTGACGACATTGCGCAGGCTGTGGTGTATCTCGATAAGGCGAAGTTTGTGACAGGCGAGATTCTGCATGTGGATGGTGGGCAGAGCGCCGGGCACTGATTGATCCGGTAACACAAAGCCCTTGCAGCGATGCGAGGGCTTTTTTGTGGGCGACATTTTATGGATCTGGACTCAGCACCTTGACCGCGTCATCGACCAGCGCCTTGCTCAACTCCTGCAAGTATTGCGAAGCGCAGGCGTGGAGTTCCGGATCGTTGGCGGCAGAGGTATCCGAGGTGAGCAGTTTGGAAATGTGGAGCAGATGGGACGCGTGGGATAGGGCGGTGGCGACCGGGACGCCGGAATTGGTGCGGAAGAGTGCGTGGTTGGACTGGAAGGAAAAATGGGTGAGGCCGAGGGTTTTCAGATCGTGTGGACGGGTCATGGCTTCACCTACCGTTTGCTGGAAGATGGAAAGGGCAGACTCTGGACGGATCGATGCTAATCATTTGTGAAACTCCCTGTATCAAATGAGCGCTGCCACTTCGTTCTCAGGCGAAAGGGTGGCAGCTATGCGCAGGCTGAGAAACCGGAGATACAGGAACCCGGCAGGTCCGAAGACCTCCCACGCACAGCCGCCATTGCACGGAAATGCAGGCACAAAAAAACGCCGGCAAACGTGGGTTGGGGCGCTGGTGCGCCTGCATCTTACGCGGGTTCTCAGGCCCGGTCGCTGAATTGGCAGCGACGGGTTTGACGGTAGCGTGGGAGAGGGATGTGCGCAATCGTGGCCAGGTGGTGGCGGTAGGCAGACATACTCGCATGCAACACTTATGTTGCATGGGTAACAAATATCTTGCACGGTCTCTCTGCTGAAATAGCGCGTGATGCGGATAAGCGACATTGAGCTTCGGCGATGCAGCTAGGCCACAAGGGTGAGGCTGAGTTTGTACCCCATGAGAGGAAACGTGATGTTCGAATATGCGTTGGAAGTCCACGAGGAGCCGAGCAGTGTCTGGTTGTCCTGCGCAGAAATTCCAGAGATGCACGCCGCTGGCGACACCCTCGAGGAAGCACTCGACGGCGCCATTGATGCAATGGAAACAGCCTTGTCGATCTACGTTGATGATCGCCGGTTGATTCCGACAGGTGATGCGGGAGAACAGGAAAGTGACGCGGTATTGCGTCTGCCTGCACTGACTGCGGCAAAGGTTGGGCTCTGGAATACGCTTTTGGAGTTTGGGGTGAGCAAGGCTGAACTGGCACGACGCTTAGGTGTGCAACGACCTCAGGTAGATCGGTTGGTCGATTTCCTACATCACTCCAAGATAGAGAATGTCGAGCGTGCATTGCAGCAGCTTGGGCGCCGGATTTTGCTTTCGGTTGAGGCTGCGTAGGTTCACCAACTGAGCGTTGGAGAAAAATAATTGGATGATGAGATAGCGATGGTCGATGAGCTGGAGCAGTTTCGGAAGGACTTGCTGGACTCTGTACTTCAGATGAAGTCTGCAAAGGCATCGCGTGTTACGGAGGAGCCGTTCTCCGCAAATGCAGTAGCACTGGCGGAGGCCGGCGTTTCACAAATTGCTTTCGTGAAGCCTTGCCCAGCAATATCAGACAAGAGTTGAATCGAGAAGGGCGGGTAAGAGAGGCATTACCCTAGGACAATGTTCACTGCTACGCCGCTGAGATATACCCAAAATAAACCGGTTTCAGGCGCTCTTGGTTTTAACCAAATTTGGATATTTATAAATCGCTTTGAATCAACAGAAACCTAGCGTCAATACTTAGGAGTAGGGTATCGAGTTACTCCCCAGGGCTAGTCGGTTAGGTTTTTTTTTGCGTATAAATCATCGGCACGCAAGAAATATCTCTTGATCACATAGGCGGCACCAATGCTGAGCACTAGAAAGCTGGCGATGAACCAGTTTTCATTTCTTTCCAGCCCTCCAGTTATCAAACCAAGCTCGTCAATGAATTTTCTCATAGACATAGCACCAGCCAGCCCACACCCCAGCATTGACGCTAGGGCGAGGCCATGATTAAACAATCTGGCTAATTGTTTAGAGAAAATGAATGCGTGAGTGAAGTATGTTGTTAAGGCGATTACACAGAAAATAAAATAGATAACAAGTTTTATTGGACTAGCAGTAGCTACGGATGAATCTACGATCGTGATCTCCCGTACCCCTGCAATCCGCGCTTTTACGCTGATAGCTGGGTTTGGACCAGACGTGATTATTGATAAAAAGACCTTGTCATTGGGGTTTGAGAGAAAAGGTGCAATAGTGACTTGTGTCGGTTCGACCCCGACTTTTACAGGGATGTCTTTAGGCTCAGTGAGGTCAACGCGGGCGCTTACAAAAGTAAGGCCATTATTTCCAGCGAATATGATTGGTGACTCAAAGTCAGAGTTGAGAATCGGTTTGGATCCAGAATTTACAAGCTCATATATTGAAAAATACGGATTGACTAGTTCGACACCATTTACCGTCATTTTTACATCATAAATTTTTGAGGTGGCGAAGGGTTGGAGTGAGGACGATGAGAGCAACCGCACTGAAATGTCGTGTGCTTTAAGGTCAGACTGCCATAAGTAGACGGGGAACATGAGGCTCGCAATCGCCAGCGCTGTGGCGAGGAGATACTTCCAATCGAAGCTCCATTTCATTGGTGTCCCTCAGGCGATACCGTAGCTTTTGACGGATTCCAGAATGCCTTGTTACGTAATGCAGATAAACAAAAGGCCCGCATTTCTGCGAGCCTTCGTTTTGTATGGTGCCGGCACCAGGAATCGAACCCGGGACCTACTGATTACAAGTCAGTTGCTCTACCATCTGAGCTATACCGGCGTGTGGGCGACGATTATAGCGACTGGGTTGGTTCTGTAAACCCCTGAATTCTGACTATTTTTGCGCGGGCTTCGATCAGGCTCGGCGCAGGACGTTGCGCAGTTTCTGGATGGCTCGCCAGGCGCGGTTGTTCTGGAGGGCGCGCAGTTGGGCTTCGGCGTGTTCGGCGCGTTGCGTGGCGGCGCTGATTTGCGCCAGGGCTTCGGCTTCGCCGGGGCTGACAGGGTGGGCGAAGGGGTGGCCGAGGCATAGCTGGAAGTTGTCGAGCTGGCAGGGCGGCATGTCGAAGGCCGGTTTGAGGTTCAGGTGTTCGTCGGCCAGGAAGTAGCTGTTGAGGCCGTCGAAGCAGACGTTGGTGTAGCCCGCGTCGGTGATCAGGTGTTCCCAGGTGTGGTCGCGTTCGAACGGGGTTTCGATGAGGATGATCCACGGGCGGAAGCGGACGAAGTCCATGCCGCGCAGCACGGTTTCTTCGTGGCCTTCGACGTCGATTTTCAGGAAGTGGATTTCGCGGCCGGCGACGTGTTCTTCGCAGATCGAGGTCAGGGTGCGGGCCTTGACGGTGAGGCTGCGCACATCGAGGCCAAGGTCGCGACGCTCCTGGGCGGTGACCGGGTCGGCGGTGGACAGGCCGGTGCCGGGAATGCCGTAGAAGGTCACTTCGCCGGGTTCATCGCTGGCGATGCATTGCAGCGTGGTGTCGCGGGGGCGTTGCTGGCGCAGGGCGTCGTGGAAGTTCTGCATCGGCTCGACGTTGATGCCGCTCCAGCCGCGATCATAGAACGCCTTGGTCACCGAATCGTGGGTCGGGTCGTTGGCGCCGACATCTATATAGAAGCCATTCTCGAAGAATTTAAGGGCGCGCCACAGGCGGATGTCTTCGAAATTCTGTGCGTAAGAGATGAACGTCACGGTCGCTCCCTGTCGGTCAGGTTCTTCTTGTTCGTGCGTGCGCTGCCGGCACGGTGTGAGCCTGTATAGCAAGGGTGGTTGGCAGGTGCAATTTTCCGTTCCCCCCGTCCGCGATTCGGCGGTTATGTCCTTTTGCTTGGGGGCTTATGCACAACGGGCTTTGAAGAGAGCGGGCTTAGAGGGGATTTTGTGGACGGGTTCTCATTTGATGCGCAAATCCCTGTTTTACCGGTTTTTTATTTGTGTGAACAAAAAATGACCAAGGCTGTTAATGGCTTGAAACAGGCGTGGATATTGGATCCACGAGAATTCCATCAACAGAGTTATCCACAGGCTGTAAAGATTTAAACGCATTCCGCTAGCAGCAGGAAATTGCGCGGTGTGAGCGGCGCTTCGCAGAAGGTGCCGAGACGTACAACGTATCCCTGCTCGGTGAGGAAAAGTGCCCGATCAAGATTCAGCCAAAGTTCCAGCGGGCGTCGGAACAGTCCGCGGAGCAATTCCAGGTTACGAACTTCGGCCAATCGCTGCCAACCGGCGGTTTCCAGTGCCGGCCAATCCTGCTCGCCGATTGTGGATAACTCTTTCAACGCTGCCAGGTCGCGGCAGAAGTCGGCGAACGGTTTTTCCAGCCATGCGATCGGCAGGGAAGGTGTCGGCAGGTATTCGTCGATGCCGCGTACTTGCCGTTGCAGCAAATCGAAAGCCAGTCTGCGGGCCATGGAGGTGTCGCGTTGACGTCGGACGCGGGCACCGGCGGTGACGGTTTCGCTCATCGGCAGGGACAGATCTTCCAGTGAGAGCTGTAGGTTTGATCGCGAACCTGCGGAGGACAATGGCTGATATTCAGTGCGACTGATCCGGTTGTAGCAGCATGGTGCGATCGCCAATTGTCGGCATCCAGTCGCCGAAGCCAGTTGCATCAGGCGCACATGCAAGTCGCCGCAAGCGTGCAGGGCGACAGGTGTGTGTTCGGTGTTCAGCAATAAAGCCGTGTCCGCCGCGAGCACATCCTGCTCGACATGCAGCGCATGCAGGTGATGACGCTCACTCAGCGCCTGACCACTGGCGACCAGCGCCGGGTCATATTCCAGACATGTGAGCTGCTGACCAGCGCCGAGCAGGCGCCGCCCCAAATGGCCTTTGCCCGAACACCAATCCAGCCAGTGCTTCGGTTGTGAGGCAAACGACAAGCGGCTGGCGAAGGCCTCGATCTGCCGCCATTTGCGCCCCGGTACATCGACATTCAGGCGATGGCTGGCGGCTTCCAGTGAGTGTGCGGGCAACTCACCCACCACACTCAGCTCAAGCGACAACGCCGCCAATGAAGCAAACGGCTCCGGCGCATCAAAGAGTTCGGCAGGATTGTTGTGGGCGTTTTCCGCATCTTCCAGCGAGCGTCCACGTAGCCACGCGGACAGTTCCGGGCAGGACGCTTCCCAGGGAAGTTGCAGATGAGTAAACGGGCGAGGCTTCCACAGCGTCTGATGCGCTGTGAGAAATGTATCCAGTGCGGTGAAACGGGCGAGTAGGTCCTCGCCCATCAGCACGTAAGAAGAATCAGCGTCCCTGGCACGCATCGACGCGCAGCCAGCGTTCCAGCAATTTGAAACCGCGAACCAGCACGTAGGCCATCACCAGATAGAACAAGCCGGCAGCGAAGAAGATCTCCACCGGCAGGTAAGTGCGGGCAATGATCGTGCGCGCCATGCCGGTCAGTTCCAACAAAGTCACGGTGCTGGCCAGGGCGCTGGCCTTGAGCATCAGGATCACTTCGTTGCTGTAGGCCGGCAGGCCGATGCGGGCGGCGCGCGGCAGGATGATGTAGAACAGCGCTTTCGGCCGGGACATGCCTAGCGCCCGCGCCGCTTCGATTTCACCCGGCGGAATAGCCTGGATTGCACCGCGCAGGATCTCGGCGATGTAGGCGGCGGTGTGCAGGGTCATGGTCGCGGTCGCACACCAGAAAGGATCGCGCAGGTATGGCCACAGCGCGCTGCTGCGTACCGCGTCGAACTGCGCCAGGCCGTAATAGACCAGAAACAGTTGAACCAGCAACGGTGTGCCACGGAAAAAGAAGATGTAGGCGTAGGGCAGCGAGCGCACATACCACAGCTTCGAAGAGCGGGCGATGCCCAGCGGAATTGCCAGCAGCAGACCGGCGATGACTGCGATGGCCACCAGTTCCAGAGTCAGGGTCGCGCCCTGCGCCAGTTTCGGCAGCCACTTGATGATGACTTCCCAGTTCATTGAGCGCTCCTCGCGAAGCCGCGGGCGGCGCGTTTTTCCAGGAAGTGCATGCCGGTCATCGCCAGTACCGTCAGGCACAGGTACATGAGGGCAGCGACCATATAAAAGGTGAACGGCTGTTTGGACACGGTCACGCCGATCTGTGCGTGACGCATGATTTCTTCCAGGCCGATGACCGACACCAGCGCGGTGTCTTTCATCAGGATCATGAACAGATTACCCAGGCCTGGCAGGGCGATGCGCCACATCTGCGGCATGATCAGCCTGGTGAAGATCCGCCATTTCGACAGGCCCAGGGCCACGCCGGCCTCACGGTGGCCCTTGGGAATGGCGAGGATTGCGCCGCGGAACACTTCCGTGGCGTAGGCGCCGAAGCACAGGCCCAGCGCGATGACGCCGGCGGCGAAGGCGCTGAGTTCCAGTTCGGGATTGCCGAAGAACTCTCCGAGTGCGCGCATGGCGTTGACCGTACCGAAGTAGATCAACAGTACCCAGAGCAATTCCGGGACGCCGCGCACCAGGGTCGAATAAGTGCCGCCAAGCCATTGCAGCGGCTTGTACGGGGAAGTCTTGGCCAGGGCGCCGAGCAGACCGAGCACCAGCCCGAGGCACAGGGCCGTAAGTGCCAGTTTGACGGTCATCAGCGCGCCGGCGGCGAGCGCCGGGCCGAATCCGTAGAGGTCGATAATCATGGATTTCTTTTCAAATCGCGGCAGGCAAGGCCGGGAGCCTGCACCGTTGGATCACGGCGCAGGTCCCGCACGTCAGGATCAGTAGATGCTGAACGGGAAGTACTTGTCGTTGATCTTCTTGTAGGTACCGTCGGCGACGATTTCCTTCAATGCGGCGTTCAGCTTCTCACGCAGCGGGTCACCTTTGCGCACGGCGATGCCGATCTTGTCGCTTTCCACGACCGGGTCGCCCTTGAACTCGTAGTTCTTGCCGGCATCGGTTTTCAGCCAGTCATAGTTGGCGTACTTGTCGGCGAGGATCGCGTCGACACGACCGGAAGTCAGGTCGAGGTAGGCGTTTTCCTGAGTGTCATAGAGTTTGACCTGGATATCGCTACCGTAGGTGTCTTCAAGCCAGGTGCCGGCCAGGGTCGCGCGCTGCGTGCCGATGATCTTGCCTTTGAGCGCGTCCTTGTCGGTTTTGAAATCGACGTTTTTCGGCGCGATGAACTGCAGTTTGTTCGAGTAGTACGGGTCGGTGAAGTCCACCGCGCCCTTGCGCTCGTCGGTGATCGACAGCGAGGAAATCAGGAAGTCGAACTTCTTGGCGTTCAGGGCCGGGATGATGCCGTCCCAGTCGGAAGTCACGACGCTGCACTCGACTTTCATCTTGGCGCACAGGGCGTCGCCGATGTCTTTGTCGAAGCCAACAACCTGGCCGCTGGCGTCTTTATTGTTGAACGGCGGGTAAGCGGCTTCGATGCCCATCTTCAGGGTCTCGGCCATGGCGCCGGCGCTGAACGCCAGGGAGACGGCGGCGGCCAGGAAGACCTTTTTGTAGTTCTGCATGCGGGTAGCTCCGTTAGCGGTTGCTGGACATGAATTGTTTGCAGCGCGCCGAAAGCGGGTTTTCGAACACCTGCTGTGGCGATCCTTGCTCTTCGACCAGGCCCTGGTGGAGGAACACCACTTCACTGGACACCTGACGGGCGAACCCCATTTCGTGGGTCACGAGCAGCATTGTGCGGCCTTCTTCGGCCAATGCGCGGATGACATTAAGTACTTCCTGGACCATTTCGGGGTCAAGGGCGGAGGTGGGCTCGTCGAACAGGATCACCTTGGGCTGCATCGCCAGCGTGCGGGCAATCGCCGCGCGCTGTTGCTGACCGCCCGACAGTTGCGCCGGGTAGGCGTGGCGCTTGTCGGCGATGCCGACCTTGGCCAGCAGGGCTTCGGCGACTTCGATGGCTTCGGCCTTGCTCTGGCCGAGCACGCGGCGCGGGGCTTCGATGATGTTGTCGAGCACGCTCATGTGCGGCCATAGATTAAAGTTTTGAAACACAAAACCAATCTCGGAGCGCAGGCGATTGATCTGCTTGCCGTCGGCGGCAACCAGCTCGCCATTCTTGGCGGCCTTGAGCTTGAGTTCTTCGCCGGCGACCAGGATCTGGCCCTGGTGCGGGTTTTCCAGCAGGTTGATGCAACGCAGGAACGTGGACTTGCCGGAACCGGAGGAACCGAGGATCGAGATCACATCGCCGTCGCGGGCGGTCAGCGAGATGCCTTTGAGCACCT
Organism: Pseudomonas sp. MWU12-2029; assembly: GCF_023242425.1. NCBI lineage: Bacteria > Pseudomonadati > Pseudomonadota > Gammaproteobacteria > Pseudomonadales > Pseudomonadaceae > Pseudomonas > Pseudomonas sp. MWU12-2029. Next base: position 446,179 of record NZ_JALJDY010000002.1, on the reverse strand, counting down.
CAAGCTGTCCGTAGCGTTTGTGCAGGTTGCGGATTTCAAGCGCGGGCGTGGCCTCAGCCATGTGCGTTCCTCATATATGTTGCGCTCCAGCTGTTGGTGGCCTTCCTGGCGAGGCGGCCAAGCTAGCATAGCGTTTCAATGGCAGCCAACAGCGCTACGAGCGGTAAACGGATGGCATGTGGCAGGTTGTCGCATCAGCGCAGCAGACTGTCGCCCCGTCAACAACCGAACGGGTGTTTGAACGTTGATTCCCGTGGGTGTCGCGTAAAAAAAGGCGCGATGTTGCCACCTTTGGCGGGGTGTTGGAAGCGCTATCCGGCCGAACGTTCCTCATTCGCCCTTTTATTGTGCATCCCGCACTTTTTCAGTGTGTTTCTGGTGCGCCCGTTCGTTTGAAAAGTGAGTCGCAGGGTAACGCTTTGGCGAAAGGCCAGTATTCTCAAGGACTTGCGATGACCGTCCGGTCGCGCTAAAAACCGCGGGCCAGAAGACTTTGAAACATTTTGGCGCAATTATTGCGTGCAGAATCTGGAACGCCCCGTTGGATTCTTTTTACGAGAAGGAACGCCAGACGGGCCGGACGCAATCGCTTTCCTCGCAAAGGTAGTTTCAATGAGCAGTACCCCAAGCTCCAATGGCCTCGAACAGGGGCTCAAACCGCGTCATGTGACCATGCTGTCGATCGCCGGTGTGATCGGTGCAGGTCTGTTCGTCGGCTCCGGCCACGCCATCGCTGCCGCCGGCCCGGCCGTGCTGCTGGCTTACGCCGCTGCCGGCATGCTGGTTGTGCTGGTCATGCGCATGCTCGGCGAAATGGCCGTTGCCTCTCCGGATACCGGCTCCTTTTCGACTTATGCCGACCGCGCCATCGGCCATTGGGCCGGTTTCACCATCGGCTGGCTCTACTGGTGGTTCTGGGTCTTGGTGATCCCGCTGGAGGCCAACGCCGCCGCGACCATCCTGCACGCCTGGTTCCCGAGTGTGGAGATCTGGGCCTTCGCGCTGATCATCACCATGCTGCTGACAGTGACCAACCTGTTCAGCGTAAAAAACTACGGTGAGTTCGAATTCTGGTTCGCCCTGCTCAAAGTCGTGGCGATCATCGGTTTCATCATTCTGGGTGTGGCAGCGATTTTTGGCTTCCTGCCGAACAGTCAGGTGAGCGGCGTTTCGCACATCTTCGACACTCAAGGCTTCCTGCCAAACGGCCTGGGCGCGGTATTGGGCGCGATCCTGACCACCATGTTCTCCTTCATGGGTACCGAGATCGTGACCATCGCGGCCGCGGAATCGAAGAACCCTGGCAAGCAGATTTCCAAGGCCACCAACTCGGTGATCTGGCGGATCGGTCTGTTCTACCTGGTATCGATCTTCATCGTCGTAGCCCTGGTGCCATGGAATGATCCAGCGCTGGCCAGCCTTGGCTCCTACCAGACTGTGCTTGAGCGCATGGGCATCCCTAACGCCAAGATGATCGTCGACATCGTGGTTCTGGTTGCTGTGACCAGCTGCCTGAACTCGGCGCTGTACACCTCTTCGCGCATGCTGTTCTCCCTCGGCAAGCGTGGCGATGCTCCTGCCATGGCAACTCGCACCAACAAGAGCGGCACGCCTTACTGGGCGGTGATGCTGTCCACTGGCGCGGCGTTCCTGTGCACCTTCGCCAACTACGTGGCCCCGGCTGCGGTGTTCGAGTTCCTGCTGGCCAGCTCCGGCGCCATTGCGCTGCTGGTGTACCTGGTGATCGCGATTTCGCAACTGCGCATGCGTAAACAACGTATGGCTCGCGGCGAAAAAATCGTCTTCAGCATGTGGCTGTTCCCGGGCCTGACCTATGCGGTGATCGTGTTCATCGTGGCCGCCCTGACCATCATGCTGTTCCAGGAAGCCCACCGCGTGGAAATCCTCGCGACCGGCCTGCTGAGCCTGGTGGTTGTCGCGACCGGCATGCTCGTGGCGCGTCGTCGCAAGGCAGAGAACCGTGGTGCGGTGGTGTTGAACTGATCCGTATCGCGTAATGCAGAACGGCCGCTGTCAGCGATGACAAGCGGCCGTTTTTGTTTGCGGGCGAGGTTTATTCGCTCTTTTCTTCCTGCGCTTCGAGCGACTGGCCGTAGGTGTCCAGTGCCTTTCCGAAATCGGTGATGAACTGCGGCTCGCTCAACCAGGCCTGAGCCGTCTCGCGATCCATGCCATCGGCCCACATGCGGTAGTCGATCAGCATGTCGGCGGCCAGGTGAGTGGCAGCCATGCCTTCGTCGTCGGCGTTTTCCATGTCCAGCAGTTCAGGATGGTCGACGATGATGAACGCCAGCTCCCGCAGCAGGGTCAGCAGCATGTCGTCGCGGCTGACGGCTTCGGCGTCGCGCATCTTGCTGAACATCGCCAGGGTGTATTCCGGGATCGGCTCGGCCAGGTGACCGTGGTCATCATCCAGGGCCAGAGGTTTGCGGCCGACCATGCGGATCTGCTTGGCTTTGGCCTTGGCGCGTTTGGCGCGTTTCTGCTGTTTGTTCAGGGATGCCATGGGAACTCAGTCTTTCTGTTGGGTTTGCGCGGCGATCGCGTCGGACGCGGCCACATAGTCTTTCTGGAAATCAGGCGACTCGATCCACGCCAGGGCACCGGCTTCGTCGGTCTCGGTGGACCACTGGCGGTACTCGATCAGGGCGGCGAGGATGAAATCCATCGCGCCTTCTTCGCCTTCCTGCTCGTACACCAGCTCCAGCAGCGGGTCCTCGAGGAACGCGGTGCACATGGCCTGCTGGCTGATCTTCTCGGCGTCGATCATTTTCTTGAACAGTTCGGTCAGGTCCACCGATTCGAAATCGATGCGGTCGTCGTTCGGGTCCAGCTCGACCGGTGCCTCGGCGCGTTTGGTACGGTTCTGCTTGGCCTTGGTCTTGGCCCGGGCGGCGCGTTTTTGCTGCTTGTTGGCGGAAGCCATGGTGTGTGTTCCGTGATGCGTTGGAGGGGACTCAACTGCGCGGCACTTGCCGCCCCGGTGTGTCGGGGGCCAGTGCGCCGGTCTGCAGCCAGGTCAGCGCGATGGGCCATAGTGTGGCTTGGTATGCGCTGCGAAAAAAGGCGAAATGTCCGACTTCCTGTTCACCGATGTCCTGCGGCTCGATTCGCAGGTGGGTCTTTTGCGCGTTGTGGAAGTAATCCAGCAGGCGTTCGGTTGCCGGGATGGTTCCGTAAGGATCGTCGCCGATGCTGATCGCAAGGGTATTTGCTCGGACGTTGGCGAAGGGCAGGTGGCCGTTTTTCGCCAGCATCACCCGACCGCTTGGGCGTCGTTCATACCGCGCGCTTGGCGTGCTCCAGTCACGCACAACACCAGCGGGCGTGTCCTCCAGCCAGCCGAGACGCTTGCCGGGGAAGTAGCCACAGAACAGCGTCAGCAGCGGCATCAGCAGATGCCATTTGCCAAACATGCGCCAGCGATGTTCCGGGGCATAATCACGCCAGTAGGCGAACTGAGCGCCGACGGTTACCAGTCGTCGGATCGCTGATCCGGAAGCGCCAAGTCCTGCCGCACAACCGCCGAAGCTATGCCCGACCACATCGATCGGCTGGTCGGGAAACTCCCGCTGAGCACGATTGAGCATCGCCTCGAAATCCAGTGCACCCCAATCCGTCCACGAAGCCTGCAAATGCCTCATCGACGTTGGTCGCGACTCGCCAATACCCCGGTAGTCGAAGATGATCACATCGAAATTTTGGGCGAACAGGTAAGCGGCAAAACGCGAATAGTGACGGCAACGCACCGAGGTTGCGGCGTTAATGATGACCACCGGGCGCTGTGGGTCAGGCACCGCGTGGCGCCAGGTGAAGCCGCCAAGGGGATAACCATCGGCGGCGGGCTCCCGGAAGGGTTCGTCCTGAACGTCGCTTGTGAGGGCGACCCTGTCCCGAGCATTTTCCAGTGCGTGCGTCTCTTGAAAACCCATGGCTCTCGACCTTCGCGAAGTAGCTGCCAACGATAGTCTCGGCAGGCCTGGTGAACAATCCGTCAGTGTTTATTCACTCGACTGATTGCGCAGGCGCTCTTCGAGTTGAAGCTGTTCGCGATTCAATTCCGCTCGCAATTCATCTTCGCTCGGCAGCACCAGTTTGTAGCTGCTGGCGAACAGTTGTTCGTTGCCCTTGAGCATCGAGTAGTGCGCGACCGATTCATTCTGTTGCGCACAGAGAATGATCCCGACTGTGGGCCCGTCGCCCTCGCTGCGTTTGAGGTCGTCGTACATGCGGATGTACATGTCCATCTGCCCGACATCCCGAGCGCTGAGTTTGCCGCGCTTGAGGTCAATGATGACGAAACATTTGAGCAGATAGTTGTAGAACACCAGGTCGATGTAAAAATCATCGTCGCCGGCGCTGATGCGTTGCTGACGGCCGACAAAGGCGAAGCCCTTGCCCAGTTCGAGGAGAAAACCCTGGAGCTGATCGATCAAGGCCTGTTCCAGTTCGGACTCCTGAAGCTTGCCCGGTGAGGGCAGGCCGAGAAACTCCAGAAGGACGGGATCGCGGATGAATTCCCGGGGATTGCTTTTCATCGCGGCGATATTGGTCGCTGCCTCTGCATAGAGGTCGGTCCTGTCTCGGCTCATCAACAGACGTTCGTAGTAGAGCGTGTTGATCTGCCGATCCAGGGCGCGGCTTGACCAGTTTTGCGAGGCGGATTCGTTCATGTACCACTGCCGGGCTGATTCGCTTTCGACCTGTATCAAGCGGCGGTAGTGGGTCCAGCTCAATTCGTGACGCAGTGCGTCACGAATTGGAAATGCTTGATAAAACAAGCGCATATAACGGAGGTTTGATGCATCGAAGCCCTTCCCGAAATCCTCGGTCAGTCGCTTGGCCAGCGTAGCCAGCAGATGCTTTCCATAACCCGCCCGCTTGGCCCCCTGTTGTTCAAACTCGACAATATGCCGTCCGATCTGCCAGCAGGTCTGGACCTGAATCGTGTCGACCGTTCGTAATACTTTCTTTCGCGCTTCACGTATCAATTCACCGAGGTCGCCCAGCAACGAATCGAGTTTCGGATCTTGCGCTTCAGCAGGTTCAAGTTGGCTCATCAGGTCTTCCGGCTCAGGAGAAACAGAAGCGAGAGCATGCCAATAACCCACGGCTTGGCGATGCCGGCCATGTCTGGTTCAACTGAAGGAAGGGTGAACGGATTTTGCGGGATCTGACCGAAGACGGCGATGATTGGGGAATACAACGCGTAGTCCTTTTCGCACCCAGGACAACTCCCAATCAATCTAAAACCAGCCTTGCATCGCAAAATCTAAACAGGAGTAACGATTGGGTTCTGCGAGAACCCGGGAGTACTCATCATGAAACGCGTCACTTCACTCATGTTGCCCGTCGCCGCTGTGGCGATTCTGATGTTCCCGCTCATGGCGCAGGCCACGAGTGCCGAGCCTGTCGAAAGCGCCGGCGTGCAAGTCCAGCAGCAACAGCAGAACGGGATCAATTATCTGTCCGGCGGGATTGGGCTGGACGAGTCGCGGGCCATTCAACAGTCCGCTGGTTACAACCTGCACATGACCTTCGCGGTCGGTGCGCAAAATCTGTACACCTCGGACGTCGACCTCGTTGTGCAGAAAGCGACGGGGCAACCGGTGCTGAATCTGAACCAGATCGGGCCGCTGGTTTATGCACAGTTGCCTCCGGGCAAATACACCGTGGTTGCCACGCGCAATGGCGAGGTGCGCCGGGACGTTGCCAATGTCGGCAGTGGTGCAGCCAGCAATCTGGTGTTCCATTGGGACTGGCATCAATAGCGTCGGCAGGACGGGATTCGCCCTGAATCCCGTCCTTCACGATCACTTGCGCACTTTCCGGTAGATCCGTAAGCCGAACAGCGCAACGCTCACCAGCATTAGGGGGATGAGGCTTTGCCACACGACTTCGAACCAGTACCTGCGCGGTTGCAGATCCCGGAGGAAAGTTGTGCGCGGGCCGCGGTTCGTCGTCGTAATCGAGCCACTGATCAGGCTGTCGATGATCAGGTAGATCGACGCGCCGATGGCGAAAGTCATCAACACCCCGACCAGAAGCGTCAGCCAGAATGAAGCCCGGCTTTGCCGATAAGGGGGCGGATGGGGCAGGGGAATGCGGGTTCGTTTCTGGTTCATCGACGTGATGACCCTCTTCCGTAAGGGGCGGCCAAAGTATCGCGGATCCGCAATGACCGAAACCCGTCAGCGTTGAAAACTCATCGTTCAATGATTGATACTGTTTCTCATTAACGCCCGTGAAAGGATCACATTGGCTCAGTCAAACGAACCCGGACTCGCCCCTCGATGCCGCCAGCCCCCCGCCTGTTGCTGAGTTTTCAGGAACACTACGACGACTTGCTGAATTACCTGACCCGACGCATGAGCGACCGGCAGCGAGCGGCCGACGTGGCGCAGGAAACCTATCTGAAGCTGCTGAACATCGACGAGTCGGTGGCGGTGCTCAACGACCGTGGTTTCATCTTCCGGGTGGCGGGCAATCTGGCAATCGATACTTTGCGTCGCGAGCAGCGATTGAGCGGCGGTCTCGGCGACGATCTGGAATATTCACAAGCCGTCGATCCTGCTCCCGCGCCGGAGGCGGCGTTTCTCGCCAAGGAGCGCCTGGGGATTCTCGACGACGCCCTGCAGCAGTTGTCGCCCAATGCGCGGCAGGCATTGCTGCTCAATCGCCTCGAAGGCTTGACCCAGGCGCAAATCGCCGTTGAACTGGGCGTCTCCGAAAGCATGGTGGCCAAGTACATCGGCCAGGCCCTGCGTCACTGTCGCGACTGGTTGAAGACCAACCATGCGTGACCTTTCCCTCTCCAGCCACGATGCCGCCATGACCGACCCTTCGCAAAGCCTTGAAGACACCGCACTTGACTGGGTGGTGCTGCTCAACTCGGGCAAGGCCACTGCGGCCGATCGGCTCGCCTATCAACAGTGGTGCAGCGAAAGTCCGATTCATCAAACCCTGGCCGATGAGGCGCAGATGCTGTGGTCGATGATCGGCCAGACTTCGACCGCCAGGCAGCACTCCAAAACGCATCTGGCTGCACGTCGGCGCATGCACTGGTGGCTGGCGCTGGCCGCCTCGGTGGTGCTGGCGATTGCCGGAGTGACAGGCTGGCAGCAATGGCCGGCGCTCAGTTCCGACTATCACACCAGCGTCGGCCAGCAGCAGCGCGTGACGCTGCCCGATGGCAGCCAGGTCATCCTCAACAGCGCCAGCGCGTTTTCGCTGGCCTATTCCAATGATGAGCGCACCGTGATCCTTCGCGAAGGCGAAGCGCTGTTCGAACCCGCGTCGGATCCCCGGCCGTTTGTTGTGCGCATAGGCGATGAGCGTCTGCAGGCCAGTGGCGGAGCCTTCAGCGTACGCCGCGATGGTGACGCCGTGACACTGGTGGTCAGCACCGGTCAGGTCCAGCTCAGCGGCCAGCACCAGCCGATGCTGGTGCAAGCCAATCAGCGACTGGAGCATCAACCGGGCCAGCCGCTGCTCGCCGGGCAAAAAGTCGACGCTGCGAGTCTGACGGCCTGGCAGCGCGGCAAGCTGATCTTCAACGGGCGCCCGCTGGGCGAAGTGATCGGCGAGCTGGAGCGTTATCAGCACGGCAGGATCCTGATTTCCGACCGCGAGCTGGCAGCGCTGCCGGTCAGCGGTGTGTTCGAACTCAACGATCCACAAGGCTCGCTGCGAACGCTGGAGCAACGCTATCCGCTGAAGGTCACCTACCTGCCGTGGCTGGCGGTGCTGCACTGATCTGAAACTTTTTTCATAAAGCGACTGCAAGTTCCTTCCTGCCGAATCGTCGTAGTGGGACTGAGAAGAAACTCATTCTCATTGACGCATTCATTTTGGCTGGGAAGGAAGACGTGAAAGGTATGTTCAAGCAGTCGGCACAGACGCGCAGCAACCACGGCAGAAACATCGTGCACCGGACCCTGTTGGCTCAGGCGATCATCGCCGGCCTGTTCGGTTCGACTTTGGTGCAGGCGCAAACCAAGGATGCTGCCGCACAGGAAACCGGTGCGCAGCAGCGCCAGGTGACGCTCTCGTTGCCTTCCCAGTCCCTCGATCAATCCCTGACCGCGTTTGCCGATCAGGCCGGCTTGCGCCTGCTCTACACCACCGCCGACGTCGAAGGCGTGCAGGCCGATGCGCTGAACGGTTCGATGAGCGTCGCCCAGGCGTTGCAGACGCTGCTGGCAGGCAGCGGCATGAGCTGGGAGTTCAGCGACGCCCGGACGGTGATCCTGCGCCGTGCAAAGGCGCCGACGGACGCCATGACGCTCAAGCCGATCGAAGTCAGCGTGGCCTCGCGCACCAGCACCGCCATCAGTGAGATTCCCGGCACGGTCTGGGTCGTCGATCAGACCCAGTTGCGCGAACAACTGCAAACCGGTGTCAGCCTCAAGGAGGCCATCGGCAAACTGGTGCCGGGGCTCGACCTGGCGCCGGAAGGGCGCACCAACTACGGCCAGAACATGCGCGGGCGCAACGTGCTGGTGATGATCGACGGCGTCAGCCAGAACAGCTCTCGCGGGTTGTCGCGCCAATTCGACAGCATCTCGCCGTTCAACGTCGAGCGCGTCGAAGTGCTGTCCGGCGCCAGTGCGATCTATGGCGGCGGCGCCACCGGCGGCATCATCAACATCGTCACCAAGAAGGCCACCCCGGGCCCGGCGCAATTCGAAACCCAGATCGGTGCCAGCAGCGGCTTCAACAACAGCGACGATCTCTCCACGCGCATCGCGCAATCGGTCAGCGGCGGCAACGACAACATCAGCGGTCGCCTCGGAATTGCCGGCGAGCAGAACAAGGCGTTCTACGACGGTGCCGGCGACCAGATCTTCATCGACAACACCCAGACCGACCTGCAATACAACCGCACCATCGACGTCATGGGCAGCCTGGCGATGCGCTTCAACGACGAGCAGACCCTCGATCTGCTGGCGCAGTATTACGACTCGGGCAACAACGGCGACACCGGCATCTACTTTCCCAACCTGAAATACCAGAAGCCGTCGAACCTGGAAGATGCCGAGTTGCGCAGCGGTTACTCGACCGATCTCGATCCGCGCACCAAGCGCGTGCTGCTCAATGCCAACTACCACCACAGCGATGTGCTGGGGCAGGACTTCTACCTGCAAGCGTCGTATCGCAAGGAAGACAACAACTTCTACCCGTTCCCTTACTACAACACCGGCAAACCGGTGGGTTCCAAAGGCGTGTACTTCGCCGCTTCGCAACAGAACTTCGAGGTCAGCAGCCTCAAGGCGTTGTTCGCCAAGGAGTGGCAGTCCTTCAAGTTCACCTATGGCGTGGACCTGGACCGCGAGCGCTTCAACGCCGAGCAGAGCACCTTCGACCAGCGCGTCTCGTCGGAAAGCGGCGGACTGGATCTGGATACGTTGAGCAAGGCACCGCGCTATCCGAGCTACCGCGTCGACGGTCTCTCCGGTTACGGCCAGCTCGACTGGTACGCCACGGACAACCTGACCGTCTCCGGCGGCATGCGCCGTCAGCAGATGGACGTGGATGTCGGCAACTTCAAAGGCATCGCCGGCGGCAGCAACGATTACGCCGTCAACCTGTACAACCTCGGAACCATCTACGACTTCAAGAACGGTCATCAAGTGTGGGTCAACTATGGCGAAGGCTTCGATCTGCCGGACCCCGCCAAGTTTTACGGCAAGCCGGGCCTGAGCGTCGCTGACAACCCGTTGGCCGGCATCAAGAGCCGTCAGGTGGAAACCGGCTGGCGCTACTCCGACAGCGACTGGGACGCTCAGGCGGCGCTGTATTACATCTGGTCGGACAAAGTCATCACCACCGACAGCGCCACCCTGACCATCGACGTGATCGACCAGAAGAGCCGCGACTACGGCTTCGAAGGCGCGCTGACCCGACACTTCCAGAGTGGCTGGGAAGCGGGTAGCACTCTGCACCTGGTGCGTTCGGAAGAGGAGGGCGCCAACGGCGGCTGGATCAAGCGCGACGCCCGCTACGCCTCGCTGTCGAAATCCACCGCGTTCATCGGCTGGAAGGGCGACCGCACCAGCGCCCGCCTGCAAGGCAATCACGCCTTCACCCTCAAGGACGACGCCGACCACAAGATCAGCGGCTACACAACCTTCGACCTGCTCGGCAGCCGCGACACCGAATTCGGTACCTTCAGCGGCGGCATCCAGAACCTGCTGGACAAGCAATACAGCACGGTCTGGGGTCAGCGGGCGACGCTGTTCTACTCGCCGACCTACGGCCCGGCGTACCTGTATGACTATCAGGGGCGTGGGCGGACGTATACGTTGAGCTGGTCGATGGCTTATTGATCGGCTGAAAACACAAAACCCGCGATCTCTGGAAAGGGATCGCGGGTTTTTTTCGGGCTGCGAGATGGGCCGGATTAGGCCGCCATCAAATCGCAGGCATAAAAAAACCCTGAATCTTGCGATTCAGGGTTTTCGGTATTTGGTGCCCAGAGACGGAATCGAACCGCCGACACGGGGATTTTCAATCCCCTGCTCTACCGACTGAGCTATCTGGGCAACGGGGCGCATTAAAAGGGTTTTTCGGATTTACGTCAACGACTTTTTTAAAATTTCTTAAATTAATTCCGTCGCTTACGATCAGACCCCCGATTTCCGCTGATTATTCCGCTGGCGGAACGTAGCCTTCGGCCTGGGCGTATTCCTCGCCGGAGAAGTACTTGTCCATTTCGCCCTGCAGATATTTGCGGTCTTCGGCGTTCATCATGTTCAGGCGTTTTTCGTTGATCAGCAGGGTCTGGTGTTTCTGCCAGTCGGCCCAGGCCTTGGCCGAGACGTGTTCGAAGATGTCCTGGCCCTTGGCACCCGGGTACGGTGGGCGCTCCAGACCTTCGAGTTGTTCTTTGTACTTGCGGCACATTACGGTGCGGGTCATGTCGACTCTCCTGCATTCAAGACGGCGGCCGCGCGTTCGAGCAAGGTCTTGACCGGGGCGGCGAGGCCCAGGCGCGGCGGGGTGGCGAGGTTATACCAGAGCCAGTCGGCCTCGGCCACGTGACCGCCGGCTTCCTGTACCTGGACCAGCCAGGGTTCGATGGACAACTGGAAATGGCTGAACGTGTGGACGAGGCTCGGCAGCGCCTGCTGCTCGCCCAGTTCCAGCGAGTGCTGCGCGGCGAGGTGTGGCAGGTCGTCGAGGTCGTCGAGTTCCGGCAGGCTCCACAAACCGCCCCACAATCCGCTGGACGGGCGGCGGTAAAGCAGAATCGCGCCGTCCTCGTTGGCCAGCAACGGCATCAGCGTGCGTTTCTGCGGAATGGCTTTGCGCGGCTTGGGAATCGGGTAACGGGTCTCCAGGCCAAGCATGTGCGCTTCGCAGCCCTTTTCCAGCGGACACAGCAGGCAGCTCGGTTTGCTGCGGGTGCACAGCGTGGCGCCCAGATCCATCATCGCCTGGGTATAGGCGTTGACCCGATCCTGCGGCGTGAAGCGTTCTGCGTTGGCCCACAGCTGTTTGGCGACCTTCGGCTCGCCGGGGTAGCCTTCTTGCGCGGTAAAGCGCGCCAGCACCCGTTTGACGTTGCCGTCGAGGATCGGTGCGCGCAGGCCCATGCTGATGCTGGCAATCGCGCCGGCGGTGGACAGACCGATGCCCGGCAAGTCCGTGAGCTTTTCCACATCCCGGGGAAACTCGCCGCCGTACTGGCTGACGACGATCTTCGCGGTCTTCTGCAGATTACGCGCGCGGGTGTAGTAACCCAGGCCCGTCCACAGGTGCAGCACTTCGTCCTCCGGCGCTTCGGCCAAAGCCTCGACCGTTGGCAACGCAGCCATGAAACGGTCGAAGTAATTGAGCACGGTGCTGACCTGGGTCTGCTGCAACATGATCTCGGACACCCACACCCGATACGGGTTGATGTTCTGTTGCCAGGGCAAATCATGGCGGCCGTGGCGGTCGAACCATTCCAGCACCGCCGTGGAAAACTGCTCCGCTCTCATCGCTTGAACAGCCCCTTCAATGCGTTTTTCAGTTCCGGGCTGACTTTGTCGCCCAGTTTTTCGTCGATTTTTTCGCTGAGTTTGTCGCCGGCCATTTTGGTCGCGACCTGGCCGAGGCGCTCGTTATCCACGCGGCAGGCCTTGGCGCCCAGTTCCAGCGGGCCACGGCAGCGCAGCGGCCATTCAATGCCGACGAACTTCTCGCCGACCTGGCAGGCCGGGTCCGGCATGGCGCTGGTGTCGCCTTCGACGATGATGCCGACGCGATAGTCCATACCCAGCACTTTCAGGTCGATATCGCCGTCACCGTTGACGGTCATGCCCGGGATGCGCACCTTCAGGTCCGGATTGTTGGCCACGCCGTTGCGGAAGGTCAGGTTGCCCTTGAGTTCCTGGAACGGCGTGTCCTTGCCGCGCGGCTCGCCGCTTAGGGATTTGCGGTTGAGGGTGGCGATGCCCTTGCACAGTTGCTGCTCAAGGTTGGCGTTGAGCAGCACGCCGTTGTTGATCACGAAGCTGGCGTTGCCGTTGAGGGTTTCGATCAGCGCCTGCCGGCTGTTGCCGCTACCGGTGACGGTGCTGGTGAGGTTCACCAGGCCTTTGACCGGCGGATTCTTGCCCTGGCTTTCGAGGATTTTTTCCACCGGCACGCGGTTGATCCGGGTTTGCAGGTTCAACAGTGGTGCATTCGGGCGTACGTCGAGGGTGCCCTTGGCTTCGAAGTCGCCGTTGTACAACTCGCCGCGCAGGTTTTCCAGGGTCAGCAGGCCGCCCTGGCCGGTGGCCTTTAGTGCAGCGTTCTGGATTGGCAATTTATCGAGGGTCAACTGGCCGAAGGTCAGATCGGCGTTCACGTCCAGTTTGCTCAGGCGCTCCACCGGAAACAGGCGCTCGGTGCTCCAGGCGCTTTTGCTCGGCTTGTCCGGCAGCGGGGTGCTGCCGGCGCCGGCCATGGCATCGGCTTCGGTGCTGGCGACTTCAGTCTGGCGTGCCTGGGTGGCGCTGGCGGCTTTTTCCGATTTCGGCGGCAGGTAGCGGTCGACGTTGAAGGTGTCGGCCTTGAGGATCGCCCGCAGCGATTGCTTGGCGAAGTCTTCGACGGCGATGCGGCCGCTGAAGCTGCTGTCGTCGAGTTTCAGGTTGATGTTGTCCAGCGCCAGGCTGGTCGGTGTGGCAGCGACACGGCTGACCAGTTCGACCTTGCTCAGGCTGCCTTCGGCCATGGCCGGCAGGGTCTGGCCGATGCTGTCGACGAACTTCGCCAGGTCGAACTGGGCGATGGAGATCGCGCCGGTGATTTGCGGGGTCTTGTCCAGATCGTTGGCCTTCAGTTCGCCCAGTGCGCGCAACTGGTTGGCGGAGATCTTGATCCCGGTCCATTCGGCGACGTTGGCGGCCTTGTCCAGCAGCATCTGCCCTTGGGCGGAGAACGTCATGGCTTTGCCTTGCAGCGGATCGCCGGTCAGTTCGCCGGACAGCTTCAGATCTTCGAACTTGTAGCGTTGCAGGGCGCGCTCGATGCGCAGCTCGCCGTTCAGCTCGGTGCGTACCCGCAGCACAGGCTGATTGGTGCTGAGGAACGCCGTGGCTTTCAGCGGAATGTTGGTCGAATCGTGCACCGCACCGGTGCTCAGCTGGATGCTTTCGGCGCTGAACTGCTTGCCGGTCTGCTCATCGTTGTATTCAACCCGGGCGTTGTTGACGGTCAGGCTGTCGATGTCGAGGCGGATCGGCTGCGGTGGCTTTTCCGGCTGGGCAGGTGTTTCGACGACCGGTTCGCCGGCGGCCACTGGCGGGGCGCTGCCCGGCGCAGGGGCGGCAGTCGGCAGCTTGCCGATGTCTTCCCAATTACCGTGGCCGTTCTTGTCACGGTTCAGGCGCAGGTTCAGGCCTTCGACGCGCACGTCGCTCATCTGCACTTCGCGGCGCAGCAGCGGCAGCACGCGCACCGACAGACCAAGCATCTGCAGATCGGCATACGGCTCGTCAGGCTTGATCAGGGTGGCGACGCTGGCCTCGTGCAATTCCAGGCCGAGCCACGGGAACAGGCTCCAGCCGATATCGCCATTGAGCGTCAGCTCGATGTGGGCCTTGTCGCGGGCTATCTGGCGGATCTCGTTTTTGTAGTCGTTGGGATCGAAGAAGTGGGTCAGGGCGAAGCCCGCCGCCACAATGATCAGCAACAGCCCGAGAAGTACCAGACCCAGGATTTTGCCGAACGCTTTCATGGGCGAGTCCTTGTAGTTAGTCGAATTCGTAATTTAGCCGGGGAGTATAGCGCTGCCTGACCCCGTGCTGGTGCGGTGTCCTGAGGAGCCTCTTGAACCGCGGCGTGCAGCGCTTCGACAACGGTCGGCGGGAGGGTTCCCCGGTCATATGAGATCAGATGACTCGAAAAAGGTGATATCAGTTTGGTTTTTCTGTCACGTGCAGATGGTAACCTTCGCCCGTTCGTCCGTCCCTCTGCGACTTTTGGTCGCGCTTCAAGGAGCTCCACCCACCAACACGGTCATGCCTGCGTGCATAAAGGCCGGGGGTGAGCAGTGGCTGACGAACGCATACTAATAATTGGGGGATACACAATGAGCACGAGCATCACGGCGGACGGCCTCAGCGCCGCCCAGCCTGCGTTCCTGTCCAAGGAACGCATCATCGCCAAGCCCGGTTTCAACCGCTGGCTGGTCCCACCGGCCGCTCTGGCCATTCACTTGTGCATCGGCATGGCCTACGGTTTTTCGGTGTTCTGGCTGCCGCTGTCCAAGGCACTGGGCATCACCGCGCCAGTGGCTTGCGCGCCGGACATGGGCTTCATTGCACAAGTCTTCTCGTCGCAGTGCGACTGGCCGATCTCCATGCTCGGCTGGATCTACACCCTGTTCTTCATCTTCCTCGGCTGCTCGGCAGCGATCTGGGGTGGCTGGCTCGAACACGCCGGGCCACGCAAGGCCGGCGTTGTATCGGCACTGTGCTGGTGCGGCGGTCTGCTGATTTCCGCGCTGGGTATTTATACCCACCAGATCTGGCTGATGTGGATCGGCTCCGGCGTGATCGGTGGTATCGGTCTGGGCCTGGGCTATATCTCGCCGGTCTCGACCCTGATCAAGTGGTTCCCGGACAAGCGCGGCATGGCCACCGGCATGGCGATCATGGGCTTCGGTGGTGGCGCGATGGTCGGTGCTCCGCTGGCAACTGCTCTGATGAGCCATTTCGCTTCGCCGACTGGTGTGGGCGTATGGCAGAGCTTCGTGGCCATGGCCGCGATCTACTTCGTGTTCATGATCGGTGGTGCACTGGCTTACCGCGTGCCGCCGACCGGCTGGAAGCCTGAGGGCTGGACCGCGCCGGCGAAGAAAGCCTCGAACGCGATGATCACCCACCGTCACGTTCACGTGAATGTGGCGTGGAAAACTCCGCAATTCCGTCTGGTGTGGCTGGTGCTGTGCCTGAACGTGTCCGCCGGTATCGGCATCCTCGGCATGGCTTCGCCACTGTTGCAGGAAGTGTTCGGCGGCAAGCTGCTGGGCAATGATCTGCCGTTCGGTCAATTGGACGCCGGTCAACTGGCTTCCATCGCTGCGATTGCGGCCGGTTTCACTGGTCTGTTGAGCCTGTTCAACATCGGCGGTCGTTTCTTCTGGGCGTCGTTCTCGGACTACCTGGGCCGCAAGAACACTTACTTCGTGTTCTTCGCGCTGGGCTTCGCGCTGTACGCGTTGATCCCGAACCTCGGTCACCTGGGCAACGTTGCGCTGTTCGTGGCGGCGTTCTGCATCATCCTGTCGATGTACGGCGGTGGTTTCGCAACCGTTCCGGCCTATCTGGCCGACCTGTTCGGCACGCAAATGGTCGGTGCGATCCACGGTCGCCTGCTGACCGCCTGGGCTGCCGCTGGCGTGCTGGGTCCGGTGCTGGTGAACTACCTGCGTGAGTATCAGTTGAGCATTGGCGTTGAACGCGCCGCGGCTTACGACATCACCCTGTATATCCTCGCCGGCCTGCTGGTGCTGGGTTTCCTGTGCAACCTGCTGGTGCGCCCGGTGGCGGACAAGTACTTCATGACCGACGCCGAACTGGCAGCCGAACAGGCGCTGGGCCACGACAAGGGTGCTGACAGCAGCACCGTGCTGGAGTGGAAAGCCGCGCCGGGCAGCAAGCCGCTGGCAATCGCTGCGTGGCTGGTGGTCGGGATTCCGTTGGCGTGGGGTGTGTGGGTGACCCTGCAGAAGACGGCGGTTCTGTTTCACTAAGTAGCCAGGCGCTGGCCTGAAAATCTTCAGGTCAGCGCCAAATCCTGTGGGAGCGAGCTTGCTCGCGATTGCGGTCTGACAGTCGACAGTGATGTTGAATGTGCGGCCCTCATCGCGAGCAAGCCCGCTCCCACAGTTGTTTCGGGCTATCCGAAATGGCTTGTATGGACATGTCTATCCCCGACAGCACGGGCTTCTATCCGTCTGCCATATCACGTCTCGTGTTTCTGTTTCGGCCCCGCGTGCCTATAATGGCTGCCTTTTTCGCCCAATGATTTTGCGGAGCTGGTGATGGCCGAACGTAAGGCGTCTGTCGAGCGCGACACTCTGGAAACCCAGATCAAAGCCTCGATCAACCTTGATGGCACCGGAAAGGCCCGATTCGATATCGGTGTTCCTTTTCTTGAGCACATGCTGGATCAGATCGCCCGTCACGGGTTGATCGACCTGGATATCCAATGCAAGGGCGATCTGCATATCGACGACCACCATACCGTGGAAGACGTCGGTATCACCCTCGGCCAGGCCTTCGCACAAGCCATCGGCGACAAGAAAGGCATCCGTCGCTACGGCCACGCCTACGTGCCGCTCGATGAAGCGCTGTCGCGTGTGGTCATCGACTTCTCCGGCCGTCCGGGCCTGCAGATGCACGTGCCGTACACCCGTGCCACCGTTGGCGGTTTCGATGTCGACCTGTTCCAGGAATTCTTCCAGGGCTTCGTCAACCACGCGCTGGTCAGCCTGCACATCGACAACCTGCGCGGCACCAACACTCACCACCAGATCGAAACCGTGTTCAAGGCTTTCGGCCGCGCGCTGCGCATGGCTGTCGAACTGGATGACCGCATGGCCGGCCAGATGCCTTCGACCAAGGGCGTGCTGTAATGCAGACGGTTGCAGTCATCGATTACGGCATGGGTAACCTGCACTCGGTGGCCAAGGCCCTCGAGCACGTTGGCGCCGGCAAGGTGCTGATCACCAGCGATGCGGACGTGATCCGCGAAGCCGACCGGGTGGTTTTCCCCGGCGTCGGTGCGATTCGCGATTGCATGGCGGAAATCCGTCGCCTCGGTTTCGACTCGCTGGTGCGTGAAGTCAGTCAGGACCGCCCGTTCCTCGGCATCTGCGTCGGCATGCAAGCCTTGCTCGACACCAGCGAAGAGAACGACGGCGTCGACTGCATCGGCCTGTTCCCGGGCGCAGTGAAGTTCTTCGGCAAAGACCTGCATGAAGACGGCGAGCACCTGAAAGTCCCGCACATGGGCTGGAACGAAGTGAAGCAGTCGGTGGATCACCCGCTGTGGCACAACATTCCGGACCTGGCGCGTTTCTACTTCGTGCACAGCTACTACATCGCCGCCGGCAATCCGCGCCAAGTGGTCGGCAGCGGTCATTACGGCGTCGATTTCGCCGCAGCGCTGGCCGAAGGTTCGCGTTTTGCCGTGCAGTTCCACCCGGAGAAGAGCCATACCCATGGCCTGCAATTGCTGCAGAACTTCGCAGCGTGGGACGGTCGCTGGTAAATGGCCGCCAAGAAGAAACCGCCGATCCTGACCCTCACGCCCGAGCAGGAAAGCGATGCCAACCGCAAGATCCAGCGGTTCATGGAGGATCGTTTCGAACTGGACCTGGGTTCGTTCGAGGCGGCGGAAATTCTTGAGCTGTTTACCCGCGAAATTGCTCCGCACTATTACAACAGGGCGATTTTCGATGTGCAGACCCACCTCAAGGAGCGGTTTGAAAGCATCGAAAGCGACCTGTGGGCGCTCGAGAAAAACTGATTTCCGAGCCAAGCTGAACATTCAAATTTGAAGGTTTGCCAGATGCTGATTATTCCCGCTATCGATCTCAAAGACGGTGCCTGCGTACGTCTGCGCCAGGGCCGCATGGAAGATTCCACAGTGTTCTCCGATGACCCGGTGAGCATGGCTGCCAAGTGGGTGGAGGGCGGTTGCCGTCGTCTGCATCTGGTCGATCTGAACGGCGCCTTCGAAGGCCAGCCGGTCAACGGCGAAGTGGTGACCGCGATTGCCAAGCGCTACCCGAACCTGCCGATCCAGATCGGCGGCGGCATCCGTTCGCTGGAAACCATCGAGCACTACGTCAAGGCTGGCGTGAGCTACGTGATCATCGGCACCAAGGCTGTTAAAGAGCCGGCGTTCGTCGCCGAAGCCTGCCGCGCATTCCCGGGCAAAATCATCGTCGGCCTCGACGCCAAAGACGGTTTTGTTGCCACCGACGGCTGGGCTGAAATCAGCCAGGTGCAGGTCATCGACCTGGCCAAGCAGTTCGAAGCCGACGGCGTGTCCTCGATCGTTTATACCGACATCGCCAAAGACGGCATGATGCAGGGCTGCAACGTACCGTTCACCGCTGCGCTGGCTGCTGCCACCAGGATCCCGGTGATCGCTTCCGGCGGCATTCACAACCTGGGTGACATCAAGTCGCTGCTCGACGCCAAGGCACCGGGCATCATCGGCGCCATCACCGGCCGGGCGATCTACGAAGGCACTCTCGACGTCGCCGAAGCGCAAGCTTTCTGCGACTCGTACCAAGGCTGAGGACTGACCATGGCGCTGGCCAAACGCATCATCCCTTGCCTGGACGTGGACAACGGCCGGGTCGTCAAAGGTGTGAAGTTCGAGAACATCCGTGACGCCGGCGACCCGGTGGAGATCGCCCGTCGCTACGACGAGCAGGGTGCCGACGAGATTACCTTTCTCGACATCACCGCCAGCGTCGATGGCCGCGACACCACGCTGCACACCGTCGAGCGCATGGCCAGCCAGGTGTTCATCCCGCTGACCGTCGGCGGTGGCGTGCGCACCGTGCAGGACATCCGCAACCTGCTCAATGCCGGTGCGGACAAGGTCTCGATCAACACCGCTGCCGTGTTCAATCCGGAATTCGTCGGCGAAGCGGCGCAGCATTTCGGCTCGCAATGCATCGTCGTCGCCATCGATGCGAAGAAGGTGTCCGGCCCGGGCGAAACCCCGCGCTGGGAAATCTTCACCCACGGCGGCCGCAAGCCGACCGGCCTCGACGCCGTCGAGTGGGCGAAGAAAATGGAAGGCCTGGGTGCCGGTGAAATCCTCCTGACCAGCATGGATCAGGACGGCATGAAAAACGGCTTCGACCTTGGCGTGACTCGCGCCATCAGCGATGCGCTGGGCATTCCGGTGATCGCTTCCGGTGGCGTCGGCAACCTGCAGCATCTGGCTGACGGGATTCTCGAAGGCCACGCCAGTGCAGTACTGGCGGCGAGTATTTTCCACTTCGGCGAATACACCGTTCAGGAAGCCAAAGCCTACATGGCTAAACGCGGCATCGTAATGCGTTAAACCATACAGGCCAGTGGACAGCATGGCGTACCCGAGGCACTCTTGGGCACGCCATGGATTTCGGTAGCCCGACATGATCAAACGCCTGCTTCTCGCCCTCGCCAGTGCCTCCGTGTTGTTGATCAACACTGGCCACGCCGCAGAAAATCCCGACACCGATCTGGTGCTCCTCACCGAAAACTTCCCGCCGTACAACATGGCGAAGAACGGCAAGAATTTCGCCCAGGACGAAAACATCAACGGCATCGCCACGGACATCGTGCGCGAGATGTTCAAGCGTGCCGGCATCACTTACAGCCTGACCCTGCGCTTCCCCTGGGAGCGGGTCTACAAGCTGGCGCTGGAGAATCCCGGTTACGGTGCTTTCGTCATGGCGCGTCTGCCGGATCGCGAGACCCTGTTCAAATGGGTCGGCCCGATCGGCCCGGATGACTGGGTCATGCTGGCCAAGGCCGACAGCAAGATCACCCTCGAAACCCTCAATGACGCGCGCAAATACAAGATCGGCGCCTACAAGGGCGATGCGATCGCCGAGACCCTGGCCAAGCAGGGCCTGAAGCCGGTGGTGGTATTGCGCGATCAGGACAACGCCAAAAAGCTTGTCAGCGGCCAGATCGACCTTTGGGCCACCGGCGATCCTGCCGGGCGTTATCTGGCTCGGCAGGATGGCGTGACCGGGCTGAAGACTGTGCTGCGCTTCAACAGCGCCGAACTGTATCTGGCGCTGAACAAGGAAGTGCCGGACGCCGCCGTTGCCAAACTTCAGGCTGCGCTGGATCAAATGCGCAAGGATGGCGTGGTCGACGAGATCATGGGGCGGTATCTGTAGTCACCATCACTTGTTCCGTCGGCAGGACGGGGATTTCATCCTGCCCGAAAGAGGCCTCGCCCTGTTCATGATCGGATGCCTTCGGCGAGGGGCAGGTGATCACGGCGTCTTTTTCGGACGGGTACTGGCTCAGAAATAGGCTTTCGTCATCGCTGTACTCGACGCCGAATGTCACTGCCGTGTTGTCCACACGCAGCAGCCGGTACTCGCTCTGCAATTGATATACCGCAACCATCGTGTTTTTCGCTGCCAGGGCGACAACCTCCAGGGGATAGAATTTCCCCCATCCGCCGGACGATGTTTCGGTGTGAGTGAAGGTTTTGGTCAGGCTGGCCGAAAATCGTATCGCCCAGTTATCACCGGGTGTCCTGATCGGCCAGGCCCTGTCGAACTCGATGGCTGTCAGTCGATTGAACACTTGCAGTAAAGACGCATTTTGAGCCCGCGCTGCCGTCCATTTGACAGATCGATATTGGTCCCCCGCGTTATGCTCGTGACCGACCAACACGTACCGATCCGCTCTTTCAAGGCGGTAGTACGGCGATAGCCGCAGCTGTTCGAGCGGGTGCATATCGTCTCTGACTGCGAACCACGGAAGCCGGGTGACCTGAGTAACCGTAGCCGGCTCGATGGGGGAGGGCGATCCGAACCCCGACAGCATCGGGGTTGCTGGCGCGGCGTTAGACTGCACGGTGAGCGGTACTCGCAACGCGTAGGAAGCCAGGTATGACGAAGGTCTGGAATGGCTCTGCACGCCGGTGAACGTGCCGGGTAAAAAGCAGATTTCTCCTGCTTCCGCGATCGGTGGCTCAATACTCCAAGCGCTGAAGTTCTGCTTTGCGCCGCTGCCTTTATCACTCCAGATCAACGGGCCGGCAGTGGCAGGCGTTACCAGATCCATACGTACGCAACGTACCGAATTGACCGATGGTTTTTCATGATCACTGGCGCATACCAGACCAAGAGCGACGTAGCCTTCAGGAGGGATCGGGCGCCAGATCGAGACGTAGGTTTTTGCGCCCGAGCCTGAGTCCTTCCAGACCAGTTCGAAGTTGTCGGGCCGCCTGAGTGCTTTGCCCTTGGTGCTGTCGATGCTCGGGGAGTCCGCCTCTCGTACAACGGCCGCAACGTTCGTGCCGTTGATGTTGGCAAATCCGGGAATCGCAATATCGCCCATCGAGAAATAACCCGGCAACACATCGGGGGGCGGGGCGGGGCGCCAGAAGCCGGCCGGGCTCGAGCGAAGGTTTTTGGTGTCCCACACCCGCTGAAATTCTGTGGTGAAGCTGATCAGCAGGTTGTCGAGCTTGATGGGTTCCATTGGCCGCGAAGGGGCGGCGTTGTTGTCATTGATCGTCATGGTGAGTCCTGATAGTGAAAGGCGACTCGGCTGAGTCGCTACCGGTTGCAGGTTTCACTATCCGGAAGTGGGTGAGGGGGCTGGCGGTAACTATGTATGGGCCGGCATTAGCGATAGACACCGTCTTTGCCATGAGCGGCCGTGGCGCGATTGCTGCGCACACTGATCATCTGCTTTATGTCGATCCACTCGATGCCTTGAGCTTTCAGCTTCGGCAGCTCCTGCTCCAGCACCGCCAGCGTCTGTGGATAAGGATGGCCGATCATCACCGCCGAACCCTGTTTACGCGCCAGAGTGATCGCGGTCTGCAGTTGGGTATAGATCGCCGCTTCGGTGCGCTCGTCATCGAGAAACACGTCCCGCGAAACGCTCGCCAGATCGATCTTCTGCGCTTGTTGCGCAGCGACGGTCTGGGCGCTGGTGCGGCTGTCGACGAAGAACTTGTGGCGGCGTTGCAGCTCGCCCATCAACCACGCCATCGCCACCGGTTGTGCCGTCATGCGGCTGCCCATGTGGTTGTTGATGCCGGCGGTGTACGGGACCATTTTGAATGCAGCGTCGAGACGCTTCTCAAGCTCTTCGATGGGCAGTTCGGGATGCCAGGCGAACGGGCCGGTGGCCGGGTCCATCGGCATGTGCAGGATCACGATCTTGCCGGCGCGATGGGCTTCGCGGGCGAATTCGGTGGCGTGCGGGGTGTCGGGCATGATCGCCGTGGTGACCGGTCCGGGCAGGGCCAGCACGCGACGATCCCGAGGCAGGTTCTGCCCCAGGTCGTCGATGATCAGTGTCAGGTAGGCTTTTTGCGGTGTCGGTCTGGCAGGTTCTGCGTGAACAGCACCCGCCAGACAGCACAACAGGACAAAGACGAAACGCAAAGACATCCTCAACGGCCGGACGTAATGCTCAGGCCTTTGAGCAGGCTCAGGGCCTGGGCCAACTGGTAATCGTCATCCTGCGGCATGGCTTTCGGTTTGGCGCCGGAGCCGGTCGGTTTGTCCGCGCCGCCGTTGCCGTTGCCCAGGTGACCCTGCAGGTCGGCTTCCTTGAAGTAGTCGCCGTCCGCCTCGTTGGTGATCTTGGCCTTGCGCACTTCGATGTCCGGGACGATGCCCTGGGCCTGGATCGAGCGGCCGTTCGGCGTGAAGTACAGCGCGGTAGTGATCTTCAGCGCGCGGTCGTTGTTCAGCGGCAGCACGGTCTGCACCGAGCCTTTACCGAAACTGGTGGTGCCCATGACCACGGCGCGTTTCTGGTCCTGCAGGGCGCCGGCGACGATTTCCGAGGCCGAGGCACTGCCACCGTTGATCAGCACGACCATCGGTACCGCTTCGCTTTCGTCCTTGCCGGTGGCGGAGAATCGCAGCTCGGAGTTGGCGATCCGGCCTTTGGTGTAGACGATCAGGCCCTTGGTGATGAAGTGGTCGACCACTTCCACCGCTGCCTGCAGCACACCGCCCGGGTTGTTGCGCAGGTCGAGGATGATGCCGTTGAGCTTCTTGCCGTTGTCCTTGCGCAGCTTGGCCAGGGCCTTGGAGACTTCCTCGCCGGTCTTGACCTGGAACTGGGTGATGCGGATCAGGCCGTAACCCGACTCGAGCAGTTGCGCCTTGACGCTCTTCACCTGGATCACCGCACGGGCCAGAGTCACATCGAACGGCGTGCCGCCGTCGCGGACTAGGGTCAGGGTGATTTTCTGGCCGATCTTGCCGCGCATCTTGTCCACGGCTTCGGTCATGGTCTGGCCACGGGTCGGCGCGCCGTTGATCTTGACGATGAAGTCACCGGCCTGGATGCCGGCCTTCGACGCGGGCGTATCGTCGATTGGCGACACGACCTTGATGAAACCGTCTTCCGAGCCGACTTCGATGCCCAGGCCGCCGAACTCACCGCTGGTGCTTTCCTGCAGTTCGGTGAAATCTTCCGGGCCGAGGTAGGCCGAGTGCGGGTCGAGGTTGCTGAGCATGCCCTTGATGGCGTTTTCCAGCAGGGTCTTGTCGTCCACCGGTTCGACATAGGCGGCCTTGATCCGGTCCATGACCTCGGCAAAGGTGCGCAGCTCTTCCAGCGGCAGCGGGGCCTTGGAAGTCGCGGCAGTGCCTGCCGGAGCGACAGCCGGGGCCGGTTGAGCGGCAAACGCCAGAGGCGCGCCGATCACCAGGGCGATCGTCAGGGCCAGCGAGGTAAGGCGGGACAAATGCAGCATGTCGAACGAACTCCTGAATTAGGCGACGCGCTTATCCTTGCGCGTGACACCATTGCGCCGGATCACTCGGGTGACCCTGCTGACGAATTGCGAAATACAGCGCTGGTGTGTCCTGCCCGCCACTGTTACCGACAGTGGAGATGGACTCACCGGCTTTTACCACGTCACCAGCCGACTTCAGCAGCGTCTGGTTATGACCGTAAAGACTCAGAAAACCGTTGCCGTGATCGAGGATCACCAGCAACCCCGCACCGCGCAACCAGTCGGCAAACACCACGCGCCCGCCGTGTACGGCGTGAACCTGGCTGCCGGCGGCGGCGCTGATCATCACGCCGTCCCACTTGGTGCGGGCATCGTCGCCACGGGTTTCACCGAAGCGTGCCAGCAGTCGACCATCAACCGGCCATGGAAGTTTTCCCCGAGTGGCAGCAAAAGGGCCGCCGAACGTCTCGCCGCTGCTGGAAACCAGCGCGCCAGGGGTTGGTCTGGCTTTTGGGCGTGGGGCGTCGCTGGTGTCCGAGTCCGCATCGGCGCGGGCCTGGGCCTCACGTAAACGCTTTTTTTCGGCTTCCTGCTGGGCGATCAGCGCTTTCTGCCGCGCTTCTTCTGCCTCACGGGCCTGGCGGGCCAGGGTTTCTTCAATGGTTTTAAGGACTTTAGACAGGTCTGCCTGATCCTGCTCGCGGGCGGCCAGTTTCTGGTCGCGGGCTTTCACGTCGTCATTGAGCTTGGCCAGCACTTGCTGGCGCTCCTTGCGAACCTTGTCGAGGGCGTCACGCTGGGTGTCGAGGTCGCTTTTCTGCACCAGCAACTGGGCTTGCTGCGAGGAAATGTCTTTTTCGACATTGGCCAGCTGACGCAGGGTTTCGTTGAAGTTCTTCAACTGCTCCAGGCGGGCCTGGCTCAGATAGTCGTAATAGGTGAGGGTGCGGGCGAATTTCTCGGGATTCTGCTGGTTGAGCAGCAGCTTGAGGTATTCCTGCCGGCCGTTCTGATAGGCCGCGCGGGCCTGGATGGCGATCAGTCGTTGCTGTTCAGTGCGCGCGCTCTGGAGTTTTTTTTTCTCCGCATCGAGCCGCTGCAGCTCGGATTCGCTCTTCTTCAGCTCTTTTTGCAGGGCATCGACCTGCTTTTCGAGCTTGCCCATCTCGGTTTCGGTGCCCTTGAGCTCCTTTTGCACCCCGGATTTTTCTTCCTGGAGCTTGCCCAGCAGCTTTTTCAGCTCGGCGATGTCCTGACGCGTGGCGTCCAACTGCTGTTGGGTTTGCGCACGCTCGTCAGCGAAGGCCGGTTGGAGCAGGCATGTCAGAGCGAGGGCGATCAGGACGCGAAGCATAGGGGCGGGCGGCACCAGGGTAAGGGACGGCCTAGTATGCCCGCCCCACGCGGCAAAAAAAACGCCTCAAAGCCAACTGCTTTGAGGCGTTCGTCATAAAAAGCCGTTTCAGGCTGATTACAGGGCGTTTTTGATATCAGACCAGAATCGAAGTGCCAGTCATTTCCGCCGGTTTTTCCAGGCCCAGCAACTTGAGCATGGTCGGCGCCACGTCCGCCAGTACGCCGCCTTCACGGACCTTGAGGTCACGCTTGCCGACATAGATGAACGGTACCGGCTCGGTGGTGTGCGCGGTGTGCGCCTGGCCGGTGGCTTCGTCGGCCATTTGCTCGACGTTGCCGTGGTCGGCCGTGATCAGGGCTTCACCGCCGACTTTTTCCAGGGCCTCGACGATGCGGCCGACGCAGGTGTCCAGGCATTCCACGGCTTTCACCGCTGCTTCGAACACGCCGCTGTGGCCGACCATGTCGCCGTTGGCGTAGTTGACCACGATCACGTCGTAGCGCTGATTCTCGATGGCATCGACGATGCGGTCGGTGACTTCCGGCGCGCTCATTTCCGGTTGCAAGTCATAGGTGGCGACTTTCGGCGACGGGATCAGAATGCGCTCTTCGCCCGGGAACGGTTCTTCGCGACCGCCAGAGAAGAAGAAGGTCACGTGGGCATATTTCTCGGTTTCGGCGATGCGCAACTGGGTCTTGCCGTTTTTCGCCAGGTAGTCGCCGAGCACGTTTTCCAGGCTGCCCGGCGCAAAGGCTGCAGGGGCCGGAATGCTGGCGGCGTACTGGGTCAGGCCGACGTACTGCACTTTTGGCTGGCGTGCACGCTCGAATTCCTTGAAACCGTCTTCGACAAACACACGGCTCAGCTCGCGGGCACGGTCGGCGCGGAAGTTCATGAACACCACGGCGTCGCCGTCTTCGACCTTAACCGGTTCGCCAATGCTGGTGGCCTTGACGAATTCGTCGCTCTCGCCACGGGCGTAAGCGGCTTCCAGACCTTCCTGGGCAGTGGCGGCGGTGAATTCACCTTTACCGTCGACGATCAGGTTGTAGGCCTGGGATACGCGATCCCAACGGTTGTCGCGGTCCATGGCGTAATAGCGGCCGATGAGGCTGGCGATGCGGCCCTTGCCGAGGGCCTGGAAGGTCGCGTCGAGCAGTTCGATCGACGAAGCAGCGCTTTTCGGTGGCGTGTCGCGGCCGTCGAGGAAGGCGTGCAGGTAGATTTTTTCGGCGCCACGCTTGAAGGCCAGCTCTGCCATGGCGATCAGGTGATCCTGGTGGCTGTGCACGCCGCCGTCCGACAGCAGGCCCATGAAATGCACGGCCTTGCCGGCGGCCACGGCTTTGTCCACAGCGGCGCAGATGGTCGGGTTCTCGAAGAACTCGCCGTCGCGGATCGCCTTGGTCACGCGGGTGAAGTCCTGATACACCACGCGGCCGGCGCCGAGGTTCATGTGACCGACTTCGGAGTTGCCCATCTGGCCGTCCGGCAGGCCGACGTCCATGCCGCTGCCCGAGATCAGGCCGTTCGGCACGGTGGCCCACAGGCGATCCAGCACAGGCTTTTTGGCCGCGAAGACGGCGTTGGATTCGGGGCTGTCGCTGTGACCGAAGCCGTCGAGAATCATCAGGACCAAAGGTTTAGGCGTGGTAGTCATGGAATCCACTCGTGGCTAATAAAGAAGAGGGCGATGGAAAAGGGAGTTGGAGTTTAAAGCGAAGTTCCTGCGGCGTCACCGCCGGACGGGGTTTGGCCGACCATAGTGGCTGTGTATACTGGCCGACATTTTAACGCCCTGGAACCTCCTTCGATGGTTGCTCACCTGATTGAATTTGCCACTAACCACTACATTCTTGTCGGTATCTTCGTCGTACTGCTGGCTTTGCTGCTGGCGCATACGGTGCAGGGCGGCGGTAAAAGCCTGAGCACGGGCGAGCTGACCGCACTGGTCAACAAGGAAGCCGGCGTGGTGGTGGACATCCGTCCGAGCAAGGAATACGCCGCCGGTCACATCGTTGGCGCGGTGAACATTCCCCAGGACAAACTGGCCGCCCGCATCGGCGAGCTGGAAAAGCACAAGGCCAAGACCATCATTCTGGTCGACGCCCTGGGCCAGACCGCCGGCACCCACGCCCGCGAGCTGATGAAATCCGGCTTCACCGCCGCCAAGCTGTCCGGCGGGATCTCCAGCTGGAAAGGCGACAACCTGCCGCTGGTGAAGTGATATGAGCGAAGTCATCGTCTACTCCAGCGATTACTGCCCTTACTGCTCGCGCGCCAAGTACCTGCTCGCGAACAAAGGCGTGGCCTTCGAAGAGATCAAGGTCGATGGCAAGCCGCAAGTGCGCGCCGCCATGGCCCAGAAAGCCGGACGCACGTCCGTGCCGCAGATCTGGATCGGCGACACCCACGTCGGCGGATGTGACGATTTGTACGCCCTGGAGCGCGCCGGCAAGCTCGACGCGCTGCTCAAGGCCTGAACTGCTGCACCTCACCAAGAACCCAAAAGACCCAAGATCAGAAAGGATCTGAGATGACTGACCAACAGAACACTGCAGCCAGCGAAGAAGAAACCGCACCGCAATTCTCCTTGCAGCGCATCTACGTTCGCGACCTGTCCTTCGAAGCTCCGAAAAGCCCGGCGATCTTTCGCCAGCAGTGGGACCCGACCGTCGGTCTGGATCTGAACACCCGTCAGAAAGCGCTGGAAGGCGATTTCTACGAAGTCGTGCTGACCCTGTCCGTGACCGTGAAAAACGGTGAAGAAGTCGCCTTCATCGCTGAAGTGCAACAGGCCGGTATCTTCCTGATCAAGAACCTGGACGCGGCTTCGATGAGCCACACTCTGGGTGCGTTCTGCCCGAACATCCTGTTCCCGTACGCTCGCGAAACCCTGGACAGCCTGGTCACCCGTGGTTCGTTCCCGGCCCTGATGCTGGCCCCGGTGAACTTCGACGCCCTGTACGCGCAAGAGCTGCAGCGCATGCAGGAAGCCGGCGAGACTCCGACCGTTCAGTAAGCGGTCGATGCAACAACGAAAAAAGCGCCGTTACAGGCGCTTTTTTCATGGGCGGTGATCGTTACTTGAAGCCGTTCTGTCGCCAGGCTTCGTACACGGCCACTGCCACGGTGTTGGACAGGTTCAGGCTGCGGCAGCCTTCGCGCATCGGCAGGCGCAGGCGCTGTTCGGCGGGCAGGGCGTCCAGCACTTCCGGCGGCAGGCCACGGCTTTCCGGGCCAAAGATGAAGGCATCGCCCGGGACGAACGCGGCATCGTGAAACGGTCGCGAACCCTTGGTGGTGAAGGCGAACAGCCGTGGGTGGCCGAGACTTTCCAGGCAACTGGCCAGGTCGGCGTGGCGTTGCAGCGTGGCGTACTCGTGGTAGTCGAGACCGGCACGACGCAGGCGCTTGTCGTCCATCTCGAAGCCCAGCGGTTCGATCAAATGCAGGTGGCAGCCGCTGTTGGCGCACAGCCTGATAACGTTACCGGTGTTCGGTGGAATTTCCGGTTGAAAAAGGATGACGTGAAACATGCACGGCTCCGAAGGTAAAGATGACGCGCATTCTACGCCGCCAGCCGACCCGCGTTCGAAACTATTCCCGCGAGTCATGGGTTCGCTGGCGATTTTCGGCCTGATGGTCGGGATGATGATCGGCCGCTTGACCACCCCCGACCCCAGCGTATTGCAACAGGTCGAGGTGATCGATGGCGGTCTGGCGGTCTGGTTCAACAATGAGCCGAAGCTGCATGGCGAAATCGTCGATGGCACGCTCGCCCTGTTGTTTCAGGCCGAGGGCAAGGCACAAAAGGGCCAGTTGAAGATCAACGGCAAAGACGGGAACTGGCGGACGCGATTGAGTGACGGTGGTTTACTGCTGACGGTGCTGGCGGCGCGGCCGCTGCAAGGGGAGTGGGCCGGCCAGGCGGTCGATGACCGCTGGCGGCTGGAGATCCGTCTCCGGGAGCAATAAAAGAGGGAATCCCCGGCCTGCCTGTACCAAGGTTCCCGAAACGGGCGGGCTCATCGCATGGCGTGCTGAGCCGGTGTAAAGAAGGAACCCCTGACCTGCCTGTATCAAGGGCCCCAAAAGGGTGGGCTCGATGAGCCCGGTGTAAAGAGGGGAATCCCCGGCCTGCCTGTACCAAGGCCCCCGAAAGGGTGGGTGAATCGAATCACCTGAAAGGGTTACTGCAGGGGGCGTGCCAGTTTTTATCGTTTTGAAACAAAAAAGCCCGGCACCATGACGAAGGCCCCGTAATACGGGGCCTTCGTCTTTTCACCGGATGGTTTTTTCAGCGTGTTGCGACACAAGGTCGAGCCAGCGACCGTGCCCGATTACGGGTCACGGTGCCTTGCGGCGGTGCAGGCCGGCACTGAATCTCAGCCCTCATCACCCTCATCGTCATCCCCGCCATCGACCTTCATGCCGAGCTCCTTGATCTTGCGGGTCAGGGTATTGCGGCCCCAGCCCAGCAGCACCGCAGCGTCACGGCGACGCCCGGCAGTGTGCTTCAACGCTGTCTCGATCATGATCCGCTCGAACGCCGGCACCGCGCTGTCGAGCAGACTCGACTGACCACGTGCCAAGGCCTGGTCGGCCCACTGGCGCAGCGCCTGCTCCCAGTTGGTCACCGGTGCTGAATCCTGCGGCAGGCTCAGAAGCTCCGGCGGCAGGTCGCCGATGTGCACTTCACGCCCGGACGCCATCACCGTGATCCAGCGGCAGGTGTTTTCCAGCTGCCGCACGTTGCCCGGCCATGGCAGGTTCTTCAGATATTCCTCGGTCTCGCTTTTCAGCAGCTTAGGCTCCACCGCCAGCTCCTGCGCGGCGCGGCTGAGGAAGTGCTTGGCCAGGGTCGGGATGTCTTCGCGACGGTCCGACAGGCGCGGGATATGGATGCGGATCACGTTGAGGCGGTGGAACAAGTCCTCACGGAATTTCCCGGCGTGAACCAGGGTTTCCAGATTCTGGTGAGTCGCCGCGATGATCCGTACATCAACCTTGACCGGCACGTGCCCGCCGACGCGATAGAACTCACCGTCGGCCAGCACCCGCAGCAGTCGGGTCTGGGTATCCGCCGGCATGTCGCCGATTTCATCGAGGAACAGCGTGCCGCCATCGGCCTGTTCGAAACGCCCGCGACGCAGGTTGGCTGCGCCGGTGAACGCGCCTTTCTCGTGGCCGAACAGCTCGGACTCCATCAGGTCTTTCGGGATCGCCGCCATGTTCAGCGCAATGAACGGCGAGGCCGCCCGGGGGCTGTGGCGGTGCAGGGCATGGGCCACCAGCTCTTTACCGGTGCCGGATTCGCCGTTGATCAATACGGTGATGTTGGAGTGGCTCAGGCGCCCGATGGCGCGAAACACTTCCTGCATCGCCGGCGCTTCGCCGATGATTTCCGGGGTGCGGGTCAGGGCCGGCACCACTTCCAGGCCTTGCTGCTCCTGGGCGTGCTGGTTGGCGCGCTTGACCAGCGACACTGCTTCGTCGACGTCGAACGGCTTGGGCAGGTATTCGAAGGCGCCGCCCTGATAGGAGGCGACAGCGCTGTCCAGATCGGAGTGAGCGGTCATGATGATGACCGGCAGGCGTGGGTGCTGCTCGCGAATCCGCGCCAGAAGATCCAGACCGCTGGCACCCGGCATGCGGATGTCGGAGATGATCACGTCCGGCTGCTGGCGGGCCAGGCGGCTCATCACGCCATCGGCACTGTCGAAGCTCTGGGTGGTCATGCCTTCCTGTTGCAGGGCTTTTTCCAGGACCCAGCGGATAGAACGGTCGTCATCGACGATCCACACGGTTTCACTACGGCTCATGTCGATGTGGCTCCTTGTTCCAGTGGCAGAAAGATCGAGAAGGTGGTGTGGCCTGGATGGCTGTCACACTCGATCAGGCCCTGGTGCTGGCTGATGATGTTCTGGGTGATGGCCAGGCCGAGTCCGGTACCGTCCGGACGTCCGCTGACCATGGGAAAGAAAATGGTTTCCTGGAGTTCCGCCGGAATCCCCGGACCGTTGTCGATGATCTCGATCTTGGTCACCAGACGATGGCGGATATGGCCGATGGTGAACTGGCGCATGGCGCGGGTGCGCAGGCTGATGCGGCCCAGGCGCAGCTCGTTCTGGCTGCTGATCGCCTGCATCGCGTTGCGCACGATGTTCAGCACGGCCTGAATCATTTGCTCGCGGTCGATCAGCACGTCCGGAATGCTCGGGTCGTAATCGCGCACCAGGGTGATGCAGCCCTGGCTTTCGGCCTCGACCAGTTGGCAGACGCGCTCCAGCACTTCGTGGACGTTGCACAACGCCAGCGACGGCAGTTTGTTCGAGCCGAGCATGCGGTCGACCAGATTGCGCAGGCGGTCGGCCTCTTCGATGATCACGTTGGTGTAGTCGCGCAGGCTGTCCTCCGGCAGCTCCCGGGCCAGCAATTGCGCGGCGCCACGGATGCCGCCCAGCGGGTTCTTGATCTCGTGGGCGAGGCCGCGCACCAGCATCTTGCTGGTTTCCTGCTTGGACAGTTGCGCCTCTTCCTTGGTGATCCGCAGCAAGCGATCGCGAGGGTGAACCTCCAGCAACAGCAGGGTCGCGCCGCTGCTCAGGATCGGTGTCACCGCGTAGTCCACGGTCAGGGTCTGGCCGGTGAGGGCGGTGAGCATCGCTTCGCGCTTGGTGAACGGGTGTGCCTGTTCCACCGCCTGGCGCAACGAATTGAGCGCCTCGGTGGATTCGGTGAACAGCTCGCTGATGAACTGGCCATGGCTGCGCTGACCGCTGATGGCCAGCAGCATCTCCGCCGCCGGGTTCATGTACTCGAGGCGCAATTCGGCGTCGAGCAGGATGGTGGCGGTGGTCAGGTTGTCGAGCAGCAATCGGTGGAGTGCGTCGCTTATGGTCATCAGGACCTCTTTTGGAGCAAGGCGTGCGCGAGAAACGAAGCGCCGGTGCGAGGAAAATGCAAAAACCAAACCAAGGCTCCGAAAAGAAGCGTTCATCCCCTGAAACGGGCGTTTGACGCTCGTTTGCGTGGCGATCAGCCGGCCCTGGCGGGTACTTTCGAACCAAAATGGGTTGGATTGTGAGTACGGTGCAGACTCTTGCACCAATATAGTGCGCAAAGCTGAACGGCGTTAGAAGAAACGCAGGAAGGGGTTTTTCGGTTCGACGGGTTTGTCTTTCAGCGGGCATTCCGGGCGAACGCCGTAGTCGTCGGCGGTGCAGGGTTTGACCTGGCGCTTTTGTGCCAGGGAAATGCGCTGCATGTGGAACGGCTGATTGGCGGTGCGCTCTACGATGCGATCCTGCGCATCAAGGATCTCCACCGACAGGTTATGGCTGCCGCGATCGATATTGCTCAGCGGGAACACCGGGCTCAGTCCGGGTTCGCCGGTGGGCTGGCCGTCCAGCAACAGGCGATAGCGATGACCTTTTTGCAGGCCGGGTTCGCTGGTGATGCTGACGATCAGTTCGCCGGCGCTGCTGCGAATGGTGGCGTCCGGCTCCGGGACCAGCACCCGCAGCATGTCGTAGCGGAACAGCGGTTGCTCCGCTGATTTTTTGGCCTTGGTGATGGGCGCCGCCCCGGTCGGGTTCGAGGCCATGCGATTGCTGGTGGCCAGCGGCACACGCTTGGCATTGCCTCGCGGTTGATCGGTGTAGACGCGATTGCCCTGTGCGTCGATGTAAGTGAACACCTCGGCCGATGCGCTGAGCGCGATCAGCGACAAGCACAAGGCAATCAATCCTCGCGTCATGGCTTGTGCACTCGCTGCACCGTAAACACCACCGCAGGACTCTGCTGAATGATCGCCTCGCCATCGATCACCTGAACCGCCAGCCGATGCTCGCCCCGGTCGACGTTCACCAGTTGCAGGATCGGCACGTTGCTCGGCTGACCATAAGGCGCGTCGTCCAGCAGCAGGCGCAATTGATGTGGCGGTTGCAGGCGCGGCTTGATCAGCACGCTGACGGTGAACGTGCCGTTGTTGGCGCGCAGGGCTTCTTCGGTGGGCAGACCGGTCAGCTCCAGCACTTCATAGGCATTTCGTACAGGCGCCCGACTGGCCGTGTCCGACGACGGCGCATTCGGTGCCTGAGGCTGGACGCTGTTGAGCGGCGGCAACTCCACCGCCTGTGCCTTCACGCCGTCCGGCGAGTGATCGCTGTACACCGTGTTGCCGTTGGCGTCGGTGTACTTGTAGATCTGCGCGGCGGCGGGCAGGGCGATCAGCATCAGGATGTAGAGAAAGGTGCGACCCATGAAATCGACCGGAAAAGAAAACGATGGGTTGCAGCATAGGCCAGTCGGGCGAGGATGGCTCGGACGGTAAACATCCGGGCAATAAAAAAGGCCTCCCGAAGGAGGCCTCTTTTTGTCACGCCGCCTAGTGCAGCGCTACCGGATCAGCAGCTGTAGTACAGCTCATATTCCAGTGGGTGTACGAAGGTGCGGACCTTGATTTCTTCTTCGGATTTCAGCGCGATGTAAGCATCGATGAAGTCGTCGGAGAACACGCCGCCCTTAGTCAGGAACGCGCGGCCCTTGTCCAGCTCTTCCAGGGCTTCTTTCAGGCTGCCGCAAACTTGCGGGATCTCTTTCGCCTCTTCAGGCGGCAGGTCGTACAGGTTTTTGTCAGCGGCATCGCCTGGGTGGATCTTGTTCTGGATACCGTCCAGACCGGCCATCAGCAGTGCTGCGAAAGCCAGGTACGGGTTGGCAGCCGGATCCGGGAAACGTGCTTCGATACGACGGCCGCGTGGGCTGTTGACGTAAGGAATACGGATCGAGGCGGAGCGGTTGCGAGCCGAGTAGGCCAGCATCACCGGAGCTTCGAAACCTGGCACCAGACGCTTGTAGGAGTTGGTGGCCGGGTTGGTGAAGCCGTTCAGGGCCTTACCGTGCTTGATGATACCGCCGATGAAGTACAGGGCGGTTTCGGACAGGCCGGCATAGCCTTCGCCAGCGAAGGTGTTCTTGCCATCTTTGGCGATGGACATGTGAACGTGCATACCCGAGCCGTTATCGCCGTACAGAGGCTTCGGCATGAAGGTCGCGGTGCGGCCGTAGGCATCGGCCACGTTGTGGACAACGTATTTCAGAGTCTGAACTTCGTCAGCTTTCTTCACCAGGGTGTTGAACTTGACACCAATTTCGTTTTGACCGGCAGTTGCCACTTCGTGGTGGTGAACTTCAACGGTCTGACCCATTTCTTCCAGTGCGTTGCACATGGCGGTACGGATTTCGTGGTCGTGGTCGAACGGCGGAACCGGGAAGTAGCCGCCTTTCACGCCTGGACGGTGGCCCTTGTTGCCGCCTTCCACGTCCTGGTCGGACATCCACGAGCCTTGCTCGGAGTAGATCTTGAACATCGAGCCGGAGATGTCGGACTTGAACTTCACTTCGTCGAAGATGAAGAACTCAGGCTCTGGACCGGCGAATACGGTGTCACCGATACCGGTGGTCTTCAGGTATTCCTCGGCGCGGTGGGCGATGGCGCGCGGGTCGCGATCATAACCTTGCATGGTCGAAGGTTCGATGATGTCGCAGACCAGGATCAGGGTCGGCTCTTCGGTGAACGGGTCCAGAACGGCGGTTTCGTCGTCCGGCAGCAGGATCATGTCGGAGGCTTCGATGCCTTTCCAGCCAGCGATGGAGGAACCGTCGAACATCTTGCCAACTTCGAAGAAGTCGTCTTCCAGCGCATCGCGAGCCGGCATGGTCACGTGGTGCTGAGTGCCTTTGGTGTCCGTGAAGCGCAGATCAATCCACTTGACGTCATGATCTTTGATGAGTTGAACCGACTTCGACATAGTGTCCTCCGGGTGGCTTAGGGCTGGTAGTGGATGCCCTTAAATGTTGGTGATGCCGGCGCGAATACTCTGCCAAGGCAACCTGCCTCACAAGGGAGCAAATTGCATGCCAGTGCCCCAGCATGGGTTTTTTGCCCCAAATTCACGCTTATTAAGGTGCGAAACGCATAAAGGCTGAAAATCTCGCCCTTTAATGTAGCGCTATAAGTCGAAAATGACCCGTTTTGGTGCATGCAAAACCTTCTGCACATTAACTGGTTAAACCTTGAGCAATTTCCGCTATAATCCGCGCCCCCCTTTTTCGGCTGGCCCAGCGCGCGCTGTTTTCATGAAACTAATCGTAAAAGTCTTCCCCGAGATCACCATCAAAAGCCGACCTGTCCGGACGAAATTCATCCGCCAGCTGGCCAAGAACATCCGCACCGTGCTCCGCGACCTGGACCCGGCCGTGGTGGTGAACGGTGTGTGGGACAATCTCGAGCTGGAAACCCGCGTGACCGATCCCAAGGCCCTGAAAGAGATGGGCGAGCGCCTGACCTGCATGCCGGGCATCGCGCACTTTCTGCAGATCGACGAGTACCCGCTGGGCGACTTCGACGACATCACCGAGAAGTGCAAGCAGCACTATGGCGATGCACTGGCCGGGAAGATTTTCTCGGTGCGCTGCAAACGTGCGGGCAAGCATGCATTCAGCTCGATGGACGTCGAAAAATATGTCGGCAGCAAGCTGCGCCGTGAGTGCGGTGCCGCCGGAATCGACCTGAAAGCGCCGGAAATCGAAGTCCGCATCGAAGTTCGCGACAAACGGTTGTTTGTCATCCACAGCCAGCACAATGGCATCGGCGGCTACCCGCTCGGTGCGCTGGAGCAGACGCTGGTATTGATGTCCGGCGGCTTTGACTCGACGGTTGCGGCCTACCAGATCATGCGTCGCGGCCTGATGGCGCACTTCTGCTTCTTCAATCTGGGCGGTCGTGCCCACGAACTGGGCGTGATGGAAGTCGCGCATTTCATCTGGAAGAAGTACGGCAGCTCGCAACGCGTGCTATTTGTCAGTGTTCCATTTGAAGAAGTCCTGGGCGAAATTCTCGGCAAGGTCGATAACAGTCATATGGGCGTCGTATTGAAGCGTATGATGTTGCGCGCCTCCTCGGCCATCGCCGAGCGCCTGCACATTGATGCGCTGGTCACCGGCGAGGCGATCTCCCAGGTATCGAGCCAGACGCTGCCGAACCTGTCGGTGATCGACTGCGTGACCGACAAACTGGTCCTGCGTCCGCTGATCGTCGCCCACAAGCAGGACATCATCGACACGGCCAACGAGATCGGCACTGCCGATTTCGCCCGGCACATGCCGGAGTACTGCGGGGTCATTTCGGTCAATCCGAAGACCGCCGCCAAGCGTGGCCGGGTCGAGCACGAAGAGCAGGAATTCGACATGGCGGTGCTCGAGCGTGCGCTCGCAAACGCCAGACTGGTGCCGATCGATCGGGTGATCGACGAATTGGGCCAGGATTTGCAAATCGAAGAAGTCAGCGAGGCACTGGCCGGCCAGATCGTCATCGACATCCGTCACCCGGATGCCGCCGAGGATGAGCCGCTGGAACTCGAGGGCATAGAAGTACAGACGATGCCGTTCTATGCAGTGAACGCACGTTTCAAGGAACTGGACCCTACTCGCCAGTACCTGCTGTATTGCGACAAAGGCGTGATGAGTCGCCTGCATGCCCACCATTTGCTCAGTGAGGGGCATGCCAATGTGCGCGTTTATCGACCGAGCTAAGTGCCCGGGGCTGTTTGCCTGTGGCCTGCGTCACCGGCCCCCCGACACCGCCGTCAAGCTGTAACGGCCATGCCGGACACTACTGCTAATCGCTGCCAAGACTTGTCAGCAAACCGAATCCTCTGATCGAGATACACAAGTGATCGAAAATCTACGCAACATCGCCATCATTGCCCACGTTGACCATGGTAAGACCACCCTGGTAGACAAACTCCTGCGTCAATCCGGCACCCTGGAGCGCAACGAGCTCAACGACGAGCGCGTGATGGACTCCAACGACCAGGAAAAAGAGCGCGGCATTACCATTCTGGCGAAAAACACCGCCATCAACTGGAACGGCTACCACATCAACATCGTGGACACCCCGGGCCACGCCGACTTCGGCGGCGAAGTTGAACGCGTAATGTCCATGGTTGACTCCGTGCTGCTGCTGGTCGACGCTCAAGACGGCCCTATGCCGCAAACCCGTTTCGTGACCAAGAAGGCTTTCGAAGCCGGCCTGCGTCCGATCGTGGTGATCAACAAGGTTGACCGTCCGGGCGCGCGTCCTGACTGGGTTCTGGACCAGATCTTCGATCTGTTCGACAACCTGGGCGCCACCGAAGAACAACTGGACTTCCAGGTTGTTTACGCTTCGGCCCTGAACGGCATCGCCGGTCTGGACCACACCGCCATGGGCGAAGACATGACCGCGCTGTACCAAGCGGTTGTCGACCACGTTCCAGCTCCGGCTGTTGACCGTGACGGTCCGTTCCAGATGCAGATCTCCGCTCTGGACTACAACAGCTTCCTGGGTGTTATCGGTGTTGGCCGTATCGCTCGTGGTCGCGTCAAGCCGAACACTCCGGTTGTCGCTATCGACGCCAACGGCAAGCGCCGCAACGGTCGTATCCTGAAGCTGATGGGTCACCACGGTCTGCACCGCGTTGACGTTGAAGAAGCAGCGGCCGGCGACATCGTCTGCATCAGCGGTTTCGACGAGCTGTTCATCTCCGATACCCTGTGCGACATCAACACCGTCGAGGCGATGAAGCCTCTGACCGTTGACGAGCCAACCGTTTCCATGACCTTCCAGGTAAACGACTCGCCATTCTGCGGTAAAGAAGGCAAGTTCGTGACCTCCCGTAACATCAAGGACCGTCTGGACAAAGAGCTGCTGTACAACGTTGCACTGCGCGTTGAAGAAGGCGACTCGGCTGACAAGTTCAAGGTATCCGGCCGTGGTGAGCTGCACCTGTCGGTACTGATCGAAACCATGCGTCGCGAAGGCTTCGAGCTGGCCCTGGGCCGTCCTGAAGTGATCATCCGTGAAGTTGACGGCGTGAAGCAGGAACCGTTCGAAAACGTGACCATCGACATCCCTGAAGAATCCCAGGGCAAGGTCATGGAAGAAATGGGTCTGCGTAAAGGCGACCTGAGCAACATGGTGCCGGATGGCAAGGGCCGTGTTCGTCTGGAATACAACATCCCTGCTCGCGGTCTGATCGGTTTCCGTAACCAGTTCCTGACCCTGACCAACGGTGCTGGCATCCTGACCTCGATCTTCGATCGTTACGCTCCAGTGAAGTCGGGCCACATGTCCGGCCGTCAGAACGGCGTTCTGGTTTCGGTTGAAACCGGCAAGGCGCTGACCTACTCCCTGGAAACCCTGCAGGCTCGTGGCAAGCTGTTCGTAGAACACGGCCAGGAGATCTACAACGGTCAGATCGTTGGTCAGAACTCCCGCGACAACGACCTGGGTGTGAACCCAACCAAAGGCAAGAAGCTCGACAACATGCGTGCTTCGGGTAAAGACGAAACCATCGCTCTGGTACCACCTGTTCGCTTCACCCTGGAACAGGCTCTGGAATACATCCAGGAAGACGAGCTGTGCGAAGTTACTCCTAAGTCCATCCGTCTTCGCAAGAAGATCCTGGACGAAAGCGAGCGTACCCGCGCTGCCAAGAAAGCCAAGGCGTAATTTAGCTCTGGCTTAAAAAAACGCCCCCGGTCGAGAGACCGGGGGCGTTTTTGTTTGTCTGGGCTTTTTTGATATCTCGTTCCCACGCAAAGCGTGGGGACGATCAAGAGCCGATCAGAACTTCTCGATCGACCGCGAATTCTGCACCCGCTCCACTTCCTTCGGCTTGTACGCGCAATATCCCGGGCGCGGGCCGATCTTCGGGTGGTTGCGGCAGGTGTCCGGGCGTTTGTCATAAATGGTGCACAACCGGCTCTTGCGATCCAGGTAGTAGCAATCGTTGTTGCTCATGCGCTGGAGCGTGAAGATTCCCGACTTCTGGTTGAAGCGCTCCACCAGACCTTCCTTTTGCAGGCGCTTGGCGATGTTCTTCGGCGGGTCGCCCAGTTCGAACTCGTCGACCACACCGATGCGCACCAGGTCCTTGATCTTGACCTCGACCGGCAGCGTGCAGCAGCTGGAAACGCACGAGCCGCACATCGGGGCCGAATATTTGGCCCAGGTATCGAGACGGTCGATCTCGGCTGCGGCGATCAGGTTGGGCTTCATCATCGGGGTTTACCAGGCGTGTGCATCAGGGCGCGCGATCATACCGGGACTGGTGGATTTTTGAACAACCTTTCGCCAGATTTTTTCTTTCTGTCATCACCGGGGCCGACAATTCGGCACGGCCCCTGCATTCATTCAGGCATTCGCCAAGGTATTGCCGAACGATCCCGCACTCTCAGGAAAAACTGCCGAACCAGAGCCGCCACCGTCGGTCAGACCGTCTAGGCTCTGACAATTCCCCGCTCGCTCGAGGTCCTATCGATGACTCAAGAACCACTAGTTCGCGAAGCAGAGGTGGCCGCATTCCGCGACGCCGTCCTGACCAAACTCACCTACGCGGTGGGCAAAGACCCGGATCACGCCTTCGACCATGACTGGTTCGAAGCCATCGCCCTGGCGGCCCGGGACCACATGGTCGAGCACTGGATGGACCACACCCGGCAGATCTACCGCAAAGGTCAGAAGCGGGTGTATTACCTCTCGCTGGAATTTCTCATCGGCCGTTTGCTGTACGACAGCCTGAGCAACCTCGGCCTGCTCGACGTCGCTCGTGAGGCGTTGACCGAACTGGGCGTGGATCTGGAGCGCATCCGCCTGCTGGAGCCCGACGCCGCGCTGGGCAACGGCGGCCTCGGACGGCTGGCGGCGTGCTTCATGGAAAGCATGTCGACCCTCGGCATCGCCGGTCACGGCTACGGCATTCGTTACGAGCACGGGTTGTTCCGCCAGGCCATCGTCGATGGTTGGCAGCAGGAACAGACCGAGCACTGGCTGGATTTCGGCAACCCGTGGGAGTTCGAGCGGCCGGAGGTCGTCTACAGCATCGGCTTCGGCGGCAGCGTCGAGACCGTCACCGATGTCAGCGGCAAGAGCAAACAGGTGTGGCACCCGGCAGAAACCGTGCGGGCGATTGCCTACGACACCCCGGTGGTCGGCTGGCGCGGGGCGAGCGTCAACACCTTGCGCTTGTGGCGCGCCCGGGCGATGGAGGACTTGCACCTGGAGCGCTTTAACGCCGGTGACCACCTGGGCGCTGTGGCCGAAGTGGCCCGGGCCGAAAGTATTTCCCGCGTTCTTTATCCGGCAGACAGCACCGAAGCCGGGCAGGAATTGCGCCTGCGTCAGGAATACTTCTTCGTCGCCGCCTCGCTTCAGGATCTGCTGCGCCGTCATCGCAACATGCACACCTCGGTGCTGACCCTCGGCGATCACGCGGCAATCCAGCTCAACGACACGCACCCCTCGATCGCCGTCGCCGAACTGATGCGTCTTCTGGTGGATGTCTATGACGTGGCCTGGGATGCGGCGTGGCAAGTCACCGTCGATACGCTCTCGTACACCAACCACACGCTGTTGCCCGAAGCACTGGAAACCTGGCCGGTGGGGTTGATGGAGCGCATGCTGCCTCGGCACATGCAGATCATCTACCTGATCAACGCCCAGCATATCGATTCGCTGCGGGCCAAGGGCATCCACGATTTCGACGTGCTGCGCGCGGTGTCGCTGATCGAGGAAGACAACGGCCGCCGGGTGCGCATGGGCAATCTTGCGTTCCTCGGCTCCCACAGCGTCAACGGCGTGTCGGGCCTGCACACGCAACTGATGCGCAAGACCGTGTTCGCCGAACTGCACAAGCTCTATCCGGAGCGAATCAACAACAAGACCAACGGCATCACCTTCCGCCGCTGGTTGTACCAGGCCAACTCCGAACTGACCTCGATGCTGGTCGATGCCCTCGGCCCGGATGTGCTCGACAACCCCGAAGAGCGTTTGCTGGATCTTGAACCGTTCGCCGAAAAAGCGGCCTTCCGCAAGGCCTTCGCCGAGCAGCGGCTGCACAGTAAAAAGGCGCTGGCCTACCTGATCCACGAGCGGCTGGGAATCGCGGTGAACCCGGCGGCGATGTTCGACGTGCAGGTCAAAAGGATCCACGAGTACAAGCGTCAGTTGCTGAACCTGATGCACACCGTGGCGCTGTATCAGGCGATTCGTGCCCAGCCGGAAACCGACTGGGTGCCGCGAGTGAAAATCTTCGCCGGCAAGGCTGCCGCGAGTTATCACCAGGCCAAACTGATCATCAAACTGACCAACGACATCGCCCGGGTAGTGAACAACGACCCGACCGTGCGCGGGCTGCTCAAGGTGGTGTTCCTGCCCAACTACAACGTCAGTCTGGCGGAGAGCATCATCCCGGCGGCGGACTTGTCGGAGCAGATATCTACCGCCGGTTTCGAGGCCTCGGGCACCAGCAACATGAAGTTCGGCCTCAACGGCGCGCTGACCATCGGCACCCTCGACGGTGCCAACGTGGAAATGTGCGAGCGCATTGGCGCCGAGCACATGTTCATCTTCGGCCTGAGCGCCCAGCAGGTCGAAGCGCGCAAGCAGAATCACGAGTTCAGCGCGGTGCCGGACATTGCGGCGTCCCATCGCCTCAATGACGTGTTGCAGGCGATCCGCAGCGGCGTGTTCTCGCCGGACGACACGTCGCGCTATACCGGGCTGATCGATTCGCTGGTGGACTACGACCGCTTCCTGGTCTGCGCCGACTTCGAT
The DNA here is from genome assembly GCF_023242425.1 of Pseudomonas sp. MWU12-2029. Classification (NCBI taxonomy): domain Bacteria; kingdom Pseudomonadati; phylum Pseudomonadota; class Gammaproteobacteria; order Pseudomonadales; family Pseudomonadaceae; genus Pseudomonas; species Pseudomonas sp. MWU12-2029. Next base: position 404,186 of record NZ_JALJDY010000002.1, on the reverse strand, counting down.
TCTTACTGGGAAGCGCAGATGCGCGTCGATGCGCTCTGGCACGATTCCAACAACTGGTGGCGTTCGGCGGTGCTGAACACCGCGCGGATGGGCTGGTTCTCTTCGGACCGGACGATTCGCGAGTACGCCACGGATATCTGGAAGGCACTGGAGTAACTTTTAGCGACAAATGTGCGCCCGGCCCCACGCTTGTTGGGCCGGGCCGATATACTGAGCCCTGGTTTCGCCCCGTTCCGGGGCTGCTCAGGGATATCGACCATGCAATGGATGTTCATGTTGATCGGGCTGGTGCTCGGTTGGCTGCTCGACGAATCGTTCAGTTCTGCGCTATTGGGCGCCCTGCTGGGCCTGGTGATCGGGCAGACGATCCGCATCATGCGCCTCGGCTCGCAGGTGGCGGAGCAACAGCGGCAACTTGAACAGACAAAGGTGGCGTTGCAAGGCGTCGCGCAGCGTCTGTATCTGCTGGAGGGATCGCCCTCGCACGCGGTGCCGGCGCCAGGCGTAGAACCGGTCCCCGAGCCATTGGTCGAGCCCGCCGAGGTCGCCGAAGAGGCTGCGGCCCCTGAACTGGTCTGGGAGTTGCCACCTGAACTCGAACCTCTCTCCGCCGTCGCCAGCGAAGCCAGTCAGCCGCTACCGGCCGATGCCTGGCGTCTCGACGCCGTAACCCCCGACGCTCCCGAACCACAGCAACCTGCCGAACCTCGTGGCCCGAACCTCATCGAGCGCGGCATCAGCGCTGCGCGTAACTGGTTGTTCGGTGGCAACACCGTGCTGCGGGTCGGCGTGGTGCTGTTGTTTTTCGGTCTGGCCTTCCTGCTGCGCTACGCTACCGAAGGCATGGTGGTGCCGATCGAAATGCGTTACGCCGGGGTCGCGGCGGCGGCGCTGGGATTGCTGGCGCTGGGCTGGTGGCTGCGCCATCGCAACACGAGCTACGCCTTGATGCTGCAAGGCACCGGGATTGCAGTGTTGTACCTGACGGTATTTGCGGCGATGCGTCTGCATCCGCTGCTCGATCCGTCCGCCGCGCTGGGATTGCTGGTGGCGGTGACGGTGTTCTCGGCCATTCTGGCCATCACCCAGGATTCCCTCGCCCTGGCCTGCGTCGCCGCGTTGGGCGGTTTCGCTGCGCCGATTCTGACTTCCACCGGCGCCGGTAATCATGTCGCACTGTTCAGCTATTTCGCGTTGCTCAACGCCGGCATTCTGACCATCGCCTGGTTCAAGGCCTGGCGCCTGCTCAACCTGATCGGTTTCGCCGGCACTTTCGGCATCGGTTTCGCCTGGGGCGTGCGTTCGTATGCGCCGGAACTGCTGTGGAGCACCGAGCCGTTCCTGATTCTGTTCTTCCTGATGTACCTGGCCATCGGCCTGCTGTTCGCTCGGCGCAAGCTGCTGGACATGCCGGACGCCCCGGCGGATGGCGATCGCGAGGCGCTGCTGAATTGGTCGGCGCGCAAGGGCGACTACGTCGACGGCACCATGCTGTTCGGGCCGCCGCTGGTGGGTTTCGGTCTGCAATTCGCGCTGGTGCAGCATCTGGAATTTGCCGCCGCGTTCAGTGCACTGGCACTGGGCATGATTTACATGGCGCTCGCCCGGGTATTGATGGGTGGCCGAGCGCTGCTGCTGGGCGAGACCTGCCTGGCGCTCGGGGTGATTTTCGCCAGCCTGGCGATTCCGCTGGGGCTGGATGCGCGCTGGACTTCTGCGGCCTGGGCGGTGGAGGGCGCGGGGATTTTCTGGCTGGGTCTGCGTCAACATCGCCCGTTGGCCCGGGCGTTTGCGATGCTGCTGCAACTGGGTTCGGCGCTGGCATTTACCAGCCACTTGCGCGCTGGCGAGGCCAGTCTGGTCGACGGTGCGCCGCTGGGCGCGTTGATGCTCGGGTTGGCGCTGCTGTTCAGTTTCTATCAATTGCGCAAGGCGTTGCCGGACCAGACTTCAGCGTGGGAGCGCGAGAGCTTGCCGGTGATGGCCAGTCTGGGCCTGGGTTTCCTCTATCTGCTGGCGCCGCTGTTTTTCTTCGTCCAGTTCACGGCAATCAGTTGGGCCCTGGCCGGACTGGTGACCTTGTTCGCCGGCTTGCGCCTGCAATCGCGGACGTTCCTTTTCTGCGCATTTGCCGTGCAACTGCTCGGCGGTGCGTTGTTCCTGTTGCGCCTGCAAGGGGCGGGTGAGGATTCGGCGGCCGTGTTCAGCGCTGGCTGGAGCGGTTTGCTCAGCGCCTCATTGATCGGTCTGGCACTGATCGCCGGCATGCTGCTGGCGGCGCGTGACGAAATGGTGCGCAGCGATGTGCGGCTGCTGCGCGGTTTGTCGGTGGTGCTGCTGGCGGGGTTGGTGCTGATCAATCTGGCGGTGTTGTTCGTGTTGCCGTGGCAGACCGCGAGCGCGGTGTGGGCGGCCAGTGGCTTGCTGATCATCTGGCTCAGCCTGTACCTCAAGCAGCGCGTGAGTTTTGTCTTCGGTCTGTTGTTGCAACTGATCGGCGGCGCGGCGTTTTTGCTGGCTGGTCCCGAGTTGCTCGGGCCTTTGTCCAGCGAAGGTCTGCGGCCGCTGGCCCATGGTGGATTCTGGACGCCACTGGTGCTTGGGCTGGCGGCGATGATCGGTGCGTGGCGCCTGCAAGTGGGCAATCATGCCTCGGCGTTCGATGTGCTGAGTTTGCAGCGGTTGTCCGAAGTGCTGCTGGTGTGGGGTGCCGGTTGGTGGGCGCTGGCGTGGGTCAGCGAGGTGCTGCGTTTTGCGCCGCTGAATCTGCAGGCGACGTTGTTGCTGCTGGTCGCCGCGTTGAGTGTCGCATTGTGGACAGTGTTGGCATTGCGCCTGAAATGGCCGTCGCTCGGGTTGCTCTGCACTTTGCTGATTCCGGCGGCCGGACTGGTATTGCTCGCCGCGTGGCACTCGCGTTATCAACCGGCGGCCAACTTCGGCTGGCTGGCGTGGGCGGCGGTGTTCGCGGTGCATTTCTTCAGCCTGCGGCGTCTGGCGCCGATGCTGCCGGCGCGGGCCTTGAGCACCGCGCATGTGCTCGGTTGCTGGCTGCTGATCGGCGTGCTGGCGCTGGAGCTGCGCTACGGCTTGCTGCTGTTGTCCGAGCAATACAACGCCTGGCGCTGGCTGGGCTGGGCGATTCTGCCGAGCGTGTATCTGTTGCTGATGGCCGCGCCGCGCAACTGGCCGTGGCCGGTGGCAGCGTTCCCTCGCGAATATCGCCTGTACGCAGCGGCGCCGCTGGCGGTGCTGATGCTCGTCTGGTTCTGGCTGGCGAACGGGGTGAGCGACGGCAACGCCGAACCGCTGCCTTACGTGCCGCTGATCAACCCGCTGGAGCTGGGCCTGTTGATCGCGTTGTTCAGCGTTTATGTCTGGTCGCGCAGTGCGGTAGCCGGGTTGTCGATCCGCAAGGACTACGCCGCTCACGCCTCGCAACTGATTGCCGGTGTTTCGCTGTTCGCCTTCTGCACCGCGCTGGTGACCCGCGCCGCGCACCATTGGGCCGGGATCCCGTTCGAGCTGGACCTGTTGCTTGAATCGATGCTGGTGCAGGCCGGGTTGTCCATCGTCTGGACGCTGATGGCGCTCGGGCTGATGATCGGCGGGCACCTGCGCCATCGCCGCGAAGTGTGGCTGATCGGTGCGGCGCTGATTGCGCTGGTGGTGGCCAAACTGATTTTTGTCGAACTAAGCAACCGTGGCGGGCTGGCGCGGATCGTCTCGTTTATCGGCGTCGGCGTGTTGCTGCTGGTGGTGGGTTACTTCGCGCCACTGCCGCCCAAACGCGTCGAAGCTGCACCGGAGGCGGACAAGCCGGCCCCGGAAACCGAAGGAGTGTCGTCTTGAGTCGCAAGCTTAATCTCGGGTGGCTGTTGCTGGGCGTGGCCATGACGGCCGGCGCCCAGGAAAAACCGGCGGACTTCGCCGCGCAGGTGCCGTTGTCGGTCAGCGGCTCCGGCCCGTGGTATCGCCTCGAACTGCCGCTGAGCGTCCAATTGCAGGCCCGCCAGACCGATCTCAGTGACTTGCGGGTGTTCAACGCCGCCGGTGAACCGCAGGCCTATGCGCTGGCCCGGGAATCGGCGCAAACCCGCGACGACGGCCACATGAACACGGTGAAGTGGTTTCCGCTGTACAACTCGGCGGATGCCACCGAGCGCGCGCCGAGCGTGCGCGTGCAATCGACGACCACCGGCACGCTGGTGGAAGTGCAGCCGTCCAGCCAACTGGAAGCGGGTGAAGAAGTGCTGCGCGGCTGGCTGCTGGATGCCAGCGCAATCAAGGCACCGCTGCAGCAACTGATCCTCGACTGGACTAGCGAGCGCGACGGCTTCCAGCGTTTCAGCATCGAGGCCAGCGACGACCTGCAGCACTGGCAGCCGTGGGGTGAAGGCCAGGTCGCGCGCCTGACTTTTTCCGATGAGCGCATCGAACAGCATGAAGTCGCGCTGCCGGGGCAATCGGCGCGCTATCTGCGGTTGTTGTGGGATTCGCCCAGTGCGGCCCCGACCCTGACCTCGGCGCAGTTGAAAAGCAGCGACCCGCAAAACCTGCCGTTGCCGCTGGTCTGGTCGCCAGCGCTGGCCGGCAGCAGCACCAAGGCCGGGGAATACACCTGGGAGTTGCCGATGGGGCTGAATGTCGAGCGGGTCCAGATCGAATTGAAACAACCCAACAGCCTGGCGCCGGTGACGCTCTCGGGGCGCCGCGAAACCAGCCTGCCATGGCAGACGTTGAGCAGCGGTCTGCTCTATCGCCTGACCCAGAATGGCCAGGACGTGGTGCAGAACGAATTGCAGCTTTACGGGCAGACCGTCCAGCAGTTGAAGCTGACAGTCGACGAACGCGGCGGCGGCCTCGGCGAACAGGCGCCGAGCATCAAGTACGCGGTGCGCGCCACTCAGGTGATCTTTCTTGCACGCGGTGACGGGCCTTACAGCCTGGCGCTGGGCAATCCGACGGTGAGAACGGCAAACCTGCCGCTGACCACACTGATCCCCGATTTCAAACCAGAGAAACTGGCCACGCTGGGCAAGGCCACGGTGCAGGGCGATGCAGTCGCGACGCAGACAACGACGGCGACGACAGCAGCTGTCGCCGAGACCAACTGGAAGAAAATCGGATTGTGGGCGGTATTACTGTTGAGTGTGCTGTTTCTGGCCGCGATGGCCTTCAGTCTGCTGCGCAAGCCGCCGGCGAAGTCCTGAATATGACGGGTGTGGCCTCTACACCCGTCGGGTTTCCAACTACGCTGAATCCCGTGCCTGAACTCTCCCGGTTCGATCACGTCTGATAGCAGGAATTGCACCCGACGCACGTTAGCGGGCGTCATTGCTCGCTACGGTTTCAGACTCCCTGTAAACTGCGCGGGTTTTCAGCCCCCCATTCCACCGGAGCCGTCCATGTCCCGCGTTACCCTGAGTCGCTATTTGATTGAGCAGACCCGCAGCAACAACACTCCTGCCGATCTGCGCTTCCTGATCGAAGTGGTGGCGCGTGCCTGCAAAGAGATCAGCCACGCCGTGTCCAAAGGCGCCCTGGGCGGTGTTCTGGGCAGCATGGGCACGGAAAACGTGCAAGGCGAAGTGCAGAAGAAACTCGACGTGCTGTCGAACGAAATCCTGCTCGAAGCCAACGAGTGGGGCGGTCACCTGGCCGGCATGGCGTCCGAAGAAATGGACAATGCCTACCAGATCCCGGGCAAATATCCGAAAGGCGCCTACCTGCTGGTATTCGACCCGCTGGACGGTTCGTCGAACATCGACATCAACGCCCCGGTCGGCACCATTTTCTCGGTACTGCGCTGCCCGAACGAATACCTGAGCCAGAACGAAGCCCTGAATGAAAAGGCCTTCCTGCAGCCAGGCACCCAGCAGGTTGCAGCCGGTTACGCGATCTACGGTCCGCAGACCATGTTGATCCTGACCCTGGGCAACGGCGTGAAGGGCTTCACCCTGGACCGCGAAATGGGCAGCTTCGTCCTGACCCACGAAGACATCACCATTCCTGAAAGCACCCAGGAATTTGCGATCAACATGTCCAACCAGCGTCACTGGGAAGCCCCGGTACAGCGCTACGTTTCGGAACTGCTGGCCGGTGAAGAAGGCCCGCTGAAGAAGAACTACAACATGCGTTGGGTCGCGGCGATGGTTGCCGATGTGCACCGCATCCTGACCCGTGGCGGTCTGTTCATGTACCCGCGCGACAGCCGCGAGCCATCCAAGCCAGGCAAACTGCGCCTGATGTACGAAGCCAACCCGATGTCGTTCCTGGTGGAACAGGCGGGCGGCGCTTCCACCGACGGTCACCAGCGCATTCTCGACATCCAGCCTGAAGGCCTGCACCAGCGCGTAGCGGTGTTCCTCGGCTCGAAAGAAGAAGTCGCCCGCGCCACGGCTTACCACAAGGAATAAACCATGACCGCGCCCTGGCAGCCGTTGCTCGATTGGTGGTTCGGTCATGCCGAGTCAGCGACTGAAGTGACGGCGCAACAGGGCAAGTTGTGGTTCGGCAAAAAAGACAGCCAGGACCTCGAAGCGCGTGAGCGTTTCGGGGTCTTTGTCGATCAGGCCCTCGCCGGCGGATTGACCGAGTGGACGCAACGTCCCGAAGGTTGGCTGGCGGCGGTGCTGCTGCTCGATCAGCTTCCGCGAATGATCTTTCGCGATACACCCAAGGCTTTTTCCGGCGATCTGCGGGCGCAGAAACTGGTTGCCCAAGGCATCGCGGCGGATTTCGACCGGCAGTTGAAACCGATTCAGCGACTCTTCATCTACCTCGTCTTCGAACACTGCGAAAACCTTGCGGTGCAGAATGAAGCGGTCTCGCGATTCATCGAACTGGTGGCTGAACAGCCGGAGGCGGAGCGCGGGGTGTTTGCCGACAACCTGGATTATGCCGAGCGGCATCAACGGGTGATTGCGCGGTTCGGGCGGTTTCCGCATCGCAATGCGGTGTTGGGGCGGGAGTCTACGGCGGAGGAGTTGGAGTTTCTTTCGCAGCCGGGATCGAGTTTCTGAATCAGCATCCAGACGACTGACCTCTTCGCAGAAAGGCCTGCGAAGAGATCAGTAAGAGCGCCTTAGATCCGGAAACTACCCACCAACTGCTTCAACCGCGCAGCCTGCTGCTCCAGATCCGCACAAGCGCGCAACGTCGCCTGCAGGTTCTCCACACCTTCCTGGTTCAGCGTGTTGATCTCGTTGATGTCGACGTTGATCGACTCGACCACCGCCGTCTGCTCTTCGGTCGCGGTCGCCACCGACTGGTTCATCCCGTCGATCTCGCCGATGCGCTGGGTCACGCTTTCCAGACGTTCGCCGGCCTGGTTGGCGATGCCGACGCTGCTTTCGCTCTCGCGCTGGCTCTCGGTCATGATGCCGACCGCCTGACGCGCGCCGACCTGCAGTTCTTCGATCATGCTCTGCACTTGCTGCGCCGAATCCTGGGTGCGGTGCGCCAGGTTGCGTACTTCGTCGGCGACCACGGCGAAACCACGACCGGCCTCACCGGCACGGGCCGCTTCGATGGCGGCGTTGAGCGCCAGCAGGTTGGTCTGCTGGGAGATGCTGGTGATCACTTCCAGAATCTGCCCGATGTTCACGGTGTTGCTGTTCAGGGTTTCGATGTTGCCGCAGGAGTCGCTGATCTTCGCCGACAGCTGCTGCATTGCGTGGATGGTTTTATCCACAACCTGCTGGCCGTCGACCGCCAGGCTGCGCGCGTCGCTGGAGTGCTGCGAGGCGAGGGCGGCGTTCTGGGCGATTTCCTGGGCGGCGGCGCCGAGCTGGTTGATCGCGGCGGCCACGCTGTTGGTGCGCGAAGCCTGCTGGTCGGAATTGAACATCGACGAGTTGGACGCCGCGACCACCCGCAGGGCGACTTCGTTGACCTGCCCGGTGGCCGAGGACACTTCGCGGATCGAGGTGTGGATACGCTCGACGAAACGGTTGAACGACAAACCCAGCGCGCCGAACTCGTCGTGGCCATGGATTACCAGACGCTTGGTCAGGTCGCCTTCGCCTTCGGCGATGTCATGCATGGCGCGGCCCATGGTCAGCAGCGGTTGCATCAGCACGCGGATCAGCATGCCGAGCAGGGCGATGATGATCACCACGGCGATGACCATGGCGATCAGCGCCGAGGTGCGGAACTCGCTGAGCATCGAGAACGCGGTGTCCTTGTCCAGCACCAGACCCACGTACCAGTCGGCCGACGGCACGCCGTTGACGCGGGTGAAGGAGATCAACTGCGTCTTGCCGTCGAACTCGACTTCTTTCAGGCCCGGGCTGACTTTCGGCGCACCGTTGGGATAGGCCTCGGCCAGGGTCTTGAGCACCAGTTTGCTGTCCGGGTGGATCAGGATTTTGCCGTCGGCACTGACGATGAACGCGTGGCCGTGGCCGCCGAAGTTCAGCGAGTTGATGATCGCGCTGACGCTGCTCAGGTCGATGTCGGCGCCGGCCACACCGATCATCTGGCCCTGACGCTGCACCGGGGTGGCGACGGTGATCACCAGTTTGCCCGACGACGCGGCGATGTACGGTTCGGTGACGATGGTCTGCTGGGCGCTGTTCGCGGCCTTGTACCAGCCACGGGCGCGCGGGTCGTAGTCCGGCGCGCGGTTGCCGGCCGGGACCGAGAACATCACGCCGTCGGCGCCGCCGAAATAGCTGAGCTGGAAATTGCCGGTGTAGGCGGGCAGGTCGATGATGCGTTTCAGGCTGGCCGGAGCGCTGCCGTCGGCGACAACCTGCTGCGACATCGATTGCAGCAGCTGGATGCGGCTTTCCAGCCAGGTCTGGATGTTGCTGGTGGTCAGGCTGCCCAGCTCCTGCATTGACGCTTCGGTGCTGCTTTGCAGGGCTTCGCGTTGTCGATAGTCGTTGAACAAAATGAAACAGGCGAACGCTACGGCCACCACGAGGGCGGCAGCCAACAAGATCTTGTGGCTGAATTTCATGTTTCTGGTCATTAAGTGAGCTACCGCGAAGGGGCTGGTCAAGAAAGGGCGGCAATTTGCCACACTCTCGGGCTTTGCGCTGCTCTTATTTCGACCGCCGCGCGACAAAGATGAGGACGCTTTTGTTAAAGGCGACGAAATGCTCAATAGCCCTACAAAGTGTCTGATTTACCGATGAATGCCGGACGAGCGGGCCAATAAATAGCCACCTGCCGAGGGAACCAGACAGGGGTTTTCTCTTCTAAGCTTCTGGTTGGCGCCAGGCCATCCCCCTTCCGTTCCAGGAGTTACACCATGTCGCTGCGATCTATCGCCCTTCTGTCGTTTTGCGTGCTGCTGGCCGCATGCAGCAAGGTCAATCAGGAAAACTACTCGAAGCTCTCGGCCGGCATGGCCAAGGCCGAGGTGGAGACGCTGCTTGGCAAGCCTACCGACTGCTCGGGTGCGCTCGGCATGTCCAGTTGCACCTGGGGCGACAAGAACAGCTTTATCAGCGTGCAGTACGCCGGTGACAAAGTGTTGATGTTTTCCGGCCAAGGCCTGAAGTAAACCGGGGCTACGCGCCCACGGGAGAAAAACAATGAAGCGGTTATTGCTTGTCCTTTTTGCCGGCCTGGTACTGGCCGGCTGCGCCACCACCGGTGAAGATCCGCTGGCGCCCAAGACAGTCCACAGCGTCAATCTCAAGCGTTACCAGGGCACCTGGTACGAGCTGGCGCGACTGCCGATGTATTTTCAGCGCAATTGCGCACAATCCGAAGCCCGTTACACCCTCGAATCGGACGGCAACCTGGGCGTGTTTAACCGTTGCCTGACCAAGGACTGGCAATGGGAAGAGGTCAAGGGCACGGCTTATCCACAGGTGCCGGGCAAGACCGACAAATTGTGGGTCGAGTTCGATACCTGGTTCTCGCGGCTGATTCCGGGCTCGGCGAAGGGCCAATACTGGGTGCTGTACGTCAGCGACGACTACAAGACTGCCATCGTTGGCGACCCGAGCCGACGTTACCTGTGGCTGTTGTCCCGCACGCCGACCGTGAATGGTGTGGTGCGCGAAGAACTGCTGAGCAAGGCGCGTCAGCAGGGTTATGACACCACGCGGTTGATCTGGCGGGCATCGGATCAGCAGATGGCCAAGACGTCCAACTGACGCGCAACAAAAAGCCTGTGGAGGTTGCCCTCCACAGGTTTTTTTGTGTCAGCCCAAAAGGTCTCGCAGGACTTGGGTGAAGGCGCGATTGCTGTTCTCTTCCCCGGCATGTCGCCCCTCGCGAACGACCCACTGACCGTTGACCAGCACGTCGCGCACCTGACGGTCGCCACCAGCAAACAGCCAGCGGTTGAGGATGCCGTCACCGCTGGCCGTGGCCAGATACGGATCGCTGCCATCGAGCACAATCCAGTCGGCGCGTTTGCCGACCTCCAGCGCGCCGATCGGCTGGCCCAGCGCCTGAGCGCCGCCGTCCAGTGCGGCGTCATACAACGTGCGGCCAACCATCGGCTGATCCGCACCATACAAGCGGTTGCGCCGCTGATCGCGCAGACGCTGGCCGTATTCCAGCCAACGCAATTCTTCCACCACGCTCAACGACACATGGCTGTCGGAACCGATGCCCATGCGTCCGCCCTGAGCGAGGAAATCCACCGCCGGGAAAATCCCGTCGCCAAGGTTGGCTTCGGTGGTCAGACACAGACCGGCAATGGCGCGACTCTTGGCCATCAGCGTGACTTCTTCCGGATTGGCGTGGGTCGCGTGGACCAGGCACCAGCGCTGATCGACTTCGGTGTTTTCGTACAGCCATTGCAGCGGACGGCGACCGCTCCAGCTCAGGCAGTCATCGACTTCTTTCTGCTGTTCGGCGATGTGGATGTGCACCGGGCATTGCTTGTCGCTGGCCGCCAGCACTTCGCTGATCTGCTGCGGCGTGACCGCGCGCAACGAGTGGAAACACAATCCCAGCGACTGGGCCTTCTGCTGCGCCAGCAACGGTTGCAGGCGCGATTGCAGTTTCAGGTAGTTTTCGGTGCTGTTGATGAAGCGGCGCTGACCTTCGTTTGGCGTCTGGCCACCGAAACCGCTGTGGCTATAGAGCACCGGCAACAGTGTCAGGCCGATACCGGCGGAGCTGGCGGCCTGGCTGATGCGCAACGCCAGCTCGGCCGGATCGGCGTACGGCTGACCGTTGTGATCGTGGTGAACGTAATGGAATTCGGCGACCGAGGTGTAACCGGCCTTGAGCATTTCGATGTACAGCTGACGGGCAATCACGCCGAGCTGGTCCGGGCTGATTTTTCCGACGAGCCGGTACATCAGATCGCGCCAGGTCCAGAAACTGTCATTGGGATTGCCGGCCACTTCTGCCAGCCCGGCCATCGCTCGCTGGAACGCGTGGGAGTGCAGATTCGGCATGCCCGGCAGCAGCGGACCGCTCAGCCGTTCGGCGCCTTCTGCGGTGGAATCGGCCTGGATTCGGGTCAATACGCCGTCGGCGCTGACCTCGAGACGTACATTGTTGGCCCATCCGTTAGGCAGCAGCGCGCGTTCGGCAAAGAAGGCGGACATGGTTCAGCACCCCATCGTGTGTTATTTGTATATACATATACAGACGTTTGCCTGCCCGGTAAACTCCGGCAAGCTAGCAACCTTATCCAATGAACAGGGATCCATCGTGCCGACTCCGCCTCCAGTTTCTCCGTTGGCCGCGAACATGGGCGACAGTCCGGCGCCCTTGTACGCCCGCGTCAAACAGATGATTACCCAGCAGATCGACAGTGGTAACTGGCCGCCGCATTACCGCGTGCCGTCGGAAAGCGAGCTGGTCAGCCAGTTGGGTTTCAGCCGCATGACCATCAACCGCGCGCTGCGGGAAATGACCGCCGACGGTCTGTTGGTGCGCATGCAAGGCGTCGGCACCTTCGTCGCCGAGCCGAAGAGCCAGTCCGCGCTGTTCGAGGTGCACAACATCGCCGACGAAATCGCGTCCCGTGGCCATCGCCACACCTGCCAGGTGATCACCCTGGAAGAAGAGGCCGCCGGTTCCGAGCGCGCGCTGGCGCTGGATATGCGCGAAGGGCAGAAGGTGTTCCATTCGCTGATCGTGCATTACGAAAACGACATTCCGGTGCAGATCGAAGACCGTTTCGTCAACGCGCTGGTCGCCCCGGAATACCTCAAGCAGGACTTCACCCTGCAAACGCCATACGCCTATCTGAACCAGGTCGCGCCGCTGACCGAAGGCGAGCATGTGGTCGAAGCGATCCTCGCCGAGCCGTCCGAATGCAAATTGCTGCAGATCGAAAAAGGCGAGCCTTGCCTGCTGATCCGTCGCCGTACGTGGTCGGGCCGTCAGCCGGTAACCGCCGCGCGTCTGATTCACCCCGGTTCCCGTCATCGTCTGGAAGGTCGGTTTCATAAATGAAAGAGTTGAAGGTTTTACGCGCCGAAGGTTACCCGCGCATGCCGTGGAAAAACGGCGGCGGCAGCACCGAGGAAATCACCCGTGACGCCGGTGCCGGCCTTGATGGTTTCGGCTGGCGCCTGTCGATTGCCGACATCGCCGAATCCGGTGGTTTCTCGACGTTTACCGGTTATCAACGGGTGATCACGGTGTTGCAGGGCGACGGTATGACCCTGTGTGTCGACGGCGACGACACCCGGCCGCTGTTACCCCTCGATCCGTTTGCCTTCAGCGGTGAAAGCCAGGTGTCCTGTACCTTGCTCGGCGGGGCGATCCGCGATTTCAACCTGATCTATGCGCCACAGCGTTACAGCGCGCGCTTGCAGTGGCTGGAGGGCGAGCAGCGATTTTTCAGCTCCGCCGGCACCGTTCTCGTTTTCAGTGTCAGCGAGTTACTGCAAGTGCAGGTCGGTGACAGCGCTTCGCAGCTTGGCCGGCATGATTGCCTGCAACTGGACGGCAACACCGGTCTGGTGGAAATCGCCGTCAACGCGGGCTGCTGCGTGATCGAACTGACTGCACGCTGATCCGGTTCTTGAAAAACCGCCGCTTTGAACAGTGCCCATAAGGGCTGTTGAGGGCGGCGGTTTTTTTCATCCCGACGTTCCCGAACGCGCACCAACTTGTTACCGAACGCCCCAGCGTGGCGCAAAACCACGCACATGAACTCGCCTTCCGCTTGTTCAAACCAACCCCGCGAAAAAATTCATACACGCCACAACCCTTGATTCAGGCGTCCTTCAGCCGTCCCTGCATTTTTATTGATCAACCCTCCAACAAGTTGGCCGCTCGATTGCATATGCTTGTATGTACAAGTAAAGACGTATGCGTATGAGTCGTCAGAGGTTCTCCGCAGCGTCCCTGATTCGCTTGTCGCGCATTGAAGCGCACAGGCCGCTTGCCCATCGCCAGGGTTGGTTTGAATTGATCGCTGAGGAGTCTTTTTCGTGACTGACAATAAGCCTACAAAATATCGTGACGTTGAAATTCGTGCATCGCGCGGCAACAAGCTGACCGCCAAGAGTTGGCTGACCGAAGCGCCGCTGCGCATGCTGATGAACAACCTCGACCCGGAAGTGGCCGAGAACCCGAAAGAGCTGGTGGTCTACGGTGGCATCGGCCGCGCCGCGCGCAACTGGGAGTGCTACGACAAGATCGTCGAAAGCCTGACCAACCTGAATGACGACGAAACCCTGCTGGTGCAGTCCGGCAAACCGGTCGGCGTGTTCAAGACCCACAGCAACGCCCCGCGTGTGCTGATCGCCAACTCCAACCTGGTGCCGCACTGGGCGACCTGGGAACACTTCAACGAACTCGACGCGAAAGGTCTGGCCATGTACGGCCAGATGACCGCCGGCAGCTGGATCTACATCGGCAGCCAGGGCATCGTGCAGGGCACTTACGAAACCTTCGTCGAAGCCGGTCGCCAGCATTACGATTCCAACCTCAAGGGCCGCTGGGTCCTGACCGCCGGCCTTGGCGGCATGGGTGGCGCTCAGCCATTGGCCGCGACCCTGGCCGGTGCCTGCTCGCTGAACATCGAATGCCAGCAGGTGAGCATCGATTTCCGCCTGAAAAGCCGTTACGTCGACGAGCAGGCCAAGGACCTCGACGACGCTCTGGCACGCATCACCAAATACACGAAAGAAGGCAAGGCGATCTCCATCGCGCTGCTGGGTAACGCCGCCGAAATCCTTCCGGAACTGGTCCGTCGCGGCGTGCGCCCGGACATGGTCACCGACCAGACCAGCGCCCACGACCCGCTCAACGGCTACCTGCCGGCCGGCTGGACCTGGGACGAATACCGCGCCCGCGCCAAGACCGAACCGGCCGCTGTGATCAAGGCCGCCAAGCAGTCGATGGCGGTCCACGTCAAAGCCATGCTGGACTTCCAGAAGCAAGGCATTCCGACCTTCGACTACGGCAACAACATTCGTCAGATGGCTCAGGAAGAGGGCGTCGAGAACGCCTTCGACTTCCCGGGTTTCGTGCCGGCCTACATCCGTCCGCTGTTCTGCCGTGGCATCGGCCCGTTCCGCTGGGCGGCGCTGTCGGGTGATCCGCAGGACATCTACAAGACCGACGCCAAGGTCAAGGAACTGATCCCGGACGACGCCCACCTGCACAACTGGCTGGACATGGCCCGCGAGCGCATCAGCTTCCAGGGTCTGCCGGCACGTATCTGCTGGGTCGGTCTGGGCCAGCGCGCCAAGCTCGGTCTGGCGTTCAACGAAATGGTCCGTCGCGGCGAGCTGTCGGCCCCGATCGTGATCGGTCGCGACCACCTCGACTCCGGCTCGGTGTCCAGCCCGAACCGTGAAACCGAATCGATGCAGGACGGTTCCGACGCCGTCTCCGACTGGCCACTGCTCAACGCCTTGCTCAACACCGCGAGCGGCGCGACCTGGGTGTCGCTGCACCACGGCGGCGGCGTCGGCATGGGCTTCTCGCAACACTCGGGCATGGTGATTGTCTGCGACGGTACGGATGAAGCAGCCGAGCGTATCGCTCGCGTGCTGCACAACGACCCGGGCACCGGTGTGATGCGTCACGCCGATGCCGGTTACCAGATCGCCATCGACTGCGCCAAGGAGCAAGGGCTGAACCTGCCGATGATCACCGGCAAATAAAAAACGGCGGGTGCGAGCGTGCTCGCTCCCGCGCAAGCCAATACAACAACAAAACCCAGAACAATCCACAGAGGTTGAATCATGGCTGGCAACACCGATCGTGCAAGCAACAAACCGTTGATCGAAAGGCGTTCGATCGACTACATCCCGGAAGCGGAAAGACACGGTCGTCTATTCAGTCAGTTCACCCTGTGGATGGGTGCCAACCTGCAAATCACCGCGATTGTCACCGGGGCGTTGGCCGTGGTGCTGGGCGGTGACGTGTTCTGGTCGTTGATCGGTCTGTTGATCGGTCAACTGCTGGGCGGCGGCGTCATGGCGCTGCACGCGGCGCAAGGGCCGAAGCTGGGCCTGCCGCAGATGATCTCCAGCCGTGTGCAGTTCGGGGTGTATGGCGCGGCGATTCCGATCGTGCTGGTGTGCCTGATGTACCTCGGCTTCACCGCCACCGGCACGGTGCTGTCCGGTCAGGCGCTGGGCCAGTTGTTCGGGGTCAGCGACACCGTCGGCATCCTGCTGTTCGCCAGCGTCATTGTGGTGGTCACGGTGCTCGGCTATCGGGTGATCCACTGGATCGGCCGTATCGCCAGTGTCATTGGCGTGATCGCTTTTGTTTATCTGTTCAGCCGTCTGATGAGTCAAGTGGACGTCGGCGCACTCCTGCAAATCCGTCACTTCAGCTGGAGCAGTTTCCTGCTGGCGGTGTCGCTGGCGGCGTCCTGGCAGATCGCCTTCGGCCCTTATGTGGCGGACTACTCGCGTTACCTGCCGAGCAAGGTTTCCTCGGTGAAAACCTTCTTTGCTGCCGGCGCCGGCTCGGTGATCGGCGCGCAAGTGGCGATGATTCTCGGTGTGTTCGCGGCGGCTTCGGCCAACGGCCAGTTCGCCGGCCATGAAGTGGCTTACATCGTCGGTCTGGGCGGCACCGGTGCCACCGCTGCGCTGCTGTATTTCAGCATCGCGTTCGGCAAGGTGACCATCTCCACCCTGAACTCCTATGGCAGCTTCATGTGCATCGCGACCATCATCAGCGGCTTCCGTGGCCACCTGACGGTCACCCGGATGCAGCGCCTGGTGTTCGTGCTGGTGATCGTCGGTGCCGCGACCCTGATCGCCTTGCTCGGCCAGCACTCGTTCCTCGGTGCCTTCAAGTCTTTCATCCTGTTCCTGCTGGCGTTCTTCACGCCGTGGAGCGCGATCAACCTCGTGGACTACTACTGCATTACCCGTGAGCACTACGACGTGCCGGCGCTGGCCGACCCGAACGGTCGCTACGGTCGCTGGAACCTCCTCGGGATCAGCGTCTATGTGTTCGGTGTGCTGGTGCAGCTGCCGTTCATCTCCACCAAGTTCTATACCGGTCCGCTGGTGGCCGCACTGGGTGATGTGGACATCTCGTGGATCATCGGTCTGGTGCTGCCCGCTGCGCTTTACTACGTGTGCGCAAAGAAATGGCACGGCAGCGTGCCCGATCACCTGATTCTGCCGGTCGAGCAGAACAGCGTTGTACAACCTGAAGCAAACGGGACCGGCCGCGCTGCGGCGCAGGCCTGATCTGGACGTGGACAGGGCTGGATGCCTCTTGAACTGCCGTAAGCCAATTCATGATTAGGAGCGTCACAACAATGAAATCGAACAAGACCCTGCTGACCACATTGCTGTCCATGGGCCTGCTGGCCAGTGCCGGTGCCACCCAGGCCGCCGGCTGGTGCGAATCCGGCAAACCGGTGAAATTCGCCGGCCTGAACTGGGAAAGCGCGATGTTGCTGACCGACGTGCTGCAGGTCGTGCTGGAGAAAGGTTACGACTGCAAGACCGACAGCCTGCCGGGCAACTCCATCACCATGGAAAACGCCCTGAGCAGCAACGATATTCAAGTTTTTGCCGAAGAGTGGGTCGGCCGCAGCGAGGTCTGGAACAAGGCCGAGAAGGCCGGCAAGGTCGTCGGTGTCGGCGCGCCTGTCGTCGGTGCAGTTGAAGGCTGGTACGTGCCGCGCTACGTGATCGAAGGCGATGCCAAGCGCAAGATCGAAGCCAAGGCCCCGGACCTGAAAAACATCGCTGATCTGGGCAAATACTCGGCGATCTTCAAGGACGCCGAAGAGCCTTCCAAGGGCCGCTTCTACAACTGCCCGGCCGGCTGGACCTGCGAGCTGGACAACAGCGAAATGCTGAAAAGCTACGGCCTGGAAAACAGCTACACCAACTTCCGTCCGGGCACCGGCCCGGCGCTGGATGCGGCGGTGCTGTCGAGCTACAAGCGCGGCGAGCCGATCCTGTTCTACTACTGGTCGCCAACCCCGCTGATGGGCCAGATCGACGCGGTCAAACTGGAAGAGAAACCGGGCGTCGACAAGCGCGTGACCATCAAGGTCGGCCTGTCCAAGACTTTCCACGAGGAAGCCCCCGAGCTGGTGGCCGTGCTGGAAAAGGTCAACCTGCCGATCGACCTGCTGAACCAGAACCTGGGCCGCATGACCAAGGAGCGGATCGAGTCGCCGAAGCTGGCGAAAATCTTCCTCAAGGAACATCCTGAGGTCTGGCATGCGTGGGTCAGCGACGACGCTGCCAAGAAAATCGACGCGGCGCTGTAGGTCGATACCTCCCGGCTAACCGTGAGGCTGGCCGGGAGAATTGCCGTCATCGCTTGATTGAGATTTCTGATTGAGAGCCGCTTATGTTTCCCGAACGCTTTACGTTTTCCATCGCCGACTGGGTCAACGGTTGGGTCGATGCACTGGTCACCAACTACGGTGACGTGTTCCGCCATATCTCCGACACCCTGCTGTGGGCCATCGTCAACCTTGAAGGCCTGCTGCGCGCCGCACCGTGGTGGTTGATGCTGGCCATCGTCGCGGGCGTTGCCTGGCACGCCACGCGCAAGGTCGTGACCACCGCTGTGATCGTTGGCCTGCTGTTCCTGGTCGGCGCCGTCGGCCTCTGGGACAAACTCATGCAGACACTGGCGCTGATGATGGTCGCCACGGTCATCTCGGTGCTGATCGGTGTGCCGCTGGGGATCCTCTCGGCCCGCAGCAATCGCCTGCGTTCGTTCCTGATGCCGCTGCTCGACATCATGCAGACCATGCCCAGCTTCGTGTACCTGATCCCGGTGCTGATGCTGTTCGGCCTGGGCAAGGTGCCGGCGATTTTCGCCACCGTGATCTACGCCGCACCGCCGCTGATCCGCCTGACCGATCTGGGCATCCGCCAGGTCGACGGTGAAGTGATGGAAGCCATCAACGCTTTCGGCGCCAACCGCTGGCAGCAACTGTTCGGCGTGCAACTGCCGCTGGCCCTGCCGAGCATCATGGCGGGGATCAACCAGACCACCATGATGGCCCTGTCGATGGTGGTGATCGCCTCGATGATCGGTGCCCGTGGCCTGGGTGAAGATGTGCTGGTGGGCATCCAGACCCTCAACGTCGGACGCGGCCTTGAAGCCGGTCTGGCGATCGTGATTCTCGCAGTGGTCATCGACCGCATTACCCAGGCGTATGGTCGGCCACGGCATGAGGTGAGCAAATGAGCAACGCAACCGTGAGCAAGATCGAAGTCAAAAACGTCTTCAAGATTTTCGGCAACCGTTCCAGGGACGCGCTGGCCATGGTCGGCCAGGGCAAGACCAAGGAGCAGGTACTGAACGAGACCGGTTGCGTGGTCGGGGTCAACGACCTGTCCCTGAGCATCGGCACCGGCGAGATCTTCGTGATCATGGGCCTGTCCGGCTCCGGCAAATCCACGCTGGTGCGCCACTTCAACCGCCTGATCGACCCGACCAGCGGCGCGATCCTGGTGGACGGCGTGGACATCCTGCAATACGACATGGACGCCCTGCGCGAATTTCGCCGGCACAAGATCAGCATGGTGTTCCAGAGCTTCGGCCTGCTGCCCCACAAGACCGTGCTCGACAACGTCGCCTACGGCCTGAAAGTGCGCGGCGAGAGCAAGCAACTGTGCGCCGAGCGCGCGTTGCACTGGATCAACACCGTGGGCCTCAAGGGCTACGAAAACAAATACCCGCACCAGCTCTCCGGCGGCATGCGCCAGCGTGTCGGCCTGGCCCGCGCGCTGGCGGCGGACACCGACATCATCCTGATGGACGAGGCGTTCAGCGCCCTCGACCCGCTGATCCGCGCCGAGATGCAGGACCAGTTGCTGGAGCTGCAAAAGACCCTGCACAAGACCATCGTCTTCATCACCCACGACCTCGACGAGGCCGTGCGCATCGGCAACCGCATCGCGATCCTCAAGGACGGCCGCCTGATTCAGGTCGGTACGCCGAAAGAGATCCTGCACTCGCCGGCGGACGAGTATGTCGACCGCTTCGTGCAGCGGCGGGCGGCGGTGGTTTGAGGTTCGTTCCCACGTCGAACCGTCAGCGTGGGAATGCATTTCGTGACGATCAGGTTAAAGAGGTTTTAGATGTCCCAGGCTGAAAAAATCGTTATCGCCGACGCCCCGATGCGTTGGCAGGATGTGGTCGCGGTAGCCCGTCACGGCGCGCAGCTCGAGCTGTCGGCCCAGACCTGGGCGCGCATCGAAAATGCCCAGGACATCGTCCAGCGCATCGTCGCCAGCGGCGAGCGCGCCTATGGCGTCAACACCGGGCTGGGCGGTCTGTCCAACGTCTCGCTGCAGGGCGAACAACTCAGCCAGTTGTCGCGCAACACCTTGCTCAGCCACGCCTGCGGTGTCGGCCCGGTACTGGCCGACGAGCAGACCCGCGCCATCATGTGCGCCGCGATCCGCAATTACAGCCACGGCAAATCCGGGATTCATCGCCAAGTAGTCGAAGCACTGCTGGCGTTGCTCAATCGCGGTATCACTCCGCAAGTGCCGTCCCAGGGTTCGGTGGGTTACCTGACCCACATGGCTCACATCGGTATCGCGCTGCTGGGCGTGGGCAATGTCAGCTATCGCGGGCAAGTGATTTCCGCGCAGCAGGCGTTGGCCGAAGAAGGCCTGCAACCGGTGCAACTCGGGGCGAAGGATGGTTTGTGCCTGGTCAACGGTACGCCGTGCATGACCGGTCTCGGTTGCCTGGCGATTGCCGATGCCACGCGTCTGGTGCAATGGGCCGACGTGGTCGGCGCCATGAGTTTCGAAGCACAACGCGGCCAGATCGCCGCGTTCGATGCCGAGATCATCGCGCTCAAGCCGCACCCGGGCATGCAACAGGTCGGCGTCAATCTGCGGGCGCTGCTCGACGGCAGTGAAGTGATCGCGAAGAGCAAAGGCATTCGCACCCAGGATGCGCTGAGCATCCGCTCGATCCCGCAGGTGCACGGCGCCGCCCGCGATCAACTGAAACACGCGATCAAGCAGATCGAAACCGAACTCAACGGCTGCACCGACAACCCGTTGCTGCTGGGCACGCCGGACGCCTTCCGGGTCATGTCCCAGGCCAACCCGCACGGTCAATCGGTGGCACTGGCGGCGGATTTGCTGGCGATCGCAATGGCCGAAATCGGCTCGATTGCCGAGCGGCGTCTGGATCGTCTGATCAACCCGCACGTCAGCGGTCTGCCGGCGTTTCTGGTGGCCAATCCGGGGGTGAACTCCGGGATGATGATCGTGCAATACGTCGCCGCGTCGCTGTGCGCGGAAAACCGCCATTTGGCACAACCGGCGGTGCTCGACAACTACGTCACTTCGGGCCTGCAGGAAGACCACTTGAGCATGGGCACCAACGCCGCGCTGAAGCTGCATCGCGCACTGGAAAACTGCACGCAGATCCTCGCCATCGAGTATCTGCTGGCGGCTCAGGCCTTTGAATTCCTCAAGGAACAACGCTTCGGCGCCGGCACCGATGTGGCGTGGCGACTGCTGCGCGAGAAGGTCCCGGCCTACGATCAGGACCGCTGGCTGGCGCCGGATATCGCCGCTGCCGCGAGCGTGTTGAAAGTCCCGGATCTGCTGCACCACGTACTGCCGAATTTGCACTGACAATTACCCATACCAGCGTGCCAAGGCGCGGATCGTCCAAAAGACGAGAAGCGACGGATAACGGAATGCTCCGGAGCGACTGGTAGTTAATAACAATGCCTCAAAAGGAGCATTTAAATGACTGCGCTGAACCTGATTCCCGGCCAACTGAGCCTGGCCCAACTGCGTGATGTCTATCAGCAACCGGTCAAGCTGACCCTCGACAACAGCGCCAGCGCACAGATCGAAGCCAGCGTCGCCTGCGTCGAGCAGATCCTCGCCGAGAACCGCACCGCCTACGGCATCAACACCGGTTTCGGCCTGCTGGCCTCGACCCGCATCGCCAGCGAAGACCTGGAAAACCTCCAGCGTTCGCTGGTGCTGTCCCACGCCGCCGGCGTCGGCCAGCCGATCAGCGATGAGCTGGTGCGCCTGATCATGGTGCTCAAGGTCAACAGCCTCAGTCGTGGTTTCTCCGGTATCCGTCGCGTGGTGATCGACGCGCTGATCGCCCTGATCAACGCCGAGGTTTATCCGCACATTCCATTGAAAGGTTCGGTCGGTGCGTCCGGCGATCTGGCACCGTTGGCGCACATGTCGCTGGTGCTGCTGGGCGAGGGCAAGGCGCGCTACAAGGGGGAGTGGATGGAAGCGACCGAGGCGCTGAAGGTCGCCGGTCTGACCCCGCTGACTTTGGCGGCGAAGGAAGGTCTGGCGCTGCTCAACGGCACTCAGGTGTCCACCGCATTCGCGTTGCGCGGTCTGTTCGAAGGTGAAGACCTTTTCGCCGGCGCGCTGGCGCTGGGTGGTCTTACAGTTGAAGCGGTATTGGGCTCGCGTTCGCCGTTCGACGCACGCATCCACGCCGCCCGTGGCCAGAAAGGCCAGATCGACACCGCCGCCGCTTACCGCGATCTGCTGGGCGAGCGCAGTGAAGTCTCCGATTCGCATCAGAACTGCGAGAAGGTCCAGGACCCGTACTCGCTGCGCTGCCAGCCGCAAGTCATGGGCGCGTGCCTGACCCAGTTCCGTCAGGCCGCCGAAGTGCTGGTCATCGAGGCCAACGCCGTGTCCGACAACCCGCTGGTGTTTGCGGCTGAAGGCGACGTGATTTCCGGCGGCAACTTCCACGCCGAACCCGTCGCTATGGCTGCCGACAACATGGCGCTGGCCATCGCTGAAATCGGTTCCCTGAGCGAACGTCGTATCTCGCTGATGATGGACAAACACATGTCGCAACTGCCGCCGTTCCTGGTGGCCAACGGCGGTGTGAACTCCGGCTTCATGATCGCTCAGGTGACTGCGGCGGCACTGGCCAGCGAGAACAAGGCACTGGCTCACCCGCACTCGGTGGACAGCCTGCCGACCTCCGCCAACCAGGAAGACCACGTGTCGATGGCCCCGGCTGCCGGCAAGCGCCTGTGGGAAATGGCCGAGAACACGCGCGGCATTCTGGCGGTGGAATGGCTGGCGGCGGTGCAGGGGCTGGACCTGCGCAACGGCCTGAAGACCTCGACCAAACTGGAAAAGGCCCGGGGAATCCTGCGTCGCGAAGTGCCGTTCTACGAGAAGGACCGTTTCTTTGCGCCGGACATCAATGCCGCGAGCGAACTGCTGGCTTCGCGCATCTTGACTGAGCTGGTTCCGGCGAAGTTGCTGCCGAGCCTGTGATGCACTCATCGCCAGCAGGCTGGCTCCCACAAGAGCACCGCGCAACCTGTGGGAGCCAGCCTGCTGGCGATTCGATTTTGAATACTGTGGAGACTAAGGGATGAAAACCCTCTGGCAACACTGCCACGTCGCAACCATGGCGCAAGGCGTCTACTCGATCATCGAGGATGCGGCCATCGTGACGTCCGGTGCACACATCGAGTGGATCGGCCCGCGCACTCAATTGCCGTCCGGCGAATACCCGGCGGTCAACGATCTGCAAGGCGCGTGGGTCACCCCCGGCCTGATCGACTGCCACACTCACACCGTGTTCGGCGGTAACCGCAGCGGTGAGTTCGAGAAACGCCTGCAAGGCGTCAGCTACGCCGAGATCGCCGCAGCCGGCGGCGGCATCGCCAGCACCGTGCGCGCTACCCGCGAAGCGTCGGAAGACGAACTGTTCGCCAGCGCCGCCAAACGCCTGAAAAGCCTGATGCGTGACGGCGTGACCACGGTTGAAATGAAATCCGGCTACGGCCTCGACCTGGCCAGCGAACGCAAGATCCTGCGGGTCATCCGTCGCCTCGCCGCCGAGCTGCCGATCAGCGTCCGTAGCACCTGCCTCGCCGCCCACGCGATGCCGCCGGAATACAAGGATCGCGCTGACGATTACATCGATCACATCTGCGCCGAGATGCTGCCCGCACTGGCCGCCGAAGGGTTGGTGGATGCGGTGGATGCGTTCTGTGAATACCTGGCGTTTTCTCCCGAGCAGGTCGAGCGGGTGTTCATCACCGCGCAAAAACTGGGTCTGCCGGTGAAGCTGCACGCCGAGCAATTGTCGTCGCTGCACGGCTCCAGCCTCGCGGCGCGCTATCACGCATTGTCCGCCGACCATCTGGAATTCATGGATGAAGACGACGCCATTGCCATGGCCAAGTCCGACACCGTCGCGGTGCTGTTGCCGGGCGCGTTCTACTTCCTGCGTGAAACCCAGTTGCCGCCAATGGAAGCCCTGCGCAAGCACAAGGTGAAAATCGCCATCGCCAGCGACCTCAACCCCGGCACTTCGCCGGCGCTGTCGTTGCGCCTGATGCTGAACATGGCCTGCACCTGTTTCCGCATGACCCCGGAAGAAGCCCTGGCCGGCGCCACGATTCATGCAGCGCAAGCCTTGGGAATGGCTGATACCCACGGTTCGCTGGAAGTCGGCAAGGTCGCGGATTTTGTCGCCTGGCAGATCGACCGGCCGGCGGACCTCGCTTACTGGCTGGGCGGTGAACTGGACAAACGCGTCGTGCGTCACGGCGTTGAATCAAGTCTGTAGGAGAGCGGTTGTGGATAAGGTTCTGAACTTCAAACAAGGTCGCGTGCCGCTGCTGATCAGCATGCCCCACGCGGGCGTGCGCCTGACCCCGGCGGTCGAGGCCGGATTGATCCCGGACGCGAAAAGCCTGCCGGACACCGACTGGCATATACCGCAGCTCTACGATTTCGCCGCAGAACTGGGCGCCAGCACCCTGGCGGCCGAGTATTCGCGGTTCGTCATCGACCTGAACCGGCCATCCGACGACAAGCCGTTGTATGCCGGCGCCACCACCGGGCTGTACCCGGCGACGCTGTTCGATGGCATTCCGTTGTTCAAGGAAGGCAAGGAGCCGTCGAAAGAAGAACGCGCGACGTACCTGGAGCAGATCTGGACGCCGTACCACCGCACCCTGCAGGAAGAGCTGGCGCGGCTGAAGGCCGAATTCGGTTACGCACTGTTGTTCGATGCGCACTCGATCCGTTCGATCATCCCGCACCTGTTCGACGGCAAGCTGCCGGACTTCAACCTCGGCACCTTCAACGGTGCCAGTTGCGATCCTCAACTGGCCACGCAACTGGAAGCGATCTGCGCCCGTCACGGCGATTACAGCCATGTGCTGAACGGACGCTTCAAAGGCGGCCACATCACCCGTCACTACGGCAACCCGGCCGAGAACATCCACGCCGTGCAACTGGAGCTGGGCCAGTGCACCTACATGGAAGAGTTCGAACCGTTCCGCTACCGCGCCGATCTGGCGGAGCCGACGCGGGTGGTGCTCAAGGAGTTGCTGCAAGGGCTGCTCGCGTGGGGCGCAAAGCACTACAACTGAGTCTGTTTTGGAGAGCGCCTGTCGCCACCGTGCAAATCCCGGTCGCCACAGGTCGCTTTTCCGTCTCGCCTGCTGCGTAATGTTTCGGCCACGGTGCAAGAAGACACCGATCCGAACAATAAACCGCTGCCGCACGAGACGATCCCACATGAAAAAACTGTTCACTCGTTGTGCGTTAATCCTCACCGGCAGTGCGCTGCTCAGCGCCGGCGCCATGGCTTCCGACGATGCATCCTGCAAAACCGTGCGCATGGGCGTGGTCAACTGGACCGACGTGATCGCCACCAGCGGCATGGCCGACGTGCTGCTCAACGGCCTCGGCTACGAAAGCAAACAGACCAGCGCCGTGCAGCAAATCATCTTTGCCGGCATTCGCGACAAGCGCCTCGATATCTTCCTCGGCTACTGGAAACCGGCGATGGACAAGAACATCGCGCCGTTCCTGGCTGCCAATCAGGTCAAGGTGATGGACAAGCCAAGTCTGGCCGATGCCCAGGCAACCCTGGCAGTGCCGGACTACGTTGCGGCGGCGGGGCTGAAGACCTTCGGCGATATCGCAAAATTCAAGGATCAGCTCGGCGGCAAGATCTACGGCATCGAGCCCGGCAGTGGCGCCAACACCACGATCAAGACCATGATCGAAACCAACCATTTTGGCCTGAAGGATTTCAAGATCATCGAGTCCGGTGAGGCCGGCATGCTCGCCGCCGTGCAGCGCGCGGTGAATCGCAAGGAGTTCGTGGTGTTCGTTGGCTGGACGCCGCATCCGATGAACATCAACATGAAAATCACCTACCTGACCGGCAGCGAAGACGTCTACGGCCCGAACGAAGGCGCCGCCACCGTTTCCACGGTCACCTCGCCGGACTACGCCGAGCGTTGCCCGAACGTCCATCGACTGCTGGAAAACCTGACTTTCACCGCCGCTCAGGAAAGCCAGTTGATGGTGCCGATCATGGAGCGCAAGACACCTCAGGAAGTGGCGAAGACCTGGCTGCGTGAGCATCCCGAAGATCTGCAGCGCTGGCTGGCGGGTGTCAGCAGTTTCGACGGCAAGGACGGCGTGGCCACGGTTCAGGCCAGCCTGAAAAACTGATGAGCACTTATCCACTTTCACCGGCGATGGCGGCGTTTGTCGCCAGAACCGAAAGCTTCGCCAGCGATGACAGCAGCTTCGCCGGATTGCGCCGTGGCTATGACGAGATGTGCCGGGCGTTCACTCCGACGCGCCCGGCAGGACTTGAGGTAGAGGACTTTCGGTTGGGCGCGGTGCCGGTTCGCGCCTATCGCCCACCTGCGGCGTCACCATCCTGCGTGGTGTACCTGCACGGTGGCGGCTGGGTGGTCGGCGGGCTCGATTCCCACGACTTCATCTGCTGCGAACTGGCCATGGCGCTGGGGGCGATGGTGCTGGCGGTGGATTATCGGCTGGCACCGGAGCATCCGTTTCCCGCCGGGTTTGACGATTGCCTGAGTGTCTGGCGTGCCCTGCGCAGTGGGTCGTTCGGCTTCGACCCCGAGCGGATGTTGGTGGCCGGCGACAGTGCCGGAGGCAATCTCGCCGCTGCGTTGTGCCTGGCCCTGCGCGATGCAGGCGAGCCGATGCCCAAAGCCCAAGTGCTGATCTATCCCGGACTGGGTGGCGGCGAGCATCTGCCGTCACGCAGCGAGTGCGCCGATGCGCCGTTACTCTCCAGCAGCGATGTGGATTGCTACCACGCGCTGTACCTGCGCGGCACGCCACAACCGAATGCCCGGGCCATGCCGTTGCTCGCCGATGACTTCAGCGGATTGCCCCCGGCCTGGATCGGCGTG
Source organism: Pseudomonas sp. MWU12-2029 (assembly GCF_023242425.1). Taxonomy (NCBI): domain Bacteria; kingdom Pseudomonadati; phylum Pseudomonadota; class Gammaproteobacteria; order Pseudomonadales; family Pseudomonadaceae; genus Pseudomonas; species Pseudomonas sp. MWU12-2029. Next base: position 377,599 of record NZ_JALJDY010000002.1, on the reverse strand, counting down.
GCGCAGTTCGATCCGTTGCGCGACGACGGTGTGCGCTACGTCGAACGACTGTCCGCCGCCGGGGGCGAAGCCACGCTGTATTACGGCGAAGGGCTGGTGCACGGCTGCCTGCGGGCGCGACATCAGGTCGCCGAAGTCGATCGCCTCTACGAAAACCTGCTGGGGTTCATGGCTGACAAAATGTGACAGCGTGCGGGCATGCTCATTGACGTAAATCGGGTTTATGATGCCGGACGGCAGAATAATAGAAGTCCCCCCAGGGATGACCTCGACCCCTTACGGAGCGCGCAATGCAGACTTTGTTTCCGCAGATCAAACCTCACGCACGGCACGATCTGGCCGTCGACGACACCCATACGCTGTACGTCGACGAAAGCGGTTCACCGGAAGGTTTGCCGGTGGTGTTCATCCATGGTGGCCCGGGCGCCGGGTGCGATGCCCAGAGCCGTCGCTACTTCGATCCGAACCTGTATCGCATCGTCACCTTCGACCAGCGTGGCTGCGGACGCTCCACCCCCCACGCCAGTCTGGAAAACAACACCACCTGGGATCTGGTCGAAGACCTCGAGCGTATCCGCAAACACCTGGGCATCGAAAAATGGGTGCTGTTCGGCGGTTCCTGGGGTTCGACTCTGGCGCTGGCTTACGCGCAGACCCACCCGGAGCGTGTGCATGGTCTGATCCTGCGTGGGATCTTTCTCTGCCGTCCGCAGGAAATCGAATGGTTCTACCAGGCCGGTGCCAGCCGTCTGTTCCCCGATTACTGGCAGGACTACCTCGCGCCGATCCCGCTGGACGAGCGCGACGACCTGCTTAGCGCCTTCCACAAACGCCTGACCGGCAACGACCAGATCGCCCAGATGCATGCCGCCAAAGCGTGGTCGACCTGGGAAGGGCGCACCGCGACCCTGCGCCCGAACCCGCTGGTGGTCGACCGTTTCTCCGAGCCGCAGCGCGCCTTGTCGATTGCGCGGATCGAATGCCACTACTTCACCAACAACGCCTTCCTCGAACCGAACCAGCTGATTCGCGACATGGGCAAGATCGCTCATTTGCCGGGCGTGATTATCCATGGCCGTTACGACGTGATCTGCCCGCTCGACAATGCGTGGGAGCTGCATCAGGCCTGGCCGAACAGCGAGCTGCAGGTGATCCGCGATGCCGGTCACGCTGCGTCCGAACCGGGCATCACCGATGCACTGGTGCGCGCCGCCAGCAAAATGGCCCGGCGCCTGCTCGACCTGCCGCCCGAAGAAGCATGAAGGGGCTTTTGCAGCGCGTGAAAGGCGCGCGGGTCGAAGTGGCGGGGGAGGTGGTCGGCAGCGTCGATCAGGGTTTGCTGGTGCTGGTGGCGGTCGAACCCGACGACACGCAGGCCAGCGCCGACAAACTTCTGCATAAGCTGCTTAACTATCGAGTATTCAGTGACGCCGAGGGCAAGATGAATCTGTCTTTGGCGGATGTGGGCGGCGGGCTGCTGCTGGTCTCTCAGTTCACCCTGGCTGCCGACACCAAAAGCGGGCTGCGTCCGAGTTTCTCGACCGCCGCCCCTCCGGCGCTGGGCGAGGAATTGTTCGACTATCTATTAAGCAAAGCGAAACAGATGCATGGCACTGTGGCATCAGGTAGATTCGGCGCGGATATGCAGGTGCACCTGGTCAACGATGGCCCGGTAACCTTCCTGTTACAGACATGAAAGCGCTTGAAACAAGTTTTTAAGGGCTTTTCGACTGAAAACAGGGAATTTTCGCGATAAATACTTTGTTACCCCTGATGCGTTGTCACGCGGGCTACTAGATAATCGCGCGCTACGGGGATCAGCGTTCGTTGGTCCATTTTGACTTAGGTAGAGACTTGTCCGGATCCGATTGGGGAATCATTTCGACCCAGCGGAGTCGGAACAATGCTCGCCAACTTGGCAAGGGTGCCCTGCAAGGCCGGTATTTTTGTACCGAAAACCTCACAGGCACTTCATCTGGCCGTTGGTTTATTGATCTGTTTTCGGCGAGGGTTGCTCGTGATTGTTAGTCCCTGTAATGCAGCAAAATTGTCTGCCAAACGCTTGCGCAGCGCTCTGGTAGCGGGCTCGGCAGTACTCTGCCTGCTCAGCGCCGGCCAGCTCTGGGCATTCAATCTTGACGATGTGTCGGCCAAGGCCAAAGAGCTGGCCGGGCAAAAATTCGAAGCCCCGCGCAGCAACCTGCCGAACGAATTCCGTGACATGAAGTTCGCGGACTATCAGAAGATTCGTTTCCGCACCGAAAAAGCCGAATGGGCCGACCAGAAGAACCCGTTCAAGCTGTCCTTCTATCATCAGGGCATGCACTTCGATACGCCGGTGAAAATCAACGAAATCACCGCGAACACCGTCGAAGAGATCAAATACGATCCAAGCCGTTTCGATTTCGGCGATCTGCAGTTCGATCCTAAGGCCACAGAACAACTGGGCTATGCCGGTTTCCGTGTGCTGTACCCGATCAACAAGGCTGACAAGCAAGACGAAATCATGACCATGCTGGGCGCGAGCTACTTCCGCGTCGTCGGCAAGGGTCACACCTACGGTCTGTCGGCCCGTGGCCTGGCGATCGATACCGCTCTGCCGTCCGGCGAAGAATTCCCGCGTTTTCGCGAGTTCTGGATTCAGCAGCCGAAGCCGGGCGACAAGCACCTGGTGATCTTCGCCCTGCTGGACTCGCCGCGCGCGACCGGCGCCTACCGCCTGATCCTGCGCCCGGGCAGCGACACCATTGTCGACGTCAAAGGTCAGATGTTCCTGCGTGACAAGGTCGGCAAGCTCGGCATCGCGCCGCTGACCAGCATGTTCCTGTTCGGCGCCAACCAGCCGTCGAAAGTGCTCAACTACCGTCGCGAACTGCACGACTCCAGCGGTCTGTCGATCCATGCCGGCAACGGCGAGTGGATCTGGCGTCCTCTGAACAACCCTAAACATCTGGCCGTGAGCCAGTTCAGCGTCGAAAACCCGCGTGGTTTCGGTCTGCTGCAGCGTGGCCGTGACTTCAGCCACTACGAAGACCTCGACGACCGCTACGACAAGCGTCCAAGCGCCTGGATCGAGCCGAAGGGCGACTGGGGCAAAGGTACCGTCGATCTGGTCGAGATCCCGACCGCCGACGAAACCAACGACAACATCGTTGCGTTCTGGAACCCGGAAAAACTGCCGGAGCCAGGCCAGCCGCTGGACTTCGCCTACCGCATGCACTGGACCATGGACGAAGCGGCGATTCACGCGCCGGACAGCGCCTGGGTCAAGCAGACCCTGCGTTCGACTGGTGACGTCAAGCAATCGAACCTGATCCGTCAGCCGGATGGCAGCGTTGCCTATCTGGTCGATTTCGAAGGCCCGTCCCTGGCGGCTCTGGCCCCGGATGCGGACGTTCGCAGCCAGGTCAGCGTCGGCGACAACGCCGAACTGGTCGAGAACAGCGTGCGCTACAACCCTGAAACCAAGGGCTGGCGCCTGACCCTGCGGATGAAGATCAAGGACGCGAGCAAGTCGACCGAGATGCGTGCCGCACTGGTGCAGAACATCGTTCCGGCCGATCTGGCCAAGACCTCGCTGCCGGCTTCCAACTCCTCGGTTGCCAAGGCCGACAAGATCGCCGCCAAGCAACAGGAAAAAGCCGACAAGGAAGCCAAGGCCGCCGAAGCCAAACAGGCCGACGCCAAGCCAGCGGCAGATGCCAAGGACAAGGCCAACAAAGACGCCAAGCAGCCAGCGGCTGCGGACGCGGCCCCAGCCACACCGGAACCGGCCTCGACTGAAGAAGTCCTGACCGAGACCTGGAGCTATCAGTTGCCTGCCGATGAGTAACTCTCAAGTACAGCCAGAGACTCTGTCCGAGTATCTGGCGCATCTGCCGATGACCGACGAGCAGCGCGCGGAACTCGCGGGCTGCCAGTCCTTCAGCGAATTGCATCAACGCCTGTCGTCCTCGACGTTCGACGCGCCGACCGAAGCCGCCCAGGCTTCGGTGGGCAAGCGCCTGACCCTGAGCACTGCCGAAGAGCTGGAAGACGCGGAAATGCTGGTGCTCGACGCCAGCGGCCGGGTCAGCCTCAAGGCCACGCCGCCGATCCGTCGGACCAAGGTCGTGCCGGAGCCGTGGCGCACCAACATCCTGGTGCGTGGCTGGCGTCGCCTGACCGGCCGGACCAACCCGCCGCAGCCGCCGAAAGACCAGAACGTGCTGCCGGCTGCCCGCTGGCGCACCGTCGGTTCGATCCGTCGCTACATCCTGCTGATCCTGATGCTCGGCCAGACCATCGTCGCCGGCTGGTACATGAAAGGCATCATGCCGTACCAGGGCTGGTCGTTCGTCGATCTGGAAGAAGTCCTGCATCAACCGCTGCTGCAAACCGCCACGCAAGTGCTGCCGTATGCGCTGCAGACCAGCATCCTGATCATGTTCGGGATTCTGTTCTGCTGGGTGTCGGCCGGTTTCTGGACCGCGCTGATGGGCTTCCTCGAGTTGCTCACCGGTCACGATAAATACCGGATCTCCGGTAAAAGTGCCGGCAACGAGCCGATTCCGAAAGATGCTCGCACCGCGCTGGTGATGCCGATCTGCAACGAAGACGTGCCTCGGGTGTTCGCTGGTCTGCGTGCGACCTTCGAGTCGGTTGCGGCCACCGGTGACCTGGATCGCTTCGACTTCTTCGTGCTCAGCGACAGTAACGACACCGATATCTGTGTTGCCGAACAGCAGGCCTGGCTGGATGTCTGCCGTGAAGCCAAGGGCTTCGGCAAGATCTTCTATCGCCGCCGTCGCCGTCGCGTCAAACGCAAGAGCGGCAACCTCGACGACTTCTGCCGTCGCTGGGGCGGTGACTACAAGTACATGGTCGTGCTCGACGCCGACTCGGTGATGAGCGGCGAGTGCCTGACCAGTCTGGTGCGCCTGATGGAGGCTACGCCGGACGCCGGTATCATCCAGACCGCGCCGCGCGCTTCGGGCATGGACACGCTGTATGCACGCATGCAGCAGTTCGCCACTCGCGTTTACGGTCCGCTGTTCACCGCCGGCCTGCACTTCTGGCAGCTGGGTGAATCCCACTACTGGGGTCACAACGCGATCATCCGCATGAAGCCGTTCATCGACCACTGCGCCCTGGCGCCGTTGCCGGGCAAAGGTGCCTTCTCCGGTGCGATTCTCTCTCACGACTTCGTCGAAGCCGCGCTGATGCGCCGTGCCGGCTGGGGCGTGTGGATTGCCTACGACCTGCCGGGCAGCTACGAAGAACTGCCGCCGAACCTGCTCGACGAGCTCAAGCGTGACCGTCGCTGGTGCCACGGCAACCTGATGAACTTCCGCCTGTTCCTGGTAAAAGGCATGCACCCGGTGCACCGCGCGGTGTTCCTGACCGGCGTGATGTCTTACCTGTCGGCGCCGTTGTGGTTCTTCTTCCTAGTGCTGTCCACCGCACTGCTGGCGGTGAACACGCTGATGGAACCGCAGTATTTCATGGAGCCACGCCAGCTCTATCCGTTGTGGCCGCAATGGCATCCGGATAAAGCGGTTGCGCTGTTCTCGACGACCATCGTGCTGCTGTTCCTGCCGAAACTGTTGAGCATCATCCTGATCTGGGCCAAGGGCGCGAAAGAGTTCGGCGGCAAGTTCAAGGTGACCCTGTCGATGCTGCTGGAGATGCTGTTCTCCATGCTGCTGGCGCCGGTGCGGATGATTTTCCACACCCGTTTCGTTCTGGCCGCGTTCCTCGGCTGGGCCGCGACCTGGAACTCGCCGCAGCGTGACGACGACTCCACGCCATGGAGCGAGGCGGTCAAGCGCCACGGTCCGCAGACCCTGCTGGGCTTCTTCTGGGCGCTGCTGGTGATCTGGCTGAACCCGAGCTTCCTGTGGTGGCTGGTGCCGATCGTCGGTTCGCTGATGCTGTCGATTCCGGTGTCGGTGATTTCCAGCCGTGTGGGCCTGGGCCTCAAATCCCGTGACGAGAGCCTGTTCCTCATTCCCGAGGAATACAATCCGCCACAGGCACTGCTGGCCACCGATCAGTACACCCACGAAAACCGCTGGCATGCGCTGAACGACGGCTTTGTCCGTGCCGTGGTCGATCCGCAGCAGAACGCCCTGGCGTGCTCGCTGGCGACCTCGCGTCACGGTCAGGCCGAGCCGATCGAGTGGCTGCGTCAGGAACGTGTGCGTCACGCGATCAAGGTCGGCCCGGCCGGGCTGAACAACCATGATCGCCTGCAGCTGCTGAGCGATCCGGTGGCCCTGGCCCGTCTGCACGAGCAGGTGTGGGCCGAAGGTCACGCTGAGTGGCTGGACGCGTGGCGGGCCTCGGTGAAAGCCGATCCCCATGCGCCGCTGTTGCCGCTCAAGCCTGTGAGCTTGCAGGCGCAACCGGCCTGATGAAGAACCCCGCGAAAGCGGGGTTTTTTTTGCCTGCCGAATGCTGGCATCGGTCAGCCACTCATGAAAAAACCTTGTGCAAACGGACGAGTGCGTTAGCATCCGTCCCCGAATTGGCGCACCCGGACACTTTTGTCCATCTCTGTCGGTTTTCGCGCCGCAAACGCAATGGTTTTGGGGACTTGAAGATGAAGAAGTATCTGTCGATGCTGCTGGTCGGCGTCACGGCACTGGTTGCAGTCAATGCGGCGCAGGCCGGCGCAATCGATGACGCGGTCAAGCGCGGCACCTTGAAAGTCGGCATGGACCCGACCTACATGCCGTTCGAGATGACTAACAAGCGCGGCGAGATCATCGGTTTCGAAGTCGACATCCTCAAAGCCATGTCCAAGGCCATGGGCGTCAAGCTGGAGCTGGTTTCGACCGGTTACGACGGTATCATCCCGGCGCTGATGACCGACAAGTTCGACATGATCGGCAGCGGCATGACCCTGACCCAGGAACGCAACCTGCGCCTGAACTTCAGCGAACCGTTCATTGTGGTCGGCCAGACCCTGCTGATCCGCAAGGAGCTGGAAGGCACCATCAAGTCCTATAAAGACCTGAACACCGCCGACTACCGCATCACCTCCAAACTCGGCACCACCGGCGAAATGGTCGCCAAGAAGCTGATCGCCAAGGCCAAGTACCACGGCTACGACAACGAGCAGGAAGCCGTGCTCGACGTGGTCAACGGCAAGGCTGACGCCTTCATCTACGACGCGCCGTACAACGTGGTCGCGGTGAACAAGGTCGGCGCCGGCAAGCTGGTGTTCCTCGACAAGCCGTTCACCTACGAGCCGCTGGCCTTCGGTCTGAAGAAGGGTGATTACGACAGCATCAACTTCATCAACAACTTCCTGCACCAGATCCACGAAGACGGCACCTACGATCGCATCCATGACAAGTGGTTCAAGAGCACCGAGTGGCTCAAGGACATGGAATAAGCGCTGGTCAGACTGACCGCGTCGCGCCCATCGCCAGCAGGCTGGCCCCACATTGGAATGCGTTTCCCTGTGGGAGCGGGTCTGCTCGCGATAGCGGCCTCCCCGGCGACACAACTTTCGGATTTCGCTAAACCCATGAAACAGAAAAAAGCCCAATGGCCCTGGCACGTCCTGACCGTGCTGGTGCTGGTCGGCCTGGCTGGCGCGCTGTATTACGCCACGTCGCTGATGTCCTACGAATGGCGCTGGAACCGCGTGCCGCAGTACTTCGCCTATCAGGCCGAGGAAACCCAGCGTGCGACTGACATCTCCACCGTCAGCGAACTGGTGCGCAAGGGCGGCAGCGCGCAGGTCACCCTGCGCAACGATGCCGGTGACGAGCAGCACCTGACCGTCGACGAAAACAGCCTGCAATTCGCCCAGGGCGACGATGTGGCCGAAGGTGACGTCGTGGGCGTAACCCGACATTGGGCGGCGGGTCCGCTGCTGTGGGGCCTGTGGACGACGCTTTGGCTGTCGGTGGTGTCCGGCGTGCTGGGGCTGCTGATCGGTCTGGCGACCGGGCTGTGCCGCTTGTCGAGCAACCCGACCCTGCGCGACCTGTCGACGATCTATGTCGAACTGGTACGCGGCACGCCGCTGCTGGTGCAGATCTTCATTTTCTACTTCTTCATCGGCACGGTGATGAACCTGTCCCGGGAGTTCGCCGGGATCGCCGCACTGTCGCTGTTTACCGGCGCCTATGTGGCGGAAATCATCCGTTCCGGCGTGCAGTCGATTGCCCGTGGGCAGAACGAAGCAGCGCGTTCGTTGGGTCTGAGCGCTGGTCAGTCGATGCGTCATGTGGTGCTGCCGCAAGCGTTCAAACGCGTGCTGCCGCCGCTGGCCGGGCAGTTCATCAGTCTGGTGAAAGACACCTCGCTGGTGTCGGTGATTGCGATTACCGAGCTGCTGAAAAGCGGCCGTGAAGTCATCACCACCTCGTTTTCGCCGTTCGAAATCCTGTTCTGCGTGGCCGGCCTGTACCTGTTGATCAACCTGCCGCTGTCGAAAATCGCCAGCCGGCTTGAGCGGAGGCTCGCGCAAAGTGATTGAAGTCCGCGATCTGGTAAAAGTCTTCGACACCCGTGGCCAGGTAGTCCGCGCCGTGGATCACGTCAGCACCCACGTGGCCAAGGGCGAAGTGCTGGTGGTGCTCGGTCCGTCCGGTTCCGGCAAGTCGACCTTCCTGCGCTGCCTCAATGGCCTGGAAGAGTTCGATTCCGGCTCGGTGAGCATCGACGGCCTGCAACTCGCCGACCCGAAAACCGACGTCAACGCCTACCGCCGCGAAGTCGGCATGGTGTTCCAGCACTTCAACTTGTTCCCGCACATGACCGTGCTGGAAAACCTGTGCCTGGCGCAGAAAGTCGTGCGCAAGCGCGGCCAGAAGGAAAGCGAGGCCAAGGCCCTGGCGTTGCTGGAGAAGGTTGGAATTGCACAGAAGGCCCGCGAATACCCTTCGCGCCTGTCCGGTGGTCAGCAGCAGCGCGTGGCAATTGCCCGGGCGCTGGCGATGGATCCGAAGGTCATGCTGTTCGATGAGCCGACCTCGGCCCTTGACCCGGAAATGGTCGGTGAAGTGCTGGACGTGATGAAGAACCTGGCTGTGGAAGGCATGACCATGGTCTGCGTGACCCACGAAATGGGCTTTGCCCGGGAAGTGGCGGATCGGGTGCTGTTCTTCGATCACGGCAAACTGCTGGAAGATGCTTCGCCGACGGAGTTCTTCGACGCGCCGAAGGATCCGCGAGCCCAGGCGTTTCTGCGGCAAGTCCTCTAAACGCAGGACAAAAAAAATCGCAGCCAATGGCTGCGATTTTTTTGTTTGCGCGGTTTAAACCTTGAACCGCCCCACCAGCGTTTGCAGGTGAGTGCCCAGGCGCGCCAGTTCGACGCTGGACGCCGCCGTCTCTTCGCTCGCTGCCGACGTCTGATCCGACACATCCCGCACGTTCAGCACGCTGCGGTTGATCTCTTCGGCCACGGCGCTCTGCTGTTCGGCCGCCGCGGCGATCTGCTGGTTCATCGCCTGAATCGCCGAAACGGTGCGGGTGATGCTTTCCAGCGAACCACCGGCACGGCGGGTCAGCTCGACGCTGCTGTCGGTCAGGGTGCGGCTGTTGTCCATGATCGTCGCCACTTGCTGGGTGCCGTTCTGCAGGCCGACGATCAGCTCTTCGATCTCTTCGGTGGACTTCTGGGTGCGCTGGGCGAGGCTGCGCACTTCATCGGCGACCACCGCAAAACCGCGTCCGGCCTCGCCGGCACGGGCCGCTTCGATGGCGGCGTTGAGGGCCAGCAGGTTGGTTTGCTGGGCCACGGACTTGATCACGTCGAGGACGCTGCCGATCTTGTCGCTTTCACGCTTGAGCTCGCCCATGGCCTCGGTGGAGTGGCCGACTTCAGTGGCCAGACGTTCGATCTGGGCTATGGCTTCACCGACGACCTTGTCGCCTTCACGGGCCTGCTGGTCAGCGGCGACGGCGGCTTCCGAAGCTTCCTCGGCGTTGCGCGCAACTTCCTGCACGGTGGCAGCCATTTCGTTCATGGCGGTGGCGACCTGATCGGTCTCGACTTTCTGATTGTTTACGCCGGCACTGGTCTGTTCGGTCACGGCGGACAGTTCTTCGGCGGCGCTGGCGATCTGGGTGACGCCGTCGCTGATCCCGCCGATCAGTTCGCGCAGGCCTTGGGTCATGCTCTGCATCGAACGCTGCAACTGGCCGAGTTCGTCGCGGCGCTGGGAGATCAGGTTGTGGGTCAGGTCGCCGGAGGCTACGCGTTCGGCGACTTTCAGGGTCTGGTTCAGCGGAATGATGATCTGCCGGGTGATCGCCCAGGCGGCCAGCAGGCCGAAAGCCACGGCCAGCAAGGTGGCGATCAGCAGCTGATTCTTGGCGCTGGCGGCGTCGGTGTCGCGAACGACGGTCTGGGATTCGGTGAGCTGCTTGCTGACATCGAGCAGGATGTCGCCCTGCACCGACATGCGGGCCAGAGCCTTGGCGCTGGCCACCTGGGAGTCGCGGAACTGGCTGACGGCAGCGCGATACGCCTTGAGCGAATCGGTGGCCTGTTGCAGGTTGGCGATGTGTTGCTCAGGCAGCTTGGCCGGCAGGGTCTCGAGGTTTTTCAGGGCGTTGTCGATGGCGTCGAGGGCCGGTTGCTCGGCTTCGGTCTTGCCGCTGTAGGTGTAGCCACGGACCTGGAAGCGCGCCTGCTGGATCAGCTTGCTCAGGTCGATCACCGCGTTGAACTGGGCAACGCTGTCGCCCTGAAGCATGGATTTTTCGACTTCGGCGACCTTGGCCACGGCGTTGTCGGCGGTGGCGCCCAGTTTGCTGCGGGCATCTTCGCGGTTGGCGCCGGCCTGCACCATGTCGGCGAAGGCTCGTTTGTACTCGGCGACGGCCGCCAGTTGCTGATCGACTTTCGTGGCGTCCGACGGTTGCTCGATCAGGCTACGGGCGGTTTGCAATCCGCTGTCGAGTTTGCCGAGCAGGTCATTGACTGTGCCTGGGCCTTGTTCGCCACGGCGCATTTCGTAGTCCAGACGCGCCAGACGCAGGTCCTTGGTCAGCTCGTTGAGGCTGGAGATGAAACCGAGTTTGTCACCGCGGCTGATGATGCCGCTCATGCCGGTCCAGCCGGTGAAGGTGATCAACAGCGTCAGCAGCAGCACCAGGCCGAAACCGATGCCCAGCTTGCGTTTGACGCTGACGTTTCCAAGATTCTCGGCTAACCAACGGTACATGCGACGACTCCCCTCGGACCACTAATTGGACTTATGGAGACTGTATCGGCTGGATGATGGCAATCTGTAACGCGATTTGTCCGGCGCCGAATGGCGCCGGCAGGTTCAGAACAGGCGGGCGAGCAGGGCGGTGACGGCGGTTTCGACCCGCAGGATGCGATCGCCCAGTTGCACCGGTTGCAGGCCGGATTTGCCCAGCAGGTCGATTTCGTAGGGAATCCAGCCACCTTCCGGGCCGATGGCCAGGGTCACCGGCTCACTCAGGGCGCGGGGGCAGGGCGGGAAGTTGCCCGGATGGCCGACCAGGCCGAGGGTGCCGTCGGTGATGGCCGGCAGGCGATCTTCGACGAACGGCTTGAAGCGCTTCTCGATGATGATTTCCGGCAGCACGGTATCGCGGGCCTGTTCGAGGCCGAGGATCAGATTCTCGCGAATCGCTTCCGGTTCCAGGAACGGCGTCTGCCAGAAGCTTTTCTCGACGCGATAGCTGTTGACCAGAATCACCTTCGACACACCCATGGTCGCTACGGTCTGGAACACCCGACGCAGCATCTTCGGGCGAGGCAGGGCGAGTACCAGGGTCAGCGGCAGTTTGGCCGGCGGTGGCTGATCGAGGGTGACCCGCAGTTCGGCTTCGCCCGCTTCCAGGCGCAGCAGCTCGGCGGAGCCCATCAAGCCGTTGATACGCCCGACCCGCAGGCTGTCGCCGACTTCCGAGCGATGGACTTCCTGCATGTGAGTCAGGCGTCGGTCGCGCAGCACGACGCGGTCGGCCGCAATGAAATCGGCCTCTTCGAGCAACAGCAGGTTCATGGCTGGGTCGCTGGCGGCTGGTCGTTGTGGTCGTCGACGGTTTCGTCCGGGCGCTCGCGCTTGCTGACCAGGCTGCCGAACAGAATGCCGACTTCAAACAGCATCCACATCGGTACGGCCAGCAGGGTCTGGGAGAAGATGTCCGGCGGGGTCAGGATCATGCCGACCACGAAGCAGCCGATGATCACGTACGGGCGGATCTTCTTCAGGTATTTGACGTCGACCACGCCGATCCACACCAGCAGCACCACGGCCACCGGGATTTCGAACGCCACGCCAAAGGCGAAGAACAGCGTCATGACGAAATCGAGGTAGCTGGTGATGTCGGTCATCATTTCCACGCCGGCGGGGGTGGCCGAGGCGAAGAACTTGAAAATCAGCGGGAACACGAAGAAGTAGGCGAAGGCCATGCCGGTGTAGAACAGCAGGATGCTGGAAATCAGCAGCGGCACCGCGACACGCTTCTCGTGCTTGTACAGGCCCGGCGCGATGAAGCCCCAGATCTGGTGCAGGATCACCGGGATCGCGAGGAACAGCGAGACCATCATCGTCAGCTTCAGTGGCGTCAGGAACGGCGACGACACGTCGGTGGCGATCATCGTCGCGCCGGCCGGCAGGTACTGGCGCAGCGGCGTCGAGACGAAGGTGTAGATCTGCTGGGTGAAGGCGAACAGCCCGGCGAAGATGATGAAGATCGCCGCGACGCAACGCAGCAGGCGGGTGCGCAACTCGGTGAGGTGCGATACCAGCGGCATGTGCTGGTCGTTTTCGGGGAGATCGCTCATGGGGCTCGCGGCGGCAATGTTGGGTCGTGAGGGGCCGGCGCAACAGGCGCAGCCGCAGGTGCAACGGGTTCGACAGGCTTCATGATCGGCGTAGCTTCAACGGCGGTGGCAGAGACGTGTTCGACGCTCGCCGGCTGCTCCGAAGCGGGAGCCGCAGGCGTCTGCTCTGCCGCCGGCTGCACGGGCGTCGGCTCCTGCTGAACCGGTGGCGTGAAGATCTTCCGCGCCTCCTGTTCCAGCGACAGGATGTGTTCGTTGTGCAGTTGCCGACGGATTTCGTCGGCACCGATTTCACGTTCAACTTCCTGTTTGATCGCGTTGAAGCTGCGCTTCAGCCGCCCGACCCACAGGCCGGCGGTGCGCGCGGCACCCGGCAAACGCTCGGGGCCCAGCACCAGCAGGGCAACGAGGCCGACGAGCAGCAGTTCAGAGAAGCTGATACCAAACATTAGTCAGTGCTCACACGTCTTTGCGGATCGGCTCTTCGACTTTCTGCGCCTGCACGTCGATGGTGTGCGGCGGGTTGGCCTGAGCGGTGGCTTGCGGCTGCACCGGTGGTACCGGCTGCGCAGGCGTGACGGTCGGATCGGCCGGTTTTTCGTCGTCGTTCATGGCTTTACGGAAGCCCTTGATCGACTCGCCGACGTCGGTGCCGAGGTTTTTCAGTTTCTTGGTGCCGAACACCAGCACCACGACAACCAGAATGACGATCCAGTGTTTCCAGTCAAAAATGCCCATGTTGCTGTTCCTCTCTAAAAGTTGTTCAGGCGGACGGACGCGAGGCTTTCTCGACGTGTCCGGACAGGCCGAAGCGACGATCCAGTTCGTCGAGTACAGCCTGCGGATGCTGCCCCAGCTGGGCGAGCATGACCATGCTGTGGAACCACAGGTCGGCGGTCTCGTAGATCACGTCGCTGCAGTCACCGCTGACGGCGGCGTCCTTGGCGGCAATGATCGTTTCGACCGACTCTTCGCCGACCTTCTCCAGAATCTTGTTCAGGCCCTTGTGATACAGACTAGCTACATATGAGCTGTCGGCAGCAGCGCCCTTGCGCTCTTCAAGCACCTGAGCGAGGCGGGTCAGGGTGTCACTCATGTTTGTGTCCTGCGGAATAGATAGCGTGCGGGTCTTTCAGGACCGGGTCGACCGTTTTCCAGTCGCCGTTTTCGAAGACGCGGTAGAAGCAGCTCTGACGGCCGGTATGGCAAGCGATGTCGCCAATCTGTTCAACCATCAGGATGATCACGTCGGCGTCGCAGTCCAGACGCATTTCATGCAGGGTCTGCACATGGCCGGACTCTTCGCCCTTGCGCCACAGCTTGCCACGGGAACGTGACCAGTAGATGGCACGGTTTTCGGATGCGGTCAGCTCCAGGGCTTCGCGGTTCATCCAGGCCATCATCAGCACGCGTCCGGTCTTGTGATCCTGGGCAATCGCCGGCACCAGGCCATCGGCGTCCCACTTGATCTCGTCCAGCCAGTTTTTCATCTTCGACTCCGACAGCGAACCCACACTTCAATAGTCGGGTTCAGGCGTTGAAACAGTGTGCCAGCCGATCACGCAACTGGCTATCGGCGAACGACCAGATACAAGCCGACTGCCACCATGATCCCGGCAGGCCAATGCCCCAGTTCATTCAGCGGGCCACCGGCGGCGAGGATCGTGCCGCCCGCCAGATGGGCGCTGCCGAGCAGGCGCAGGAACCAGTCGTCCTTGCGCTTTTTCCACGGCGGTGGCGGGTCGTTGGCGTGGGGTTGGGACATGCGCTCGAGCAGGTCGCGGGCCATGTTGGCCAGGTGCGGCAGCTGTTCGAACTGGCTCTGCACGTTGCCGATCAAGGCTTTCGGGCTGACGCGTTCGCGCATCCAGCGTTCGAGGAACGGCTGCGCGGTATTCCACAGATCCAGGTCCGGGTACAACTGACGACCCAGGCCTTCGATGTTCAGCAGGGTCTTTTGCAGCAGTACCAGTTGCGGCTGCACTTCCATGTTGAAGCGGCGCGCAGTCTGGAACAGGCGCATCAGCACCTGGCCAAATGAAATATCTTTTAACGGTTTTTCGAAGATCGGTTCGCACACGGTACGGATCGCTGCTTCGAATTCGTTGAGTTTGGTTTCCGCCGGCACCCAGCCCGAATCGATGTGCAACTGCGCCACGCGGCGGTAGTCGCGTTTGAAGAAGGCGAACAGGTTGCGCGCCAGATAATCCTGGTCTTCCGGGGTCAGGCTGCCGACGATGCCGCAGTCGATCGCAATGTACTGCGGGCTCCACGGATTGACGGTGCTGACGAAGATATTGCCCGGGTGCATGTCGGCATGGAAGAAACTGTCGCGGAACACCTGGGTGAAGAAAATTTCCACACCGCGCTCGGCAAGCATTTTCATGTCGGTGCGCTGGTCGGCGAGGGTCGCCAGATCCGTTACCTGAATCCCGTAGATGCGCTCCATCACCAGCACTTTCGGCCGGCACCAGTCCCAATAGACCTGCGGCACGTAGAGCAGCGGCGAGCCTTCGAAGTTGCGCTTCAACTGGCTGGCGTTGGCCGCCTCGCGCAGCAAATCGAGTTCGTCGTAGATGGTTTTTTCGTAGTCGCTGACCACGTCCACCGGGTGCAGCAGGCGGGCGTCGGCGGAAACCTTCTCGGCGGCGCGGGCGAGGATGAACAGCCACGCCAGATCCTGGGCGATCACCGGTTTCAGGCCCGGGCGGATCACCTTGACCACCACTTCTTCGCCGGTCTTGAGTTGCGCGGCGTGTACCTGCGCCACCGAGGCCGAGGCCAGTGGCTCGACGTCGAAGCGGCTGAACACTTCGCTGATCTTTTTGCCCAGCTGTTCTTCGATCAGCTTGACCGACAACTGCGAATCGAACGGCGGCACGCGGTCCTGCAACAGCATTAGCTCATCGGCGATGTCTTCCGGCAGCAGGTCGCGGCGGGTCGAGAGGATCTGCCCGAACTTGATGAAGATCGGCCCCAGGTCCTGCAAGGCCAGGCGCAGGCGTGCGCCACGGCTCAGGTCCAGCGGCTTGCGCGGGAACCAGCGCCACGGCAGGACATAGCGCAGCGCCAGCAGGAACCACGGCAAAGGCAGATCGAACAGCAGATCATCGAGGCGGTAGCGGATCACGACGCGCTGGATGCGCAACAGACGGCGGACGGCGAGCAGCTTCATGCGTTATCGCTTGGGTCGAGGGATCGGGAAAGGCGCTCGAAGCGCGCCTCGAGACGTTCCAGATCGAGTTTGATCCGGTCCAGTTCGCTGAAGCGGGCTTCGGCTTCGCGCTGCCCGACGAGGGTGCGCGATTCTTCGGCCAGGTATTCGGCGAGGTTCTGGTTGAGGCTGGCAAATCCTTGTTGATACCAGCGGGCGCGGCTGCGCAGGTGACCGCCGACCAGTTGCGTGGCGACCGGGCCGAGCCAGCGCGAGAGTTCGTACTCCCAGTCCAGCTCGAGGTCCTGCAGCACACCCGCCAGTTCCAGCAGCACGCCGCTGTCGCCGTCGAGTTCGACTTCCGGTGCGTGCAGCACCGCGGTCTTGTCCTTGCTCAGGGCCAGTTTCACCAGGCTCGAAGCAGGGGCGCGCAGGGTGCAGTCGACGCCGGTTTCCCAACGGGACGCCAGCACCAAACCTTCATCGCTCGGCAGGATGAACAGTTGCAGCGCCGGGCTGCGGCAATCCACGGCAATCACTTTGCCGGTCAGATGCGCCAGTCGCGGCAGCGCGGTGCTGTCGAGACGCAGCACGCGGTTCAGGCCGAGTTCGACGCTGGCCAGCAGCCCGGTCAGCAGCATCAGGGCTTGATGCCGCGGTGCAGGGCAACGATGCCTGCGGTCATGTTGTGATAGGTCACGCGGTCGAAACCGGCGTCGACCATCATCGACTTCAGGGTTTCCTGATTCGGGTGCATGCGGATCGATTCGGCCAGATAGCGATAGCTTTCCGAGTCGTTGGTGATCAGCTTGCCCATCAGCGGCATGAAGGCGAACGAGTAGGCGTCGTAGGCCTTGGACATCAGCGCGTTGGTCGGCTTGGAGAATTCCAGCACCAGCAGACGGCCGCCGGGCTTGAGTACGCGCAGCATGGAGCGCAGGGCGTCTTCCTTGTGCGTCACGTTGCGCAGGCCGAAGGCGATGGTCACGCAGTCGAAATGGTTGTCCGGGAACGGCAGTTTTTCTGCGTCGGCCTGGACGAACTCGACGTTGCCCGATACGCCGACATCCAGCAGGCGGTCACGACCGACCTTGAGCATGGATTCGTTGATGTCCGCGAGAACCACCTGACCGGTCGGGCCGACCAGGTGCGAGAACTTTTTGGTCAGGTCGCCGGTGCCGCCGGCGATGTCCAGCACGCGGTTGCCGGCGCGCACGCCCGACAGCTCGATCGCGAAGCGCTTCCACAGGCGGTGCATGCCGCCCGACAGAAGGTCGTTCATCAGGTCGTACTTGGCGGCCACGGAGTGGAACACCTCAGCGACTTTTTCCGCTTTCTGGCTTTCCGGAACGTTTTTGAAGCCGAAGTGAGTGGTGGGTTCGGCATCGCTGCCTTTGCGCTGATCAGTCATATCGCTGTCACCAAAAGAGAATGCGCGACATTCTAATCCCCAAGCCATGCTTTGTCTTGGAATGGCTAAAGGTAAGATGGGCAACCTTCGGGACGATTTGCCGCAGTGGCGGTCAAGATTCGTTGCAGGCATTCATAGCCCCATTCAAAAAGCAGGAGTCATTCCATGGCCCATATCAGTGTTGAGCGTGCCCACAGCCTGGGCAAGGAAGTTGCCCGCGAGAAAGCCGACAAACTGGCGCAGAAACTCTCCGATCAATATGGCCTCGAGCCGCAGTGGGCGGGTGACACCCTGAACCTCAAGCGTTCGGGCGTGAAGGGCGCGGTGCATGTGGCCGAGGATTCGATCCGGGTCGATGTCGAGCTGGGCCTGATGATGTCGGCCATGAGCGGCATGATCAAAGCCGAGATCGAAAAGGCGCTGGATAAAGCGCTGGTCTGATCAGGACAAACGGGGAGCTTCGGGCTCCCCTTTCTTTTTTCGTGCACCTGCCTTTTATGTCAGTTGTTAGGGTGCCGTTTCTAATTTTTCTCCCTACTTTGTGCCTGAGCCCGACACTCGTCAGGGCAGTTCCTCAAACCTTCTGCGCGTGAGGTGCACCATGGCCAAAGCTATTTTGAAGAAAAAAATCGACGCCTCGACTTCTGCCCTGAGCGACGTCAAATCCTATGCCCGCAAGATCTGGCTGGCAGGCCTGGGTGCCTACACCAAGGTCGGTCAGGAGGGCAGCGAGTACTTTCAGGAGTTGATCAAGGCTGGTCAAACTGTTGAAAAGAAAGGCAAAAAAGCCGTCACCGAAAAACTCGAAGCGGCCAACGCCGAGATCGACGAAGCCAAGAGTGAAGTCAGCTCTTTCAAAGGCCGCGTCGAAGTTCAGCTCGACAAGGTCGAGAAGGCGTTCGACACGCGTGTCGCCAGTGCCTTGAATCGTATCGGCATTCCGTCTAAACATGACGTTGAGGCACTCTCTGCTAAGCTCGATGAGCTGACGGCATTGCTCGAACGCGTCGCGCGTAAATCTTAAGGAGAACGGGATGGCTGGTAAAAAGAACACCGATAAAGAAGGCAGCTCGTGGATCGGAAAAGTCGAAGACTATTCCCGCAAGATCTGGCTGGCTGGTTTAGGCGTGTACTCGAAGATCGACACTGACGGCAGCAAGCTCTTCGATACATTGGTCAAAGACGGCGAGAAAGCCGAGAAGCTCACCAAGGCTGCGGTCGGCAAGAAAGTCGATGCTGCCAAGGACACCGCGAGCTCGGCCAAATCGCGCATCAGCGGCGTGAAAGATCGCGCGCTGGGCACCTGGGATCAGCTGGAAGGGGCTTTCGACAAGCGCCTGAACAGTGCGATTTCGCGCCTGGGCGTACCGAGCCGCAATGAGGTGAAGGATCTGCACAAGAAGGTCGATACCCTGACCAAGCAGATCGAGAAACTCACCGGCCTGAAAACCCAACCTGTCGCGGCCAAAACCGCAGCAGCCAAGCCTGCGGCCAAAACCGCTGCCAAGCCACTGGCTAAAGCCGCCGCCAAACCGGCAGCAAAACCAGCAGCCAAAACCGCTGCGGCCAAGCCTGCAGTAAAAGCCGCAGCCAAACCGGTCGCCGCCAAGGCCGCCGCCAAACCTGCTGCAAAACCAGCGGCCAAGCCAGCAGCGAAAACCGCTGCCGCCAAACCCGCTGCCAAGCCTGCCGCCAAACCGGCTGCAGCGAAAAAACCTGCAGTGAAAAAACCGGCCGCGCCGAAAGCTGCCGCACCAAAACCGGTGACCACACCGCAAGCACTGGCCAGCACGTCGAACTCCGCCTCGGCTCCAACCCCGGCACCTGTTTCGACTGTTGCATCGACTCCGTCGACGCCGACCAGCCAGTCCTGATTTTCAGGGCTCAAGAAAACGCCCGGCCTGTGAAGGTCGGGCGTTTTTGTTTGGGCGGTCACTCGTGATCTTCGAGGTATTGCAGCGCCATCCGCTCCGTCGCCACCTTCACCGGCGGCAACAGGTGCGTCGCCACCAGCATCATGATCTGGTAAACCACCAGCCTCACTTCCCCCTCGCGATCAAGAATCCGCTGATAGTCCAGCGAGAACAGCAGCGTCATGGTGATCTGCTCCACCAGTTGCCCCAGCGCCTGGGTATCGCTGACCAGTTGCCCCGAGGCCTTCAACCGCGCCAGCAGTGACGCCAGCGTGCGTTTCAGGACGTTGAGAAAATTGCGGATGCCCTTGGCCAGTTTCGGCAGACGTCCGGCCAGGTTCGACAGGTCCTGGAACAGGAACCGGTACTGCGCCAGCCGCTCGACGATCAAATGCAGGAACAGCCAATAATCCTCAGGTGCCAGTTCGACATCGGCGGGCGGGTCGAGCAGAGGCGCCAGCTCGCTCTGAAAGCGCTCGAACAGCCCGAGGATCAGCGGCTCCTTGCCGTGGAAATGGTAGTAGAGGTTGCCGGGACTGATCCCCATTTCATTGGCAACCTCCATGGTCGAGACGTTCGGCTCGCCCTTTTCGTTGAACAACTGCAGGGCACATTCGAGGATCCGTTCGCTTGTTTTCATCCAGTCTTCTTAAAAGGCGGTTGGGGCCGGTCAGCGCACACGCACGTAAGTGCCGGGCGCCGCCTCCATCGGTGGATAGTTCGCGTTGCCAAGGGCCATCTGGGTTTCGCGCAGGGTGCCGGAGCGCTGCTGGACCCATTCCAGCCACTGCGGCCACCAACTGCCGTCGACTTTTTTCGCGTCGTAGTACCAGGCGCGAGGGTCGCTGCTCATCTTGCCGTTTTCGACGTAGTTGGCCTTGGGGTTGCTCGGCGGGTTGAGAATGCTCTGGACGTGGCCGCTGTTGGACAGCACGAAGCGTCGTTCGCCGCCCAGCAGCAGGGTCGAGCGATACACCGCATCCCACGGCGTGATGTGGTCGTTCATGCCGGCCACGCTGAAACTGTCGACCGTGACTTTCTGCAGGTCGATCGGTGTGCCGCAGACTTCCAGGCCGCCCGAATGAATCAGCGGGTTGTGCTTGAAGAAGTCCAGCAGGTCGCCATGAAACGCGGCGGGCAGACGGGTGCTGTCGTTGTTCCAGTAGAGGATGTCGAACGCCGGCGGCTCCTTGCCCAGCAGGTAGTTGTTGACGAAGTAGCTCCAGATCAGATCGTTGGGCCGCATCCAGGCGAACACCCTGGCCATGTCGCGACCGTCCAGCACGCCTTTCTGATAGGAGCGACGCTTGGCCGCTTCGAGGGTCTGCTCATCGGCGAACAGCGTCGCCGGGGAGTCGATCTGACTGTCGAGCAGGCTCACCAGATAGGTCGCGCTGGAGACCCGCCGCAGCTGCCGCTTGGCCTGCAAGTGCCCCTGCAGCGCAGCGATGGTCAGCCCGCCGGCGCAGGCACCCATCAGGTTGACCTCGCGGGCACCGGTGATCGCCCGGCAGATGTTCATCGCTTCTTCCACGGCCTCGACGTAGGTCGACAGGCCCCACTCGCGATGACGCACGTCCGGGTTGCGCCAGCTGATCATGAAGGTCTGCAGGCTGTTCTTCAGGGCGTACTGGACGAAGCTGTTGCTCGGGCTCAGGTCGAAAATGTAGTACTTGTTGATTTGCGGCGGCACCACCAGCAGCGGTTTCGAATACTGCTTTTCGCTCATCGGCTTGTACTGGATCAGCTCGAGCAGTTCGTTGCGAAACACCACCGAGCCGGTGGTGGTGGCGACCGTCTTGCCGACTTCGAAAGCCTGTTTGGTCACCTGACGCGGCAGGCCGTCGTTGTGCAGCAGGTCATCGAACAGATGACTCAAACCGCGTACCAGACTGTGGCCGCCGGAGTTGAACAGCTCCTTGATCGCCAGCGGATTGAGCAGCGTGTTGGAGGGCGCCACGGCGTCGTTGATCAGGGAAAAAGCGAAGTGCGCACGGGCGCGATCGTCGTCGCTCATGCTGCTTTCGTCGATCCAGCTCTTCACCTGTTTCTGCCAGCTCAGATAGGCCTGCAGGCCCCGGCGGTAAAACGGGTTGAGACTCCAGGCCGGATCGGCGAACCGGCTGTCATTGGGGTTGGTCGGATGCAGGGTTTCACCGAGCAGCACGCGTCCGAGCGCGCCACCGAGTTTCAACGCGTGCTTCGCGCTGTGAATGGGGTTGCGCAGACCATGGGCGGCTACGCTGCGCAACGTCGAAATCAGATCGCGGCCTCGCAGGCCGGTCATTGCACTTTGTGCATTGATGAAAACGGCGGGACTGGGCACTACGCCCGTCGCTGGTTTGTCGCGCATGACTCAACACTCCTTCGTCTTCAGGTCAAAAACAAACACACCGAACCAGAACACCATAGACGCTGTTGCGGCTTGTTGCCTGCGCGGCGTCCTGCCACGCACGTTGAAAAAGCTCTGCAAGGAGCTGTCCAGAAAACCGGACCGGGCCGGTTATCCGCCCAGCGGTGTCGGGTGGGGGTGCATCACTGCGCGAAGACGTTCCTCCTGGAGAAATTTCATGATGATCGGCGCCACGGCTTCGGCCCGGGTGATGAGGAACAGATGCCCGTCATCGATGATGTGCAATTGCGCGTTGGGGATGCGCCAGGCGAGCAGGCGCATGTTGATCAGCGGGATCAGTGGATCGTCGTCGCCGGCCAGCACCAGGGTCGGCTGATGGATCTTGTGCAGCCAGTGAATGCTGGTCCAACCAAGGCCCGCGAACAGTTGCCAGTAGTAGCCGAGCTTGCCCGCCGAACGCACCTTGGCCGCATGGCTGGCGGCGAGCGTCGGGTCGCGACGGAACGAGCCGCCGTAGATCATCGGGGCGATGCGGATCACATGGGACGGCTGGATGTAGCGGCGCGGGCTGGCCATCATCCACAGCACCTTCGGCTTGCCCGGCACCATCACCGCGCCTGCCGCCGTGGCCGCCAGTACCAGCTTCTTGCAGCGCTCGGGATAGTCATGGGCGAATTGCTGCGCCAGCGCGCCACCCCAGGAAACGCCGATCACATTGACCTGGCCGTAGTCGAGGTAATCGAGCATCCGTGCCGTGAGTTTGGCCAGGCCCGGAAAGCGATACGGCCGGCTCGGCGTCGAAGAACCACCGACACCGGGCACGTCGAAGGCGATCACTTCCAGGTCCGGATCCAGCGCCGCGACAAAAGGAAACACCAGCTCCAGGTTGGCGCCGATGCCGTTGAAAATCAGCAAGGGCGTCAAGTGAGGCTTGCCGGGGCGTACGGCGGTCCGGAGGGTCTGGCCATCCAGCTCGACGGTACGGAAGATGAACGGTTGCGGCATGCTTCAGGGCCCTGTGGGTCGCAATCTCAGTGTTCACCTCACTCCCCGCAGGGAGTGAGGTGTATCGGTTACCGCTCGTGTACGTATGTGCCCGGCGAGGCTTCGCCTGCCGGGAACGCCTTGTTGCCCAGCTTCGTCGGGGCCTTTTTCAGTTCGCCCGAACGCGCTGCCTGCCAGGCCTGCCAATGCAGCCACCAGGAGTCGGCGTGCTTGGTCGAGTTTTCCTGCCAGTCATCGGCATTGGCGGTCATCTCGTCGCTGGTCATGTAGCGCGATTTCGGGTTGCCCGGCGGGTTCAGAATGCTCTGGATATGCCCGCTGCTGGACAGCACGAATTCCACCTTGCCGCCAAACAGCTGCGCCGACTTGTAGCAGGACTTCCACGGGGTAATGTGGTCGTTGGTGCCGGCCAGCGAGAAGATGTCGGCCGTGACCTTCTTGAGGTCGATCGGCGTGCCGCACACTTCCAGTGCATCGGGACGGGTCAGTGGGTTGTTTTTGAACATCTCGATCAGGTCGCCGTGGAACGCCGCCGGCAACCGGGTGGTGTCGTTGTTCCAGAACAGGATGTCGAACACCGGCGGCTCGTTGCCGAGCAGGTAGTTGTTGACCCAGTAGTTCCAGATCAGATCGTTGGGGCGCATCCAGGCGAAGACCTTGGCCATGTCTTTGCCTTCGAGCACGCCGGCCTGATACGAATGACGCTTGGCCATCTCCAGGGTCTGCTCGTCGACGAACAGGGCGACGTCACTGTCCAGCGTGGTGTCGAGCACGCTGACCAGCAGGGTCAGGGCATTGACCTTGTTTTCGCCGGTGGCGGCGTAGTGGCCGAGCAGGGCGGTGCAGGTGATGCCGCCGGAGCAGGCGCCCAGCATGTTGACGTCCTTGCTGCCAGTGATCGCGGTGACCACGTCGACCGCTTCCTTCAGGGCTTCGATGTAGGTCGAGAGGCCCCACTCGCGCTGTTCCTTGGTCGGGTTGCGCCAGCTGACGATGAAGGTCTGCACATTGTTGCGCAGGCAGAAGCGCGCCAGGCTCTTGTCCGGGCTCAGGTCGAATACGTAGAACTTGTTGATCTGCGGTGGCACTACCAGCAGCGGGCGCTCGTGGACTTGCTCGGTGATCGGCTTGTACTGGATCAGCTCCAGCACGTCGTTGCGAAACACCACCGCGCCTTCACTCACGCCCAGGGTCTTGCCGACCTCGAAGGCGCCCATGTTGACCTGGCTCGGCATGCCGCCGTTGTGCACCAGATCCTTGGCCAGGTGCGAGAGGCCGTCGAGCAGGCTCTTGCCGCCGGTTTCGAAGAAGCGTTTGACCGCCGCCGGGTTGGCCGCGGTGTTGGTCGGCGCCATGGCTTCGGTCATCAGGTTGATCACGAAGTGGCCGCGCGCGATGTCCTTGGGCGAGAGGCTGCTGTCGTCGATCCAGGCATGGAGTTCCTTGCGCCACGCCAGATAGGTTTGCAGGTAACGTTTGTACAGCGGGTTCTGACTCCACGCCGGGTCGACAAAGCGACGGTCATCGCCTGCCGGTTGCAGTTCTGATTTGCCGAACAGCACGTTCTTCAGTTCGATGCCGAAATGAGTGACGTGTTTGACGCTATGGATCGGTTGTTTGATGGCCTGGGTCAGCACCATTCGAGCAGAGGCCAGCAGATCCTTTCCGCGAAGCCCAACGACAGGATTCAGCCCCAGGGTGTTTTCCGAGGCTTGGTACTTCAAATCATCGTTATTCTTGTTACTCATCTACGACGCTCCATTGTCCTGAGACGAGTACCCGGTTTCTGCTGTGCAGTTCCACAGCCAATGCCAGGTACTACTGCTCGGGTGACCGTTGATTCTGCATAGCTGCTTTACAGTCGTAGAGCACTGCAGGGAACTTGCCAGCTCCATTGGTTACCCGAGTTTAATTTTTTTCGCAAGCAGCCGATCCCGGGCCGCTTTAGCGGAGCATTCAAACAGATGAATTTAGAAAATGCCCTCTAAACAGTCCGAGGCGCGGACTAGAGCATCAGCTTGACGACGGACTCGTCCGGGTCGCGGGTTTTGCCAGCGGCTTTGAGCTCGGCCAGATAATCCGCCCAGAGTGCGTCATAACGTCGCCCCAGTTCGTAGAGGTAATCCCAGGTAAACAGGCCGCTGTCATGACCGTCGTCGAAGGTCAGTTTCAGTGCGTACTGACCGGCTGGTTCTACCTTGGTCAGGCCGACGTGCAGCTTGCCGAATTGCAGGATCGGTTTGCCGTGGCCCTGGACCTCGGCGGAGGGGGAGTGCACGCGCAGGAATTCGGCGGGCAGGGTGTATTCCTCGCCGGACGCGTATTTGAGCGACAGGGTTTTCGAGGCTTTGTGCAGTTTGATGTCGGTGGGGAGTTGGGTCATCGCCGGCGTTCCGTCAGGTGAAAAAAATTGTGGGAGCCGATGGCTCCCACAGTTTCACGACCACTTTAAGTATGGCTTACAGAATATAACGGGACAGATCTTCGTTCTGCGCCAATTCACCCAGGTGGCTGTTGACGTACTCGGCATCGATCAGGATCGCCTTGTCGTCGTGGGCGCTGGCCAGGTCGCCGGCACTGAACGACACCTCTTCCAGCAGACGCTCGAGCAGCGTGTGCAGGCGACGGGCACCGATGTTCTCGGTCTTCTCGTTGACCTGCCAGGCGATCTCCGCCAGACGCTTGATGCCTTCAGGCTGGAACTGGATGTTCAGGCCTTCGGTTTTCAGCAGCGCGCAGTATTGCTCGGTGAGCGAGGCGTGCGGTTCGCTGAGGATGCGCTCGAAGTCTTCCGGGCTCAGGGCCTTGAGTTCGACGCGGATCGGCAGACGGCCTTGCAGCTCCGGCACCAGATCGCTCGGCTTGCTCAGGTGGAACGCACCGGAGGCGATGAACAGGATGTGGTCGGTCTTGACCATGCCCAGCTTGGTGTTGACGGTGCAGCCTTCGATCAGCGGCAGCAGGTCACGCTGAACGCCTTCGCGGGATACATCGGCGCCGCCGACATTGCCGCGCTTGGCGACCTTGTCGATTTCGTCGATGAACACGATGCCGTGCTGCTCGACCGCTTCCAGGGCCTTGGCCTTCAACTCTTCTTCGTTGACCAGGCGACCGGCTTCTTCATCGCGCACCAGCTTCAGCGCTTCCTTGACCTTGAGCTTGCGGGCCTTCTTCTTGCCCTTGCCCATGTTGGCGAACAGGGACTGCAGCTGGTTGGTCATTTCTTCCATGCCCGGAGGCGTGGCGATCTCGATGCCGGCCATTTCGGCGACTTCGATCTCGATTTCCTTGTCGTCCAGTTGACCTTCGCGCAGGCGCTTGCGGAACAGCTGGCGAGTGTTGGAATCCTGGGTCGGCGCGTCTTCGTTGCCGAAGCCCATGCGTGCCGGCGGCAGCAGGGCGTCAAGGATACGATCCTCGGCAGCGTCTTCGGCGCGGTGGCGCACGCGGGTCATTTCCTGCTCGCGCAGCATCTTGATCGCGGCATCGGCCAGATCACGGATGATCGATTCGACGTCACGGCCGACATAGCCGACTTCGGTGAATTTGGTCGCTTCGACCTTGATGAACGGCGCGTTGGCCAGCTTGGCCAGACGACGAGCGATCTCGGTTTTACCGACACCGGTCGGGCCGATCATCAGGATGTTCTTCGGGGTCACTTCAACACGCAGCTCTTCAGGCAGCTGCATGCGGCGCCAGCGGTTGCGCAGAGCAATCGCGACGGCGCGCTTGGCATCGTCCTGGCCGATGATATGGCGGTTGAGTTCGTGGACGATTTCGCGGGGAGTCATGGACATAATAATTGACGGTCCTCAAGCAGAAACAAGCCGTGGCGCAGGGCCGACTCAGGCTTCTTCAGCGAGATCCTGCTCCTCAATGGTCTGGGTGTGGTTGGTGAATACACAGATGTCGGCGGCGATGCCGAGAGCGGTCTCGACGATTTCGCGGGCCGACAGGTCGGTCTTCTTCAGCAGCGCGCTGGCAGCGGCCTGGGCGTAACCGCCACCGGAACCCATGGCGATCAGGCCGTTTTCCGGTTCGACCACGTCACCGTTGCCGGTGATGATCAGGGAGGCGTCCTTGTTGGCGACCGCGAGCATCGCTTCGAGGCGGCTCAGGGAGCGGTCGGTGCGCCATTCTTTGGCGAGTTCGACGGCGGCACGGATCAGGTGGCCCTGATGTTTCTCGAGCTGGCCTTCGAAACGTTCGAACAGGGTAAAGGCGTCGGCGGTGGCACCGGCGAAACCGGCGATGACCTGGCCGTGGTACAGGCGGCGAACTTTCTTCGCGTTGCCTTTCATCACGGTGTTGCCGAGAGAAACCTGGCCGTCGCCGCCCATGACGACTTTGCCGTGGCGGCGGACTGAAACGATGGTGGTCAAGGGAAGAGTCTCCACACTGCGGGGCGAAAATGCCTTATGCCCATTCATATGGGGGTGGTGGAGAGGATTTCAACTGCGGGGAGGGAGAGGGGACGAGCGGTGTTGTCGCGCTGATCCTCCCCACGCAGAGCGGGGGAAGGATCATTCAGGGGGAATCAGCGGCTCTGGCGTTGTTGTAACAACAGGTTGCTGAAACCGGCGCCCGCCAGTTGTTTCTGGGCGGTGGTCAGTTGTTCGCGGTTGCTGAACGGGCCGACCAGTACGCGATACCAGGTTTCATCCTTCACGGTTCCGGACTCAACCGCGACCGCCTGGCCGAGCAGAATGATCTGCGCGCGGACCTTGTCGGCATCTGTCTGCTTGCGGAACGAGCCGGCCTGCAGGAAGAACTTGGTCACCGGTGCAGCCTTGGTCACCGGTGGCGCTGGCGGCGGGGTGATCCCGGCCAGCGCAGCCTGGGCGCGTGCGGTGTCGATCTTCGCCGCTTCAGCCGGGGTCACCGGCGTGGTCGGGATCGCCGGCACCTGTGGCGTCGGCAGGGTTTTCTCCGGCACGGCGTCAGGCGGCACGATCACTTCCGATTCCGGGAGCAGGGTGTAGAAGTCGTATTTCGGCTTCACCGGTTGCGTCGGGCTCGGCGGGGTCTTGTTGGCCTCGGCGATCTTGGTGGCTTTCTGTTGTTGCTGTTGCTCGACCTTCTCGCGCTTGACCGTGTCGCTGCCCTTGCCCGGCTCCAGTTTCATCAGGAACACGATGAACGCACCGACCGTCAGGCCGATGGCCATCCACAGCCAGCCCGGGATCGGTTGCTTCGCAGGAGCTTGGTAACGGCTGGCGCCACGCTTGGGTGCAGGTTTTTTCTTGGCAGCCAACTTACATACGCTCCAGGGTTTCCAGGCCGAGCAGTTCCAGGCCTTGCTTGAGGGTACGGCCGGTCAGCGCGGCAAGGCGCAGACGGCTTTGCATTTGTGCCGGGGTCTCGGCGGCGAGGATCGGGCAGTTCTCGTAGAAGCTGGAGAACAGGCCTGCCACGTCGTACAGGTAGGTGCACAGAGTGTGCGGCGTGCCCTTTTCCGCGACGTTGTTCAGCACTTCACCGAACTGCGCCAGTTTGGCCGCCAGTTCCTGTTCGTGCGCCGCTTCGAGGACGATCTGGCCGTCGACTTCGCTGAAATCCTTGCCCAGTTTGCGGAATACGCCGGCGACGCGAGTGTAGGCGTACAGCAGGTACGGCGCGGTGTTGCCTTCGAAGTTGAGCATCAGGTCGAAGTTGAAGCTGTAGTCGCTGGTGCGGTGCTTCGACAGGTCGGCGTATTTCACCGCGCCGATGCCCACGACTTTAGCGATGTTGCGCAGCTCGTCTTCGGCCAGCTCCGGATTCTTGTCTTTCACCAGGGTGTAGGCACGTTCCTGAGCTTCGGTCAGCAGATCGATCAGCTTCACGGTGCCGCCATCACGGGTCTTGAACGGACGGCCGTCGGCGCCGTTCATGGTACCGAAGCCCATGTGTTCCATTTCCATCGGATGGGTCACGAAACCGGCCTTGCGCGCCACGGCGAACACTTGCTGGAAGTGCAGGGCCTGACGCTGGTCGACGAAGTACAGCGCACGGTCGGCCTTCAGTTTGCCGCTGCGGTAGCGCACGGCGGCCAGGTCGGTGGTGGCGTACAGGTAACCGCCGTCAGCCTTGACGATGATCACCGGCAGCGGTTCGCCTTCGGCATTCTTGAACTCGTCGAGGAACACGCACTGGGCGCCGTTGCTTTCGACCAGCATACCGGCGGCCTTCAGGTCGTTGACCACGTTGATCAGGTCGTCGTTGTAGGCGCTTTCGCCCATCACGTCGGCCATGGTCAGTTTGACGTTGAGCAGTTCGTAGATCTTCTGGCAGTGCGACAGCGAGATGTCCTTGAACTTGGTCCACAGCGCCAGGCATTCGGCATCGCCGGCCTGCAGCTTGACCACCAGGCCACGGGCGCGGTCGGCGAACTCCGGGGACTCGTCGAAGCGCTGCTTGGCGGCGCGGTAGAAGTTTTCCAGGTCCGACAGTTCGTCGCTGGTGATCGGGTTTTCCTGCAGATACGCCATCAGCATGCCGAACTGGGTGCCCCAGTCGCCGACGTGGTTCTGACGGATCACGGTATCGCCGAGGAATTCGAGCACACGGGCCACGCCGTCGCCGATGATGGTCGAGCGCAAGTGGCCGACGTGCATCTCTTTGGCCAGGTTCGGCGCCGACAGGTCGACCACGGTGCGTTGCGCCGGGCCGGCCTTGCGCACGCCAACGTGAGCGTCAGCCAGGGCGGCGTCGAGGCGCGAGGCCAGCGCTTGAGTGTTCTGGAAGAAGTTGATAAAGCCGGGGCCGGCGATTTCGGCCTTGGTGACGTTTTCGTCAGCCGGCAGGGCGGCGATGATTTTTTCCGCCAGGTCACGGGGCTTCATGCCCGCAGGCTTGGCCAGCATCATGGCGATGTTGCTGGCGAAATCGCCGTGGGTCTTGTCCCGGGCGTTTTCCACCTGGATCGCCGGCGTCAGGCCTTCAGGCAACACACCTTCGTTGACGAGTTGGGTGAGGGCTTGTTGGATCAGCTGGCGAATGGTGTCTTTCATGGTCTTCTCTTTCGACCGCAAGCGCGGCGGCGCATCGATGCGCGGGTGGAAAAACTGGGCATTATCCGTTGCGAAGACGGGCTTGCCAACCTTAGCAGGCAGGATGTGGATGTGTGGTGACAATTCGAGCGGTTTTGCCCGGTCAGTACAGATCCACCGGATCGACATCCAGCGACCAGCGCACCGCCCGGCCGCTCGGCATCTGCTCCAGCACCAGCAGCCAGCTCGCCAGCAAGCGGTGCAGCGGCGCCCGGGCCGTGGCCTGCAAGAGCAGTTGCGCGCGGAAGCGTCCGGCCCGGCGTTCCATCGGTGCCGGCACCGGTCCCAGCAGTTCAATGCCGGTCAGATTCTGTTCGGCCAGCAAACGCTCGGCCTCGCTGCAGGCCTCATCGAGAAAACCTTCGGCCTGCCCCGGCTTGTGCGCTTCGGCCCGCAGCAGGGCGAGGTGGGCGAACGGCGGCAGGCCGGCGGCGCGGCGTTCGCTCAGGGCTTGTTCGGCGAAGGCGAAATAACCCTGCTCGGTCAGTTGAACCAATAAAGGATGGTCGGCCAGATGGGTCTGGATGATCACCTTGCCCGGCTCCTCCGCCCGCCCGGCGCGCCCGGCGACCTGTACGATCAGTTGCGCCATGCGCTCGCCGGCGCGGAAGTCACCGGAAAACAATCCGCCGTCGGCGTCGAGGATCGACACCAGGGTGACGCGGGGGAAGTGGTGACCCTTGGCCAACATCTGGGTGCCGACCAGGATGCACGGCTGGCCTTTCTGGATCGTGGCGAACAACTGATTCATCGCATCCTTGCGCGACGTGCTGTCGCGATCAACGCGCAGTACCGGATAGTCCGGGAACAGAATCGCCAGCCGTTCCTCGGCGCGCTCGGTGCCGGCGCCCACCGGCCGCAGATCGACCTTGTTGCACTTCGGGCACTGGCGCGGCACGCGCTCGACGTAACCGCAGTGGTGGCAGCGCAGCTCGCCGTAGCGCTGGTGCACGGTCATCCGCGCATCGCAGCGCTGGCATTCGGACATCCAGCCGCAATCGTGGCACAGCAGGGTTGGAGCAAACCCTCGGCGGTTGAGGAACACCAGCACCTGCTGGCCGGCGGCGAGGGTCTGGCCGATGGCTTGCTGCATCGGCCCGGAAATACCGCTGTCCAGCGGACGGCTTTTCACATCCAGGCGCAGGAAGCGTGGCTGCTTGGCGCCGCCGGCCCGTTCGTTCAGGCGCAGGAGTCCGTACCGACCGGTGTAGGCGTTGTGCAGGCTTTCCAGCGATGGCGTCGCGGAACCGAGGACGATCGGGATGTTTTCCTGTCGCGCCCGCACCAGCGCCAGATCCCGCGCGTGGTAGCGCAGGCCTTCCTGCTGTTTATAGGAGCCGTCGTGTTCTTCGTCGATGATGATCAGCCCCGGATTTTTCATCGGGGTGAACAGCGCCGAGCGGGTACCGATAATAATGTCGGCTTCGCCATCCCGGGCAGCTAGCCAGGCATCGAGGCGATCGCGGTCATTGACCGCCGAGTGCAGCAGGGCGATGCGTGCATTGAAACGTTGCTCGAAGCGGGCCAGGGTCTGCGGGCCGAGGTTGATCTCCGGGATCAGCACCAGCGCCTGTTTGCCGGCTTCGAGGGTTTCGCGGATCAACTGCAAATAGACTTCGGTCTTGCCGCTGCCGGTGACCCCGGCCAGCAGGAACGCGTGATAACTGTCGAACCCGGCGCGAATCGCCTCGTACGCGGCGCGTTGCTCGCTGTTGAGTGGTAATTCCGGCTGGGCCAGCCAGTGTTCGTGACGAACGCCAGGGGCGTGGCGGCGCACTTCGACCTGCACCAGATCCTTGGCCAGCAGCAGATCGAGGCTGTCCTTGCTCAGCATCAGTTTGCTCAGTAACTGATGGGCGACGCCGTGAGGGTGCTGGGCCAGCGTCGCCAGGGCTTCTCGCTGGCGCGGGGCGCGGGCGATGCGCGGGTCATCAAGGCTGGCGCCGGGGGCGGCGGACCAGAAGCGTTCCTGGCGGGCTTCGGCCAGTTCGCCTTGGCGCAGCAGCACCGGCAGTGCCCAGCTCAAGGTGTCGCCAAGGCTGTGCTGATAATACTGGGCGGTCCACAGGCACAGCTTGAACAGCGCGGGTGGCAGCGGCGCGGTGGCGTCGAGCAGGGCCAGCGCCGGTTTGAGCTTCTCCACCGGTACTTCGCTGGTGTCAGTGACCTCCACCAGAATCCCGATCATCTCCCGCCGCCCGAACGGCACCCGCAGGCGCATGCCCGGCTGCAACTGCGAGCGCAGCACACCGGCCGGGGCCCGGTAGTCGAACAGGCGGCGCAGGGGCGAAGGCAGGGCGAGGCGCAGAATGGCGTCGGGCACGCGGGGGGATCTCAATGGGCGGGTGGGTAAAGAAGGGCCGGAGCCTAGCAGACGGTCGGTCTCAGTGACAGCTTGCGTGATCGGGATTGTCTGGTAGAATCCGCGGCCTAATTACGTGCGGTATTCAACAATCGTGTTGGATGGCGGCACGCCAGCTGAGGAAAACACCATGAAAGCCGATATCCACCCGAATTACCCAGAAGTTGCAGTAACTTGCAGCTGCGGCAACAAGTTCGAAACCCGTTCGACCTTCGGCAAAGCCCTGGCGATCGACGTTTGCAACGAGTGCCACCCGTTCTACACCGGTAAGCAGAAGACTCTGGACACCGGTGGTCGCGTTCAGAAGTTCGCCGACCGTTTCGGTGCTTTCGGCGCGAAAAAGGCCTAAGGCCCCTCATTCTGGAAAACCTCAGCGGCTTTTCCGGTCTGATGAAAAAGGCGTCCCTTGTGGGCGCCTTTTTTGTGTCCGCGATTTGGCTGTCCGGCGCCCAGGCGTTCTGCCCGAAGCCCTCGGGGCTGTCGAGCGTGGTGGTGCAGCGGGTCGTCGATGGCGACACGGTCCGCCTGAGTGACGGCCGCAGCGTACGCCTGATCGGCCTCAACACGCCTGAGCTGGGCAAGCAGGGGCGCAGCGACGAGCCGTTTGCCGTGGCGGCACGCAAACGCCTGGAAACCTTGGTGGCTGACAGTGGCGGTCGGGTCGGTTTGCGCCTCGGTGCGCAAGAAAAAGACCATTACGGGCGTACGCTCGCCCATCTCTACAGCGTCAGCGGCGCCAGTCTCGAAGCGCAAATGCTCGCCGATGGCCTTGGATTCCAGGTCGCGGTGGCACCGAATGTCGATCTTGTCGATTGTCAGCAAGCCGCCGAACGCAGCGCGCGGCAGGCCGGGCTTGGCTTGTGGAAGCGCTCGCCTGTACTGAAAGCGGAGCAGATCGAACGCTCGGGTTTCGCCATCGTCAGCGGGCGTGTGAGCAAGGTTCAGCGCAATCGTGGCGGAATCTGGATCGAGTTGCAGGACAAGCTTGTACTGCGTGTTGCACCCAATCTGCTGGAGCGTTTTGATGGCAACGCCCTGCAAGCGCTGAAGGGCAGGCAGATCGAGGCTCGGGGCTGGGTGGTCGACCGCTCACGACGGGGCGGATTGAAACCCGGTCAGGCTCGCTGGCTGTTGCCGCTGACCGACCCTTCGATGTTGCAATCGTCCCGCTGAAGAAAAAGTTGTAGACATTTTTTATGTCGATTGTGAACAGTCTAGCCCTTGTGCGCCGTGGCTCTTGGCCCAAAGTCGTAGGGCAGGGCGCTTGACAGGGGTGACCGGGCAGTCTTGTGGGGACTTTGCGAGGCGCGTATCCTCGCTGACCAGTCTGTCCAACAGTAAAAAGCGGAATGCCAAAATGTCTGATCTGAAAACTGCCGCTCTCGAATATCACGCCAATCCTCGTCCAGGAAAGCTGAGTGTCGAGCTCACCAAGGCCACTGCTACCGCCCGCGACCTGTCGCTGGCCTACAGCCCCGGCGTAGCTGAACCAGTGCGCGAGATCGCCCGCGATCCTGAACTGGCCTACAAGTACACCGGCAAGGGCAACCTGGTTGCAGTCATTTCCGATGGCACCGCGATTCTGGGCCTGGGTAACCTCGGCCCACTGGCTTCCAAGCCAGTGATGGAAGGTAAAGGCGTGCTGTTCAAGCGCTTCGCCGGCATCGACGTCTTCGACATCGAAGTCGACTCCGAAAGCCCGCAAGCCTTCATCGACACCGTAAAACGCATTTCCATCACCTTCGGTGGCATCAACCTGGAAGACATCAAGGCACCTGAGTGCTTTGAGATCGAGCGCGCTCTGATCGAGCAGTGCGACATTCCGGTATTCCACGATGACCAGCACGGCACCGCGATCGTGACCGCTGCGGGCATGATCAACGCCCTGGAAATCGCTGGCAAAACCCTCGGCGAAGCCAAGATCGTCTGCCTGGGCGCCGGCGCTGCCGCCATCTCCTGCATGAAACTGCTGGTGAGCATGGGCGCCAAGGTCGAGAACATCTTCATGATCGACCGTACCGGCGTGATCCACGCAGGCCGAGACGACCTGAACCAGTACAAGGCCGTGTTCGCCCACGCGACCGAAAAGCGCACCCTGGACGACGCCATCGAAGGCGCTGACGTATTCGTCGGCCTGTCGGGCCCGAACCTGCTGAGCGCCGAGCAACTCAAGCGCATGGCGGCCAACCCGATCGTCTTCGCCTGCTCCAACCCGGATCCGGAAATCTCCCCGGAACTGGCTCACGCCACCCGCAACGACGTGATCATGGCCACCGGCCGTTCGGACTACCCGAACCAGGTCAACAACGTGCTGGGCTTCCCGTTCATCTTCCGCGGTGCCCTGGACGTTCGCGCCAAGCGCATCAACGAAGAAATGAAGATCGCTGCCGCCAACGCCCTGCGCGAACTGGCCAAGCTGCCGGTTCCTCAGGAAGTCTGCGACGCCTACGGCGGTATCTCCCTGGAATTCGGTCGTGAGTACATCATTCCGAAGCCAATGGACAAGCGCCTGATCACCGTGATCTCCGACGCCGTGGCCAAGGCTGCGATCGAGACCGGCGTAGCGACCCTGCCGTATCCGAAGAACTACCCGCTGAAAAGCGTGGATGACGTGTTCAACGGCTAAGTCGTTGTAGCGCTTCAAGCGAAAGCCCCGGCTCGTGAGAGTCGGGGCTTTTTTGTGTCTGAGGGTTTTGTATCGAGTCTGGCCGGTTCATCCACCACAATCCTGAAGGCAATAAAAAGCCCCGCCCTTCTCACGAAGGCAGGGCTTTTTGGCAGGTCAGGATCAGAACAGATCGATCGGCGCCTGTTCATCCGCCGGCAGCGGGCTGCCCGGTGCCGTGCCATTGCCGATCTCGTTGACCGACGGCGGCGTGTCTTCGGCCTTGAACAGTTCGAAGTAGGCGCCTGGTGTGCTCGGCGAAGCCGCGCGGCCGCTGACCGGGTCTACCCGCAGGCTGAGGATGCCTTCCGGTTCGGCCTGTACATGCGGCGGCTTGTCCTTGAGCGCGGCGCTCATGTAGTTCATCCAGATCGGTAGCGCCACGGTGCCGCCGAACTCCCGGCGACCGAGGCTTTCCGGTTGGTCGAAGCCGGTCCAGACCGTGGTCACGTAATCGGCGTTGTAACCGGAGAACCAGGCATCCTTGGATTCGTTGGTGGTACCGGTTTTGCCCGCGATGTCGCTGCGGCCCATGGCCAGTGCGCGACGACCGGTGCCGAGCTTGATCACGTCCTGCAACATGCTGTTGAGGATGTAGGTGGTGCGGCCATCGACGATGCGCTCGGCGACTGCCGGAGCTTGTGGCACCGCTGCAGCGCCCGGTGCTTCACCCGGAATCGGTGCTGCGTCGACGGTGATCGGTTGGGTCGTCGGTGCCGCGATGCCGTCGGTGGCCGAGGCGCCTTGTGGCACGGTCGGTGGGTTGGCGACGAACAGCGTGTCGCCATTGCGGCTTTCGATCTTGTCGATGATGTACGGGGTGATCTTGTAACCGCCGTTGGCGAAGGTGCTCCAGCCAGTAGCGATTTCCATCGGGGTCAGGGTCGCAGTGCCCAGCGCCAGGGACAGGTTTGGCGGCAGGTCCTGCTTGTTGAAGCCGAAGCGGGTGATGTAGTCGATGGTCTTGCCTACGCCCATCGCCTGCAGCAGGCGGATCGAAACCAGGTTGCGCGACTTGTACAGCGCTTCGCGCAGGCGGATCGGGCCGAGGAAGGTGTTGGTGTCGTTCTTCGGACGCCAGACCTTGTCCAGATACTCGTCGACGAACACGATCGGCGCGTCGTTGACCAGCGTGGCGGCGGTGTAGCCGTTATCCAGCGCGGCACTGTAGACGAATGGCTTGAAGCTCGAGCCCGGCTGACGCTTGGCCTGCATGGCACGGTTGTAGTTGCTCTGCTCGAAGGCGAAACCGCCGACCAGCGAGCGGATTGCACCGTTCTGCGGATCCAGCGACACCAGCGCGCCCTGGGCCTGCGGAATCTGGCTGAACTTCAGCGAATTGTTCGGCTGGCGCTGTACGCGCACCAGGTCGCCGACCTGCGCGACATCCGATGGCTGACGCGGCGCGGCGCCCATGCTGTTGGTATTGAGGAACGGACGGGCCCATTTCATGGTGTCCCACGCCACATGCTCTTCACCGGTACGGGTCAGCACTTGCAGGCCGTTCTTGTCGACCTGGGTGACGATGGCCGGTTCGAGGCTGCTGATGGTGCGTTGCTTGGTCAGCTCGACGGCCCAGGCTTCGCGGGTCTTGCCCGGCAGGCGCGACTCAGGACCACGGTAGCCGTGACGCTGGTCGTAGGTCATCAGGCCTTCGTGCAGTGCGGTGTTGGCCATTTCCTGCAGGTTGCTCGGCACCGTGGTGGTGACGCGGAAACCTTCGGTATAGGCGTCGCTGCCATAGCGGCCGACCATTTCGGCGCGGGCCATCTCGGCGATGTACGGCGCGTTCACTTCCGGGGTCGGCACGTGGTAGCTGGCGTTCAGCGGCTCGTTGATGGCGGCGGTGTAGTCGGCTTCGGTGATCTTGCCGAGCTTGTACATGCGCCCGAGGATCCAGTCGCGACGCTCCTTGCTGCGCGCAGGGTTGGCCAGCGGGTTGAAGCGCGACGGGGCCTTCGGCAGGCCGGCGATCATCGCCATCTGCGCCAGGCTGACCTCGCGGATCGATTTGCCGTAATACACCTGCGCCGCCGCCTCGATGCCGTAGGCGCGGTTGCCCAGATAAATCTTGTTCACGTACAGCTCGAGGATCTCGTCCTTGGTCAGCTGGCGTTCGATCTGCAGGGCCAGAAGGATTTCCGTGGTCTTGCGCGAGAAGCTGCGTTCGCTGGTCAGGAAGAAGTTCTTCGCCACCTGCATGGTGATGGTGCTGCCGCCGGACTGGATGTGCCCGCTCTTGACCAGTTGGGTCGCGGCACGCATCAGGCTGCTCGGATCGACGCCATAGTGATTGGCGAAGTTGTCGTCTTCAGCACTTAGTAACGCATTGATGAAATTGGGGGGAATGTCGGCGAAACGGATCGGAGTACGGCGCATTTCGCCAAATTCTGCGATCAACTTGTTGTCGCTGCTGTAGACCCGGAGCGGAATCTGCAACTGAATGCTTCTCAGCGCCTCCACAGATGGCAAACCCGGACTAAGGTAAAGAAACGCGCCGCTGAGAACTAAAAGCAGTCCGCAGAAAACGGCGACGATGGACCAACCGAAGAATTTCAGCAGACGAATCAAGGCTTTTGGACATCCAGGGCAAAGAATGAATTGGGCGACAGGGTTCCGGGAACACACAGAACGGCCCGCGCCGGCAGTAAAAAGCGGAAAAAATCGCTGGGCATTATAAGCACTTTTCCGCTGGGGGCGTCATTTGCGCTTCTGTCAAGACGGGGCGAGGGAACGCAATGCGCATTACAGAGTCCGTAACTCACGGAAAGTCATAGGGAATTGGTAGTGCTAGGACTCTTCAATAAAAAGACCAATACGTTGCTGGGGATCGATATCAGCTCCACTTCGGTGAAGCTGCTGGAGCTGAGCCGTCAGGGCGAGCGCTACCGGGTCGAGGCATACGCGGTGGAGCCGTTGCCGGCCAATGCCGTGGTCGAGAAGAACATCGCCGAGCTTGAAGGCGTCGGGCATGCCCTGTCCCGGGTGCTGGCCAAGGCTCGCACCGGGCTCAAGAGCGTGGCGGTGGCGGTGGCCGGCTCGGCGGTGATCACCAAGGTCATCGAAATGGACGCCGGGCTGTCCGACGACGAGCTGGAAAACCAGCTCAAGATCGAAGCCGATCAATACATTCCCTATCCGCTGGACGAGGTCGCCATCGATTTCGAAGTCCAGGGCGTTTCGCCGCGCAATCCCGAGCGGGTCAACGTGCTGCTGGCCGCCTGTCGCAAGGAAAACGTCGAAGTCCGTGAGGCGGCGCTGGCCCTTGCCGGCCTGACCGCGCGGGTGGTCGACGTCGAGGCTTATGCGCTGGAGCGCTCGTTCGGCCTGCTGGCCACGCAACTGGCAGCCTCGCAGGAGCGCCTGACCGTTGCGGTGGTCGACATCGGCGCGACCATGACCACCCTCAGCGTCCTGCACAACGGGCGGATTATCTACACTCGCGAGCAACTGTTCGGCGGGCGCCAGCTGACCGAGGAAATCCAGCGCCGCTATGGCCTGACCCTCGAGCAGGCCGGGCTGGCCAAGAAGCAGGGCGGTCTGCCGGACGATTATGTCGGTGAGGTCCTGCAGCCGTTTCGCGAGGCGCTGGTGCAACAGGTGTCGCGTTCCCTGCAGTTTTTCTTTGCTTCCGGCCAGTACAACGCGGTCGATCACATTCTGCTGGCCGGCGGCACGGCCTCGGTGCCGGGGCTGGACCGGTTGATCGAAGAGCGCCTCGACACCCCGACCCAGGTCGCCAATCCGTTTTCCGACATGGCCTTGAGCAGCAAGGTCAACGCCGGGGCCCTGGCCAGTGATGCGCCGGCCCTGATGATTGCCTGCGGGCTCGCGCTCAGGAGTTTCGACTGATGGCGCGGATCAACCTTCTCCCCTGGCGCGAGGAGCGCCGCGAAGAACGGCGCAAACGCTTTCTGCTGACCCTGACCGGCGTGGTGGTCGGTTCGGTCGGCGCGGTATTCATTGCCGCTCAGATATTCAGCACGGCCATAGAACATCAGCAGGCGCGCAACGATTACATCGGCAAGCAGATTGCCGTGGTCGATGAGCGGATCAAGCAGATCAGCGAACTCAAGGCGCGTCGCCAGCAACTGTTGGAGCGCATGCGCATCATCCAGGACCTGCAGGGCAACCG
The DNA here is from genome assembly GCF_023242425.1 of Pseudomonas sp. MWU12-2029. Taxonomy (NCBI): domain Bacteria; kingdom Pseudomonadati; phylum Pseudomonadota; class Gammaproteobacteria; order Pseudomonadales; family Pseudomonadaceae; genus Pseudomonas; species Pseudomonas sp. MWU12-2029. The sequence goes on along the minus strand of NZ_JALJDY010000002.1, from coordinate 338,798 downwards.
GCAGGTCAGCGGGAGGATCTTCGATCAACTGGCGCGCACCCTGCCCGATGGCGTCTATTTCACCAGCGTGAAGATGGTCGGCAAGACCCTGTCGATCAGCGGTGCGGCGGAATCGAACAACCGGGTCTCCGACCTGATGCGCAATCTTGAGGCGTCCGACTGGTTCGATGCGCCGACCCTGAACGAGGTCAAGGCAACCACGGCGGGGCAACTGGATCAGGCCAACGTGTTCCAGTTGACTGTCCATCAGACCCGGCCGAAAAACCTGGAGGACGACCAATGAAACCGTCCGAATGGCTGGCCAGCCTGCGCAATATTGACTTCAACGACCTGGATACCAGCAACATCGGCTCCTGGCCGCCGGCGGTGAAAGGCCTGGCCGGGGCGCTGCTGATGATTCTGGTGCTGGCCCTGGGCTACAACTTTTTCGTCAGTGACATGGAGAGCGAGCTCGAAACCAAACGCACGGAAGAAGCCACGCTCAAGGAGCAGTTCTCCAGCAAGGCGCACATGGCGGCCAATCTGGAGCTGTACACCCAGCAGATGAAGGAGATGGAGAATTCGTTCGGCGTGCTGTTGCGGCAATTGCCCAGTGACACCGAAGTGCCGGGATTGCTGGAGGACATCACCCGCACCGGTCTGGGCAGCGGTCTTGAGTTCGAGGAAATCAAGCTGTTGCCGGAGGTGACGCAGCAGTTCTACATCGAATTGCCGATCCAGATCACCGTCACGGGCGCCTATCACGACCTTGCCACCTTCGTCAGCGGCGTGGCCGGACTGCCGCGGATCGTCACGCTGCACGACTTCGAGCTGGCGCCGGCCAACCCGGAAGGCGGGACCAAGTTGCGCATGAGCATCCTCGCCAAGACGTACCGCTACAACGACAAGGGGCTGCAAAAATGAGCCCGATCCGTTTTCTTCTGTTGTCGGCATTGATGCTGGGGCTGAGCGGTTGCGGCGGCAACGACTTCGGCGATCTCGATGCGTACATGAATGAAGTGCGTCTGCGGCCGCCGGGCAAGATCGAGCCGACGCCGACCTTTCGTTCCTACCCGACGTTCACCTACAGCGCGTCCAATCTGCGCAGTCCTTTCTCGCGTCAGGTGCGGGTCGATCTGGCCGGGCAGCAGCACGGCTCGCGCAACGTCAAGCCGGACCCGAACCGGGTCAAGCAATACCTCGAAGGTTTCAACATCGAGCAGTTCGAGATGGTCGGCACGATTTCCAATGCCTCCGGTTCATTCGCGCTGCTGCGCGGGGCGGGCGGGGTGCATCGGCTGAAGGTCGGCGATTACCTGGGGCGCAACGACGGGCGCATCGTCGCGATCAGCGCCTCCCAGGTCGATGTGGTCGAAATCGTTCCCGATGGCGAAGGCGCCTGGCTGGAGCGGCCGCGCACCATTCCTTTGAAAGAGCACTCATAGTGGAAGTCGAACAATGAACAGGATTTTCTCCACCCTCGGTTTTTCGCTATGGATAGCGCTGCTTTCACCGATGGTTCACGCGGCCAACCTGAAGACGCTGGACGTTGCCGCGCTGCCGGGTGATCGCATCGAGCTGAAGCTGTCGTTCGACGGCCCACCGCCGCAGCCCAAGGGTTACACCACCGATTCGCCGGCGCGGATCGCCCTCGACCTGCCGGGAGTGGCCAGCCAGCTCGCGACCAAGACCCACGACCTCGGTAGCGGCAATGCGCGCTCAGCCACGGTGGTCGAGGCCAATGACCGTACCCGGTTGATCATCAATCTGACGCAACTGGCGCCGTATGACGCCCGGGTCGAGGGCAACACGCTGTTCGTGGTGGTCGGGCAGGGCACCAAGGCCAGCGCACCGCGACCTGTCGCGAAGACACCGCGTGCCACGCCGGTGGCAGCGCCGGCGCGGACTTACGCACCCGTCGCCAGGGCCATTCGTGGCGTGGACTTCCAGCGCGGCACGGCGGGTGAGGGCAATGTGGTCATCGACCTGTCCGACCCGACCATCGCGCCGGACATCCAGGAGCACGACGGCAAGATCATTCTCAATTTCGCCCGCACCCAGTTGCCCGAGCCGTTGCGGGTGCGTCTCGACGTCAAGGATTTCGCAACCCCGGTGCAGTTCGTCAATGCCGGCGTCAGCGGGGATCGGGCAACTATTACCGTCGAGCCCGGTGGCACGTTCGACTATTCCACCTACCAGACCGACAACAAGCTGACGGTGAGCATCCGTCCGTTGACCATCGACGACCTGCAAAAGCGCAACGCCGACCGCAACAGCTACAGCGGTGAAAAGCTGTCGTTGAATTTCCAGGACATCGACGTGCGTTCGGTGCTGCAACTGATCGCGGACTTCACCAATCTCAATCTGGTGGCCAGCGATACGGTGCAGGGCGGGATCACCTTGCGCCTGCAAAACGTACCGTGGGATCAGGCGCTGGATCTGGTGCTCAAGACCAAAGGCCTGGACAAACGCAAGGTCGGCAACGTGTTGCTGGTGGCGCCGGCGGATGAAATCGCCGCCCGCGAACGGCAGGAGCTGGAGTCGCAGAAGCAGATCGCCGAACTGGCGCCGCTGCGCCGTGAACTGCTCCAAGTGAACTACGCCAAGGCTGCGGACATCGCCAAGCTGTTCCAGTCGGTCACCAGCGCCGAGGCCAAGGTCGATGAGCGGGGTTCGATCACCGTCGATGAGCGCACCAACAACATCATCGCCTACCAGACCCAGGATCGCCTCGACGAACTGCGGCGGATTGTGGCGCAGCTGGATATCCCGGTGCGCCAGGTGATGATCGAGGCGCGGATCGTCGAGGCCAACGTCGATTACGACAAGAGCCTGGGTGTGCGCTGGGGCGGATCGATCCAGAACAAGGGCAACTGGAACACTTCCGGGGTCAGCAATGGCTCGTCGACCACCATCGGCACGCCGGGCAGCACCAGTACCAACTCGCCGTTCGTCGACATGGGCACGGTCAACAACACCTCCGGGATCGGCATTGCGTTCATCACCGACAACGTTCTGCTGGACCTTGAACTGACGGCGATGGAGAAGACCGGCAACGGCGAAATCGTCTCGCAACCCAAGGTGGTCACCTCCGACAAGGAGACCGCGAAAATCCTCAAGGGCACCGAGATTCCGTATCAGGAAGCCAGTTCCAGCGGCGCTACGTCGGTGTCGTTCAAGGAGGCCTCGCTGTCGCTGGAGGTCACGCCGCAGATCACCCCGGACAACCGCATCATCATGGAGGTGAAGGTCACCAAGGACGAACCGGACTACCTGAACAAAGTGCAGGATGTACCGCCGATCAAGAAAAACGAGGTCAACGCCAAGGTGCTGGTGAACGACGGCGAGACCATCGTGATTGGCGGGGTTTTCTCAAATACTCAAAGCAAGGTCGTAGATAAGGTGCCATTTCTTGGCGATGTGCCGTATCTTGGCCGCCTTTTCCGGCGTGATGTGGTTTCGGAGAAAAAATCCGAGCTGCTGGTATTCCTCACTCCGCGTATCATGAATAACCAGGCGATTGCTGTGAGTCGTTGATTCTGTGCGAAATTTGATTCTTGTAGGACCGATGGGCGCTGGAAAAAGCACCATCGGCCGATTACTGGCCAAAGAGCTGCGCCTGCCGTTCAAGGATTCCGACAAGGAAATTGAACTGCGTACGGGCGCCAATATCCCGTGGATCTTCGACAAGGAAGGCGAGCCCGGTTTTCGTGATCGTGAGCAGGCGATGATCGCCGAGCTGTGCGCGTTCGACGGCGTAGTGCTGGCGACGGGCGGCGGCGCGGTGATGCGCGATGCCAACCGCAAGGCCCTGCACGAGGGCGGGCGGGTGGTGTATCTGCACGCCTCTGTCGAACAGCAGGTCGGCCGCACCTCCCGCGACCGCAATCGCCCGCTGCTGCGTACGGCCAATCCCGAGAAAACCCTGCGCGACCTGCTGGCGATCCGCGATCCGCTTTATCGGGAAATCGCCGATCTGGTGGTGGAAACCGACGAGCGGCCGCCACGCATGGTGGTACTCGACATTCTTGACCGTCTGGCGCAACTTCCACCCCGTTAAAGCGCCGCCCGAAATGCGCTATCCTCGGCGTCCTGTCGAGGGTTGTGGCGGATCGCACGCAAGCGGCGTCACACCTCTCAAGACCGGGGACATCCGATAATTCAAGGCAGGACGCCTGCTTCCATCTTCACTGTGGGGACACATGCAGACACTCAAGGTCGATCTAGGCGAGCGCAGCTACCCGATTCATATTGGCGAAGGACTGTTGGATCAGCCTGAATTGCTGGCGCCGCACATCCACGGGCGGCAAGTGGCAATCATCTCCAACGAGACCGTTGCGCCGCTCTATCTCGAGCGTCTGACCCGCAGTCTGTCGCAGTTCTCGGTGGTTTCCGTGGTGCTGCCGGACGGCGAAGCCTTCAAGAACTGGGAAACCCTGCAACTGATCTTCGACGGCCTGCTGACGGCCCGTCATGATCGTCGCACCACGGTGATCGCCCTCGGTGGCGGTGTGATCGGCGACATGGCCGGTTTTGCAGCCGCCTGCTACCAGCGCGGCGTCGATTTCATCCAGATTCCTACCACGCTGCTGTCCCAGGTCGATTCGTCGGTGGGCGGCAAGACCGGCATCAACCATCCGCTGGGCAAGAACATGGTCGGCGCCTTCTATCAGCCGAACGTGGTGCTGATCGATACGGCGTCCCTGAAAACCCTGCCAGCGCGCGAGCTGTCGGCAGGTCTGGCGGAAGTCATCAAGTACGGCCTGATCTGTGACGAGCCGTTCCTGACCTGGCTCGAAGACAACGTCGATGCCCTGCGTGCGCTGGACCAGAAAGCCCTGACCTATGCCATCGAGCGTTCCTGCGCCGCCAAGGCTGCGGTGGTCGGCGCCGATGAGAAGGAAACCGGTGTACGCGCCACGCTCAATCTCGGCCACACCTTTGGCCACGCCATCGAAACCCACATGGGCTATGGTGTCTGGTTGCACGGTGAAGCGGTCGCTGCTGGCACGGTAATGGCGATGGAGATGTCCGCGCGCCTCGGCTGGATCAGCGAGCAGGAACGCGATCGCGGCATTCGTCTGTTCCAGCGTGCCGGCTTGCCGGTGGTTCCGCCGGAAGAAATGACCGAAGCCGATTTTCTCGAACACATGGCAATTGACAAAAAAGTGATCGACGGTCGTCTGCGCCTGGTGCTGCTGCGCCGGATGGGCGAAGCGGTAGTGACCGACGATTATCCGAAAGAGGTTCTACAGGCCACGCTGGGAGCGGATTACCGCGCTCTGGCTCAGCTTAAAGGTTAATAAGATTCCGATGACTAGTTTGCATGCCGACGAGGCGTTCCTCGGCCATTTCCAGTTAAGTCATGACCCTTTCGCTCCACGGGTCCCGGGCTTCAAATTCTTCCCGGCCCAGCGCAAACCGGTGCTGGGGCAACTGCATCACCTGGCGCGTTACAGCCAGTTGCTGCTGGTGGTCACCGGCCCTCAGGGCAGCGGCAAGACGTTGCTGCGCCAGGCGCTGGTGGCGAGCACCAACAAGCAGTCGGTTCAGAGTGTTGTCGTTTCGGCCCGAGGTGCTGGCGATGCGGCCGGTGTGCTGCGTCAGGTTGCTCAGGCGCTGAATGTGGCCCAGGCCGAAGTCGGGGCGATCCTCGATCAGGTGGTGCAACTGGCGTTGACCGGCCAGGAAGTCTACCTGCTGGTGGATGACGCCGAGCAGCTCGACGAGTCCGCCCTCGAAGCCCTGATGGCTTTGGGCGCTGGCGCACCGGAAGGCCGTCCCCATGTGTTCCTGTTCGGTGAGTCGTCGCTGATCGCCCAGCTCGAGGCCCTGCACCTCGAAGAAGAGCGCTTCCACGTCATCGAATTGCAGCCGTACACCGAAGAAGAAACCCGCGAGTATCTCGACCAGCGGCTCGAAGGTGCCGGCCGTGGTGTCGAACTTTTCACCGCGGATCAGATCTCTGATATTCACGAAAGCTCCGAGGGTTGGCCCGGCAACATCAACCAGGTCGCTCGCGATGCACTGATCGAAGTCATGATTGCCAGCCGCTCTGCGGTGAAGCGTCCAAGTATGGGGTTCAACATGCCGAAGAAACACGTATTGGCGATTTCCGCCGTCGTCGTGGTGGCGGTCGCTGCCGCCTGGCTGATGCCCGGTCGCAACAAGGCGCCGACCACCGGCGCGCCGGCCAATGAACAGGCTCAGCTGCCATTGGGCCAGGGTGGTGCGCCGAACGTGGAGTTCGCCGGTAACACCCAGCCGATGCCGTTGCCGCTGGTCGGCAATTCGCAACCGGTCATGCGCAAGCCATTGGCCGAAGCGGCCGGCGGGATCACCGAAGGTGACGACGGCGTACCGCTGGAAGGCTCGAGCAATACACCGCCGACCGTGACCACCACCGCGCCACCGGCCGGTGTGCCTGCCGGTCCTGCGCCGACGCCGGTTCCGGTCCCTGCGGCCAAACCGACGCCGGCACCGACTCAAGTTGCCGCGGCCAAGCCAGCGCCTGCTCCGGCTGCGCCAGTTGCGAAGCCAGCCCCCGCACCTGCCAAGCCTGTCGCTGCGGCCAAACCGGCCGAGAAAGCCGCCGAGAAGCCGGTCACCGTCGCCAAGGCCGCCGGTGGCAGCTGGTACGCCGGCCAGGCCCCGGGCAACTACGTGGTGCAGATCCTCGGCACCAGCTCCGAAGCCGCTGCACAAAGCTTCGTCAAGGAGCAGGGCGGCGAGTACCGTTATTTCAAGAAAGTCCTCAACGGCAAGCCGCTCTACGTGATCACCTATGGCAGCTTTGCCAATCGTGATGCGGCCGTTTCTGCCATCAAGGCCTTGCCAGCGAAGGTTCAGGCTGGTAAACCTTGGCCTCGCACTGTCGCCAGCGTCCAACAGGAACTGGCAACAACTCGCTGAAGATTCGGCGGCCTTACCCAGGCCGCCTCTCCAAGCACCTCAAAATTTCTACAAGTGCGCGCCGCCCTTACGGGCCGCGTGCCTTGTGGTGTCTGCGTCACAGTAGTCTTTGAGTCGTTGCGGTCAAAATTAAAAAAGTTTTGACTAGCACAGCAGATCGCTTTAAACCTTTCACAAATGCGACATAGATTTGCGACATTTCGTCGTCAAATTTGTGAGCGTCTGTGTCGCTGTGTACAATGACCACCCTTTTGCCCCCGCAAAGCCGGCGTACGTTCGGCGCGAGATGCAAGTGGTTGAATTGAAAAGAAATTTGCCTCGAAAAGAGGCAGCCTGGTGAGAAAGTGTCTATGAAAGCAGGTCTGTACCAACCAGATGAATTCAAGGATAACTGCGGTTTCGGCCTGATAGCCCATATGCAGGGCGAACCCAGTCATACCCTATTGCAAACGGCCATCGAGGCCCTGACCTGCATGACCCACCGCGGTGGGATTAATGCCGACGGCAAGACCGGTGACGGTTGCGGTCTGCTGATTCAAAAACCCGACGCCTTCCTGCGCGCCATTGCCCAGGAAACCTTCAGCGTCGAGTTGCCCAAGCAATATGCCGTGGGCATGGTCTTCTTCAATCAGGATCCGGCCAAGGCCGAAGCCGCTCGCGAGAACATGAACCGCGAGATCCTGGCCGAAGGCCTGCAACTGATCGGCTGGCGCAAAGTGCCGATCGACACCAGCGTCCTCGGCCGCCTCGCCCTTGAGCGCCTGCCGCAGATCGAGCAGGTGTACATCGGCGGCGAAGGCCTGAGCGATCAGGACATGGCGGTCAAGCTGTTCAGCGCCCGTCGTCGTTCGTCGGTGGCCAACGCCGCCGACACCGACCACTACATCTGCAGCTTTTCCCACAAGACCATCATCTATAAAGGCCTGATGATGCCGGCCGACCTGGCCGCGTTCTATCCGGACCTGGGTGACCAGCGCCTGCAAACCGCAATCTGCGTGTTCCACCAGCGCTTCTCCACCAACACCCTGCCGAAATGGCCGTTGGCCCAGCCATTCCGCTTCCTCGCCCACAACGGCGAGATCAACACCATCACCGGCAACCGCAACTGGGCCCAGGCCCGTCGCACCAAGTTCACCAACGATCTTATGGATCTGGAAGAACTCGGCCCGCTGGTGAACCGTGTCGGTTCCGACTCCTCGAGCATGGACAACATGCTTGAACTGATGGTCACCGGTGGTATCGACCTGTTCCGTGGCGTGCGGATGATCATTCCGCCAGCGTGGCAGAACGTCGAAACCATGGACCCGGATCTGCGTGCGTTCTACGAGTACAACTCGATGCACATGGAACCGTGGGACGGCCCGGCCGGCGTGGTAATGACCGATGGTCGCTACGCGGTGTGCCTGCTCGACCGTAACGGTCTGCGCCCGGCGCGCTGGGTCACCACCACCAACGGTTTCATCACCGTCGCCTCGGAAATCGGCGTCTGGAACTACCAGCCGCAGGACGTGATCGCCAAGGGCCGTGTCGGTCCTGGCCAGATCCTCGCCGTGGACACCGAAACCGGTCAGATCCTCGACACCGACGCGATCGACAACCGCCTGAAATCCCGTCATCCGTACAAGCAATGGCTGCGCAAGAATGCCCTGCGCATCCAGGCGACCATGGAAGACAACGATCACGGTTCGGCTTTCTACGACGTCGATCAGCTCAAGCAATACATGAAGATGTATCAGGTCACGTTCGAAGAGCGCGATCAGGTACTGCGTCCGCTCGGCGAGCAAGGCTACGAAGCCGTTGGCTCGATGGGCGACGACACGCCGATGGCCGTGCTGTCCCAGCGCGTGCGCACGCCGTACGACTATTTCCGCCAGCAGTTCGCCCAGGTGACCAACCCGCCGATCGACCCGCTGCGTGAAGCGATCGTGATGTCGCTGGAAATCTGCCTCGGCGCCGAGCGCAACATCTTCCAGGAATCGCCGGAGCACGCCTCGCGCGTGATCCTCAGCTCGCCGGTCATTTCCCCGGCCAAGTGGCGCTCGCTGATGAACCTCGACCGCCCGGGTTTCGAGCGGCAGATCATCGACCTCAACTACGACGAAAGCGTCGGCCTCGAAGCGGCGATCCGCAACGTCGCCGATCAGGCTGAAGAAGCCGTGCGTGCCGGTCGTACCCAGATCGTCCTGAGCGACCGCCATATCGCCCCGGGCAAACTGCCGATCCACGCCTCGATGGCCACCGGTGCGGTGCACCACCGCCTGACCGAAAAGGGCCTGCGCTGCGATTCCAACATCCTCGTTGAAACCGCAACTGCTCGCGATCCGCATCACTTCGCGGTGCTGATCGGTTTCGGCGCCTCGGCGGTCTATCCGTTCCTGGCCTACGAAGTGCTGGGCGACCTGATCCGTACCGGTGAAGTGCTGGGCGACCTCTACGAGGTGTTCAAGAACTACCGCAAAGGCATCACCAAAGGTCTGTTGAAGATCCTGTCGAAGATGGGCATCTCGACCATCGCCTCCTATCGCGGTGCTCAGCTGTTCGAAGCCATCGGTCTGTCCGAAGAAGTCTGCAACCTGAGCTTCCGTGGCGTGCCGAGCCGCATCAAGGGGGCGCGTTTCGTCGACATCGAAGCCGAGCAGAAAGCATTGGCCACCGAAGCCTGGAGTCCGCGCAAGCCGATCCAGCAGGGCGGTCTGCTGAAGTTCGTCCACGGTGGCGAATACCACGCGTACAACCCGGACGTGGTCAACACCCTTCAAGCCGCCGTGCAGCAGGGCGACTACGCCAAGTTCAAGGAGTACACCTCGCTGGTGGACAACCGTCCGGTGTCGATGATTCGCGACCTGTTCAAGGTCAAGACCCTCGACACGCCGCTGGACATCAGTGAAGTCGAGCCGCTGGAATCGGTGCTCAAGCGCTTCGACTCCGCCGGTATCTCGCTGGGCGCCCTGTCGCCGGAAGCTCACGAAGCCCTGGCCGAAGCCATGAACCGCCTCGGTGCACGTTCCAACTCCGGCGAAGGCGGCGAAGACCCGGCGCGCTACGGCACCATCAAGAGCTCGAAAATCAAACAGGTCGCGACCGGCCGTTTCGGCGTGACCCCGGAATACCTGGTCAACGCCGAAGTGCTGCAGATCAAGGTCGCTCAAGGTGCGAAGCCGGGCGAGGGCGGGCAACTGCCGGGCGGCAAAGTGAACGGACTGATCGCCAAGCTGCGTTACGCAGTGCCGGGCGTGACCCTGATTTCGCCTCCGCCACACCACGACATCTATTCCATCGAAGACTTGTCGCAGCTGATCTTCGACCTGAAACAGGTCAACCCGAAGGCGCTGGTTTCGGTGAAGCTCGTGGCTGAAGCGGGCGTCGGCACCATCGCCGCCGGTGTGGCCAAGGCCTATGCGGACTTGATCACCATCTCCGGCTACGACGGTGGCACCGGTGCTTCGCCGCTGACCTCGATCAAGTACGCTGGCGCACCGTGGGAACTCGGCCTCGCCGAAACCCACCAGACCCTGCGCGGCAACGACCTGCGCGGCAAGGTCCGGGTGCAGACCGACGGCGGACTGAAAACCGGCCTCGACGTGATCAAGGCAGCCATCCTCGGCGCCGAGAGCTTCGGCTTCGGTACCGCGCCAATGATCGCGCTGGGCTGCAAATACCTGCGTATCTGCCACCTGAACAACTGCGCCACCGGCGTTGCGACCCAGAACGAGAAGCTGCGCAAGGATCACTACATCGGCACCGTCGACATGGTGGTGAACTTTTTCACCTACGTCGCCGAAGAAACCCGTGAGTGGCTGGCCAAGCTGGGCGTGCGCTCCCTCGAAGAGCTGATCGGTCGCACCGATCTGCTGGAAGTCCTCGAAGGCCAGACTGCCAAGCAACATCACCTCGATCTGACCCCGTTGCTGGGCAGCGATCACATCCCGGCGGACAAACCGCAGTTCTGCGGCGTCGAGCGCAACCCGCCGTTCGACCAGGGCCTGCTGGCCGAGAAAATGGTCGAGATGGCGACGTCGGCGATCAACGACCTCAGCGGCGCCGAGTTCGATCTGGACATCTGCAACTGCGACCGTTCGATCGGCGCGCGGATCTCCGGTGAAATCGCGCGCAAGCACGGCAACCAGGGCATGGCCAAGGCGCCGATCACCTTCCGCTTCAAGGGCACTGCGGGTCAGAGCTTCGGCGTGTGGAACGCCGGTGGCCTGAACCTGTACCTGGAAGGCGACGCCAACGACTACGTCGGCAAAGGCATGACCGGCGGCAAGCTGGTCATCGTGCCGCCGAAGGGCAGCGTTTATCAGACTCAGAACAGCGCCATCATCGGCAACACCTGCCTGTACGGCGCCACCGGCGGCAAGCTGTTCGCCGCCGGCACTGCGGGCGAGCGTTTCGCCGTGCGTAACTCCGGTGCCCACACCGTCGTGGAAGGCACCGGCGATCACTGCTGCGAGTACATGACCGGTGGTTTTGTCTGCGTCCTGGGCAAGACTGGTTACAACTTCGGCTCTGGCATGACCGGCGGTTTCGCCTACGTGCTCGACCAGGACAACACCTTCGTTGACCGGGTCAACCACGAACTGGTGGAAATCCAGCGGATCAGCGGCGAGGCGATGGAAGCCTATCGCAGCCACCTGCAGAACGTGCTGAACGAGTACGTCGCGGAAACCGACAGCGAGTGGGGTCGTGAACTCGCCGAGAACCTCGATGACTACCTGCGTCGTTTCTGGCTGGTCAAGCCGAAGGCTGCCAACCTGAAGTCGTTGCTTTCCAGCACCCGTGCCAACCCGCAGTGATATGCGCCTGAAGAGTTTGATGAGGTTTTAACAATGGCTGAACGTCTGAATAACGACTTCCAGTTCATCGATGTCGGGCGCAAGGATCCGAAGAAGAAACTGTTGCGTCAACGCAAGAAAGAGTTCGTGGAAATCTACGAACCGTTCAAACCCCAGCAGTCGGCCGACCAGGCCCACCGCTGCCTGGGTTGCGGCAACCCGTACTGCGAATGGAAGTGCCCGGTGCACAACTTCATTCCGAACTGGCTTAAGCTGGTGGCCGAGGGCAACATCCTCCAGGCCGCCGAGCTGTCGCACCAGACCAACACCCTGCCGGAAGTCTGCGGCCGGGTATGCCCGCAGGATCGTCTGTGCGAGGGTGCGTGCACCCTCAACGACGGCTTCGGCGCGGTGACCATCGGTTCGGTCGAGAAGTACATCACCGACACCGCGTTCGCCATGGGCTGGCGCCCGGACATGTCCAAGGTCAAACCGACCGGCAAGCGTGTCGCGATCATCGGTGCAGGCCCGGCGGGCCTCGGTTGTGCGGACGTGCTGGTGCGCGGCGGCGTGACTCCGGTGGTGTTCGACAAGAACCCGGAAATCGGCGGTCTGCTGACCTTCGGCATCCCCGAGTTCAAGCTCGAGAAGACCGTGCTGAGCAATCGCCGCGAAGTCTTCACCGGCATGGGCATCGAATTCCGCCTCAACACCGAGGTCGGCAAGGACGTGACCATGGAGCAACTGCTCGCTGAATACGATGCCGTGTTCATGGGCATGGGCACCTACACCTACATGAAGGGCGGTTTTGCCGGTGAGGATCTGCCGGGCGTTTATGACGCGCTGGACTTCCTGATCGCCAACGTCAATCGCAACCTGGGCTTTGAAAAGTCGCCGGAAGATTTCGTCGACATGAAAGGCAAGAAGGTCGTGGTGCTGGGCGGCGGCGACACGGCGATGGACTGCAACCGCACGTCGATCCGCCAGGGCGCCAAGTCGGTGACCTGCGCCTATCGTCGTGACGAAGCGAACATGCCCGGCTCGCGCAAAGAGGTGAAGAACGCCAAGGAAGAAGGCGTGAAATTCCTCTACAACCGTCAGCCGATCGCCATCGTTGGCGAAGACAAGGTCGAAGGCGTGAAAGTGGTCGAGACCCGTCTCGGCGAACCGGACGCCCGTGGCCGTCGCAGCCCCGAGCCGATCCCGGGCTCCGAAGAGATCATCCCGGCCGACGCCGTGGTCATCGCGTTCGGTTTCCGTCCGAGTCCGGCGCCGTGGTTCGAGCAGTTTGAAATCCAGACCGACAGCCAGGGCCGCGTCGTTGCGCCTGAGCAAGGTCAGTACAAGCACCAGACCAGCAACCCGAAAATCTTCGCCGGTGGCGACATGGTGCGCGGTTCCGACCTGGTGGTGACGGCGATCTTCGAAGGCCGCAATGCGGCTGAGGGGATCCTGGATTACCTGGGCGTCTAAACCCGGTTCGAAACTGCACCGCAATACCTGTGGGAGCTGGCTTGCCAGCTCCCACATTGTTTTCAGGGTGTTGCTGAAATCCGCGAAATCATTGCGACAAATTGACCCGATAGACAAAAGGCTGACCTGCAACCGTGCCTTTTGCGTCGCGCTCTGAGAAAATGCCCGCACTTTTTTTCCGGATGCCGACATGACTGCCCTGAAGAACGACCGTTTCCTCCGCGCCCTGCTCAAGCAACCCGTAGACGTCACCCCTGTGTGGATGATGCGCCAGGCCGGCCGCTACCTGCCGGAATACCGCGCCAGCCGCGCCCAGGCCGGTGATTTCATGAGCCTGTGCATGAATCCGGAATTCGCCTGCGAAGTCACGCTGCAACCTCTCGACCGCTATCCGCAACTGGACGCGGCGATCCTGTTCTCCGACATCCTCACCATTCCCGATGCCATGGGCCAGGGCCTGTACTTCGAGACCGGTGAAGGTCCGCGCTTCAAGAAAGTCGTCAGCACCCTGGCCGACATCGAAGCCCTGCCGATCCCCGATCCACACAAAGACCTCGGCTACGTAATGGACGCGGTCAGCACCATCCGCCGCGAACTGAACGGCCGTGTGCCGCTGATCGGTTTCTCCGGCAGCCCGTGGACCCTCGCCACCTACATGGTCGAAGGCGGCTCGTCGAAAGACTTCCGCAAGACCAAGGCGATGCTCTACGACAACCCGCAAGCCATGCACCTGCTGCTGGACAAGCTGGCGCAGTCGGTGACTTCGTACCTGAACGGCCAGATCCAGGCCGGTGCGCAAGCGGTGCAGATCTTCGATACCTGGGGCGGCAACCTGTCGGCGGCGGCGTATCAGGAATTCTCGCTGGCCTACATGAAGAAAATCGTCAGCGGCCTGATCCGCGAGCACGACGGTCGCAAGGTGCCGGTGATCCTGTTCACCAAGAACGGCGGCCTGTGGCTGGAAAGTATCGCCGACGCTGGCGCCGACGCATTGGGCCTGGACTGGACCTGCGACATCGGCAACGCCCGCGCCCGTGTTGGCGACAAAGTTGCGCTGCAAGGCAACATGGACCCGACGGTGCTCTACGCCAAGCCTGAAGCGATCCGCACCGAAGTCGGGCGCATCCTCGCCAGCTACGGCAAAGGCAGCGGCCACGTGTTCAACCTCGGCCACGGCATCACGCCGGAAGTCGATCCGGAACACGCAGGTGCGTTCCTGCGTGCGGTGCACGAGTTGTCGGCGCAGTATCACGAGTGAACATGTTTCAATAAAGAACGCCCGGCTTATGCCGGGCGTTTTTTTGTGGGCGGGAATCAGGCCTTGACGCCACCCAGCGGCGGCAACTTCGCCAGCTTCAACGCCACCAACAGCGCCACCAGCAACAACACACCGATGAACAGACCAATCCCGTTCCACCCGGCCATGTGCCAGAACACCCCGCCCACCGTCCCGGCGATGCTCGACCCGGCGTAATAGCTGAACAGGTACAACGACGACGCCTGGCCCTTGGCCTTGAGCGCCCGACGGCCGATCCAACTGCTGGCCACCGAGTGGGCGCCGAAGAAGCCGAAGGTGAAGATCAGCATGCCGATGATCACCAGCGGCAGCGGTGTGAACATCGTCAGGGCGAGGCCGGCGAACATCAGGGCGATGGTGGCCCACAGCACTTTGCGGCGGCCCAGTTTGTCGGCCAGTGAACCGATTTTCGCCGAGCTGTAGATGCCCGACAGATACACCACCGACAACAGCCCGACAAACACCTGGTCCAGGTGATACGGCTCGGCCAGCAGGCGGTAGCCGATGTAGTTGAACAACGTGACGAACGCGCCCATCAGCACGAACGCCTCAAGAAACAGCAGCGGCAGGCCGGCGTCGCGAAAGTGCATGGTGAAGCCGTCGAGCAGGCTGCGCGGATGCAGTGAACGGGAGCGAAAGTTGCGCGACTCCGGCAGGATCTTCCAGAACACCGCCGCCGCGATCAGCGCCAGGCCACCAATCACCATCATCGCCGTGTGCCAGCTGACGAAGTCGATCAATACGCCAGTGATCAGGCGCCCGCTCATCCCGCCAATCGCGTTGCCGCCGATGTACAGGCCCATCGCCAGACCGATGTGCTGCGGATGGATTTCCTCGCTCAGGTACGTCATCGCGACCGCCGCCAGACCGCTCAACGACAACCCGATCAGCGCTCGCATGATCAGCACGCCGTGCCAGCTCGGCATCATCGAACTGGCGATGGTGCACAGGGCCGCGGCAAACAGTGCGGCGACCATCACCGGTTTACGCCCGACCCGATCGGAAATCGGGCCGGTGATCAGCAGACCGAAGGCCAGCATGCCGGTGGCCACTGACAGGATCAGGCTGCTCTGCGCCGCGTTGATCGAATATTCGTGGGACAGCAGCGGCATCATCGGCTGCACGCAGTACAACAGGGCGAAGGTCGCGAAGCCGCCGCTGAACAATGCCAGCACCGTGCGCATGAACGCGGGCGTGCCTTTCTCGATGTAGATCTCTTGCAGTTCGGTCATTACATCGTCCGCCGCAGCGGGCGGGACTTCATGGGCCAGTGGAGCAACGGCGGTTTTCACATCAGACCTCGAAGGGCGCGGACAAGCAGGCAATGAAAAAAATCATATAGCTGGCTAATGTTTCTATCCAATATATTGTTCGACCTGTTTGATAGCTTTTACGACCTAATGGGGTGTCCATGGAATTGCGTCATCTGCGCTACTTCATCGCCGTTGCCGAAGAACTGCACTTTGGCCGCGCCGCACAGGTGCTGGGCATCTCCCAGCCACCGCTGAGCCAGCAGATTCAGGCGCTGGAACAGGAAGTCGGCGCACGGCTGTTCGAGCGTACCAATCGTCGGGTCGAGCTCAGCGAAGCCGGGCGACTGTTTCTGGAAGAGGCGCGGCTGGTGCTCGCGCAAGTCGACAAAGCGGCGGACGTTGCCCGGCGCGCGCAGCTTGGAGAGCTGGGGGAGCTGAAGATCGGCTTCACCTCGTCGGCGCCGTTCAACTCGACCATTCCCCAGGCGATTTTTTCCTTCCGCCAGCGTTTCCCGGCCGTGCACCTGAACCTGCGGGAGATGAGCAGCACCATGGTGGCCGACGCGCTGGTGGACGAGTCGATCGAGGTCGGCATCATGCGGCCGCTGGGTTTGCCTGATTCGTTGAGCGTGGTCGAGCTGATGCGCGAGCCGCTGGTGGCGGTGCTCAGTTCCAAGCATCCGCTGGCCCAAGGCAGCGAGGAAGGCCTGTTTCTGTCGGCGCTGGCTCTCGAACCGTTCGTGTTCTTCCCCCGCAGCTACGGCAGTGGTCTGTATTCGCAACTGATCAGCCTGGCCCGTGACGCGGGTTTCAGCCCGCACTTCGCTCAGGAGGCGGGGGAAGCCATGACCATCATCGGTCTGGTGGCAGCAGGTCTGGGGGTGTCGGTCATGCCGGCCTCGTATCAGCGGATGCGCATCGACGGCGTGGTCTATCGACCGCTGCTGGATCCCGAGGCCGTGACGGCGGTATGGCTGGTGCAGCGCAAGGACCAGAAATCGCCGATGGCCAAGGCGTTTGTCGAATTGCTCACACGCAAGGTCGAAGCCGGTTGATCAGGGCAGCCGCACCAGATCCCCCTTCAACGCCACCCGCGTCACAAACACTCCGGCCCGGCATTCGTAAGTGTTCAGATCCTTGCGTACATGCTGGTCGTAGTAGCTGACGATATTGGTCACCGCATTGGCCCCGACGCGCTTGGCCTGGGCCTGCAGCGCAATCAGGTTCGATTGCAGTACCCACTCGCAGGAATCGTGATCGCTCTTGTTGAAGCCGTTGGTCTTCAGGTCGCTGACCACACCGCGCTGCAACATCCGCTGAGTCCCCTGAGGTCCATTGCCGATCAGGTAAAACTTCACACTGCCATCCAGCCGCCCGGCCCGAATCGCATCCGACAGCACGGTTTCGAACGGCATGTACATCAGGTTGGTGGCGTGACTGGCGCAGGGAAGCAGGCTGAAGAGGGCGGCGGCGATCAGGGCTTTCGCTTGCATGGTCATCTCCTTGACGATGAAAGAGAACCGCGAGTGCTCGATCGACCGGGCTCGCCGTTCCGGCAGGCGTTGTGTGTCGGCCTGTTTGAGCGAGTGTAGATGGTGCATGCAAAGGTGCAGCGAAATGCCAGCGTTGTGGGGAGTACCTTTTCAGGCAATACTGCCCGCGTTCCCGAAAGGGGCTTGTGAGACTCTGAGGATCCTGGGCAACCAGCCATCGCAGAGCCAGACAGGTGACAGGCGATGACAAGCCAGCCTGTTTGTGAAAGGGCGCCGAAAGGCGCCCTTTGTCGTTTCCGGCGATTACTGAACCGTCGCCAGATCACCCTTCAACGCAACGCCGGCCATGATCGCGCCCGCGTGGCATTCGTAGTTTTTCGCATCCTTGCGCTCATTGCTCTTGTAGAAGCTGACGATGTTGGTCACGGCATTGGCGCCGGCGTTTTTCGCCGCCTGGTGCAGGCTGATGATCGCCGATTGCACGACCCACTCGCAGGCTTCCTGGTCGGACTTGTTGAAGGCGTTGGTCTTCTTGTTGGTCACCGCGCCGGGGCTGACGACGCTGACTTTGCCGGCCGGGGCGTTGCCCGCCAGATAGAACTTCACGCTGCCATCGATCTTGCCTGTGCGGGTTGCCTCGGCAACCGCCTTGTCGAACGGCAGGTACACCGCCGTGTCACGGGCCTGGCTGACGGCGGGCAAGGCGCAGAGCAGCAGGGTGGCGGCAGCGAGTTTGTTCAAACGCATGGAGGTCTCCTTGACCTGGATTAATTCGGTTGCGTCCAGCGGCGGAAAATCAGCGAGGTGTTGACCCCGCCGAACGCGAAGTTGTTGTTCATCACGTAGTCGTGGTGCATCTGGCGGAACTCGCCGCGCAGGTAGTCGAGCTGGCCGCAGTGCGGATCGACTTCGTCGAGGTTGAGTGTGTGCACGTACAGGTCGCGGTTGAGCATTTCGATGCTGAACCACGACTCCAGCGCGCCGCAGGCGCCCAAAGTGTGGCCGAGGAAGCTCTTCTGCGAGCTGATCGGCATGTGTTCGCCGAACAGGCTGCTGGTGGCCAGGGTCTCGGCGATGTCGCCCTGCTCGGTGGCGGTGCCGTGACCGTTCACGTAACCGATGGCGTCAGGCGTGAGGCCGGCGTCTTCCAGTGCCAGCTCCATCGCACGGCGCATGGTGACCTGTTCCGGGCGGGTCGTGTGCTGGCCATCGGCGTTGCTGCCGAAGCCGACGATTTCGGCGTGAATGTGCGCACCGCGAGCGAGGGCGTGTTCCAGTTCTTCGAGCACCAGCATGCCGCCGCCTTCACCGATCACCAGGCCGTCGCGGCCCTTGTCATACGGGCGTGGCGAGGTTTGCGGCGCATCGTTTTTCAGGCTGGTGGCGTACAACGCGTCGAACACCATGGCTTCGGTCGGGCACAGCTCTTCGGCGCCGCCGGCGAGCATCAGCGGCAGGCGGCCGAACTTGATCGCCTCGTAGGCGTAGCCGATGCCCTGGCTGCCGCTGGTGCAGGCGCTGGAGGTCGGGATCAGGCGACCGGTGAGGCCGAAGAAGATGCTGATGTTCGCCGCCGTGGTGTGCGGCATCATCCGCACGTAGGAGTTGGCGTTCAGGCCTTCGGCCACCGAATTCAGCAGCATGTTGCCGAACGCCTTGATCTCGTCGGTGCTGCCGGTGGACGAGCCGCAGGCCACGCCCATGCGCCCGTCCTTGATCGATTCGTCGCCCAGCAGGCCGGCATCGGCCAGTGCTTTTTCCGCCGCGCCGACGGCCAGCCGCGAGACCCGGCCCATGCTGCGCAGTTGCTTGCGGGTCCAGTGCGCCGGCACCAGGAAATCATCGATCGGCCCGGCCAGTCGGGTGTTCAGCTCGCTGAAGCGATCCCACTCGTCCATCCGGCGGATGCCGCTGCGGTTGGCGGCGAAATTGCCGGCGATGGTGTCCCAGTCGCTGCCCAGCGAGGTGATGCCGGCCATGCCGGTGACGACAACGCGCTTCATCAGCACAAGCCTCCGTTGACCGCCAGGACCTGGCGGGTGATGTACGACGCTTCCGCCGACATCAGGAAATTCACCGCACCGGCCACCTCTTCAGGGGTGCCCATGCGTTGTGCCGGGATCATTTTCAACAGTTCTTCCACCGGCACGTTTTCGTCGAGCATGGCCGTGTCGATCAGGCCCGGCGCGACACAGTTGACTGTAATTTTGCGCTTGGCCAGCTCGATCGCCAACGCCTTTGCGGCACCGATCACACCAGCCTTGGAAGCGCTGTAGTTGACCTGGCCACGGTTGCCGATCAGCCCCGAAACCGAGGTGATGCAAACAATGCGACCGGCGGCGCGACGGCGGATCATCGGCATCATCACCGGGTGCAGAACGTTGTAGAAACCGTCGAGGTTGGTGCGCAACACCACATCCCAATCGTCATCGCTCAAGGCCGGAAACGCGCCGTCGCGGGTCAGGCCGGCGTTCAGCACCACGCCGTAATAGGCGCCGTAAGCTTCGACGTCGGCTTCGAGGATGGCTTTGCAGGTTTCGCGGTCAGCCACGTCGAATTGCAGGATGCGCGCATTGCGACCCAGCGATTCGATTTCGGTTTTCACCCCTTGCGCCTCGGCCACGCCACTGCGGCAATGCAGGACGATATCGTGGCCTGCCTTGGCCAGGCGCAGTGCAATGGCGCGGCCGATGCCACGGCTGGAGCCGGTGACCAGTACGAATTCAGTCATCGTTCGACTCCTTCAATTGTTCAAGATATTGCGCCGCGTGCGGCGGGCGGAACACGTTCAGCCGGGCGCTGGCTTCGATGCCGGGCGCATTGATATGGCATTCGAACACGCCCATGCCGTTGTCATCTTCCAGCGAGCGGATGCCATGGATGGTCAGTTCGCAGCCGACCGGAAACGCCTCGACATTGCATTCGAATTTGCGGGTGCCGAGCAGAAAGCCCAGCTCCACCGCATTGCCTTTCTGTCGTGCATGGCAGCCGGCGAATGCAGCGACGCTCTGCGCCATCAGCTCGACGCCGACCCATGCTGGCAGGCTGCCGTCGGGCAGGTTGAACAGGCCATCGGGCTTGACCGTGAGGGTAGTGTGGATCTGCTCATCGTCGAAGCTCAGGATCCGGTCGATCAGAATCATGTCGCCAGCGTGGGGCAGCAATTCGGCGAGCGGCCAGTCATTCATGGAGCGTCTCCGATAATCAGGCTGACGTTATTGCCACCGAAGGCAAACGAGTTGCTCATCAGGTAGCGGGGTGCAATGGACGCCAGGCGTTCGCTTGCGGTCACCCACTTCAGCGCTGGCAGGTCCGGATCGGCCTGGCCGTCCCAGACGTGCGGCGGCAAGGCGTGGTCGGGGTTGTCGGTGCTCAGGCTCAGCCAGCAGAACGCGGCTTCCAGTGCACCGGCAGCACCGAGGGTGTGGCCGGTCATCGGCTTGGTCGAGGAACACGCCACACCCTGCGGGAACAGCGTGGAAACGGCCAGGCTTTCCATCGCGTCGTTGTGCTGGGTGGCGGTGCCATGCAGGTTCAGGTAGCTGATTTGCGCGGCTTGCAGTCGGGCGCGATCCAGCGCCTGTTGCATCGCTTGCAACGCGCCCCGGCCGGACGGTTCCGGTGCAGAAATGTGGTGCGCATCGGAGCTGGCGCCAGCGCCCAGCAGGGCAATGGCCGGGCCGTCGCCGCGCTGTTTGCTCATCACGAACAGCACCGCTGCCTCGCCGATGTTGATGCCGTTGCGGTTGGCCGAGAACGGATTGCAGCGCTTGTCGGACACCGCTTCCAGCGACGAGAAACCATTCAGGGTCAGCTTGCACAGGCTGTCGACACCGCCGCACAGCACCGCGTCGCACAGCCCCAGATCCAGCAGGCGCCGGGCGCTCATCAGGGCCCGGGCGCTGGAGGTGCACGCCGTGGAAATCACGTAGGTCGGGCCGCTCAGTTGCAGCCAGTCGGCGAGGAAGGTCGCCGGGGCGCCGAGTTCCTGTTGCCGGTAGTCGTAATCGGCCGGGAACTGTTGGTTGCGAATGTAATGCGCCAGACCCTGGCTGGCCTCGTCGATACCCGAGGTGCTGGTGCCGAGCACCACACCGATACGCTCAGGGCCGTAGGCCTGAATGGCAGCGTCGATGTCTTCGCGAATCTGCAACGCGGCTTCCAGCAGCAACTGATTGTTGCGGCTCTTGTGCGCCGCCATCTGCGGCGGAATGGGCGCCAGATCACCGCGCACGGCGGCCACCGGCAACTCACGTTCCGGCACCCAGCCAGCCTCGCGGCGCATGCCCGAGCAATCGCCGGCGAACAGGTGGCGGGCGACTTCTTGCTTGTCACGGCCCAGGGCGCAGATCACGCCGAGTGCGTTGAGGTAGGCGGTCATGGCGTCGATTCACCTAAGGGAGACACGCGATAGTGCGGGCCTTGGGGCAGATTCAATTCGAAGCTCGACGGTTGTGAAAAGCGGACGTCCCAGCGTACCGGCAAGGAGCGTTGCCCGTCGTGTTGCTGCGCGGTGGGGTAATTGCGTGACAGCTCGTCGGCAGGCGTCAGGGCGAACAGCAGCGCGGCGAACAACTCCCGGGCTTCCGGATTCGGCGGCAGCAGGCCGTCGGCCTGCCAGCGTCCGTCGATCAGTTGCTGACGGGCCTGGGGAATGCCCAGCGGATCCATCATCGACCAGCGGATGCCCGGGCCCTCGCGCTGGATCACCAGCAACCAGTCCTGACGCTGTCCGGCTTGCTGGCGCTCGATGTGCAGTTGCAGCGGCAAGGGCAGCGTCGGGTTATCCACAGGCAGCGGCGCCTGGCTGGCGCAAGCGGTCAGCAGCAGGACGCAGGCGAGCAGCAGAACACGCAGCATCAGACAGCCTCTTCCAGCGGTTTGCGCGCCACGACGTTGACCAGGGTTTCTTCACGCTGGCCAAACGGTTTCGGCTTGCGCAGGCCAAAACGTTCCAGCAGGCCGAAATCCTTCGCCCGGCTCCACCACAGGTACGGGTAGGAAACATTCCGTTCGCCGAACTCGAAGCCCTGCTGGCGGATCATTTCCAGATACTGCGCCGCACTCTTCTGCACATGCATCGGATGACGGAACAGCCAACGGATGACCCACGTATCAATGTAAGCCTCGGTGGACTCGGCGAACAGCAGATAACCGCCCGGTTTGAGCACCCGGTAGAACTCGGCCAGGGCCTTTTCCTGCTCCACCAGATGATGGAAGGTCTGGTGACAGAACAGCAGATCGACGCTCGCATCCGGCACATTGAGCGTCGCGCAGTCGCTGCCGATCAGCTCGACGGTGAAACCCTGGCGCGCCGCTTCTTCAGCGCTCAGCTCCAGGCTGTGCGGGTCGGCATCGACGCCGATCAAACGCTGTGGGGCGAAGGTCTGGCGCAGGTGGCCGAAGGATTTGCCCTGGCCGCATCCGGCATCCAGCAGCACCGGGTTGGCCGGCAGCGCTTCGCTGAACAAGCCTCGCAAATCGTTGATCGCCACGCGCAACACATGGTGCTGCCAGGTGTGGCTGCGCAGGAACCAGAAGCCGAAACGGGTTTCCTCGACGTAGCTATCGCTCAAGTAATTCATGTGTCGTCCTTTGCACAGAGTTCGGAAATCGTCTTCAGCCGGCGGCGTGCTTCGCTGAC
The DNA here is from genome assembly GCF_023242425.1 of Pseudomonas sp. MWU12-2029. NCBI lineage: Bacteria > Pseudomonadati > Pseudomonadota > Gammaproteobacteria > Pseudomonadales > Pseudomonadaceae > Pseudomonas > Pseudomonas sp. MWU12-2029. Next base: position 315,972 of record NZ_JALJDY010000002.1, on the reverse strand, counting down.
GAACGGGTTGCGTTCGTCCCAGGCGTAACCGGCGAGAATCGAACAGATCATGCGACGGATGTCCGGGGAGGCCTGCTCATGGAAAATCACGTCCTGGAAGGTGCCGGCGTACCAGCCCTCGACGTAGGCGCGGAAGGTGTCGACGCCGCGTTTCAAGGGTTCGGCGAACTCGCTTTGCCAGTTCACGGTTTCGCCCTGCAACTGCCGGTGCAATACACCGGCGGCCATGCTCGCCGAGCGCATAGCGATGGTCACGCCGGAGGAAAACACCGGATCGAGAAACTCCGCCGCGTTGCCCAACAAAGCAAAGCCCGGGCCGTGCAGGGTTTTCACGTTGGCCGCATAGCCGCCGAGGGTACGCGCCGGGGTGTCCCAGACGGCGTTGTTCAGCACCTTGGCCAGACTCGGGGTTTCAGCGATGAAACCGCGCAGGCAGGCGTCTAGATCGGCATCGCGACCATTGAAATGTTCAGCGGCAGCGACCACGCCCACCGAGCAGCGACCGTTGCTGAACGGGATCGTCCAGAACCAGATATCGCGATGCTGCGGGTGGGTGGTGACGAGGATTTTCTCGCGGTCGAAGGCCGGGTGGTCGATGTGATCTTCGACGTGGGTGAACACGGCCTGGCGCACCGGGAAATTCGACGGTGCTTCCAGATCCAGCAGGCGTGAAAGTACGCGGCCATAGCCGCTGGCATCGAGAACGAAACCGGCCTCGACACGGTACTCGCTGCCGTCTTCGCGACGCACATCGAGTTGCGGACGCGGGCGGTCGAAATCGACGCTGACGATGGCATCGCCATAACGGATTTCCACACCTTGCAGCGCGGCTTGATCGGCCAGCAGTTTGTCGAAGTCGGCGCGTTGTACCTGGAAAGTGGTCGGTTTGCCGCCGGTGAACGTATCGCCGAAATCGAACGCGCTATAGCGCTCGCCCCAGGCGAATGCCGCGCCGGTCTTGCGCTGGTATCCGGCGGCGTTCACCGCTTCAAGCATGCCCGCTTCTTCGACGAAGTCCAGGCAATGACTGAGCAGGCTTTCGCCGATGGAAAACCGCGGGAAATGCTGGCGCTCGATCACCAGCACGTCGTGCCCCTTGCGCTTGAGCAACGCAGCGGCGATGGCGCCGGAGGGACCGGCGCCGATGATCACGACCTGACGGGATTCCATTTCAACGATTGGCACGCGAGCTCCTGGGTACGGCAATAGGGTTCAGTGACGCACGGTGCAGGCCGATGAAGGCCGGCAACAGCGTCGCGATCAGCCCCATCAGCATCAGCGCAAAGTACAGCGCCGGGCTGATGAGTTGTTGTTGCAACAGCAGGTTGAGAAAGACGATTTCACTCAGGCCGCGAATATTCAGCAGCACGCTTTCGCGCCAGCGGCTGGCGCCTTCGAACGAGGCACCGGCCCAGCCGAGGCCCAGCCAGTTGCCCACGATTTTGCTGGCGACCGGCAACAGCAGCAGCGCTGCCCATTGCACAGCGCCGAGGCTGGCGAGGGCGCTGTGCACATCGATCTGCACGATGCCGAAAGTGAGGATCAGCGGAATCGCGATCCACGTCTGCAAACGGTTCATCCAGCGCGCCGGCAGCGGCAGCACCAGCGGCACTTTCAGCACGGCCATGCACAGCAAATAGCCGATGCCGAAAATCAGTGCATTGAGCTTGTAGTGTTCGGCCAACACCAACAGCGCAAAAAAGCCGAGGCTGTAAGTCAACGGCCGGCGGATACCGAACACACGCAACAGCAACGGCACGCAGGCCAGCCCCAGCGGCAGCAACAGGCTGCTCAGGTGCAGGCTGCCCTGGGCGAGGCCGAACAGGGTCCAGCAGGTCAGGTCGATCAGGATCGCGGTCTGCACCAGGCGCCGGGTGGCGGCAGGCGGATAGTCGATATGGCGCAGATACAGATACAGCACCGGGATCGCGGTGATGGCGAACACCAGACCGATGGCCAGCGAGTTGATCCACGGTTGCGCCGGCAGCAGCCAGTACGCCGTCGCCAGCCCGCAGGCGAACGGCACGGCGAAACTCGGCAGGGCGATTTTCACGCTCTGGCGATCCAGGCGCAGGTCGATCACGTCGCTGAGGATGTGTCCGAGCAACAGCGCGAAGCTCAGGCTGTAGAGGTTTTTCAGCCAGTCCGGCGCAATCAGATCGGCGTCGCTGAGCTGCCAGCCCGGTTCGATCCAGAAATACATCAACAGCGGCAGCACGAAACTGGCCAGCAGCAACTGGCTGACGATCGGAATCAATCCGAAATATCGACCGACACGGGTGGCCACGGCGAACAATGCCAGTGCCATCAGCCAGAAAATCACGATCATCATGCTGCCGGCTCCGCGACTGTCACCGCATGGGCATGACGCCCGGCCCACGGCGCCAGCATGAAACTGAACGCCAGGCCGAGGCTCACCGACAACCCGAAGTTGCTCACCGCCGGCGTACTCGACACCGCCAGCAGGCCGAACGACAGCCAGGTCGTCAGCGCCGCCAGCAAGGTGCCGAGCAGACTGACCGCCGCGCCGCCAACCTGCTCGCGCATCAGGATCGCGTAATCGACGCTGATCGCCGTCACCAGCAGCAGGCCGAACAGGCTGAACAGGGTCAGCGGCTGACCGAGCCAGCCGAGGCTGGCCAGACTGCACAGCGCCGCGAGCAGCGGCAGGGAAACGATGCGCAACGCGCCACCGAGACCGAACGGCAGGATCAGCACCAGCACGATCAGCACGCAGGAGGCGAGTTTCAGTTCGGCGGCGCTGATCTGGGTTTCGGCAAACACCCGGTTCAAGTCACCGAGGCGATCCACCAGCTCCACGCCGGGCAGGTCCAGCGCCTGCACCCGCAGCAGTGCGGGGTTGTTCAGTCCTTGCAGGCTGACCATCGCCGCCACACCACCCTCGACCGGGCCGAGCCACAAGGTGCGGTAGGGCTCGCCGAGCGGACCGCTGAGCGCGGTGTCGATGTCTTCGGCGGGCAGGGCTTGCAGTTGCGCGAGTTCGGTTTGCAGCGCTGTCAGGGGTACGCCGACTTCAAGCAGCGGCTGCCAGAACTGCGGCAATTTGTTCAGCGCTTCGCGAACCTGCTGCTGCTGGCTCGGCGGGCTGACCAGTTGGTTGAGCGCCAGAAAACCCTGCAACTTGTCGAGGTTGACCAGTTGCTCCAGTCGTTCACTCAGCGCGGCCTGACGCTCCAGCAGCTGCTCCTGGTTTTCCGCGCGCACCAGGAAAAACTGGCTGGTCGGCTGATAACCGGTGATGCGGGCAATGGCCTGCGCCTCATCGGTCAGATGCTGCGGCGCGCCGACCCACTGGCGGATATCGTTCTTGCTTTGCAGTTGCACCAGACCGCCGGCGCAGAAGGCAATCAGCAGGGCAAACAGAATCGGTGTGCGTACGTGTTCCAGCAGGGTTTCCCGAAGGTTGACCATGCGCTCGGCGAGCCGCAACGGCCACTGCGCCGGACGTAATTCGACATTGTTCAACAGCGCCGGCAGCAGGCACACCGCCGACAGGTAAGCCCCGATCAGCCCGGCGGCGGAGAACACGGCAATCTGGGTCAGGGCCGGGAACGGCGTCCAGGCCAGCGCCAGATAACCGATGGCGCTGGTGATCAGGCTCAAGGTCAGGCCCGAGACGGTCAATCGCAGCGCCGGCCAGCTGCGCCAGGGTTTGAGGCTCCAGCTCTTGGACAGGTAGTGCAGCGGGTAATCCACCGCCACACCGATCAGGCTCGAACCGAGCACCAGCGTCATGACATGCAGATGCCCGAACAGCGCCACGCAGGCCACCGCGCCGAACAACATGCCCACCAGCACCGGAATGAACGCCAGCAACACCCGCCAGCGGCGGAAGGCGAGCAACAGCAGCAACAAAATGCCGAGGGTCGCGCCGCCGCCGACCCAGGAGATTTCCCGGGTGGCTTGTTGTTGACCGTTGGCCGCGTAGAGCAAACCGCTGGCGGCCAGCAGTTGCACATCGGATTTCGCTGCTTGCTCGCGGCTGTGTTGCAGCAGCGTGGCGACCTGCAGCGGCAGGTTCATGTCGAAGGCGTTGCCGGTGGTGCGTGCGCGCAGCAGCACCCAGCTCTTGCCGTCGGCATCGGCGATCAGCGCGCCGCTGCCGATGTCCAGTTGCACCGCGCCGTGCTGCGGCTGGCTGTTCTGGATGCGTCCGGTCAGGCCCAGCCAGTCGTCCTGGCTCGGCACCAGACTGAAACCGGTGAACGGATCGAACAGCGCCTGCACCCGCTGCTGGATGAAGGCATCCGGGTGTTCGATCAGCAGTTGCCGATCATCCGCCGAGAGCATCGCCAGTCGCCCTTGCAGCAATTGCGTGCGCAGGGCGGGAAGGTCGGCTTGCAGGTTCCACTGCACTTTTTCAAACAGGCCGCTGGCCTGCCACTGCTCGCCCAAAGTCTGGGCCATGGCGACGGCTTGCTGGCGATCCGTGTGACCGACCAGCACCAGCATTTCCCGGTTGAGCGGTTCCTGCATGCGTTGTTCGGCACGCTGCTCGACCGCGTCCGGATGGGTGCCGGGCACCAGCTCCATCAGGTTCGCCGACAACGGTGCGCCGTCGCGCCACTGCCAGGCACCCAGTGCGACGACGGCCAGCAGCAGGATCAGGAACAGCCAGGGCAGCCTGCGTTCACTCGGCAAAGTCATGTTGCTCCGCGTCGCTCAACGGTTGGCCGGCGGTGCTGTCCTGCATGCGCAGCACAGTGCTGTCGCCCTGGGTTTCCAGCAGTTCGATGGTATTCACCAGTGTGCCGCCGGTGATGTTGATCTGGTTGAACACCTGCTTGAGCAGCACCGAGCGCGGGGTCAGTGTCAGATGCCATTGCTGCGCATCGCCGCTCAGGGTCAGTTCGAAATCCCGTTGCAGGCCACTGCTGTCACCTTGCAGCACGGCGAGGAACAGACGGTTCTGTTCGGCGCCGGCGCTCTTGCCGGGCAACAGTTGCCAACCGCTGACGTCACGACGGGCGATGCCTTTGGCGTTGATGCGGTAGTCCTGCTGCAGAGGGGTTTTCAGCAGCCAGAGCAGACCGTAATGCTTGGCGAGGACAAAGTTGCCCTTACTGATCAGCGGCTGGGGCAGGGCACGCAGGTGCTTTTCCTGGATGAACTGGCCGTGGATCACGTCCGGTTTCGCCAGTTGATCGCTCAGCTGTTGCAGGTCGAAGGCATTGGCCAGCGACGACAGCGTCAACAGCGCCAGGGCCCCAAGGGATTTCACAAACACATTCATCGCAGCATCCTTTCCACGGCATCGGTGAAGACTTTCGGCGACGCCAGTTGCATCTCGCGGCTGCTCACCTCGACGGCGACCTGCACCGAACTGGCGCGGGTCAGGCGCTCGCCGGTCTGGGCGTCGGTGATCAGGTAGTGAATCTTCAGACGGTTTTCCCATTCCACCAGGCTGGCGCGCACGTTCAGCCGCTGACCGAACACCGCGCCGCGCACGTAGCGCAATTGCAGGTCGATCACCGGCCAGGCGTAGCCCGAGTCGACCATCTGGTTGTAGTTGTGGCCGATCTTGTCGAGCAGCGCGCAGCGCGCCACTTCCAGGTATTTCACGTAATGGCCGTGCCAGACGACGTGCATGGTGTCGACGTCAAAGAACGGCACGAGGATTTCCGTATCGGCGTGAAGCACTCCGGCGCTACGCATGCAGCCTCCAGTGTTGCTCGGCAATACGTTGCAGGCACAGGCGCAGTTCGCCTTCCAGGGCGCGGTCTTCGATCACCGGCGGGAAGTCCTGGGCCAGCGCTTCGTGCATCGCGGCCAGCGACGGAGGCAGTGGCCGTGCGTCTTCATCACGGCCACGCAGCCACACACCTTGGTTGGCGGCGAGCAGCGTGGCGGCGGCCACCTGTTCGGTCAGCTCCAGCACGCGAATGGCGTCGCGGGCGGCGATGGTGCCCATGCTCACCTTGTCCTGGTTGTGGCACTCGGTGGAGCGCGAGAAGACGCTGGCCGGCATGGTGTTTTTCAACGCTTCGGCGGTCCAGGCGCTGGCGCCGATCTGCACAGCCTTGAAGCCGTGGTTGAGCATCGCCCGGTCGGCGCTGGCGCCGGACAGATTGCTCGGCAAACCGTGGTTGTAACGCTCGTCCACCAGCAAGGCGAGTTGTCGGTCGAGCAGGTCGGCGACGTTGGCCACGAGGTTTTTCAGGCTGTCCATGGCGAACGCGATATGTCCGCCGTAGAAGTGCCCGCCGTGCAGCACGCGCTCGGCTTCGGCGTCGATGATCGGGTTGTCGTTGGCGCTGTTGAGTTCGGTCTCGATGAACGAACGCAGCCAGTTCAGGCTGTCGGCCAGCACGCCGAGCACGTGCGGCGCGCAACGCAGCGAGTAGCGATCCTGCAGGCGATGCAGCGGCGCGGTTGGTGCGTCGATCGCCAGATCCTTGCGCAGCCACGCGGCGACCTGCATCTGCCCCGGATGCGGCTTGGCGGCGAACAGACGCTCGTCGAAGTGCTCGGGATTGCCTTGCAGCGCCACCACGTTCAGCGCGGTGATGCGCGTGGCCAGTTGCAGCAGGTAATCGGCGCGGGCGTAGGCCAGGCAGGCGAGTCCGGTCATCACGGCGGTGCCGTTCATCAGTGCCAGCGCTTCTTTCGGGCGCAGCACCAGCGGGGTCCAGCCCAGTTCACGGTGTACGTCGGCGGACTGGCGGCGTTCGCCACGGAACATCACCTCACGTTCGCCGGACAGGGTCGCGGCCACATAGGACAGCGGCGTCAGATCGCCGCTGGCGCCCACCGAACCCTCTTCGGGGATCAGCGGCAGGATGTCGTGTTCAAGGAAGGCATGCAGGCGTTCCAGCAGTTCGATGCGCACCCCGGACACGCCGTGGCACAGCGACTGCAAACGCGCCGCCAGCACCGCGCGGGTGGCCTGGGCGTCGAGCAGTTTGCCCAGTCCGCAGCCGTGGAAGGTGTAGAGATGCTGCGGCAGCGCTTCGACGTGATGCAGCGGCACCGCCACCACGCAGGAGTCGCCGTAACCGGTGGTCACGCCGTAGATCACGCCTTCCTTGTCCAGCAGCGAATCGAGGAACCGCGCGCCTTTGGCGATGCGTTCGCGGTAGTCGGCGTCGCTCTGCAACTGCACGGGCGCCTGACGGTTGGCCAGGGCCAGCACGTCTTCGATGCGCAAAGGGCGTTCGCCGAAGGTTACCGGCTCATGGGTTGGCGTCGTCATCGGTCTTCCAGAAAGGGTAAAAGTTGAACCATTGCTTGGGGGCTTCGAGGCAATAGTGACTCAGGCGTTCGGCGTAGCGGGTCGCCCACTGATGAATGACCTGTTCGCGGTCGCGGCGGGTCCAGGTCACGGCCTCGGTGAACGGCTCCAGGGTCAGGCGATAGTGGCCGTCAGGTTGCTTGAGGCACATCAGCAGATTGACCGGGCATTTCAGCAGGCCGGCCAGCAGCCACGGACCTTGCGGGAATCGCGCTGGATGACCGAGGAAATCCACGGTCACGCTGCGGCCGCCATGCAGCGGTACGCGATCACCGGCAATCGCCAGCCATTCGCCGCGCTCCAGGCGTTCGTTCAGCTGCAGCATGACCCCCGGGTCTAGCTCGCTGACCTGGATCAGCCGCAGATTGGTCGCCCCGGCTTCGCCCAGCAGACGATTGAACTGTTCGGCGTGCTTGGTGTGCACCAGCACGTTCATGGTGACCTTTTCGCCGATCTCCGCCAGCGCCCGGCACACTTCGAGGTTGCCCAGATGCGCGCCCACCAGCATTTGCCCGCGACTGCCGCGCAACTGATTGCGCAGCAGCGCCGGGTCGATGATTTCGATCTGTTCGATGCTCAGCTTGCGGTTCCACACGTCGAGCTTGTCGAGCAGCGAATCGGCGAACGCCATGAACTGGCCGAACACGCGCCAAAGGCTCGGGCGCAATTCCTGGCGACCGCTCCAGTCGGCGAGGCGCTGCTGATACTGCCAGGCACTGCGCCGTGCCGTGCGGCCGAACAGGAAGAAATACAGGACGATGCCGTACAGCAACGGGCTCAGCAGGCGTCGGCCAAGGACCTTGGCGGCGAACGCGGTGAATTTCATCAGCAGGAAACTGCCGCGCTCTTCGCGGTCGGCCCAGTGCTTCTTGTCGGTTTCGACGGTCATGCGCGCCACCGTCGCCAGAGGATCGCGGGCGAGCGCAGCAACATGCCGAAGAACAGGCGCGTGTGCATGCTCGAAATCAGCACGTTGTCGTGGAACATCCGAAAGTGCGACACACCGTCCAGCGGGTAGTGCACGCTGGTTTGCAGCCAGCGCATCGGCTGGTTGCGCCAGGACAGGCGCACGAGGATGTCCGAGTCGAAATCCATGCGCTTGCCGATCCGCGCCGAGTCGATCACTGCCAGTGTCGGCTCCAGCGGATACACCCGGAAGCCACACATCGAATCGCGGATCTGCAGCGACAGGGTGTTGATCCACACCATCACGTGCGTCAGGTAACGGGCGTACAGGCGACCCTTGGGCACGCTGGCGTCGTACAGCGGATAACCGCAGATCAGCGCTCGCGGATGGGCACGGGATTCTTCGACGAACCGCGCGACGTCCTGCAAGTCGTGCTGACCGTCGGCATCGACCTGCAAGGCGTGGCTGAAACCCAGTCGCGCCGCTTCACGCAGGCCGGTCATCACTGCGCCGCCCTTGCCCTGATTGGTGGTGAGGCGCACCAGGTACACCCGCTCGCGTTCGGCCAGCACATCCAGCACGGCTGCACAGGATTTGCTGCTGGCGTCGTCCACCAGAATGCACGGCAAGCCTTGGGCGAGCAGGGCATCGACCACCGTGGTAATCGCGGTTTCGTGGTTGTAGACCGGGATGACCGCGCAAGGATTATGCATTGTCAGTCCCCAGCAGAATCCGCCCGCTGGAACAGGTGGCGGTGTCGTTTCGGTAGGCGAAATACAGCTTGCCGCGTTCAGGATCGAAGCGCAGGTGCAGCTGGATTTCATCGCCGGGGCGCACCAGTTGCTGGAACTTCAGCACTTCCATGCCGGCGAACGCGCCGGACAGGTTCAACAGTTGGCGACCAAGGTTCAGCGCCCATTCGACCTGCACCACGCCGGGTAATACCGGGGCCTTGGGGAAGTGACCGCTGAAGTAAGCGAGGTCTGGCGGCACGCTCAGTTGCAGGCTCCACTCGCCTTCGGTTTCGGTCTGCTCCAGAACCTCCGGTGCCTTCGGACGCGGCGCCAGCAGCAAGGCTTCGACATCTGCCTGGGGCAACTTGCCCTGAGGGTTCAGCGGCAGTTGTCGCAGCAAGCGCCAGCGCCGTGGCAGGGCGAGGGCTTCGCAATGCTCGCCGAGGTGACGGCGCAGGGTTTCGGTGAGGCTGCGGCGGCCGTGCTCACGCAGGGCAAACAGGCCGGATTCGCTGAGCACCAGCAAGGCGCCGAGGGATGCGCGGTTTTCTTGCACCACGCCCAAGCGCGCTTCGGCCACCCAATCGTGGGCGACCAGCGCTTGTTCCAGCATCGGCAGGGAGATACGTTTTTCTTCCAGTTTGACGATCCGATCCAGTCGCCCCAGCAGTTCGAAACGACCATCGGCCTCGATGCGCGCGGCATCAGCGGTGTGTTCGATATGGCCGACGGGCAAGTACGGCGAGGCGATCAACAGGGCGCCGTCGCCATCCTGGCTCAGCTCGACACCGGCGAATGGCTGCCACAGCTGTTGGCCCTGACGCCAGGCGATGCCGCCGGTCTCAGAGCTGCCGAGAATTTCCGTCGGCCACTGCTGCAAGCGCTGGTGCAGGCTTTTTGCAGCATCTGCCGGCAACGCGCCGCCGGAGGAAAACACCCGGCGCACGGCGCTCAGGGCCGGCCAGTCGAGGTTGTCGCCCATGCGCTTGAGCAACGCCGGGCTGGCCACCCAGGCGAAGGCCGGGTGTTCGCGGCTGGCGCGCTGCATGTCTTCAGGAAAGGCCAGTTGTTTGCGCAGGAACGGGCGCCCGGCACAGAGCGGCCACAACACACGGAACAACAGACCGTAAATGTGTTGGGTGGCGACGCTGCCGATGATGCAGGCCTCACCGAGATCCGCGCCCCACAGTTGCTCGAGGGCTTCGACTTCGTTGGCCAGTTGCCGCAGGGATTTGTCGATGCGTTTGGGCTCGCCGCTGGAGCCGGAGGTGCACAGGCTCAGGCGACACTGGTCGAGATCCAGCTCTGCGCCCGTCAGTGCGGTGTGCTGCAAATCGCTCAGGTGCGCGTCGTCCGCGTGATCGGTCAGCCACAGGTCGACTTCGTTCGACCAGCGCTGGCGGGTCTGCGCTTGCAGATCCGCAGGCAGCAAGACGCTGACGCCGGCGCGCCAGGCGCCGAGCAGGGCAATCGCCAGTTCTGCGGCATCTTCCAGGTGCACGGCCAGACGTCGCACGCCCTTGGCTTGCAGGCCGGCGGCCAGGCTCAGGGCCTGTTCGCGCAGGTGTACGTGATCAAGTGCCGGCGCGACGGTGACGGCGCGCTGCGGCAGATCCTTGAGCAACAGCTGCTCAAGTTTTATCCAGTTCATGGGCGACCTCTTACCCGTTGTCGTATCAGCCATTCAATGGCAAACATCAGGCCGATCAATCCGTAGGAGATCAGGCCGGTGTACAACATCCACCAGTGCAGCGGCGCCCAAAGGGTCAGCAGGGCCGCGCACAAGCCGTTACAGAAAAAAAACACGCTCCAGGCCACGGTGACCTGGCGGGTGTAACGGATCGCCTCGGGCGGCAATTGCGGCTCGCGAATTCGTGCCAGGCGCTCGACCATCGGCGGACCGTATTTCAGGCTCAGGCTGAACAGCACCAGCATGAAGCCGCTGATCAGCACCGGATACCAGCGCAGCAACAGCGGGCTGTCGAACAGCGCCAGCAGCAGGCAGAACACGATGGCCACGCAGGCCATCCACAGACTGCCGGGCTTGCGCTCGCCGGTCAGCGCGCGGGCCAGCCACAGGCTGCCCAGCAGCAGGCCGAACTGCCACGGCGCAAAGTGCTCCATGCCGAAATACACCGCAAAGGGATACAACAGGCCCGCCAGCAGCAGGCCGAGGCCGATCAATCGGCTCATGCGGCCGGTTGAACCAGACGGTAGACCGCCTCGACCACGTCGCCGACGGTACGCACCGACTTGAATTCCTCGGCGGCGATTTTCTTGCCGGTCTGGCGTTTGATGTGGTCGATCAGGTCGACGGCGTCGATGCTGTCGATTTCCAGGTCCTGATACAGGTTCGATTCCAGGCTCACACGGGCCGGGTCCAGTTCGAACAGCTCGACCAGGGCATCGCGCAGGGTGTTGAAGATGTCGTCACGAGTTTGCATGGTCCGGTCTCAAGCTGCCTGTTTTGCCGTGACGAACGCCGCGAGGCTCGCCACGTTGGTGAAGTGGTTGCGGGTGTCCTTGGCGTCGGCGTCGATCTTGATGCCGTACTTTTTCTGGATGGCCAGGCCGAGTTCCAGGGCGTCAACGGAATCCAGGCCAAGGCCCTCGCCGAACAGCGTCTGGTCGTCGCCAATATCGTCGACGCTGATGTCTTCGAGGCCCAGGGCGTCGATGATCAGCAGTTTTATCTCACGGTGCAGATCGCTCATCTTCGGCGAGCTCCTTGATAAAAAAATGGTGCAGAAAGTCGTTGAGCTTGCGCGAGGCCTGCGGTGCAGGGCCTTGTGCGGCAAAGGTCTGTGGGTCTATATCGGCCCCGACGCGAAAACTGAAGTGAACACGGCGGCTCGGGATGCGATACCACGGCTCGGCCTTGGTCAAAGTGGTCGGGCTGACCTTGATGATGACCGGAGTCAGGATTTTCGCACCGCGCAGCGCGATGGCCGCTGCCCCCCGATGAAAGGCCGGGGCCTGACCGGGTTGGGTGCGCGTGCCTTCCGGGAAAATGATCAGGGTCTGGCCATCCTGCAATGCGCCGGCGGCGGCATCGAGCATGTCCATGCTGCCGTCGTTGCTGATGTATTCGGTGCTGCGCAGCGGGCCGCGGGTGAAGGGGTTTTCCCACAGCGTTTTCTTCACCACGCAATTGGCGTGGCGCACCAGACCGATCAGGAACACCACATCGATCAGCGACGGGTGGTTGGCGATGATCATCTGCCCCGGCCGGCCGAGGCGTTCGGCGCCCTGGATGTCATAGGTCAACACGCCGGTGCGAGCCATGAACCGGACGAAAAACCAGAACAGCCGACTGACGGTCTGCCGCGCCCGCTCGCGATGGGTTTTAGCGTCGCCCGGCAGGCAGCCCAGCAGCGGAAACACCAGTAAACGCAGGCACAGCCCGCCGAGCCCGAAGAGGGCGAAGCTGAGGGCAGTGGCCAGCAGACGCCAGTAGTAGGCGTCGCGGTTTTTTTCGGTCACGGGTTGCGTTGCCAGGTCCATACACGATTTTTCCAGGCATGTTGGCAAAGGGTTTGCTGGCCGAGCAGGGTTTGCAGCAGATTCAGTGCGTGGGGCCATTGCGCTTTTGACAGTGCTTCGGGAGCGCTGTTCAGGGTCAGCCGCCAGTCGGTACCGGGGGTCAGAAGCAAGCCGACCGCGTACGGAAACGGCACATCATCGACCCACGCCGAATAGGCCTGGGGCGGTTGTTCTTCAGTGATCACCAGCAGTACCGCTGGGGCGCCCTCGTCCAGCAGGGCGGCGGCTTCCAGCACGCCGTGTTCAAGACCGTCGCCAGCGGCGGCGAGGGCCGTCATTTCGCTGATTTCGCCGCGCATGATCGACCACAGGCCGATGATCGCGTTGTGCACGGAGAGGCTGAACTGGGTCGGTGACAGCGGCTGCTCGTTGGCCAGGTCACTGAGGATGTCGAAGGTGCGCGGCGTTTCGCCGTGACGGGACACGAACACCAGCGGCAGGTTTTCCCGACCGTCGGCCAGTGGCCAGCCGACACTGAAGGCCATTCGCGCCAGGCGGCTGAGACGGCGGCGCTGCATGGCGGGAAGGAACGACACATCGGGCGCGGCATCGCTGCTCGGGAGCACGACCGGCTGTCGGCTCCAGGCTTGCCAGGCGTCCACGCTGTCGAGCCCGGGAGCCCAGGCGCGCCATTGGGCGATGTTGAAGTTGATCACGGACATTCATCCCGCCCCTGCGGGCTAAATTTGACGCTGTTTTGCCAGCGCCGCGGACGCGCTGACCTTGCCGGAAGTGGCGTGGCGCTTGGCCCCGGGTGGCGCGCATTATCCCGGTGCGACGAGTGTGTAGCAAATGCTGGTTACATTTTGCGCTCTGAAATGGACCGAAGGGTACATGGCAAAAACTGTCACATGGCCATTATCCACGCTGATCGGGATTTTTCTGTCAGGCATATCAGCGGCCAATGGCAGTCTTTGCGCCGTGTTGAATGAGAGATTGGCGTCTGACTCTGTAGTCCGCATCCATGAAGGTAGCGAAGCGGGGCCGGGCACCACTACACTCGGTCATTCTTTGATACACGGAGGTTTTGTCATGCGGCGCGTGGTGTTCAATCAGAAAGGTGGCGTGGGCAAATCCAGCATCGCCTGCAATCTGGCGGCGGTCAGCGCCAGCGAGGGTTATCGCACGCTGTTGGTGGACCTTGATGCCCAGGCCAACTCCACTCAGTACCTGACCGGACTCACCGGTAATGACATTCCGATGGGCATCGCCGACTTCTTCAAGCAGACCCTGTCTTCGGGCCCGTTCTCCAAGAAGAACAAGGCCGATATCTACGAAACCCCGTTCGACAACCTGCACATCATCACCGCCACGGCGGAGCTGGCCGATTTGCAGCCCAAGCTTGAGGCCAAGCACAAGATCAACAAGCTGCGTAAGTTGCTGGAAGAGCTGGACGGCGAATACGACCGCATCTACCTCGATACCCCGCCAGCCTTGAATTTCTATGCAGTTTCGGCGCTGATCGCGGCTGATCGAGTATTGATCCCTTTCGACTGCGACAGCTTCTCCCGTCAGGCGCTATACGGGCTGATGTCGGAGATCGAAGAGTTGAAGGATGACCACAACGAAGGCCTGGAAGTCGAAGGCATCGTGGTCAACCAGTTCCAGGCCCGGGCCAGCCTGCCGCAGCAGATGCTCGACGAGTTGATCGCCGAAGGGTTGCCGGTGTTGCCGGTTTACCTTGCCAGCTCAGTGCGCATGCGCGAATCGCACCAGGCCAGCACACCGCTGATCCACCTCGACCCGCGGCACAAACTGACGCAGCAGTTCGTCGAACTGCACAACCTGCTCGAAGACGCCTGACCGTCTGAGCCGGCATAAAGAACTGTGGGAGCGAGCCTGCTCGCGATAGCGGTCTTTCATTCAAACCATTTGTTGAATGAGCAACCGTCATCGCGAGCAGGCTCGCTCCCACAGGGAATGTGCGCCGCGATCAGATGCCTTGGCTACGCAACCACGCCATCAGTTGCGGCAGCGGAAATGCGCCACTCTGCCGCGCCACCTCCCGGCCATTTTTGAACAGGATCAGGCTCGGAATCGAACGGATCCCCAACTGCGCCGACAACTGCTGATTGGCTTCGCTGTCCAGCTTGGCCAGCCTGTATTTGCCCGCCAGTTGCGCCGCCGCCTGCTCGAACACCGGCGCAAACGACTTGCACGGCCCGCACCAGTCCGCCCACACATCCACCAGCAACGGCAGATCGCCCTTGATCTGGCTGGCGTAGTCGCCTTGCTTGAGGTCGAACGGCTTGCTCAACAGCACCTCGGACTTGCAGCGCCCGCATTTCGGGTGGTCGCCGAGGCGCTCGGCGGGAATGCGGTTGAGGCCGTTGCAGGAGGGGCAGGGGATGAGGAGTGGGTCGGTCATGTCGGGCTCGATGAAAAGAGTGTGATCGTACGGCTGATCTGGAGCCGTACGGATCGATTATCAAGGTTCAAGTCGTCGCACTCACGACGAACAACTGATCTCCAAATGCTTGCCCCATTCCGGTGGCCGTTCCGCATAGCTTTCCATTCCAGGCTGTTCCTCGAATGGATTGCTCAACACCGCATGCAGCCGACGCACCTCCGAGTAATCACCCTGTTCTGCCGCATCAATCGCCTTCTGCGCCAGGTAATTGCGCAGGATGTACAACGGATTCACCGCATGCATTCGCGCCCGGCGTTGTTCCTGATCGCTCGCGCCATCGCGCGCGACACGGTCGACATAACGCTCGCCCCAGGCGTCGAAGCCACGGATATCGACGAAGTCATCGCGCAGCCGGGCGACCGCCCGGTCTGCTGATTCTTCGCCCAGGCGACGGAAGAACAGCGTGTAGTCGACGCCACTGTTCTGCATCAGTTGCAGCAGTTGCTCCAGCAGTTGCTGGTCGTCGTCCTCGGCCGTGGTGAAGCCGAAACGGCGGCGCATCAGGTCGAGGTAGTGCGCCTGGAACAGCGGCAGGTACAGGCCAAGGGTTTCGCGCAGGGCTTCGACGCTGATGAACGGCGTCAAGGCCTGGGCCAGGGCGCTGAGGTTCCACTGGCCGACGGGCACCTGATTGCTGAACGAGTAACGGCCCTGATCATCGGAATGGTTGCAGATGAAGTTCGCGTCGAAGTCGTCGAGGAAGGCGAACGGGCCGAAGTCGAAGGTGATGCCGAGGATCGACATGTTGTCGGTGTTCATCACCCCATGGCAGAAACCGTAGGCCTGCCACTTGGCGATCAGTTCGGCGTTGCGCTCGACGATTTCGCGGAACATCGCCAGATAGGGTTCCGGCTGCTCCAGGCACTCGGGGAAGTGCATCGCCAGCACGTGCTCGCCGAGCTGCTTCTGCTGCTCGGGCCGCTTGGTGTAATAGAAATATTCGAAATGGCCGAAGCGCACGTGGCTTGGCGCCAGGCGCAGCACCATCGCGGCGCGTTCCTGTTTCTCACGCCACACCGGGGTGTCGGAACCGATCACGCAGGCGGCGCGTGAGGACGGGATGTTCAGCGCATACAGCGCTTCGGACGCGAGAAATTCACGAATCGACGAACGCAGCACGGCACGACCATCGCCCATGCGCGAGAACGGCGTCTGCCCGGCGCCCTTGAGGTGCAGGTCCCAGTGTTCGCCGGCTTCGTTGTAGACCTCACCCAGCAACAGCCCGCGACCATCGCCCAGTTGCGGCGTATACCCGCCGAACTGATGCCCGGAATAGACCATCGCCCGTGGCTCGGCATCGGCCCACAACTTGTGGCCGCCGAACAGTTCGGCAAATTCCTGGGTGTCCGCAGTCGCCGGTTCCAGATCCAGCAGCGCCAGGGCCGCCGGGCTGGCAACCACCAGTCGCGGATTGTCGATCGGTTCGGGCAGCACATGGGCCGAGAACGCGTCGCCCAGGCGGGCGAAGCGGTTGTCGAAGGTCAGTTCGTCGAGGGCTTTCAAGGGCCGGCTCCAGCAGAATGTCCGAGCATTCTGCTGGGATTAGCCCGGTTAGTCGAGTTTGGCGGGCGGCGGTTCTTGCAGCGGTTTTTGCTCGCCGCTGACAGGCACGATGGTTTTGCTATCGTCTTCGACCGGCACCAGTTTGTACTCCTGACCGTGGAGGTTCTTCAGGTACACCTCCATCTGCCGGAACGAGATGTTGATGTGCTGTTTCTTGAACTCGCGGTTGATGAAGCGGTTGACCTCGTCGATCACCGGGTTACGGTCACCGAGGTCGCGCACGTGCATGCGCAGCTCGTGGTCGAGGGTGCTTTCGCCGAAGTTGAGGAAGTACACGTGCGGCTCGGGTTCCTTGAGTACACGCGGGTTTTCCCGGGCGGCCTTGAGCAGCAGCTCCTTGACCAGATCCAGATCCGAACCGTAATCCACACCGAGTTTCAGGGTCACCCGGGTAATGGTGTCGGTCAGCGACCAGTTGATCAGTTGCCCGGTGATGAACGTCTTGTTCGGGACGATGATGTCCTTGCGGTCGAAGTCGGTGATGGTCGTGGCGCGGATGCGGATCTTGCTCACGGTGCCCGACAGGTTGCCGATGGTGATGGTGTCGCCGATCCGCACCGGGCGTTCGAACAGGATCATGATGCCGGAGATGAAGTTCGCGAAGATCTCCTGCATACCGAAACCGAGGCCCACCGACAGCGCCGCCACCAGCCATTGCAACTTGTCCCAGCTCACGCCGAGGGTCGACAGGGTCGAGACGAAGCCGACCCCGGCGATCACGTAGGACAGCAGCGTCGTGGTCGCGTAGGCACTGCCCTGGGCCAGATTGAGTTTCGACAGCACGAACACTTCAAGCAGGCCCGGCAAGTTGCGGGCGAGCGCAAAGGTAATGCCGATGATGATCAGCGCGCCGAGCATGTCGCCGATGCTGATCGGCACCATGCTCATGTTGGCGCCGGTGCCGCTGGTGTATTCGTAGAGGGTGATGTTGTCGAGGTACGAGAACACCGTGATCAGGTCGGCCCAGACCCAGTACAGCGCGGCGATGAAACCGCCGAGCAGCGCAAGGCGGATCAGGCGCAGGGACTGTTCGTTGACCTTTTCAATGTCGAGGGTCGGTTCTTCGATCACCGCTTCGCCGTCGCCGGCTTCTTTCGCTGCCTGACGTTTGGCCAGTGCGCGCTGGTAGGCAAGACGGCGTGCCGCGACCGCCAGACCACGGACGAACGTGGCTTCGATCACCAGCCAGAACATCAACAGGTACAGGGTGTTGATCAAGCGGTCGCTGAGTTTCAGCGCGGTGTAGTAGTAGCCGAAGCACACCGCGACGAACAGCGCGATGGGCAACAGGGTGAACATGATCCCCACGGCCTTGCGGAACAGCGAGGCGTTTTCGTGGGTCGGGCTGCTGATCAGCAGGCGACTGAGCAGCCACGCCATCAGCGCGTAGCAAGTCAGCACCACCGGCATGCCGATGACGTCATCGGCCAGCGCCGCCGGCTGCAGTTCGGCGACTGCCACCACCGCCACGAGAGCCATGACCACCAGACCGAGACGACGTACCCAGCCCTGCAGGAATTCGACCTGCGGCTTCTCCCAACGGAAGTGCAGTTCAGCCACACCGCCCGGCGCAAGAATCCGGTAAGCGGTGTAGAACACCAGCCACGCCTGACCCATTTGCAGCAAGGCGGCGCCCATGTTGGCGTTCTGGCCCCGGGCGTCGATCTGCAGTGCCAGCCCGCACAGCGCCAGCCCTAGCGCCACCGGCATCGCCAGCAGGATGTTGATCAGGATCGCCTGCGGCGTGTGCCACTGGCTATCGCGCTTGAAGTGGCCGATGTCCTGGTGAACCTTGTTCAGGCGTGCATACAGCTGCTTGCGCCGCCACAGCAAGGCGCCGATCAGCAGCGCCAGCGGCAGGAACAACAGCGGGCGCTGGGTCAAGCCGTCGGTCAGTTCGCTGAGGCTGGAGGCCAGCGGCAAAGTGTCGATCTGGCGTTTCAGGCGCTCCGGTACGCCGCGCAACCACTCGGAGTCCAGCGGCTTGTTGCTGGGAATCCAGAACATCTGCTCGTCGAGGGTCGCGCGCAGGCTTTGCGCGGTGCTCAGCAGTTGTTTCTGGTTCAGTTGCAGGGTGATCGATTCATTGAGCATCGCGCTCAGTTCGCGACTCAGCCGCTCCAGCAGATCGACGCGGGTATTGGCCAGATCCAGCAGGTTTTTGCGAAGTTGCGGTGTGACTTGCTCTGGCGGCTGGGTGGACAGCAGGGTGTCGACGTAAGTCGCCGGATTGCTCAGCTGTTCGCGCTGCTGGTTGATTTCGAACTGGTACAGGCGAATGTCGGCGATCTGGTCCGCCAGGTCGCGGTCGACCTTGAGGCGCGGCAGCGCCTGCTTCTGTTTATAGAGAATCTTCGACAGCAGCAGGCTGCCCTTGAGCACGTTGATCTGCTCGTCGAGGGCTGAGTCGCTCTGGGTCACGCTGTCCAGTTGCTGTTTGGTCTGCAGATTCTGCTGGGTCAGCTCGTTGAGGCGGTCGGTGCTTTTGAGCAGGTAGTCGGAAAGTTTGAGGTTGGCCGCGCTTTCAGTAGCGAGCAGGGTGCTGCTGCCGGACTTCTGAGCCTCGATCGATTGCTGCGTCACGGTTTCCTGAGACAGGGTCAGACGCTTCTGGTTGATCAGGGTCTGTAGTTCCTGAATCTCGTGGTCCAGGCGGTCGGACTTTTCCGTGAGCAGGTCATGCTGGCTGTTGCCCAGATCCTGCAACTGGTTGTTGCCGGCCAGTTCCTGGCGGCGCAACGGGATCAGTGCATTGAGCGCCGCCAGCTCGGCGTTGAGCAGGTCGCGTTGCTCGGCACTCAGGGTCTTGCCACTGTCCTTGCCGGTCTTGAGGATGTTGTTGATCTGCTGGATGCGCGTCTGGCTGCTGGCGATTTCTGCCTGGGCGCGCTCCGGACGGGTCTGGGCGGTGATGATCAGGCTGTTGGCGTCGGCCAGGGCTTTTTGCAGGTCGCTTTGCTGGGTCGAGCGCTCGGTGAGCATCTGTTCCAGCTGCTGGATGTTCTCTTTGGTGAAGCGCTGCGCCACCGGTACCACGGCGGTGGCCTTGAGGCGTGCCAGTTCGCGGGTGTTCTCGATGGTCTGCTTCGGTGCCGTGGCCAGTTGCTGCTTGAGGTC
This sequence comes from Pseudomonas sp. MWU12-2029, assembly GCF_023242425.1. Lineage (NCBI taxonomy): Bacteria > Pseudomonadati > Pseudomonadota > Gammaproteobacteria > Pseudomonadales > Pseudomonadaceae > Pseudomonas > Pseudomonas sp. MWU12-2029. The sequence continues at coordinate 296,446 of NZ_JALJDY010000002.1, read as the reverse complement.
GATCAGCTTCTGATCGTAGTCACGCCGGTTGTTGAGCTGGTTCAGCGTGTTCTGCAGGAGCGTTTGCAGGGCCTTTTTGTCGGCCTCGGGCAGTTTGCTGTCGGTGAGCTTGTCCAGGTTCGCCTGCACGGCTTCGCTGGACGGCGGTTCTGCGGCCTGCAGCGGGCCGACAGTAAGACTCAGGCCCAGCAGGGCCGCGAGGAAAAAGGAGCGCAGGGTAGGCATAGAGACCGGTCAAGCAAGTGAGAGTGGAGGCAGTTTAGAGGAAGAGCCCGGGGCCCGGGCGACTTCCTTCGGGGAATCTGACGCCCACTTTGGCGATCTTGTTCCCGTCCATGACCGCCACCGTCCAGTGGGTGTTGTTCCATTCCACCTGGTCGCCAACGATCGGTGCACCGCCGACTTTCTGGGCAATGAAGTGGCCCAGGGTCATGTCCGGATCGATGCCTTCGGCCGACAGGCCATAAAGGGCCGCAACCGCTTTGAGCTGGGCGTCTCCTTCGAGTACGAAGTCGCCGAAGAAGCGCAGGTCGAGGCCCCTTTGCGGTGCCTGGCTGAACAGTTTTCCAAGGGCCGGAAGGTTGTGTTCGTGGCCGATAACACACAGCAAATCATCGACTTCCAGCACCGTACTACCCGACGGATGGAGCAGTTGCTGGCCACGAAACAGGGCCGCGATACGGGTGCCTTCGGGCATTTTCAGCTCGCGCAGGGGCGATCCGATGCACCATTTCTCTGCGCCGAGCTTGTAGACGAACAGTTCCCACTCGCTGGTGATGTGCACTTCCAGGGCCGAACGGGAGATCGGCGCAGGTTCCGGCGGCACCGTTACCTTGAGCAGTCTGGCTACCCACGGCAGGCTCGTGCCCTGCACCAGCAGCGACACCAGCACGATAAAGAACGCGAGGTTGAAGTACAGCTGCGCATTCGGCAGCCCGGCCATCAGCGGGAACACCGCCAGAATGATCGGTACCGCGCCACGCAGGCCGACCCAGGAAATGAAGGCCTTTTCGCGACCATGGAACGCCTTGAACGGCAGCAACCCGACCACCACCGACAGCGGCCGCGCGAACAGAATCATCCATAGCGCCAGACCCAGGGCCGGCAGGGCAATCGGCAGCAAGTCATGCGGAGTGACCAGCAAGCCCAGAACCAGGAACATGCCGATCTGCGCCAGCCACGCCATGCCGTCGAGCATGTGCAGGATGCCGTGGCGGCTGCGCACCGGACGGTTGCCGATCACCAGACCGCACAGGTAAACGGCGAGGAAGCCGCTGCCGTGCAGGGCGTTGGTCAGGGCGAACACCACCAGACCGCCGGCGATCACCAGAATTGGGTAGAGGCCGGTGGCGAGGTTGATCCGGTTGACCAGCTGCAACATCAGCCAGCCGCCGCCGAGGCCGATCACACCACCGATGCCGAACTCGCGGATCAGGTGGGTCAGCAGGCTCCAGTGCAGGCCGGTCTGGCCGCTGGCGAGCATGTCGATCAGGGTCACGGTGAGGAACACCGCCATCGGGTCGTTGCTGCCGGATTCGATTTCCAGGCTGGCGGTCACCCGTTCGTTCAGACCCTTGCCGCCGAGCAGCGAGAACACCGCCGCGGCGTCCGTGGAACCGACGATGGCGCCGATCAGCAGGCCCTGGATCAGATTAAGGTCGAACAACCACGCGGCGGCCATGCCGGTGAGGCCGGTGGTGATCAGAACGCCGACCGTGGCCAGCGACAGGGCCGGCCACAAGGCCACGCGGAAACTGGATACCCGGGTGCGCAAGCCGCCGTCGAGCAGGATCACCGCCAGTGCGAGGTTGCCGACCAGATAGGCCGTCGGGTAGTTATCGAAAATGATGCCGCCGCCATCGACCCCGGCGGTCATGCCGACCGCGAGGATGATCACCAGAATCGGGATGCCGAGACGCGACGAAAGGGAACTGACAAGAATGCTCGCACCTACCAGCAACGCGCCGATCAAGAACAGGCTGTTGATGGTCGTCGCATTCAAAGGCAGTACTCCAGAAGCGGAAAGACGGGCACAAACTGACCATGCAGTCTGCGTGCCAGCGATTCTAACCTGTTGAAATGTGATGCTGTCAAAAAGGTTTTTCAGCGAGGTGAAAGATCGTCCCCACGGGCGTGGGAACGATCAGTCTTGCGCAGGGTTAGAGGCTGAACCGCCCAACCATATTGTTCAGATCCAGCGCCAGACGCGACAGCTCGTTGCTCGCCGCACTGGTCTGATTCGCGCCGGTCGCCGATTGCACCGACAGATCGCGGATGTTCACCAGGTTGCGATCCACTTCACGTGCAACCTGCGCTTGTTCTTCGGCGGCGCTGGCGATTACCAGGTTGCGCTCGTTGATCTCGACGATGGCGGTGTTGATGGTGTCCAGCGACAGGCCGGCGCCACGGGCGATGTTCAGGGTCGACTCGGCGCGCTCGGTGCTGTTGCGCATCGAATCCACGGCGTGTTCGGTACCGCTCTGGATGCTGCCGATCATGCGCTCGATTTCGCTGGTCGACTGCTGGGTGCGGTGCGCCAAAGCACGAACTTCGTCGGCCACCACGGCAAAACCACGACCGGCTTCACCGGCACGGGCCGCTTCGATGGCGGCGTTGAGTGCCAGCAGGTTGGTCTGGTCGGCCAGGCCGCGAATCACGTCCAGCACCTTGCCGATGTCACGGGATTCGTTGGCCAGATCGCCAATCAGGGTCGCGGTGCTCTGCACGTCGGCGCTCATGCGTTCGATGGCGCTGACGGTTTCCTGCACCAGATCGCGGCCGTCGCCAGCGGAAGTGGTGGCGTTTTTCGAGGCTTCCGATGTGCTGACGGCGTTGCGTGCAACCTCTTCAACAGCGCTGGTCATCTCGTTGACCGCCGTGGCGGCCTGCTCGATTTCATTGTTCTGCTGGGTCAGGCCACGGGCGCTTTCGTCGGTGACACTGTTCAGCTCTTCGGCGGCGGAGGCCAATTGGGTGGCCGAGCCGGAAATCCGCTGCAGGGTGTCGCGCAGCTTCGATTGCATCTTGGCCATGGCCGCCAGCAGGCGTCCGGCTTCGTCGGTGCCGTCAACGTGGATCGGCTGGGTCAGGTTGCCTTCGGCGATGGTTTCCGCCGCATCCAGCGCTTTCGAGATCGGCTTGGTGATGCTCAGGGTCAGCAGCCAGGCGAACAGGAAGGTCAGGCCGGTGGCGATCACCAATAGCGTCACCACCAGACTGAAGGCCGAAGAAAACTGCTCGGCGGCTTGCTGGTTGGTCTGGCTGATCTGCTCGCCGTTGATCTGCATCAGACGGTTGAGCACGGTGTTCATTGCTTCGGAGTTGTTCAGCAATTCGGTGTTCAGCAGGTTGCGCAGCTCATCCACCTGATTATTGCGCGACAGGGTTTTCATCCGGTCTTCGATCTGGCGGTACTGGCCCAGCAACTGCACGTATTGGTCATAGGCCGCACGTTCGGCCGGGCTGCCGATCAACGGCTCGTAATCGGTCTGGGCCTTGCGGATCTGCTGGTTGCGCATTTCCAGCAGTTCGACGGTTTTCTGCTGAACATCCGGCTCGCGGTTCACCAGCAAGCGGTATGACAGCACCCGCAGACGCAGGGTCAGTTGGGTGAACTCGTCGAGGTTCTTGATGCTCGGCACGCTGGTAGTGGTGATGTTTTCGGCGGCGCCGCGGATCTTGCTCATCTGGTTCAGGGCGAACACGCCGAGAATCAGCATCAGGCCGCCGATCAGGGCGAAGCCGGTGAACGCCCGGGGGGCGATATTCATATTGCGAAGGGACATGGTGCGATTACCAGGGAAGGGCCGCATCCATGCGGGCTGAGACTGCTGTTGGATGACTTATCGGTCATACGACTAAAGTCTTGAGGCGGTGCGCGTATTTGTCGCATAAGGGGTCGGGCGACGAAGTGCAGGAACCAGATCGGCAGATCACAGTCTCTAACACTCGCAGGAATGGTCGACTGCCAGGAAAATCAAGGCTTTGCGCCGGTTTAACCCTGGCATCCACGACGACTTTTCTTTATCGTACGCGCCCTTTGAAAAAGCCCTGGAATATCAAAATGTTGGAAGCATCCCTCAGCCAATTGGAACAGCTCGTCAGCGACCTGGTGCAACAGAACCAGACCCTGTCGGAAACCAACCAGACCCTGTCCACGGAACTGGCCCAGGCCAAGGATGAAAACGAAAGCCTGCAACTGAGCCTGATGGAACAGGAAGAAAAGCACGGCGCCACCGCCGCACGCATCCAGGCCCTGGTTGATCGCGTCAACGCGGGTCCTGTCAGCGCATGAACCACGGCACAGCAGGGGTAAAAGTCATCTCCATTCTCGGGGAGGACTATTCGATCAAGGCACCGGCCGGGGAAGAACAGACCCTGCTGGACGCTGCATTGATGCTCAAGGCTGCGCTGGCCGACACCAAGCGCAAATACCCGACCCTGATCGGTGACCGCCTGCTGGTGCTGGCGGCGATGAATCTGTGTTCGCAGCAGATTGAAATGAAGAAGCAGCACCAGCAGGAACTCGAACGTTACCAAGAGCAAGTCAGCGCCACGGTCGAGACCATCGCCAAGACCATCAATCAGGGTTGATGGGGTTGCGCACAACCAAAGAATAAGATTGTCGATTGTGTTGTATACAATCGGCACGGCTGTTGCAGTGTTTCAGCCTCTTATTCTTTGGGGGTGCTCCATGCAGTTCTGGCGTCGCAGTATTCAATGGCAGCTGATCCTCGGCATGGGCACCGCCCTGCTGGTCAGCATCCTGATCGTGGTTGGCATTTATACCCTGGTGGTCAACCGCCTCGCCCAGAGCTATCTGGTCGAACAGGCGTTGCCGTCGAGCATCGAAGCGACGCGCAACGACATCGAGCGAATCCTCGTTCAACCCCTCACCGCCGCCAAGGACATCGCCAGCAACACCATGGTCCGTGACTGGCTGGCCACGGGTGAAGACTCCGCCAAAACAGCAGGCTTCGCACAGTATCTGGAAGGCATCCGCGCCGAACACAAGGCGTTCACCGCGCTGATCATCGGTACCGAATCCAATCACTACATCACCGAAAAAGGCCTGGATCGCACCCTCAGCCGATCCAAACCGGCCGATGCCTGGTTTTACTCTTTTCTCGACAGCAATCAGCCCCGAACCCTGAACATCGACAACGACGGGGCCACCGGTGAGTTGGCGCTGTTCATCGACCTGAAGGTCGAGCAGGCCGGAAAAGTGGTCGGCGTTGCGGGGCTCGGGTTGAGCATGAAAGAGCTGTCGGAGTTGATCCACAACTTCAGCTTCGGCGAGCGCGGGAAGGTCTATCTCGTGCGTTCTGACGGTCTGATCCAGGTCCATCCCGAGGCACAGTTCAGCGGCAAGCGCACCTTGAGCGAGCAGATCGGCGGATCCGCAGCGCAAGCGGTCATGGGCCACAAAGTGGCGACCAACAGCAGCTTCCAGCGCGACGGTGAAGACTTTCTCGCCTTCAGCTTGCCCTTGCGCGACCTCGGCTGGACCCTGGTGGCCGAAGTGCCGCAGTCGCAGATCTACGCCGAAGCCCGCCGGGCGATGTGGATGAGCAGCGGCATCGGTCTGGCGGTGGCGCTGGTTTGCCTGGCGCTGGTGATCTGGCTGGCCCAGGGACTGGTGCGACCGATTCGTCAGGTAACAGCTGCACTGGTAGCAATCGGTAGCGGTGGTGGAGATTTGACCCATCGGTTAGATTCCAGCCGCGCCGACGAGCTGGGCGACCTTGCCCGGGGCTTCAACCGTTTCCTCGACAGCCAGCGCGGGATGATCGGCGAAGTGCTGACCACCAGCGAGCGTCTGCGTGTCGCCGTCGGCCAGGTGGCCAGGGTTGTGGATAACACCGCCGAGCGCTCCGGCCGCCAGCAGGAAATGACCGACATGGTCGCCACCGCCGTCCACGAAATGGGCCTGACCGTGCAGGAAATCGCCCAGAACGCCGGCAACGCTGCACTCGCCTCGCAAACCGCCCGTGATGAAGCGATGCAGGCGCGGGAAGTGGTCGGCGGCTCGATTCGCCATATAGAAAGCATGTCCGACGAAATCGGCGTCGCGGCCGGCGCGGTGGGTGAGCTGGCGCATCAGGTGGCGTCGATCGATCAGGTGTTGGCGGTGATTCGCGGGGTGTCCGAGCAGACCAATCTGTTGGCGCTGAATGCGGCCATCGAAGCAGCGCGGGCCGGCGACATGGGGCGTGGTTTCGCAGTGGTGGCCGATGAAGTGCGCACCTTGGCGCGCCGCACCCAGGCATCCACTGACGAGATCCAGCAGATGATCGGCAGCCTCAAACAAGGGGCGGAGAATGCGGTGTCATCCATGCGCACCGGTCAGGCTGCGACGGGGACTGGGGTTGAATCGAGCCAGCGCACCGGGGCGTCGCTGACTGCAATTACCGGGCAGGTCGAGCGCATCAGCGACATGAACCATCAGGTGGCGACGGCGACTGAGGAACAGTCGGCGGTGACCGAGGAGATCAACCGCAACGTGCAGGGGATTTCCGATCTGGCCCGGGCCACGGCGGGGGAGGTTCGCGCCTGTCGTGAGGATTGTCAGATGTTGCAGCGGCTGGCGGATGATCTGGCGCGGCAGATGGGTGGGTTCAAACTTACCTGATTAATGCGGCGCCCGTGATGGCGCCATCGCGAGCTTGCTCGCGATTGGATCTTGACCGTTATACAAGGCTCGGATCAGAACCACGCATCCTGCATCCCCAGACACGTATCATCCCGAGCCTCCAGCAACGCCAACTCATGCTGGCAACCCGGCACTTCCCACGTCAGAAAATACCGCGCCGCCTGCAACTTGCCCTTATAGAAGTCGGCATCCGCCGCATTCCCCTTGGCCAACCCTTCTTCGGCCCGAATCGCCTGCTCCAGCCAGCGCCAGCCAATCACCGTGTGCCCGAACACTTTCAGGTACAGCGCCGAATTCGCCAGGCTGCTGTTGACCTTGCCCTGAGCCAGATCGGTCAGCAGGCCGATGGTCACGCTCTGCAGGCGTGCGACCAGTTTCTCCAACGGCTCACGCAGCGCTGTCAACGATCCGTACGCCACCGCGCGTTCGGCGGTGGCGGCAATCAGGCGGATCAATTGCTTGAGCCCGGCGCCACCGTTCTGCGCCAGTTTGCGTCCCAGCAAGTCCAGCGACTGAATGCCGTGGGTGCCTTCGTGGATCGGGTTCAGACGGTTGTCGCGGTAGTACTGTTCCACCGGGTATTCGCGGGTATAGCCGTGGCCACCGAGAATCTGGATCGCCAGCTCGTTGGCTTTCAGGCAGAACTCCGATGGCCAGGATTTGACTATCGGCGTCAGCAGATCCAGCAATTCATGGGCCTGTTTACGCTCGGCTTCGGTCTCAAGCGTGGTGGTGTCATCGAACAGTCGCGCCGCATATAAGCCGAGATCGAACGCACCTTCAACGTAGGACTTTTGCGTCAGCAGCATGCGTCTGACGTCGGCGTGCTGAATGATTGCCACCGGCGCCGTCGTCGGGTCCTTGCTGTCCGGCACCCGGCCCTGTGGGCGTTCGCGAGCGTATTCCAGCGAGTACAGGTAACCGGCGTAACCGAGCATCACCGCGCCCATGCCGACGCCGATCCGCGCCTCGTTCATCATCTGGAACATGTAGCTCAAACCGTGGTGCGGCTTGCCCACCAGATAACCGACGCACTCGCCGTTATCGCCGAAGTTCAGCGCCGTGGACGTGGTGCCGCGCCAGCCCATTTTGTGGAACAGCCCGGCCAGCAGCACGTCGTTGCGCTTGCCGAGGCTGCCGTCATCGTTGACCAGAAACTTCGGCACGATAAACAGCGAAATCCCCTTCACCCCGGCCGGCGCGTCCGGCAGCTTGGCCAGCACCATGTGCACGATGTTTTCCGAGAGCGGGTGATCGCCACCGGAAATGAAGATCTTGTTGCCCTTTAGGCGATAGGTGCCGTCGGACGCCGGTTCGGCGCGGGTACGAATATCCGACAGCGACGAACCGGCATGGGGTTCGGTCAGGGCCATGGTGCCGAAGAAGCGACCTTCGATCATCGGTTGCAGGAAGCGTTGCTTCTGCTCGTCGGTGCCGAAGCTTTCGATCAGGTTGGCCGCGCCCATGGTCAGGAACGGATAGGAGGTCGAAGCCGCGTTGGCCGACTGAAAGTGGGCGAAGCAGGCCTGGGACAATAATGTAGGAAGTTGCATGCCGCCGGCGTCGAAACTGCGCGCAGCGTTGAGGAATCCGGCTTCGAGGAAAGCATCCACCGCCGGTTTCACTTCGGGGATCAGAATCGCCTGACCGTTCTCGTAGCGCGGTTCGTTCTCGTCGCCCTTGCGGTTGTGCGGTGCGAAGTACTTCTCGGCGATGTTGCGCGCGGTGCCGATCGCGGCATCGAAGGTTTCGCGGTTGTGTTCGGCAAACCGCTCGCGCCGGGTCAGGCCCTCGGCATCGAGGACTTCGTACAGCTCGAAAGCCAGATTGCGGGAACTGAGCAGCGTCTCGGACATGGCGGCCTACCTTTTTTTGGAATGGACCGAGTCTAGGCGTACGAATAAAGGCTGAACAGGAAGATTGATAACGGTGATGGAGAGGCCAAAAAAATGGGCGCCGGTGAGGGCGCCCATTTTTATGTGGCTGGCAGAGTCGCTGATTAACCGATGGTCATCAGGCTGGCGTTACCGCCCGCTGCTGCGGTGTTGACGCTCAATGCGCGCTCGATCACCAGGCGCTCCAGCGCAATGTTGGTCTCGCCCTGGGACAGGCCCTGAACCCCAACGATGGCACCGGCACGTTTGGCGATCTGCTGGCAGACCGCACGCAATTGGTCGGAATGGCCGTGATGCAGAACCGCATCGAACACCACATCGTCCTTGTTCCAGTCGGAAACCAGTTTGATCCGCGTCTGAATCTCCTTCGGCAGGCGTGCGAACAATGCCTTGCTGGTGTCGGACTCCGGCCATACCGCCGAACCGCCCACTGCCAGTACCGCTGCGAGTTGGGTCAGCAGATCACCTTCGATGTCCGCCAGGCACAGAACGTGCTCGCGTGGCAGGATCGCGTAGCTGTTCTTTTCGCCGGTCGGGCCGGCCAGTACGCGGGTGATGCCGCTTTGCGACTGGGCCGCGTACTGCACACACAAGGTGCTCAGGTCGGCGAACTTGTTGCTGTCGGCCCAGGCTTTCAGGGCAACTAGCGGTTTGCTCAGGGCATCGCGCAGACGAACGTCCGGTGCCACGGCAGCATCACCGCGAGCGAAGGATTGTTCGATCGCGTCAGTAGGGCGGGTCGACAGCAGACGGTACAGGTACAGCGGGCCACCGGCTTTCGGGCCAGTACCCGACAGACCTTCGCCACCGAACGGCTGGACGCCGACCACGGCACCCACAATGTTGCGGTTGACGTAGACGTTACCGGCGTTGACGTTGTCGATCACCTTGGCGATGGTCTCGTCGATGCGGGTGTGCACGCCGAGGGTCAGGCCGTAGCCGGAGGCGTTGATCTGGGCGATCAACTGGTCGATCTCTTTACGCTTGTAGCGCACCACGTGCAGCACCGGGCCGAAGATCTCGCGTTGCAGCTCGTCGAAGCTTTCCAGTTCGATCAGGGTCGGCATGACGAAGGTGCCGCGTTTGACTTCCTCGGCATCGGCGATGGCCACCTGGTACACGTTGCGACCTTTGTCGCGCATGCCCTGGATGTGTTTCTCGATGCCGGCCTTGGCTTCGGCGTCGATCACCGGGCCGATGTCCACGGACAGACGCTCCGGGTTGCCGAGACGGCTTTCAGCCATCGCGCCCTTGAGCATTTCGATGACGCGATCAGCGGAATCTTCCTGCAGGCACAGGACGCGCAGGGCCGAGCAACGCTGGCCGGCGCTGTCGAAGGCCGAGGACACCACGTCGATCACTACTTGTTCGGTCAGTGCCGAAGAGTCGACGATCATCGCGTTCTGCCCGCCGGTTTCGGCGATCAGCGGAATCGGGCGGCCCTGGTTGTCGAGACGACCGGCGATGTTACGTTGCAGCAGGCGCGCGACTTCGGTGGAACCAGTGAACATCACGCCTTTGACGCGCTCGTCGCCCACCAGACCGGCACCGACGGTTTCACCGCGACCCGGCAGCAGTTGCAGAACGCCTTCCGGAATCCCGGCTTCGAGCAGCAAACGCACGGCTTGTGCGGCGACCAGCGGAGTCTGTTCGGCCGGTTTGGCCAGAACCGGGTTGCCGGCGGCCAGTGCGGCGGCAACCTGGCCGCTGAAGATGGCCAGCGGGAAGTTCCACGGGCTGATACAGACCACCGGGCCCAGTGGGCGGTGGGCGTCGTTGCTGAAATCGTTGCGTGCCTGCACTGCGTAATAACGCAGGAAGTCGACGGCTTCGCGGACTTCGGCGATGGCGTTGGCGAAGGTCTTGCCGGCTTCGCGGGCCAGCAGGCCCATCAGCGGCTGGATTTCGCCTTCCATCAGGTCAGCGGCGCGTTCCAGAATCGCGGCACGCTCGGCTGGCGGGGTGGCCTGCCAGATCGGGGCGGCGTTCAGGGCGCATTGAATGGCGTTGTCGACGTCTTCGACGGTGGCTTCCTGCACGTGGCCGACCACGTCACGCAGATCGGACGGGTTCAGCACCGGTGCCGGCGCTTCGTTGCTGGAGGCGCAGCCGAGCATCGGCGCGGCTTTCCAGTTGTTGTGCGCGGTGGCCAGCAGGGCACAGGACAGCGATGCCAGACGATGTTCGTTGGCCATGTCGATGCCGCTGGAGTTGGCGCGCTCGGAACCGTACAGGTCACGCGGCAGCGGAATGCGCGGGTGCGGCAGGCCGAAACCACCTTCCACGGTTGCCATCTGCTCGATCTGCGCAACGGGATCGGCCACCAGTTCCTGGATCGAAATCGACTGGTCGGCGATACGGTTGACGAACGAGGTGTTGGCGCCGTTTTCCAGCAGACGACGTACGAGGTATGCCAGCAGGGTTTCGTGGGTGCCGACCGGGGCGTACACGCGGCACGGACGGTTCAGTTTGCCTTCGGAGACCTTGCCTACAACCTGCTCGTACAACGGTTCGCCCATGCCGTGCAGGCACTGGAATTCGTACTGGCCCGGGTAATAGTTCTGACCGGCAATGTGATAAATCGCCGACAGGGTGTGGGCGTTGTGCGTGGCGAATTGCGGGTAGATGACTTCCGGTACCGACAGCAGTTTGCGTGCGCAGGCGATGTAGGAAACGTCGGTGTACACCTTGCGGGTGTAGACCGGATAGCCTTCCAGACCTTCGACCTGGGCGCGCTTGATTTCGCTGTCCCAGTACGCGCCTTTCACCAGACGGATCATCAGGCGATGACGGCTGCGACGAGCCAGGTCGATCACGTAGTCGATCACATACGGGCAACGCTTCTGGTAGGCCTGGATCACGAAACCGATGCCGTTCCAGCCAGTCAGTTGCGGCTCGAAGCACAGACGCTCGAGCAGATCCAGCGACAGCTCCAGGCGGTCGGCTTCTTCGGCGTCGATGTTCAGGCCGATGTCATATTGCTTGGCCAGCAGGGTCAGCGACAGCAGACGCGGGTACAGCTCGTCCATCACGCGCTCGTACTGGGCACGGCTGTAACGCGGGTGCAGGGCCGACAGTTTGATCGAGATGCCCGGGCCTTCATAAATCCCACGGCCGTGGGAGGCTTTGCCGATCGAATGAATGGCTTGTTCGTACGAGGCCAGGTACTTCTGGGCGTCGTGTTCGGTCAGCGCCGCTTCACCGAGCATGTCGTAGGAATAACGGAAACCCTTGGCTTCGAACTTGCTCGCGTTGGCCAGTGCCTCGGCGATGGTTTCGCCGGTCACGAACTGCTCGCCCATCAGGCGCATGGCCATGTCGACGCCCTTGCGGATCATCGGCTCGCCGCTCTTGCCGATGATGCGGCTCAGGGACGAAGTCAGGCCGGCTTCGTTGTGGGTCGACACCAGTTTGCCGGTCAGCAGCAGACCCCAGGTCGCCGCGTTGACGAACAACGACGGGCTGTTGCCCAGGTGCGGCTGCCAGTTGCCGGTGCTGATCTTGTCGCGGATCAGTGCATCGCGAGTGCCTTTGTCCGGGATACGCAACAGCGCTTCGGCCAGGCACATCAGCGCCACGCCTTCCTGGGACGACAGGGAAAATTCCTGCAGCAGGCCCTGAACAATGCCTGCACGACCGCCGGCACTCTTCTGGTTACGCAGTTTTTCCGCGATGTTGGCTGCAAGTTTGTTGGTGGCTTCGGCCATCGGTGCTGGCAGGCGAGCCTGTTCGATCAGCATCGGCACCACTTCCGGCTCAGGGCGGCGGTAAGCGGCGGTGATTGAGGCGCGCAGCACCGATTGCGGCAGGATGCTTTCGGCGAATTCAAGGAAACATTGGTGAGCGTGATCGGTGTGGACTTCGCCCGCGTCGTCGGCGTCCTTGGCGGTCAAACCGTTCAGCTCGGTCAGGGTTGCACCACCCTCGAGTTTTTCCAGGTAATTGAAAATTGCCTGCTTGATCAGCCAGTGCGGCGTGCGATCAATCGAGGTTGCGGCGGCCTTCAGGCGCTCGCGGGTCGGGTCGTCAAGTTTGACCCCAAGGGTGGTGGTAGCCATATTTTTATCCTCATAGGTGCCGCAGTTGCGCGACAACAGCTGGCCGCAAGATTAGCCGCGAGCCGAAAGAGGTGCAACCGGGTGCAACCCTTTTTTTGTCGGAATATTCGGCAACTTGTCAGGAATAAATTTCAGCTTCGCGAGGATCGCTCTAGATAGGTGCTTTCAAGGCACATTGCGGGGTGTGACTGCGCCGCAACGGTGCAAAAACGGCGGTTTGCGGCCGAAAAAACGACGTAGGTGCAACTAATTCTCAAGAAACTGGTTGCACCTGTTTTGCTTTGTTGCATAGGATTCGCGCCCAAGGTGCAACCGGGAAACCCGGTGTGCCGGCCAATGGCTTTCCTGGGGAAACATTGGTCATAAATGCGCGGCCGTGCGAATCGTCTGTCAGACGTCAGTCTGCAAGCGGTGCAACCGCCGCCGCTACATAAAAACAAAGCCAGGGCACGTACGTAATGAGCGCAAGCAATCCAACCCTGATCACGTTCGTGATCTACATCGCAGCAATGGTGCTGATCGGCTTCATGGCCTATCGCTCCACCAACAACCTTTCCGACTACATTCTGGGCGGCCGCAGCCTGGGCAGCGTGGTGACCGCATTGTCCGCCGGCGCTTCCGACATGAGCGGCTGGTTGCTGATGGGCCTGCCGGGCGCCATCTACATGTCCGGCCTGTCCGAAAGCTGGATCGCCATCGGCCTGATCGTCGGTGCCTACCTGAACTGGCTGTTCGTCGCCGGCCGTCTGCGTGTTCAGACCGAGCACAACGGCGATGCCCTGACCCTGCCGGACTACTTCGCCAGCCGTTTCGAAGACAAAAGCGGTCTGCTGCGCATCATTTCGGCGGTGGTGATTCTGGTGTTCTTCACCATCTACTGTGCTTCCGGCATCGTTGCCGGTGCCCGTCTGTTCGAAAGCACCTTCGGCATGTCCTACGAGACGGCACTGTGGGCCGGTGCTGCGGCGACGATTGCCTACACCTTCGTCGGCGGTTTCCTCGCGGTGAGCTGGACCGATACCGTTCAAGCCACCCTGATGATCTTCGCGCTGATCCTGACGCCGATCATTGTGCTGCTGGCCACCGGCGGCGTGGACACCACGTTCCTGGCCATCGAAGCCAACGATCCTGGCAACTTCGATATGCTCAAAGGAACGACTTTCATCGGCATCATCTCGCTGATGGGCTGGGGCCTGGGTTACTTCGGTCAGCCGCACATCCTCGCGCGCTTCATGGCCGCTGACTCGGTGAAATCCATCGCCAACGCCCGTCGCATCTCCATGACCTGGATGATCCTGTGCCTGGGCGGCACCGTGGCCGTGGGCTTCTTCGGTATCGCGTACTTCTCGGCCAATCCGGATGTGGCAATGCCCGTGACCGAGAACCACGAGCGTGTGTTCATCGAACTGGCGAAAATCCTCTTCAACCCGTGGATTGCCGGTGTCCTGCTGTCGGCCATTCTGGCTGCCGTGATGAGTACCCTGAGCTGCCAGTTGCTGGTGTGCTCGAGCGCCCTGACCGAAGACTTCTACAAGACCTTCCTGCGTAAGTCCGCCTCGCAAGTCGAGCTGGTATGGGTCGGTCGCGCCATGGTGCTGGTGGTTGCGCTGATCGCCATCGCGATGGCCGCCAACCCGGACAACCGAGTGCTGGGTCTGGTGTCCTACGCCTGGGCCGGTTTCGGCGCAGCCTTCGGCCCGGTCGTGCTGATCTCGGTGATCTGGAAGAAGATGACCCGCGACGGCGCACTGGCCGGCATCCTGGTCGGCGCGATCACCGTGATCGTGTGGAAGCACTTCGAAGTGCTGGGCCTGTACGAAATCATCCCGGGCTTCATCTTCGCCAGCCTGGCCATCTACCTGGTCAGCCTGATGGGCCAGCCAAGCACTGGCATGGTTCAGCGCTTTGAAGCGGCCGAGAAGGACTTCCATCTGAACAAGTGATGGGAATGAGCTGAGGCTCACAAAAGAACGGCCCGTTTCCTGCCAGGAAACGGGCCGTTTTTTATTGTCTGCGATTTTTCTGAAGGAAAAGTCTGTAGTCGAATGCGCCGATTGTTGAAGGGGAGATCGAAGTTTCAAGTAGGGAAAATCTGATTTTCCGGTCACCCAACCTGCACCCCTTGCCCCTCATGCAGAATCGCCCGCCTTCATACTGCAGAGAGACATCGGATGTTCGCGCCTGCCAATCAACCGCGTTTCACGTTGACCGTCGAAGGCGCCCAATTTGACCTCAAGGTCCTTGAGTTCACGGGCAAGGAAGCCATCAGCCAACCCTTTCGCTTTGACCTGGAGCTGATCAGCGAGCGACCGGATCTGGATCTTGAAAGCCTGCTGCACTGTCAGGCATTTCTGAGTTTTGATGAAGGCGGTTCCGGTATCCACGGTCAGATCTATCGGGTCGGGCAGGGGGATTCCGGCAAGCGTCTGACCCGCTATCACGTCAGCCTTGTTCCGCGTTTGGCCTATCTCGGCCACCGGATCAATCAGCGGATTTTCCAGCATCAAAGCGTGCCGCAGATCGTGACGCAGATCCTCAAGGATCACGCGATCCTGCGCGATGCCTTCGAATTTCGTCTCGGCAGCGATTACCCGCCCCGTGAATATTGCGTGCAGTACGCCGAGAGCGATCTGGCGTTCATTCAGCGCCTGTGTGCCGAGGTCGGTATTCATTTCCACTTTCAGCACAGCACGGACGGGCATCTGTTGGTGTTCGGCGACGATCAAACGGTATTTCCGCGTCTGGCCGAACCGACGCTGTACCTGCCGGGCAGCGGCATGGCTGCGGCGGCGCCGGCGATCAAGCGCTTCACCGTCCGCGTGGAAACCCGCACCAGCGTGGTCACCCGGCGTGATTACGACTTCACCAAGCCACGTCTGTCGTTGCAGAGTCGGGTGGAAAGCGAACAGCGCCCGGTGCTGGAGGATTACCACTTTCCCGGCCAGTTCACCGAGCGCGAAACCGGCAAGCAACTGGCCCGGCGCACCCTTGAGCGACATGTCGCCGACTACCGTCAGGCCGAGGGCCGCAGCGATCAATCCACCTTGGTCAGCGGACATTTCCTGCAACTGAGCGAGCATCCGCGCCAGGATTTGAATGACCTCTGGCTGCTGACTTCCGTCGAGCACCATGGCCGGCAGCCGCAAGTGCTGGAGGAATCGGTCACCAGCGATGGCGACGAATTCCAGGGTTACCGTAATACCTTTCTCGCCACGCCGTGGGACGTATTCTTCCGTCCGCCGATGGGGCCGGAAAAGCCACGGATGCTTGGTTATCAACCGGCCGTGGTCACCGGCCCGAAAGACAGTGAAATCCATTGCGATGAGTACGGTCGGGTCAAGGTGCAACTGGCCTGGGATCGCGACGGCGAACTCAACGAGCATTCCAGCTGCTGGCTACGGGTTGCCAGCGGCTGGGCCCATGACCGTTATGGCAGCGTGCTGATTCCACGGGTCGGCATGGAAGTGCTGGTGGGGTTCATCGACTCCGACGCCGACAAACCGCTGGTCATGGGTTGCCTGCCGAACGCCGCCACGCCGGTGCCGCTGGATCTGCCGGCCGACAAGACCCGCAGCATTTTCCGCAGCCAGAGTAGTCCCGGCGGTGGGGGCTACAACGAACTGCGCATCGAGGATCGCAAAGGCGCGGAGGAAATCTACCTGCGCGCCCAGCGAAACTGGACGCAGCATGTGCTGAATGATCAGCAGCTTCAGGTCGACAACCAGCGCAGCGTCGTAGTGACCGGTCTCGCCAAGCATGAACTCAAAGCTGATGAACAACGCATTACCCACGGCCAGCGCCAGACCGAAGTGAAGCAGGATGACCACCTTACGGTGACCGGCGACAGGCATATTCGGGTGAGCAGTCAGGCGATCAACGCCAGTGCGCAATTCCACGTCAGCGCCGGCCAGCAGGTGGTGATCGACGGCGGGGCGAGCGCGACGATCCAGGCGGGCGGGCAATGGATCAACATCGGCCCCGGCGGGATCTTCAGCAGCGTGCCCATTGTGGTGGGAGGTGCGCCGATGGCGGCGATGAGCGCCGCGCCGACCGTGCCGGGGTTGCCGGAAAAACTGACGGCGGCACCGGCAGCGATTTTGACCGCTGCGCAAATCATGAGCCTTAAAGGTGACGCGCCGTTCTGCGAAGAATGTGAGCGCTGCAAGGAGGGTGTCTGTGCGGCCTGATCAATGGTTGAAGGGAGAGCCGCTGAAACCATCGGAGCAGCTGTTCGCAATTTTCAGTAGCGCCAGTGCGGTGGAACCGTTGAAAGCCTGGCCGTCGAATGCGCAGATGCCGAAACCGGTCTGGGCGGAAACGATTTATGCCGAGTGGGATGCGGTGATGCCCTATGTGGGAATCGTCGACGCGGGCAGTGAGTTTCTGGATTGGGTGGCGACCACTGAGTCTCGTGACTGGGGCTGGCTGGCGGTTTCTTCGGCAAGTCTTGAGACAGTGGTCGAGCATTTTCGCAGTCTGACTCAGGTGCTGATGCCGGACGGGAAAGCGGTGTTCTTCCGGTTTTGGGATGGGCGGTATTTGTTGCCGATCCTTGAGTCGCCCGAGGTGGATGCCGGGCAATTGCTGCCGGTCCTTACGCGAGGGTTGATCAACGGTCAGACCGTGGAGATCGAGGGCAGGGCGCAGGTCTCGGGTCGGGAGTTTCCTTGGTGGCCGGTGCCGGAAAAGCTGCTGTCGCAGTTCGGTGGTGATGCCCGGATCAACAACGCCTTGCAGTGGTTGAGCGAGGAGCAGCCGGCGTTGTTCGAGACGTTTCCCGCCGTTGTATTGCGCTGCAAGGTTGTCAGGTTTTTTGCGGTTACGGCGTCGGACGAATCTTCGGCTTCGGCATTGCTGGACTACTTGCGGGACGAGTCAGAGTGAAATTTCCGGGCAAAGGCTTCGGACGTTTCCTGCGAGTTGCGGCGGTTTGCGTGAACTGGTGGGCGCGGTGGTGCGGGGATAGTCTTTTGGCTGTCACCGCGAGAGTGGTGACAGGGCGTAGGAACCCTTGGAAAACTCACCGTGCATCAGCTCTGTCCTTTGATTGCGGCACTTGAACGTGCCCATGACATTGTTCGCGGCGGCTGTGCGCGGGAACGCTTCGGCGTAGCTGAGTTTGGTGGGTTCCTCAGTTTCCTACTCTCGCGTACAGCTGCCACCCAAACCTGTAGGAAGGTCGTTGGCAGCTTCACTTAACCTGCCGAGGTGCAAACAAATGTCGACGTTAAAACCTGATCCACCCTACGAACCTTTCATCCCTCACCCCAACAACCGCCTCATGGCGCTGACCAGCAACTGCAACGACATGCCCACCCTGTTCATCGACACCCACGCCCCGCTCGATGTCCTGATGGACGCCGCCAACTACCGCATCCGCGCCGTAATCCAGGTCCTGGAAAACATGTGCATGCGCGGCTCGGTCGAGTGCGACTCGGTCATCCTCAGCGACTTTGCCCAGCTCTGTGTGATTCCGTTGCGTGACGGTTGTGATGTCTTGGATGTGATTGGCAAGCGCCTGCGCGCGCAGCCCTGACAGACGATGCAGACTCCCTCGCCAAAACAGCGAACTCAAAGGATTGCTCGAACGAAACCTCTCCCGTTGGGTGATCATTCCGAGATGTAAGCGTCCTGGGTCTTGATGAAACTGTCGAAAGCCTGGGAGTTGTAAACTTCAAGGCACGCGTAAAACACAACTTTCCGATTCGAGTGCTGGCTGGCCGAGGGTGTCTGATCGTAGGCAGCGAGCACGTAGTTTTCGGTTTCCTTGTAAGGATCGTGCACGACTTGCAGCGTGTCCTCATTCTGAACAACGGTGTGCAGGCCTTTGCCCATGAACGAGTAGGCTCCGGCGGACAGTTTGATGTCTTTTTCCAGTGCGGACTGTTCTTTGAATGGCGCCAGGATGCAGTGGCTCAAGCCGTAGTTCTTGAGATTCTGGCGTGCCTGTTCGGTGTGGTCTTCACCAGCGAAGGCGTGTAATGAGCCCGGCAGGCACAGGAGGGCAATGATCCGGCGGTACATGATTTTCAGACTTCCTGTCAGGTGGTTGCGGCCAGTGTAACGCCGGGAACGCCCACTCAGCCCCCAACCCCTGACTTGCCGCCCGGTAAAAGGTAAACTTCACGGCCCTCGCAGGAGCAGCCATGAATTATCGTCACGCCTTCCATGCCGGCAATCACGCCGATGTGTTCAAACACCTGACCTTGACCCGCCTCATCGCCCTGATGTCGCGCAAGGAGCAGCCGTTTGCCTATCTCGACAGCCACGCCGGCATCGGTCTGTATGACCTGCAGGGCGATCAGGCCAACCGTACCGGCGAGTACCTGGAAGGCATCGCGCGGTTGTGGGATCAGCCGGATCTGCCGGCACTGACCGCCGACTACATGAACGTGCTGCACGAGATGAACCCGGACGGCCAGTTGCGCTATTACCCGGGTTCGCCGGAGCTGGCGCGGCGTCTGACCCGTTCCCAGGATCGGGTGTTGCTCAACGAGAAGCACCCGGAAGACGGCGTGCTGCTCAAGGACAACATGAAGGGCGACCGTCGTGTGGCCGTGCATCTGGGTGAGGGTTGGCATGTGGCGCGGGCGTTGCTGCCGGTGGCCGAGAAGCGTGCGGTGATGCTGATCGACCCGCCGTTCGAGAAACTCGACGAGATGCAGCGTTGCGCGGCGTCCTTGAAAGAGGCGATCTCGCGCATGCGCCAGACTGTGGCGGCGATCTGGTATCCGGTAAAGGATCAGCGCGCATTGCGTCGTTTCTATCAGGATCTGGCCGGCACCGGTGCGCCGAAGTTGCTGCGGGTCGAACTGCTGGTGCATCCGCTGGACACGCCGAACAGCCTGAACGGTTCCGGGCTGGCGATTGCCAATCCGCCATGGGGGCTGGAGGAAGAATTGCGCGAGCTGCTGCCGTGGTTGTCCAAGAAGCTTGGGCAGACCCAGGGTGGGTGGCAGATGGACTGGTTGATCGCCGAGAGCTGATCAACCGTCAATCGCTCCCACGCCAAGCGCGGGAGCGATCAGGGCGGGCTTAGTTACCTGCCAGGCTCGGTGGCATGCAAACGCCAGTGCCGCCAATCCCGCAGTAGCCTTCCGGATTTTTCGCCAGATACTGCTGGTGATAAGTCTCGGCGAAGTAAACGGTCGGGGCCTGTTCAATCTCGGTGCTGATTTCACCCAGACCCGCCTTCGACAGCTCGGCCTGATACACGGCCTTGCTCTTCAGCGCCGCATCCAGTTGCTCCGGGTGGGTCGCGTAGATCACCGAACGGTACTGGGTGCCGATGTCGTTGCCCTGACGCATGCCCTGGGTCGGGTTATGCAATTCCCAGAACATCGCCAGCAGCTCTTCGTAGCTGACCTTGGCCTTGTCATACACCACCAGAACCACTTCAGCGTGGCCGGTCAGGCCCGAGCAGACTTCTTCGTAGGTCGGGTTCGGCGTGTAACCGCCGGCGTAACCGACCACGGTGCTGACCACGCCTTCGCGCTGCCAGAAGCGGCGTTCCGCACCCCAGAAGCAACCCAGACCGAAAATCGCGAAGTCGACGTCCTGAAAGAACGGGCCCAGCAACGGCGTTTCGGTGAAAACAAAGTGTTTTTCAGGCAGGGCCATCGGGGTTTCACGGCCGGGCAGAGCTTGTTCTTTAGTCGGTAGCACGTTTTTGTTCACCAGAATTTCCGAGCGCAGAACCATGATCGTTCCTCTCAGTCAGGATGGGATGTAAATAAGCAGACCACCAGTGTGCCCAATGATGCCAAGTTAATCACCAGGCAAAGTGTGCGGATAGTGCCCGGTGGGTTACAGGCAGAGCGGGCCGCGCGGGTAGCGCTTGAGCGCCTGGATCAGCTCGCCGCCCGGAATCGGCCGGTCGAACAGGTAGCCCTGGCCGACGTCGCAGCGGTGGCGGCGCAGGAATGCCAGTTGTTCGGCGGTCTCGATGCCTTCGGCCACGACCTTGAGTTTCAGGTTGTGGGCCATGGCGATCACGGCGGAGGTGATTTCCATGTCGTCCTGGTTGTCCGGGATTTCATGGATGAAGCTGCGATCGATCTTGATGATGTCGATCGGGAATTTCTTCAGGTAGCTGAGCGACGAGTAGCCGGTGCCGAAGTCGTCCATGGCCAGGGTCAGGCCCAGGCGCTTGAGCTGGTCGAGCTGCAAGTGGGTGTCTTCGGTGGCTTCCAGCAGCAGGCCTTCGGTCAGCTCCAGCTCCAGCAGATTGGCCGGCAGCGCTTCTTCCTTGAGGATGTTGGCGATGGAGGCCACCAGGTCCGGGTCGGAGAACTGCTTGGGCGACAGGTTGATCGCCACTTGCAGGTTGCCCATGCCGGCGGCGGTCAGCGCTTTGCTCATGCGGCAGGCCTGGCGGGCGATCCACTTGCCGATCGGAATGATCAGGCCGGTTTCCTCGGCGACGCTGATGAACTGGTCCGGGCGGATCATGCCGCGCTCCGGGTGATTCCAGCGCAGCAGCGCTTCCATGCCCAGCAACCGACCGCTGCGCAGGCACAGCTTCGGCTGGTAGAACACGTCCAGCTCGTTCTGGGTCAGGGCCCGGCGCAGGTTGTTCTCGACGAACAGTTTGTAGCTGGCCTCGGCGTTCAGCGCCTCGGTGAACACCTGCACCTGGTGTTTGCCGTTGGCCTTGGCCTTGTGCAGGGCGAGGCCGGCGTTACGCATCAGGGTCTGCGGGTCGCGGCCGTGCAGCGGCGCGCAGGCCAGGCCCACGGAGCCGGTGACGCTGATCAACTGGTTATCGACGAACATCGGTTTGTCGAGAGTCATCAGCAACTGGCTGGCGATCTGTTGGCCGGCCTCAAGGTCAGTGTTGTCGAGCAACACCGCGAATTCGTTACTGGCGAACCGCGCCAGGCTACCGCTCGGGCTCAGGCTGTTGCGCAGGCGTCGGGCCAGGCTGATCAGCAACTTGTCGCCGGTCTGGTGACCTAGGCTGTCGTTGATCCGCTTGAAGTTGTCGATGTCCACCAGCAGCAGGCTGATCGGGGTATCGCTGTCTCGGGCGAAGCGTTCGTCCAGATTGCGGATAAATGCAGGCCGATTACCGAGGTTGGTCAGGTTATCGGTGTACGCCAGACGCTCGATGCGCTGCTGCGCCAGTTTGGTCTGGGTGATGTCTTCGTAGATGCCGATGTAGTGCGTCAGCTCACGGTTGTCGCCATAAACCTTGGAGATCGACAACTGGCCCCAGTACGGTTCGAGGTTTTTGCGCCGGCTCTTGAATTCGCCCTGCCAGCTGTTGCTCTTGGCCAGCGCGGAGGGGGCGTCGAACAGCAGCTCGCTGAGGTTTTCCAGGGCCGGCAGTTCCGACAGGCGCTGGCCGTGGACTTCCTCGGTGGTGTACTGGGTGATCGCGGTGAAGCTCGGGTTGACGTATTCGACCACGCCGTCGCAATTGACCAGCAAAAAGGCGTTGGCACTTTGCTCGACCGCACGCTGGAACAGGTGCAGGGCGCTGGTGGCGGTGCGGCGGTTGTGATTGTTGATGACCTGGGCGAACTGGTCGGCCAGCTCGCCGGCAAAGGCGATTTCGTCGGACTGCCAGGCGCGGGTGACGCCGGTCTGCTCCAGGCACAGCACGCCGACCACTTGGCCATCGACACGGATGCTGGCGTCGAGCATGGCGTTGACGTCACGGGGGCGCAGGGCTTCGGCCATTTCCCGGGTACGCGGGTCGCGCATCGCGTTGTGCGCGTCGATGGCGCGACTGCCGTGCAGCGCTTCCATGTAATCGGGGAAACCGCTGACGTCGATCACGTCCGGCAGGATGTATTCCTGGGTGGCGCGGTGGTAGGCCGAGATCGGCACCAGTTTTTGGCCTTCGAGGTTCCACAGGCTGGCGCAGTCGATTTCGTAGATATCGCAGGCGCAGCGGGTGATCAGTTCGGCGGCTTCTTGCAGGGAGTTCTGGCTGCTGTAGCGCTGGCGGGCCAGCAACAGGATCAGATCCTGCTGGGCGCGCACCCGCTCCAGGTGCTGCAGTTGTTCCTGCTGGGCGCGCTGGTTGAGCTCAAGGGCGATTTGCAGGCGCGAGTTCTGGGTTTCCAGGTCGACGGACGGCAGCGCTGGTGCCTCGTCAAATACGTCGTCGACCGCCAGCAGGTAGCCGCGCAGCAAATGACGGTTGTGCTGTTTGTAGGCTTCACCGAGTTCGAGAATGCTCAGGGCGCCGGCGGCGGTGTGCAGGGTGTAGCGCACCAGGTAATGCGGGCTTTGGCCGAGTTGCTGCTGGATCGCGTCGTGCAACTGATAGCGCGCTTCGGGCTCCATCAGGCTGGCGTAGGGCGAACCGACCAGGGCGCAGAGTTCGACGGCGGGCTGGCCGAACTGGCGTTCGCAGTTGGGATCGAGAAACAGCATCGCCCAACTGGCTTCATTCAGGCGCTCGAAACGCAGCATGCCGAGCCGCGAGGGCACAGGCAACTGCGTCACTACCTCGGCCGCCATACGGCTGGCGGCATCGGGTTGGCTCTTCATGAAGGGAACTCGCTTGGAAATTTGCTGAACGCGCCGGGCTCTCGCCCTCTTTACTGTTGCCTGCGGCAAGGTTGCATCATTGCGGCACCGACTGACAAGAGACATGAAGGCCAAGTGCTATAAGAATATGTCGGCTGCGGCGGGCATTTCTCCAGCGGGTGGCGGAAAGTAATGCGCGATCGCCGGGAAAGTGCCGTTCCAGAGCCTTTCGGCATCCGGAACGGTCGTGCCGCTGGTTTTTATCTCAACGGAATATCGATGGATTGCAGGCGTCTGCCATCGCGGTCGTGATAGTTGACCTGGATCCGCCCGGTCCCAACCACCAGGTGCGCGAAGTTGTCCTCGCTGACGACCTGGCTGGTCAGCTCGTGTTGGTATTCGCCGTCTGCGGTGCGGGCCAGAGGCTGATCGAGGATGAATGTGGAAGCCTTGGCATATGGCAGCAATTTGCTGTTGCACAGTGGCGAAGAGACGATGGTGTGCACTTCGAAATCGGAGTCTTCAGTATGCGTGAGGCGTGAGGTCAGAGAGCCATGGACATCGCCGCTGACGAAGATGACATTCAAGATCCGGTGGGTGCGAATGACTTCCAGCAAGCGCAGCCTTTGCTCCGGGAAGGCTTTCCAGGCATCGTCGCCGTGAGCCTTGCGATCGGGATAGAACATGACGCTGGTGACCACGAACTTGACCCGCGCCGGACTTTCGATCAGCCACTTGCACAATGCCTGCTCCTGTTCTTCATCGAGAATGCGCCGGTCAGTCGATGACAAGTTGCGGCGAGTTCGACTGTCGGTCACAAACCATTCGATATCACCGTCGCTGAACTGATACCAGTAATGATCCAGTGATGAGCGTTTGACTTGTCCGTTAGTATCCAGTGGATGTACGGGGCTGTGACTGGCTTGATATAACTCGTAGGCTGCCATGGCGTTGCGATATAACTCATGGTCGTTTTTTCCGGCATTGGCCGGCCAGTTGTCTTCAATCTCATGATCATCGAGGATCATGTAGGTTGATAGTCCAGACATCAAACGCTGGATGTTTGGCTGAGAAAACGCCGCACGATACTTCTTCAGAATGTCCTGGTATTCGCGATCGGGCGCAATGATATTCAAGTCATCGACATAGATCTGGTCTCCGGTCATCAGTGCTGCACTGACCGGAGGCTGGCTGCCTTCGATCAATTGGTTGATAGAGGCGAAAATCCGGTCGCCCGATTGGGGGGAAGACGGCTTGCCGGCGGTCATTCGCAGGTAGCGGCAGGAGCCGACAATGTAGGCCCGGTCTTGCTTTGCCTCGCTTGAGCGGGTGCGCAGACGGTAGACCTCTCGTGGCCATTGCAGTGGCAGTTCAGCGACGCTTTCTACGGTATGTACCGGGCTCATCGGGCTGAACCACCCGGTCTGATACTCGTATTCGGTATCGGCGCACAAGTTGTTTATTGCGAATACGGTGGACATGTCGTGCAAGACACTTAAAGTCGCAAAGATGCTTTTTATCCATTGTTCTTTTCCAGACTTTCGGTAACGAATGCCTGCAAAGACCCTGGTGTTTTCCTGTTGCTCTCCGCGTATGAATATGCGTGCGTGATTAGTTGTTGTGTGGCCGATAATAGGGCCGACAGTGGGTTTTAACATGTTCGAATCCATTCGAGTTATCAAGAAGTTGTGTTCGAGAGTGGCAAAGTTATTTAGTTAACTTTGTTGGGGGAGATTAGTTGTCTTGCGATAAAAAATATCGATAGGAATTCGACTGGATTCGTGGCTTATATCAGCGCAAGTTGTAGGAAAAGTATGGGTGCGAGTTATTTCAGGCAAAAAAAAGCCCCGCCAAACTGACGGGGTTGAGGTACGAGCGTGTGGCGCTCGAAAACGTGGAACGCAGTCGGCCCTCCGTTGCCGGAGGGCCGAGCGCTTTACAGCAGGATGGTGCGGATGTCCGCCAGCAGATCGCTCAGACGCTTGGTGAAGCGTGCAGCAGCGGCGCCGTTGATCACACGGTGATCGTAGGACAGCGACAGTGGCAGCATCAGTTTCGGCTGGAAGGCTTTGCCGTCCCAGACTGGCTGGATGGTTGCCTTGGAAACACCGAGGATCGCCACTTCCGGCGCGTTGACGATCGGCGTGAAGCCGGTGCCGCCAATGTGGCCGAGGCTGGAAATGGTGAAGCAGGCGCCTTGCATCTCGTCCGACGAGAGCTTCTTGGTCCGGGCCTTTTCAGCCAGGGAAGCGGCCTCGGCGGCCAGTTGCAGCAGGCTCTTCTGGTCGACGTTCTTGATGACCGGTACCAGCAGGCCATCCGGGGTGTCGACGGCGAAGCCGATGTTCACGTATTTCTTGCGGATGATCGCCTTGCCGCTTGGAGCCAGCGAGCTGTTGAAGTCCGGCAGTTCCTTGAGCAGGTGTGCGCAGGACTTGAGCAGCAACGGCAGGATGGTCAGCTTGACGCCGGCCTTCTCTGCGACAGCTTTCTGTGCGTTACGGAACGCTTCCAGCTCGGTGATATCCGCCGAGTCGAATTGCGTCACGTGCGGCACGTTCAGCCAGCTGCGGTGCAGGTTGGCGGCGCCGACCTGCATCAGGCGGGTCATCGGCACTTCTTCGATTTCGCCGAAGCGGCTGAAGTCGACGACCGGAATCGGCGGGATGCCCGCGCCACCGGTTGCGCCAGCCGCAGCGGCCGGAGCTTCCTTGGCCTTCTGCATCATGGCTTTGACGTAAGTCTGCACGTCTTCTTTCAGGATGCGACCGTGCGGACCGCTGGCGCCGACAGCGCTCAGCTCGACGCCGAATTCGCGAGCCAGTTGACGCACGGCCGGGCCGGCGTGAACTTTCGCACCAGGCTTGGCTGGAGCGGCAACCGGAGCGGCAGCAGCAGGTGCAGCGGCCGCCGGAACAGCAGCGGCTGGCGCCGGAGCACTCGGAGCAGCAGCGGCAGCTGGAGCCGGGGCAGCAGCCGGAGCGGCGCCTTTGACTTTCAGCTTGAGGATCAGATCGCCGGTGCCGACTTCGTCGTCCAGCTTGATGGAAATGCTTTCCACCACGCCAGCGGCAGGCGACGGGATTTCCATGCTCGCCTTGTCGGATTCCAGGGTGATCAGCGACTGGTCGGCTTCAACGCTGTCGCCAGCCTTGACCAACACTTCGATGATCTTGGCCTTGCCGGCCGAACCGATGTCCGGAACGTGGATGTCCTGAACGCTGTCGGCAACCGGTGCGGCAGGTGCAGCAGCCGGAGCCGGCGCAGCGGCAGCGGCTGGAGCGGCAGCCTGGGCCGGAGCGGCAGCCGCAGGGGCCGCAGCACCCGCCACTTCCAGATCCAGGATCAGGTCGCCGGTGCCGACTTCGTCATTCAACTTGACGCTGATGGCCTTGACCACGCCAGCGGCAGGCGACGGGATTTCCATGCTCGCCTTGTCGGATTCCAGGGTGATCAGCGACTGATCAGCCTCGACCTTGTCGCCGACCTTGACCTGGATCTCGATGATCTGGGCCTTGCCCGACGAACCGATGTCCGGCACGTGCACTTGCTGAACCGAAGCGGCAGCAGGGGCAGCGGCTGGCGCGGCAGCAGCAGGAGCGGCAGCCGGTTTGGCTTCAGCTTTTGCAGCCGGCGCAGCGGCAGGCGCTGGGGCCGCTTGCGCGGCGCCCTCGACTTCCAGCTCCAGCAGTTCGTCACCTTCTTTCAGGCGATCGCCCAGCTTCACTTTCAGGCTCTTGATGACGCCGGCCTTCGGGGCCGGCACTTCCATGCTGGCCTTGTCCGATTCCAGAGTCAGGATGCTCTGGTCGGCTTCGATACGGTCGCCGACCTTCACAAACAGTTCGATTACTTCACCTTCACCGCTGCCGATGTCA
The DNA here is from genome assembly GCF_023242425.1 of Pseudomonas sp. MWU12-2029. Classification (NCBI taxonomy): domain Bacteria; kingdom Pseudomonadati; phylum Pseudomonadota; class Gammaproteobacteria; order Pseudomonadales; family Pseudomonadaceae; genus Pseudomonas; species Pseudomonas sp. MWU12-2029. The sequence continues at coordinate 269,481 of NZ_JALJDY010000002.1, read as the reverse complement.
GGTACGCGAATGAGTTCGCTCACAGAGTTTCTCCTCAGCAGTCCAGTGGGTTGCGTTTTTCCGGGTCGATGCCGAACCTGGTAATGGCCTCGGCCACGACTTTAGGTTCGATATCGCCACGGTCAGCCAGTGCTTCCAGGGCTGCCAACACCACGAAATGACGGTCGACTTCGAAGAAATGACGCAGTTTCTTGCGGCTGTCGCTGCGGCCGAAACCGTCGGTGCCCAGGACTTTGAATTCCTTGGACGGTACCCACTGACGGATCTGCTCGGCGAACAGTTTCATGTAGTCGGTAGAGGCAATGACCGGACCTTTACGGCCGCTCAGGCACTCTTCGACGTAGCTGCGCTTAGGCTTCTGGCCTGGTTTCAGACGGTTGCTGCGCTCTACGGCCAGGCCGTCGCGACGCAGTTCGTTGAAGCTGGTGACGCTCCACACATCGGCGCCGATGTTGAACTCTTCACGCAGGATCTTCGCCGCTTCACGGACTTCACGCAGGATGGTGCCGGAGCCCATCAGCTGAACGTGGTGCGCCGCATCGCGGGTGTCTTCTTCGAGCAGGTACATGCCTTTCTTGATGCCTTCTTCGGCACCGGCCGGCATGGCTGGCTGCTGGTACGACTCGTTCATCACGGTGATGTAATAGAAGATGTCCTGTTGCTCTTCGGTCATCTTCTTCATGCCGTCCTGAATGATCACCGCCAGCTCGTAGCCGTAGGTCGGATCGTAGGTGCGGCAGTTCGGGATGGTGGCAGCCAGCAGGTGGCTGTGACCGTCTTCGTGCTGCAGGCCTTCACCGTTCAGGGTGGTACGGCCGGCGGTGCCGCCGATCAGGAAGCCACGGGTGCGGCTGTCGCCGGCAGCCCAGGCCAGGTCGCCGATACGCTGGAAGCCGAACATCGAGTAGAAGATGTAGAACGGCAGCATTGGCTGGTTGTGGCTGGAGTACGAAGTACCGGCGGCGATGAAGGAACTCATGGCGCCTGCTTCGTTGATGCCTTCTTCAAGGATCTGACCTTTCTGGTCTTCCTTGTAGAACATCACCTGGTCTTTATCGACTGGCTCGTAGAGCTGGCCGACGGACGAGTAGATGCCCAGCTGACGGAACATGCCTTCCATACCGAAAGTACGGGCTTCGTCCGGGATGATCGGAACGATGCGCGGGCCGATTTCCTTGTCCTTGACCAGTTGCGCGAGGATCCGCACGAAGGCCATGGTGGTGGAAATTTCACGGTCGCCGGAACCGTCGAGGATTGCCTTGAGGGTATCCAGATCCGGGGTCGGAACGCTGAAGCTCTGTGCGCGACGCTGAGGCACGAAACCGCCCAGTGCAGTGCGACGCTCGGCCAGGTAACGGGCTTCGGCGCTGTTCGGCTCAGGCTTGAAGAACGGCAGGTTTTCCAGCTCTTCGTCTTTCACCGGGATGTCGAAGCGGTCGCGGAACAGCTTCAGGCTGTCGACGTCGACTTTCTTGGTGTTGTGCGCGGTGTTCTTCGCTTCGCCCGCACCGGTACCGTAACCCTTGATGGTCTTGGCCAGAATGACGGTCGGCTGTTCCTTGTGGTTGACCGCTTCGTGGTACGCCGCGTAGACCTTGTACGGGTCGTGGCCGCCACGGTTGAGTTTCCAGATCTCGTCGTCGGACAGGTCGGCAACCATCGCCTTGAGTTCAGGCGTGTTGAAGAAGTGTTCACGCACGAACGCGCCGTCTTTGGCTTTGTAGTTCTGGTACTCGCCGTCGATGACTTCGTCCATGCGACGTTGCAGGATGCCGTCGACGTCTTTGGCCAGCAGTGGGTCCCAGAAACGGCCCCAGATGACTTTGGTCACGTTCCACTGAGCACCGCGGAACACGCCTTCGAGTTCCTGGATGATCTTGCCGTTGCCGCGAACCGGGCCGTCGAGGCGCTGCAGGTTGCAGTTGATGACGAAGATCAGGTTGTCCAGCTTCTCGCGGCCGGCCAGGGAGATCGCGCCCAGGGATTCCGGCTCGTCGCACTCGCCGTCGCCCAGGAAGCACCAGACTTTCTGTTTGCCCGGCTGGATGAAACCGCGGTGTTCCAGGTACTTCATGAAGCGAGCCTGGTAGATCGCCTGGATCGGGCCCAGACCCATCGAAACGGTCGGGAACTGCCAGAAGTCAGGCATCAGCCAAGGGTGCGGGTAGGACGACAGGCCCTGACCGTCGACTTCCTGACGGAAGTTGTTCATCTGGTCTTCGGAAATGCGGCCTTCCATGAACGCACGGGCGTAGACGCCTGGCGAGGTGTGACCCTGGAAGTAGATCAGGTCGCCGCCGTGTTCGTCGGTCGGGGCCTGGAAGAAGTAGTTGAAGCCGATGTCGTACAGGGTTGCGCTGGAGGCGAAGCTGGAGATGTGACCGCCCAGGTCAGAATCTTTCAGGTTCGTACGCATTACCATGGCCATCGCGTTCCAGCGTACCAGCGAGCGAATGCGGCGTTCCATGAACAGGTCGCCAGGCATGCGTGCTTCGTGGGTAACCGGGATGGTGTTGCGGTAAGGCGTGGTGATGGCGTAAGGCAGTTGCGAGCCGCTGCGGGTCGCGAGTTCGCCCATACGGGTCATCAGATAGTGAGCACGGTCTTCGCCTTCTTTGTCGAGAACCGATTCCAGGGCGTCCAGCCATTCCTGGGTTTCGACGGGATCGAGGTCTTGCATGGCTTGCTCCAGGGCGGAAAGGCTTCCAGAATCGGTTGCCTGAGTTTGCGACTGGCCTTGTGGGCAGACGATTTAAAATTCTTGGATTGCCGACAGGTTGTTCCGGCGGCGTGTAGTTTTACTACAAATCATCCGGCATTTCAGCCTTTCGAATGTATAGACGAGTAGTAAAACTACAGATGAAAGGCTTGTGGCCTCCGACTGCGTTGTGAGAATAATCGTTAAGGTTGGTCTTTAGCCATCCGAAAAAGGTGAAAGTTTGATGCTGGCTGCCAAAGAAAAACAAATTTCAGCTATTTCTCACTTTTGTTCGACAGTCCTTCGCGTAGCGGTTTTTCAATCATCACTACAAGCGGCCATTTACACGCCGATCAAGGATAGACCATGACCCTGCCCGCGCTTGCCGAACTGCCCGCCATTCTCCTGCCGTTGGTCAGCCGATCCGAGCAGTCGTTCCGTACGGCCGTCGGCGGATTGACCGAAGGCGATCACGGCTTCTCCACCTGGACTCCGGAGCGCTGGGCGCAGTTCGCCCGCGTCACTGGCGCCAGCGATTTCGTGATTGAACAGAGTGTTCGTGACCCTTTGATGTTGCTGTCGCTGGTGCAGTCCGGCGAACTCGACCGGCCGTTCGCCCCCGGCGAGCTGTGCGGGCAGATCGCCGCTGCAGTGAACACTGCACAAACAGAAGACGAGCTGGGCCGCGTCCTGCGTCGCCAGCGTGCCCGGCATCAGGTGCGGATCATCTGGCGCGACCTGACCCGCCAGGCCGATCTGGTGCAGACCTGCCGTGACCTTTCCGACATGGCCGACGCCAGCATCGACCAGGCCTATCAATGGCTGTACAGCCGCCATTGCCAGCAATTCGGCACGCCGACCGGCCGGCGCAGCGGCGAACCGCAGCAAATGGTCATCCTCGGCATGGGCAAGCTCGGCGCGGTCGAGCTGAACCTTTCTTCGGACATCGACCTGATCTTCGCCTACCCCGAGGGCGGCGAAACCGTCGGCGTGAAGCGCGCGCTGGATAATCAGGAATTTTTCATCCGCCTCGGCCAACGCCTGATCAAGGCCCTCGACCCGATGACCGTCGACGGCTTCGTGTTCCGCGTCGACATGCGCCTGCGTCCGTACGGCTCGTCCGGCGCGCTGGTGCTGAGCTTCAATGCGCTGGAGCAGTATTACCAGGATCAGGGCCGCGACTGGGAACGCTACGCGATGATCAAGGCGCGAGTCGTTGCGGGCGATCAGGTGGCGGGCGCGCAGTTGCTCGACATGCTGCGGCCGTTCGTTTACCGGCGCTATCTGGACTTCTCGGCGATCGAAGCGCTGCGCACCATGAAGCAGTTGATCCAGCAGGAAGTCCGGCGCAAGGGCATGGCCGACAATATCAAGCTGGGCTCCGGCGGCATTCGTGAAGTCGAGTTCATCGCCCAGGCCTTTCAATTGATTCACGGTGGTCGCGATCTGAGCCTGCAGCAGCGTCCTCTATTAAAGGTGCTGGGCACGCTTGAAGGGCAGGGCTATCTGCCGCCGGCGGTGATCAGCGAGCTGCGTGAAGGTTACGAATTCCTGCGCTACACCGAGCACGCGATCCAGGCGATTGCCGACCGTCAGACCCAGATGCTCCCGGACACTGCGCAGGATCAGGCGCGCATCGCCTTCATGCTGGGTTTCGCCGATTGGGACGCCTTCCATGAAAAGCTGATGTTCTGGCGTGGCCGGGTGGCCTGGCACTTTGCACAAGTGATCGCAGACCCCGATGAAGAAGAGGGCGCCGATTGCGAAGTGGTGGTCGGCGGTGAATGGCTGCCGCTGTGGGAAGAGGCGCAGGACGAAGAAGCCGCCTGCCGCCAACTGGAAGAGGGCGGTTTCGCCGACGCCACCAAAGCCTTGAAAGCGCTGGCCGGCCTGCGCAGCAGCCCGCAATTGCGGGCGATGCAGCGTTTGGGGCGTGAACGCCTCGACGCCTTTATTCCGCGCCTGCTCGCTCAGGCAGTAGAGCACGACAACCCGGATCTGGTACTTGAACGGGTTCTTCCATTGGTCGAGGCGGTGGCCCGCCGTTCGGCTTATTTAGTGTTGCTGACGGAAAACCCCGGCGCGCTGCGTCGCTTGCTGACGCTGTGCGCCGCGAGCCCGTGGATCGCCGAGCAGATCACCCGTTTCCCGCTGCTGCTCGATGAATTGCTCAACGAAGGCCGTCTGTTCAAACCACCGCTGGCGCCAGAACTGGCCGCTGAATTGCGCGAGCGCCTGACCCGGATCCCGGAAGACGACCTCGAACAGCAGATGGAGGCCCTGCGCCATTTCAAACTGGCGCACCGCTTGCGCGTCGCCGCCTCGGAAATCGCCGGCAGCCTGCCGTTGATGAAAGTCAGCGATTACCTGACCTGGCTCGCCGAGGCGATTCTGGAACAAGTGCTGGCCCTGGCCTGGCGTCAGACCGTGGCCAAGTACGGCACGCCGCTGCGCACCGACGGCACGTTGTGCGATCCCGGCTTCATCATTGTCGGTTATGGGAAAGTCGGCGGGATCGAGTTGGGGCATGGTTCGGACCTGGATCTGGTGTTCATCCACGACGGCGATCCACAGGCGGAAACCGACGGAGCGAAACCGATTGATGGTGCGCAGTTCTTTACCCGGCTCGGTCAGCGGATCATTCACCTGCTGACGGCGCAGACCAACTCCGGCCAGTTGTATGAAGTGGACATGCGCCTGCGGCCGTCCGGTGCGTCCGGGCTGTTGGTGAGTTCGCTCGGCGCGTTCGCCCGCTATCAAGAAAATGAAGCCTGGACATGGGAGCATCAGGCGTTGGTGCGGGCGCGGGTGCTGGTGGGCAGTCAGGATGTTGGCCAGGCGTTCGAGAAAGTCCGGGCCCAGGTACTGGGCAAGGCGCGGGATCTGGCGACGTTGCAACAGGAAGTGAGCGAGATGCGCGCGAAGATGCGCGACAACCTCGGGAGCAAGAGCACCTCCGCCGGTACCGGGGCGAATGCCTTCGACGCTGCGGCGCCGTTCGACCTCAAGCAGGACGCCGGAGGTATCGTCGATATTGAATTTATGGTGCAATACGCGGCCCTGGCGTGGTCGCAAAGCCACCCGCCGCTGCTGCGCTGGACGGACAATATCCGCATTCTGGAAGAGCTGGAACACGAAGGGCTGATGCCCGTCGAAGACGCCAGCCTGTTGCGCGAGGCCTACAAGGCCTATCGTTCCGCCGCCCACCGGCAGGCCTTGCAGAAGGACGCCGGCGTGATACCGGGCGACCAGTTCGCGGACGAACGGCGGCAGGTGATGCGGATCTGGCGAGAGCTGGGGCTAAGCTGATTCTCGAGACGGGGAGGCGTAAGGCCTCCCCGGTTCGTTTATGGAAACCACATGAATATTCTGATCGTTGGGCCCAGTTGGGTCGGTGACATGGTGATGGCGCAGACACTGTTTCAGTGTCTCAAGCAGCGCCACCCGCAGTGCGAAATCGACGTGCTGGCCCCCGAGTGGAGCCGGCCGATCCTCGAGCGCATGCCCGAAGTGCGCAAGGCCTTGAGCTTCCCGCTCGGCCACGGCGCGCTGGAGCTGGCAACCCGCCGGCGGATCGGCAAATCCCTGGCCGGCCAGTACGACCAGGCGATCCTGCTGCCGAACTCGCTCAAATCCGCGCTGGTGCCGTTCTTCGCCGGCATCCCGAAACGCACCGGCTGGCGCGGCGAATTCCGCTACGGCCTGCTCAATGACGTGCGCACGCTGGATAAAGAACGTTATCCGCTGATGATCGAGCGTTTCATGGCGCTGGCCTACGAGCCGAACGCCGAACTGCCGAAACCCTATCCGCGCCCGACCCTGCAGATCGACCCGGTCACCCGCGAGGCGGCGCTGGCCAAGTTCGGCCTGACCCTGGATCGTCCGGTGCTGGTGTTGTGTCCCGGCGCGGAATTCGGTGAAGCCAAGCGCTGGCCGTCCGAGCATTACGCCAAGGTCGCCGAGGCGCGCATTCGCGAAGGCTGGCAGGTCTGGCTGTTCGGCTCGAAGAACGATCACGCGGTGGGCGAAGACATTCGAGCGCGCCTGATTCCGGGCCTGCGCGAAGAGTCCGTGAACCTCAGCGGCGGCACTTCGCTGGCCGAAGCCATCGACCTGATGTCTTGTGCGGACTCTGTGGTCTCCAACGACTCCGGTCTGATGCACGTTGCTGCAGCGCTGAACCGTCCGTTGGTGGCGGTCTACGGTTCGACCTCGCCGGGCTTCACCCCGCCGTTGGCCGAGCATGTGGAAATCGTCCGCCTGGGCCTCGATTGCAGCCCTTGCTTTGACCGGACCTGCCGTTTCGGCCATTACAACTGCCTGCGCCAGCTGATGCCGGACGCGGTCAACGATGCCTTGCAGCGTTTGCAGGGCTCCGTGGTCGAGGTTCATTAAGTTGCGGGTATTGCTGATCAAGACTTCATCGCTGGGCGACGTGATTCACGCGTTGCCGGCGCTGACCGACGCGGCCCGGGCCATCCCCGGGATCAAGTTCGACTGGGTGGTGGAAGAAGGCTTTGCCGAAATCCCGACCTGGCACCCGGCCGTGGGCAAGGTGATTCCGGTGGCGATCCGCCGCTGGCGCAAGAACCTCTGGAAAACCATCACCAGCGGCGAGTGGAAACGCTTCAAGCAATCCGTTCGGGCGAACAAATATGACCTGGTGATCGATGCTCAAGGCCTGCTGAAAAGCGCCTGGCTGACTCGCTACGTCAAAGCGCCGGTGGCCGGCCTCGACAAGGGCTCGGCCCGCGAGCCGATCGCCGCGCGTTTTTATGACCGTAAACTGGCGGTGGCCCGAGGGCAGCACGCCGTTGAGCGCGTGCGTCAGTTGTTCGCGATTGCATTGGGTTATGACTTGCCCAAGGGCCTGGGCGATTACGGCCTCAATGTCGAGCGTCTGGTCGAATTGCCGCGCAAGAATGCCTACGTGGTGTTCCTGCATGGCACCACCTGGGACACCAAGCACTGGCCGGAAAGCTATTGGCGCGAGCTGACCGAACGGGTCGGCTACCTCGGCGTCGGGATCAAGCTGCCGTGGGGTAACCCGCTGGAGAAGGCCCGGGCCGAGCGCATCGCCGCCGGTTTCAAGCACGCCGAAGTCCTGCCGAAGCTGAACCTGGCCGGGGTCGGCAAGGTGCTGGCCGGCGCCCAGGCCTGCGTTGCGGTGGACACCGGGCTCGGCCATCTCGCTGCGGCACTGGACGTGCCGACGATTTCACTGTTCGGCCCGACCAATCCGGGCCTGACCGGCGCCTACGGCAAGCTGCAGATTCATCTCGGCAGCGACTTCCCGTGTGCGCCGTGCCTGCAAAAGAAATGTACGTATCAACCGACCGCGCAGGATGCCCGTCAGTTTGACCTGAAACGCGAGTTGCCTTTGTGCTTCACGCGTCTGAATCCCGAGCGTGTCGCCAGCCGACTGAGCACGTTGTTGATGGCTGAGGAGCTGCGTTGATGCAATTGGCATTTGTCCTTTACAAATATTTCCCGTTCGGTGGCTTGCAGCGCGATTTCATGCGCATCGCCCTCGAATGCCAGAAGCGTGGCCACCAGATCCGCGTCTACACCCTGATCTGGGAAGGCGACGTGCCGCCCGGTTTCGAAGTGCTGGTGGCGCCGGTCAAGGCGTTCTTCAATCACCGCCGCAACGAAAAGCTCAGCGCATGGATGGAAGCGGACCTGGCCAAGCGCCCGGTGGATCGCCTGATCGGCTTCAACAAGATGCCGGGGCTGGACGTCTACTACGCCGCCGACGGCTGCTTCGAGGACAAGGCGCAGAACCTGCGCAACTCGCTGTACCGTCGCTGGGGCCGCTATCGCCACTTCGCCGAATACGAGCGCGCAGTGTTCGCCAAAGACGCGAAGACCGAAGTATTGATGATTTCCGAAGTGCAGCAGCCGCTATTCATCAAGCATTACGACACGCCGCTGGAGCGCTTCCACCTGCTGCCGCCGGGCATCGCCCAGGATCGTCGGCGTCCGGCGGATGCGGACGAGATTCGCGCTGGTTTCCGCGCTGAATTCAATCTGAGGGACGACGAACTGCTGCTGGTGCAGATCGGTTCCGGGTTCAAGACCAAGGGTGTCGATCGCAGCCTGAAAGCGCTGGCCGCATTGCCCGCCGAACTGAAGAAACGCACCCGGCTGTTTGTAATCGGCCAGGATGACCCCAAATTGTTCCAGATGCAGAGTGCAACTTTGGGTCTGGGCGACAACGTGACGTTCCTCAAGGGGCGCAGCGATATTCCGCGCTTCCTGCTCGGCGCCGATCTGTTGATCCACCCGGCGTACAACGAAAACACCGGTACGGTGCTGCTTGAAGCACTGGTCGCCGGGTTGCCGGTGCTGGTCAGCGCGGTCTGCGGTTACGCCCATTACATTGCCGAGGCTGATGCCGGGCGCGTGCTGGACGAACCGTTCGATCAGGCGCAACTGACGCAATACCTGACCGACATGCTGCACGACGACGCTGCACGGGCGGCCTGGAGCCGCAACGGTCTGGCTTTCGCCGAGACGGCCGACCTCTACAGCATGCCGCAGCACGCGGCCGATGTGATTCTGGCGGAGCACGCATAAATGAAGTTGATGCTGGCTGAACCGTTCAAGAGCCTCTGGGCCGGCCGCGATGCGTTCGCGGAAGTCGAGGGCTTGCAGGGCGAGGTGTACCGCGAGCTGGAAGCCCGCAGGACTTTGCGCACGGAAGTCGACGGCAACGGATTTTTCGTCAAGATCCACCGTGGCATCGGTTGGGGCGAGATTTTCAAGAACCTGCTGACCGCCAAGCTGCCGGTGCTCGGCGCGGGTCAGGAGTGGAAGGCTATCCAGCGTCTGCAGGAAGTCGGCGTTCCGACCATGACCGCCGTTGCCTACGGCGAGAAGGGCAGCAATCCGGCGGATCAGCATTCGTTCATCGTCACCGAAGAGCTGGCGCCGACCATCAGCCTTGAAGACTTCAGCATCGACTGGGTCAAGCAGCCGCCGCAGCCGAAACTCAAGCGCGCGCTGATCGCCGAAGTTGCACGCATGACCGGCATGATGCACCGCGCCGGGGTCAACCACCGCGACTGCTACATCTGCCACTTCCTGCTGCACATCGACAAACCGGTCACTCCGGAAGATTTCAAACTCTCGGTGATCGACCTGCATCGTGCCCAGACCCGTCCGGCGATCACCCAGCGCTGGCGCAACAAGGATCTGGCGGCGCTGTACTTTTCTGCGCTGGACATCGGCCTGACCCGCCGCGACAAGCTGCGCTTCCTCAAGGGCTATTTCCAGCAACCGCTGCGCCAGATTCTGGCTGAAGAAGCGTCGTTGCTGAGCTGGCTCGAAGGCAAGGCCAACAAGCTCTACGAGCGCAAGCAGCGATACGGGGATGCGCTCTGATGGCGGGTTGGAACCTTGAACCCGGATACAGCGACCTCGCAGCGGATTTTGGCAGCCTTGAAGCGGTATTCGCGCTGGAAGGCGAGCGCCTGACCCGCGATCCGCTGTCCGAAGTCATCCGTGTGCAGCGCAACGGCGTCAACTATTACGTCAAACGCTACTCCGGCGCCGGCAAGGGCTTGCGCCGCTATCTCGGCAAGCCGCGGGTAAAGATGGAGTGGCAGAACCTCAAGCGTTTCGCCAAGTGGGGCATTCCCACTGCCGAAGTGGTGGCCTGGGGGCTGGAGCGCAACGGCATGGCCTACGACCGCGGGGCGATGATTACCCGTGAGCTGCCGCGTACCGAGGACCTCTCGGCACTGGCCGAACGCAACGATCCCAAGCTGCGCAATCACAGCTGGGTCGACGCCATCAGCCGGCAACTGGCCGTCTATACCCGGACGATGCACGATCATCGCTTTACCCATAACGATCTGAAATGGCGCAACCTGCTGATCGACGATCAGGCGCAGCTGTTTCTCATCGACTGCCCGAACGGCGATTTCTGGCGCGGTTTCTGGCTCAAGTACCGGATCACCAAGGACCTGGCCTGTCTCGACAAGGTTGCCAAATATCACCTGTCGAACACCCAGCGTCTGCGCTTCTACCTGCAATACCGCCAGCGTGACCGGCTCAATGCCGCCGACAAAAAACGGATTCGTCACGTGGTGAGATTTTTCGAGGGACGCGAATGACTGATTTTCTCGCCGCTGAAGACCGTGCGCTGCTGGAGCGTTACGGTCTCGGCACGTTCGATGCGCTGTGGGCCAAGCAGCTCGAAGCGGTGGATGAGCCGAACACCGACGGTGGCGGCTGGAGCAGTGTGTTTCGCCTCGAACTCGAAGGTCATGGTTACTACCTCAAGCGCCAGAGCAATTACCTGACCCGCACGTTGCATGCGCCGTTTGGCGAGCCGACGTTTGCCCGGGAGTTTCGCAACATCAGCCGTTATAACCAGCTCGGTATTCCCGCATTGCAGGCGGCGTTTTTCGGCCAGCGCAAGGTCAACGGCGAAGTGCGCGCGATCCTGCTGACCCGAGCCCTCGACGGTTGGGATGATCTGGATTCGCTGCTGCAGCGCTGGTCGGACCTTGATGCATCGCAGCAATCGGCAATCCTCAAGGCCTGCGGCCAACTGGCGCGGCTCCTGCACGGTGTACGTCAGGTCCATGGTTGCTTCTATCCGAAGCATATTTTCCTGCGGGCCGAAGGCGCCGGTTATCAGGCGCAACTGATCGATCTGGAAAAGACTCGCCCTCTGCTGTTCGGTCAGCGTGATCGGGTCAAGGATCTGGAGCCACTGTTGCGTCGAGCTCCGGAGTGGACTGATGCCCAGTTGCGCGAGTTGCTGGCGGCGTATCTCGATCAGTCGGTCGACGACTCGCTGGTCGATAGCTGGGTCACGCGGTTGACCGCGCGGCGCAGTCGCAAGGAGACCCGCTGATGCAGTTGTCCGACCTGAAACACGCCGGACGCACGCCGAGCCTGCCGCTGACGGTTTCGCTGGCCGATGCGGCGGGGCCGGCCGATCTGCAATTGCTCAGTCTGTTGCGGGTATTGCCGGGGCAGCGTTATGTTGGTGCTGGCGTATGGCGCGGGCGTCCGGTGCTGGCCAAACTGTTGGTCGGCAGCAAGGCGGCACGGCATTTTCAGCGTGAGCTGGAGGGCGTGAAACTGCTCGCCGCCCAGGGCATGACCACGCCGTTGCTGCTGGCTGACGGCCTGAAGGACGGCGAGGGTGGCTGGCTGCTGTTCGAATTCCTCGAAGGCGCCGAAAGCCTGGGCGACGCCTGGAACAAGGTTGAATCCTTGCCGGTGCTGGCGGACGAGCAATCGGCGGTGCTGGCCGAAGCGCTCGGTGCCATTGGCCAGTTGCACGGCAAAGGCCTGTGGCAGGAAGACCTGCACCTGGACAACCTGCTGCGTCACGGCGGGCAGTTGTACCTGATCGATGGCGCCGGCATCTGTGTGGAAACTGCCGGCCAGCCGTTATCCCGGCAGAAAGTGCTGGAAAATCTCGGGGTGTTTTTCGCCCAGTTGCCCAAGTCGCTGGAACCGTTCACCGAAGAATTGCTGGTGTATTACCTGCTGAGCAACAGTGAGCACGCACTGCCGCTGGAAGCCTTGCAGAAGCAGATCGACAAGGTGCGCGCCTGGCGGCTGAAGGATTTCCTGATCAAGGTCGGTCGCGAATGCACGTTGTTCAGCGTGCGACGTGGAGCCTTTGGCCTGCGGTCGATCCGTCGCGAAGAAGAGCCCGCGATGCTGCCGGTGCTGGAGCAGGCCGATGCCTTGCTCGATCAGGGGCACCTGTACAAGACCGGCGGCGCAGCCAGCGTCGGCAAGGTCGAAGTGGCCGGACGGCCGCTGGTGATCAAACGTTACAACATCAAGAATTTTGCCCACTGGCTCAAGCGCTTCTGGCGCCCGAGTCGTGCCTGGCATTCGTGGCGAGAAGGCAATCGCCTGGCATTTCTCGGTATCGCTACACCAAAGCCATTGGCGGTGCTGGAGACGCGGTTTTTCTGGCTGCGCAGCAAGGCGTACCTGATCACCGAGTACCTGGCCGGGCCGGACATCATCGAGCGTTTTGCGCCGTATGTTGAAAGCGGTGAAGCGCCGGAAGCCGAGTTGCAGGCACTGGATCAGCTGTTTGCGCGGTTGATTGCCGAGCGCATCAGCCATGGCGACTTCAAGGGCCACAACCTGTTCTGGCATGAGGATCGCTGGGCGCTGATCGACCTGGATTCGATGTGTCAGCACGGCTCGGCGGGCAGCTTTGCTCCGGCCTATGCCCGGGATCGTGCGCGGTTCATGCGCAACTGGCCCGAGAGCAGTGCGCTGTATCAGGTGATTGATCAGCGTTTGCCCAAGGATGCATCGGCCGCTGCGTGATTATTTTCGCAAGCGCGTAAGACGTTTCTGCAATGAAAATCGGGCAAGGCATGTGGCGACAGATCCTTGTGACTTGTCCTACAGCCTTCCCGGAACCCATGAACTGCCCCCCTCAAAGCCCCGATGCTAGTTTGCCCCGACGTTCCCGGAGGGCAAATCTTGACCATCAAAATAACTATCGCTATCGGCGCATTTTCCCTGGCTCTATCTGGCTGTGGCACTGCCGTCACCGTGTTGCAGGACGACGAAGACGCCACGCGCGGCCTGCGCAAGCAGAAGACCTACTGCCAGTCCATTCCGCGCATTTACAGCGGTCTTGCCCACGACTTCTGCCTGCTGCACGCGCCGCCCGATCCCACCGGGATTCTGGTGCCGGTCGTCCTGCTCGACCTGACCCTGTCCGGCGTCTTCGACACGGCTTTCCTGCCATATACGATCTATCGCCAGGCGGTGGACGGGAATATCAGTGTTTATTGGCGGCCGAGCCGTGGGTGAGGCTTTTAAAACTTTTGCGGCTTCCAGAAAGCGAAAAGCCCCGGTGATCTCACCGAGGCATCAACGCCGACCGGGATCTCCCAGTCCATTTGCAGGGGAGTCTAAGTTGAAGCTTCTGATGCGTCAACGCACCGGCCGGCCAGTTCCGCTAGAGGTTTGTCGGCGCTTTTAAGCTATAATCCCGCCCTTTAGCTGTCTCTCGCCCGGTGCGAGGGCACATCATTTTTCAAGGCGCATCGCGCCTGAATGCAGACTAAAGAGGCTAGACCCCTGTGGCATTGACGATTCTTGGCCTGTCCGGCGCCCTTAGCCATGATCCTTCAGCAGCCCTGTACATCGACGGCAAGCTGGTCGCGGCGGCTGAGGAAGAGCGCTTCGTACGCGATAAACATGCAAAGAACCGCATGCCCTACGAATCGGCGAAGTTCTGCCTGGAGCAGGCCGGCATCAAGCCGTCCGACGTTGACGTGGTGGCGATTCCGTTCGCCCCGATCAGCATTTTCGGCAAGGCCCGCTGGCAGTACGCCAAGCGTTACTGGTACGCCCCGGACCGTGCACTCGACGCGATCCTGATGGGCAACCGTCGCTACAAGCGCTATCGCAACAAGATCGTCTGGTGCCTGGAGCAACTGGGCTTCGATCCGAAGAAAATCAAGATCGAACCGGTTGAACACCACCTGGCCCACGCTTCCAGCGCCTACCACTGCTCGGGTTTCAAAGAGAAAACCGCGATCCTCGGCATCGACGGCAAGGGCGAGTACGCCACGACCTTCTTCGGTTATGGCGAAAACGGCAAGATCCACAAGATCAAGGAATTCTTCGATCCGGACTCCCTCGGCGGCCTGTACGGCGCGATCACCGAGTTCCTCGGTTTCGACATGCTGGACGGTGAGTTCAAGGTCATGGGCATGGCGCCGTACGGCGACGCCAGCAAATACGATTTCTCGCGTCTGGCCTCGTTCGAGAACGGCGAGCTGGTGATCAACACCGACTACGCCAACGTGATCGGCCTGCGTCGTTACAAAGAGAAGGGCAAGGGTTACTACTTCTCGCCGAAGCTGATCGAGTGGCTGGGTCCGAAGCGCGAAGGTGACATCGCCGATGAGCCGTACATCCACTACGCCGCCAGCATTCAGGCGCTGTTCGAAAAAATCGCGCTGCAGATGATCGACTACTACCTGGGCGACGTGCTCAAGGAAACCGGCAAACTGGCCTACGCCGGTGGCTGTGCGTTGAACGTCAAGCTCAACCAGAAAATCATCGCCCGCGACGACGTCAAGGAGCTGTTCGTACAGCCTGCCTCCGGCGATGCCGGCACCGCCGTCGGCGCAGCGGCCTATGTGTCGAACGCCCGTGGCGTGCCGGTCGAGAAGATGGAACACGTCTACCTCGGCCCGTCGTACAGCAACGAAGACGTGATCGCCGCGTGCGCCCGTCACGAGAACAAGCCGACCTGGCGCAAGCTCGACAACATGCCGGAGCAGATCGCCAAGATCATGGTCGATGGCAACCCGGTAGCCTGGTTCCAGGGCCGCATGGAGTTCGGTCCGCGTGCACTGGGTGGTCGTTCGATCATCGGCTGCCCGAGCGTGGCTGGCGTGGCTGACCGCATCAACCACCAGATCAAGTTCCGCGAGCGCTGGAGGCCTTTCTGCCCGTCGATGCTCGACACCGTTGCGCCACAGATGATCAAGATTGATCACCCGGCGCCGTTCATGACCTTCACTTTCGAAGTGGCGGAAGAGTGGAAGACCCGCGTGCCGGAAGTCGTCCACGAAGACGGTACTTCCCGTGCCCAGGTGCTCAAGCGCGAATACAACCCGCGCTACTACGACATGATGAAGGCGCTGGAAGTGCTGACCGGCAACGGCGTGTCCCTGAACACCTCGCTCAACCGCCGTGGTGAACCGATGATCTGCTCGCCGACCGATGCCCTGAACATGTTCTTCGGCTCCGATCTGCAGTACCTGATCATGGAAGACATCCTGGTGGTCAAAGAAGGCGCAAACGCTTATGACACGCTCGGCTGAACGCCATGTGCTGCAGTTCTGTCACGGCTATGACGGGCCGTTCCTCGACTGCGCGCGGCAGTACGCCAGCCTGTTCGCGGGCACCGGTTATCGGGTCACCACGGTCTTTCTGACCGGGGCGGCCGATAGCGAGGTGGCCGCGGCCTGCGCCTCCGACGAAGTGTTGTTCATGGAATACAGCTCCAAGGCCATTCGTGGCCTGAAGCTGGGCGCCATCGGCGATCTGCGCAAGATCGCCGCTTCACGCAATTTCAGTTTCTGCATTGCCCATCGCTTCAAGCCGATCTACATCGCCTTGCTCGGCACTTCGCTGCCGGTGATTGGCGTGCACCACGCGTTTGGCGATTACAAACGCGGCTCGCGCAAATTGTTTGCGCATATTTTCCGCAAGCGCCTGAGCCTGCTCGGTGTGTCCGACGCGGTGCGCGACGACATGCGTCGTTGCCTGCCGAAATGGCCGGCGGCGCGCATCCAGACCCTCTACAACCGCATCGATGTATCGGCGTTGCAGATGAGTCAGGTGTCCGCCCGTGAAGCCCGCGAGACCCTGGGTCTTTCTGCAGACGCATTCATCGTCGGCAACGTCGGTCGCCTGCACCCGGACAAGGATCAGGCCACGCTGCTGCACGGTTTTGCCGCGGCGCTGCCCGGTCTGCCGGCCAACAGCCAACTGGTGATTCTCGGCAAGGGCCGTCTTGAGGACGAACTCAAGGCGCTGGCTCGCGAACTGGGTGTCGGTGATCGTGTGCTGTTCCTCGGTCAGGTGCCGGACGCGCGCAATTATTTCCGGGCTTTCGATGTGTTTGCCCTGAGCTCCGACCACGAACCGTTCGGCATGGTGCTGCTGGAGGCCATGGCTGCCGGCGTGCCGTTGCTGGCGACCGCGTGCGGCGGGGCGAAGGAAGTGGTCGAAGGCGTGGGCATTCTGTTCCCGCTGGGCGATGCCGAACATCTGGCCCAGGGCCTGAAGCATCTGGCCGGCATGGACGAGCAGCAACGCCGTCAGTGCGCCGAGATGATGTTCGATCGCCTGCGCGAACGCTTCTCCGACCGCGCCGTACGCGACACCTTCTGGCATTTGCCGCAAGTTACCGATCTGGCACCGAGGGGCTGATGCTCAACCGATTTCAAGGCTGGCGCGAACGTGGCTGGTCGCCCGTTGACGCCTCAACTTATGCACAGGCCTGGCAGCGATTTGGCGGCAGCGTCGCGACACATCCCATGGTCGTCGAGCGGCTGGCGGACCTGGCCGGCATTCCGGTGCGTTATCTGGCCTGGGAGCAGCAGGGCGAAGTCAAAGCGGCGATCCCGACCTGGGGCCGCGATCTGGCCTTGTCCAAGGACGTGCTCAAGCGCAACGGCAAGAAAGGCCTGTTCGATCTCGGCAACGCCGAACTGATCCTGCCGGCCGCCGCCGATGCCCAGGCCCCGCTGCGCCATCGCGGGCGTTACCTGTCGGCGCTCAACGAGAACCGCTTCAGCGGCCTCAAGTTGCAGACCGAGCAACTGGCCATGGCCCGCACCCCGGAAGAACTGTCGAAAAAGTTTCGCTACAACCAGCGCCGCGAGCTGCGCCTGCTGGAAGAGGCGGGCGGTGTCGTACGGCCGGTCAGCGAGTTCACGAGTGCCGAACTGGCCGCGATTTACTGCGACCTGTTCCAGCGCCGCTGGGGTTTTCCGGCCACTGGCGCGGCACGCATGGCCGAGGTCATCGAACTGCTGCGTGAGCTGTTGATCGGTTCGGTGATCTTCCTCAACGACGCACCGATCGCGATTCAACTGGTGTACCGCGTCGAAGCGCCGGAATGGATCAGCGTCGAGTACATCAACGGCGGCGTCGATCCCGAAACTCGTGAATTCAGCCCCGGCAGCGTCCTGAGTTTCATCAATACGCAAAGTGCCTGGGAGCACGCTCGGGCACTGAACAAGCCGCTGCGCTTTTCCTTCGGTCGCGCCGACCGTGAATACAAGGATCGCTGGTGCAATCCTGTGCCGGTCTTCACCGTATGAGTCAGCCCATGAGCCGCAAACAGCAACTGCTCAAGCGCCACCGGCGCAATAAACGGATCAGCCTGTTGGTTGCACTGATCGTGTTGATCGCCCTCGGCGTGCTGGTGGCCTGGTGGTTGCCGCTGGTGCTGGCGGTGGTTGGCTGGATCGCTCACGAAGCGTGGTTCGCCGATCACTTGTTCTATTCGCCGAAAGACGATTACCAATACAGTTTTCCGCCGTTCACACCGCAGCCGAAAGTGCATTTGAGCGGTGAGCAATTGCGCCTCGACGAGGGCGTGATGCTGGTGGATGACGCCACGCTGATCCTCGCCGTGAAGATCAAAAGCAGCTTTCTGGGACGCTTCTTCGATCCTCGGGTCGAGTTGGTGGGTGGAACAAGTCCCGATACCCAGACCTTCGAACGTGGCGTCAACGGCCTGCGTTATCTGAACCTCAGCGGTCAGGCGCAAGCGTTGTCTCAAGGTCTGCTGCGCCTGCGGGGGCGCTTTTGCCGGGTGTCCGGCGAGCCGGTGCTGTGGGCGCTGGAACAACCGGACTACCGCCAGCAGCGGGTAATGGTCATCGCTCCCCACGCCGACGATGCCGAACTGGCCGCCTACGGTCTGTACAGTCAGGCCAAAGAAGCCTGGATCGTGACCCTGACCGCCGGCGAGATCGAAGCCGAACACTATCAGCAGATGGGCCTGAACAAGGTCGAGGCATCTCGACTCAAGGGCCGCTTGCGGGCCTGGGACAGCCTCGCCGTGCCGCGCTGGGCCGGCGTTCCACAGGAACACTGCGTGCAGCTCGGTTACTTCTGCCTGCAACTGGCGGCGATGCAGGCTGCGCCGAGTCAACCGGTGGGCTCGCGGGAAGCCGATCTGAGCGACACGCGGATTTTCCGCCAGTTGAATCCGTTTGCCTTGCCCGGCGATGCCGACGGCGCGCCGACCTGGAACAATCTGCTGGCCGATCTGCGTGACGTCCTGTCTCGTGCCCGTCCGGATGTGGTCGTGTTGCCGCATCCGACGCTGGATCCGCATCCCGATCATATCTGTGCCCAGGAAGCCGTGCTGGAAGCCCTGCGCGGTCTTGACTGGCATCCGACCCTGCTCGGCTACGCCAACCACTTGCACGATAACGACCGCTGGCCGATGGGCGACAGCGGGCAGGGCATCGCTCTGCCGCCGACATTCGATGCAACCAATGCGATGCAACCGCTATGCCTGCCGCTGTCGGTCGAATTGCAACGGGACAAGGCCATGGCGCTGGGCATGATGCATGACCTGCAGCCGCCGGCGCCGTTCAAGCGTCGCCTGCGCCGGTTGTTTCAGCGACTGCTGGCCGGTCGGGCGCCATCGGTCTATGGCGAGAACGAATTTTTCCGCAAAGCGGTCAGGCGCCAGGAGCTGTTCTGGGTGCTGAAACAAAGCGAAACAGGCGCGACGGGTTCGCCACGGGGAGAGTCATGAGTCAACGCGCAAAGGTTCTGCAGCTGCAACCCGACTACAACGTCAAATCCCATGACTTCGCCGACCTCGCCGAACAGATCGTCAAGGCCCTGCCGACGGATCATTATGAGGTGACGGCCGCCTTTCTGCGTGGCAAACCCGGGCCGGGTGCAGCCGTCAGCCGGGCCGACCGTTCGGTGTATTTCGAATTTTCCGACAAGTCCCTCAAAGGCATGCGCCTGCGGGCGATGTGGCAGCTGTACAAGTTCTGCCGTCGGGAAAAGTTCGACGTGGTGATCTGCAACCGCTTCAAGCCGGTGAACATGATGCTGACCCTCAACCGATGGTTGAAAGTGCCGTTGTGCATTGGCATTTCCCACGGTTTCGGCGAGTACGACCGCTTCTATCGCCGTCGTCAGACGCAACGCCTGATCGACCGGCACTGGCGCTTCGTCGGCGTGTCGCCGGCGGTCAAGCAGTACCTGCTGGACTGCGATTGCGGTTTCACCGACCAGAATACGTACGCGATCACCAACGCCATCGACATCGAACAGGCCGAAGGCTTGCAGCACAGCCGCGAGTGTGCCCGCGAGCTGCTGGGTATCGACCCGAATGTGCGCCTGATCGGTGCGCTGGGGCGGCTGGTGTCGGTCAAGGGCCACACTTATCTGTTGCAGGCTTTCGCCCAGCTGAAAGACAAGTACCCGAACACCCAACTGGCAATCATCGGTGCCGGACGCCTGCAAGCGACGCTGGCGGCCGAGATCGAACAGCTCGGTCTGAGCGGTCGCGCCCACCTGCTGGGCTTCAAGGAAAACGCCCTGCAATACGTGCGTGCGTTCGATATCTGGACCATGCCGTCGCTGGCCGAAGGCCTCGGCCTGGCTTTGCTGGAAGGCATGAGCGGGCACCTGCCGGTGATCGCTTCGAACGTGCCGGCCATGTTGCCGCTGATCGAAGGGGCCGGAGGCCTGGCGATCACGCCCAAGGATGTGTCGAGCCTGGTCGCGGCGCTGGACACCTACCTCGGGCTGTCGGATGACGAGCTCAAGGCCAAGGGTGAGCAGGCCTATCGCTATTTGCAGGAACAGCACGACATCGAAGTCTTCCGCCAGGAATACCTGAACCTGATCGACTCCGGCCTGGCGCAGGCCCGCAAGGAGCAGCCATGAGTGAGGTCACCGCCTTGAGCGATGCGCAACCCCTCGTCACCGTCATCATCGCGTCCTACAACCACGGCCCGTACATCGAGGAAAGCATCCTCAGCGTCATCAACCAGAGCTACAAGAACATCGAGCTGCTGGTGGTCGACGACGGCTCGAAGGACGACAGTGTCGAGCGCATCAAGGCCTTGCAGGAACAGCACGGCTTCGATTTCCGGGTGCAGCAGAACCAGGGCCTGACCAACACGCTCAACGGCGCCATCGCACGGGCCAAAGGCAGCCTGATCGTACCGTTCGGCTCCGACGACATCATGTACCCGGACCGCATCGCCACCCAGGTCGCGTACATGGACGGCAAGCCGGAAGTGGGTATCTGCGCCGGCAACATCGAATTGATGGACGCCGACGGCAACCTCTACCCGGAAAAGCGTCAGCGCCGGGACGTGCCATTCCGTCGTCTGGACTTCGATGACATGTTCCTGGAGCGCAAGCCGTATCCGCCGGCGCCGACCCTGATGATTCGCCGCGAGGCACTGGACAAGGTGGGCGGGTTCGATCCGACGATTCGTCTCGAGGATCTGTACATCGAGCTGAAAGTGACCCGCGCCGGTTACTTTATCGATGGTCTGAACGTGGTGATGGCGCGCTATCGCAAGCACGCTACCAACTCTTACAAGAATCATCGTTTCATGATCGAGAACATCCTGCGTACCTACGCGCTGTTCAGCGATCACCCGCTGTACGACGAGGTGCGTTACAAGTCGCTCAATTCGATGTTCCTGAAAACCGCCAACCGCGACCGCAAACTGGCGCGGGAGCTGCTGGCGCAGATTCCGTTCAAGGCGTGGAACAAGAAAACCTGGCGCGGTCTGGGCCGGTTACTGTTTTCGCCGCTGGAAAAGGACTGAAACCATGGGCTGGCTCCAGCGCTGGCGTGAGCGCCGCGCCAAACGGGCGATTCGCAAGTTGCCGAAGATCGAACGCGGTGCTGCACGGTTCGCCCAGGCTTATCCTGACTACGCTTTTGGCCGGGGCAGTTATGGTCTGCCGATCGTTCATGACTGGAAGGAAGGCTCGACGCTGAAGGTCGGTGCCTACTGTTCGATTGCCGAAGGCGTGCAGATCTTTCTTGGCGGGCATCACCGGGCGGACTGGGTGACCACGTTTCCGTTTCCGGCGATGCTGCCGCAGGCTGCGCACATTCCCGACTACAGCGGTACTCACGGGGACGTGACGATCGGCAACGATGTCTGGCTGTGCTCCGACTGCACGATCCTCTCGGGCGTGACGATCGGGAGTGGCGCGATCATCGCTGCCGGTGCACTGGTGACGCGGGATGTCGAACCCTACGCGGTCATGGGCGGCAATCCGGCGAAATTCCTGCGCTGGCGCTTTCCCGAGGAGCAGCGCCAGCAGTTGTTGCAGAGTGCCTGGTGGGACTGGCCGGAAACCGAACTGCACGGCCTGGCGCAAACGCTGTGCAGTGACGACATCGAGGGCTTCCTCACTTACGCCCGCCAGCGCCAGCCCTCCTAGCCGCTCAACGGTCCCGAGCGGCTTCCTCGGCCAGTTTTTTCGGGCGCTGCTTCTGGCGTAGCCAGTGCAGGAATGTCTTTCCGGCTTCGATTCCAGGCTTCTCGATGTACAGGAATGTCAGGCTGGCAATGACGATCAGCAGACAGCTGCAGACGACCATCAACAGCAGATAGAGAACCGGGCTCTGTGGATTGAAGGACATCAGGTGTGGCAACTGCTGCACCATGATCCAGAGCACATAGCCGTGCAGCAGATAAGTGCTGTAGCTGATCTCTCCCAGCCAGCGGACACTGCGCAGGCGCAGAGCCCCCCAAAGCGGATTGCCCGACGCCACGATGACGAAGAATGTGCCCAGCAGCAGAAGCGGCAGCAAGCTGAAGGCGCGTTTGAACAGTGTCATCGTCAGAATCAGGGCCAGCAGGGCAACTGCAGTGGCTACGTGGGTCTGGCCCCATGCCACCAACTGTGGGCGTCGTACCCAATAAGCCGCCGCGATGCCGCCCAGAAAACTCGCCAGAAAATGCTTCTTCAGCGAATGCTCCCAACCGACGACCTGGTACAGGGCGTAGATCCCGATCAGGCACAGCACGACTTGCAGCCAGTGCCCGCGGTAGATGAATACCAGTCCCAGCAGGGGCAGTCCCAGATAGAAGAACACCTCATAAGCCAGTGTCCAGGTGACGTTGGAGATCAACATGCCACTCTGGTGGTACTGATTGATATCAGGCCGGTCGAATGTCAGCCAGCCCAATACCTGCCCGGCCACTTCTGCGGGTGAGTCCTTCAGTTCCCAGTCCTGCAGGTTGAATACGGTGACAAACACAATCAGCATCAGTGGCAGGTAAAGGGGATAAAGCCGGAATACCCGTGATACCGCAAATGCCAGCCAGTCGTGCTGGCGCCCCTGTTTGAGCAGACGGCTCCAGAACAGAAACCCGGTGATCATGAAAAACAGCGCAACACTGGCCTGGCCCAACTGCGAGTAGAAGTTGCTCGGCGGAAAGTCGATCACGCCGGTGTGCAGGTAGAACCAGGTAATGATGGCGTGATGTATGAATACGCCAAAGGCCAGATAACCGCGCAGACCGTCGATGGTGCTGTAGCGGCTTTCGCCATTGTGCTGCAGGTGCAGGGCGGCTTTGGGAATCAGGCGCAGGAACATTATCGAAGTCGCGATAGCGAGCAAATACGCTACCGCGGCGAAGAGAGGATTGGTGTCCATCATATTCAATGGGCCCGGGCAGGGCGGCCTCCCTGTTGCACTTGCCTGTGCAGATTATCGACCGCCGCTCGGGAGGCCGTCGTCGAATAACCCTGGAGCAGGGCATCGAAGTGGTCCTCGAACAGCCAGCGCTTGTCTTCCGTGTAGCGCTGCATGTGGCGCAGGTTGCGTTGACGCAATGAAAGGCTCAGTGGGGACGGGTAAATGCGCAGGTCAGCCAGGTCGATCAATCCGAACTCACCGTCCTCCAGCACCAGAACGTTGCCCAGGTGCAGCGAGCGGAAATACACGCCCTGTTCATGCAGGCGGGCCATGAATTTGCCGAAACGCTCGACCAGGGCCTGCCGCACGGCCGGTGCGGTGATGCCCTGAAGTACCTGGCGCAAGGTGTGGCCCGGCAGCGGCGCGTAATGCACTGCACTGCTGCCATCGTCGAGGCGGTACAGGTTCAGTACCTGTGGGGTCGGGATGCCCATCCGGCGCAATTGTTCGCTATTGATGGCGAAGCGTTCGGAGTAAGGGTTGAAGTTGCCCGAGGTGTACCAGCGACGGCGGCGGAACAGCTTGAGGAAGCTGCCATCGGTCAGGCGCAGCACTTTGGGGCCGAGGCCGTCTTCTTCGATCACCTGAGCATCGGCCGCCAATGGCTGCAGGCCGGTGGCTGACAGTTTCTGTACCGGAACGGTCAGCAGGCGGCGGGCTCGCTGGTTGATACTCAGTGCCGCGATCAGCGCCAGAGGAATCCACAGCAGGAACCAGTGTTCCTTGGGGCGCGAAATGATGCCACCGCCTTCGGTCAATCCGGCACCGATGCCGAATACCAGCCAGGTGGAAGCAATGATCAGCAACGGCTGAACCCGCTGACGCCAGCTGCTCAGCAAGCCCCATGCCTGGAAAAACAGCCATGGCAACAAGCCGAGGATTCCGACGTAGTAAAGGACGCCAAGGAAGAAACTGTGGGGTTCCTGAAAGTTGTAGCCAACGCCCGGATCAATCGCCAGATCGGCGTTATAGCCATGACCGATCCACGGGTGCTCGGAAATCTTTTGCAGGGCGATCTGCCAGATTTCAAAACGGTAAGAGTCGCCACGCTCGGTGATCATCTTCGAAAACAGGCAGACCACGCTGATGCCCATGGTGGTCAGGGCCCCCAGCATCACCAGCGAACGACGGTTCCAGCAGATGAAGCTCAGCCACAGCGCAGCCATGGTCAGTGCGACCAGTGGCGTTCTTGAGCCGGTGGCGATCACGGCGGCAAACATGACCAGCATCGCCGGCAGGCTGAGCCAGAGCAGGCGGCCATGCCTGCACGACATGCTGATGCTCATCCAATAGGCACAGAAGAAGCCGAACAGGTGGGAGCTGAGCAAGGGATTGTCGAAAGCGCCACCGCCAACGAGACGCGCGCCGGGCTCGTAATGAAGGGTGAACGGGACCAGAAAACAGGTGGTGGCGACCAGTGCGACCATGGCCGCGACAAATAACATCGGTGCAAGAATGTCACTGCGATATCGCACCAGCAGGTAACAGCCGACGAACAGCAGCAAGGTATGCAGCGGCGGCTTGAACATGCCACCGAACGACTCGCCGTCGACTGGCCCCCAGCTCAGGCTGAGCATCGCCCAGGCGACGAACACCAGCAAAGCTACAATCATCGGTTCGCGCAGCAGTTCCTTGAACCCCTGCGGTCGCAGGCACAGCGCAATCAGCGCCGGAATGCTGAACAGGCCATAAAACAGCTTGTGGTGCAGGCTTCGGCCAGGCAGGAAGAACAGCGCGCACAGGAGCAGGAAGTAGCCGACGGGAAGTATCCACAGGCTGATGAAATCGAAGACTCGACTGGACGTACTGCTGAAGCCGCGAAGTTGCATGCTGTGAGATTCAATCCTGAAGTTGATCGGCCATTTCGTTGATGGCTATTTGATGCTGAAAAAGACGCATAACAATAACAGCCTTTGGCCGATTGCCAGAACCCTTAAGAAGCTGTGCTAAAGTCAGCGTCCTTTTTATCGACTTTCGCGTGATATGACCGACTCCAGTCCCGCCGCAAGCCCTTCGAGCTTGAAAATCTACTTCCGCCTGCTCGGCTATGTCCGGCCGTATATCAGTCTGTTCCTGATCAGCATCGTCGGTTTTCTGATTTTCGCATCGACCCAGCCGATGCTCGGTTACATTCTCAAGTATTTCGTCGACGGTCTGTCCAATCCCGAGGCGGTGCTGTTTCCCACCGTGCCTTACCTGCGCGACCTGCAGCTTTTGCAGGCCGTACCGCTGCTGATCATCCTGATCGCTGCATGGCAGGGCCTGGGATCCTATCTGGGCAACTACTTCCTGGCCAAGGTTTCCCTGGGCCTGGTCCACGATCTGCGGGTGCAATTGTTCAACAACCTGCTGGTGCTGCCGAACCGGTATTTCGACAAGCATAACTCCGGTCACCTGATTTCACGCATCACCTTCAACGTCACCATGGTCACGGGGGCGGCAACAGATGCGATCAAGGTCGTAATCCGTGAAGGCATGACGGTCATCTTCCTGTTCGCCTCCCTGCTGTTCATGAACTGGAAACTGACACTGGTGATGGTTGCGATCCTGCCGTTGATCGCCGTGATGGTGCGCACCGCCAGCAAGAAATTCCGCAAGCAGAGCAAGAAAATCCAGCTGGCCATGGGCGACGTGACCCATGTGGCGTCGGAAACCATCCAGGGTTATCGCGTCGTACGCAGCTTCGGCGGCGAAGCCTATGAAGAGAAACGCTTCCTCAATGCCAGCCAGAGCAATACCGACAAACAACTGCGCATGACCCGTACCGGCGCCATCTACACACCGATGCTGCAACTGGTGATCTACACCGCCATGGCCGTGCTGATGTTCCTGGTGCTGTTCCTGCGCGGTGACGCTTCGGCGGGGGACATGGTGGCTTACATCACCCTGGCTGGCCTGCTGCCCAAGCCGATTCGCCAGTTGTCCGAAGTCAGCTCGACCATTCAGAAAGGCGTGGCCGGTGCCGAAAGCATTTTCGAGCAACTGGACGTCGAGCCGGAAGTCGATACCGGCACGGTCGAGCGCGATGCGGTCAGCGGTCGTCTCGATGTGCGCAATCTGAGCTTCACCTATCCGGGAACCGAGCGTCAGGTACTCGACAACATCAGCTTCTCGGCCGAACCCGGGCAGATGGTGGCGCTGGTCGGCCGCTCCGGCAGCGGCAAGTCGACCCTGGCCAACCTGATCCCGCGCTTCTACCACCACGACAAGGGCGAGATCCTGATCGACGGTGTGGAAGTCGAGCAATACAAGCTGCTCAACCTGCGCCGCCACATCGCCCAGGTCACCCAGCACGTCACGCTGTTCAGCGACACCGTGGCCAACAACATTGCCTACGGCGATCTGGCCGGGGCGCCGCGTGAGGACATCGAGAAAGCCGCACGTGACGCTTATGCGATGGACTTCATCGCGCAGTTGCCCGAAGGCCTGGATACCCAGGTCGGCGAGAACGGCGTGCTGCTTTCCGGTGGCCAGCGCCAGCGCCTGGCGATCGCCCGTGCCTTGCTCAAGAACGCGCCGCTGCTGATTCTCGACGAGGCCACTTCGGCCCTCGATACCGAATCCGAGCGGCACATTCAGGCAGCACTGGATCAGGTGATGAAGGGGCGCACCACGCTGGTGATTGCCCACCGTCTGTCGACCATCGAGAAGGCTGACCTGATTCTGGTGATGGATCAGGGCCGGATCGTCGAGCGTGGCACTCACAGCGAACTGCTGGCGCAAAATGGCTACTACGCGCGTCTGAACGCCATGGGCCTCGACGCCCCGGCCGAAGACATCGCCTGATCCCGCCTTGTGAACGCCGGGCGTGCAATGCGCCCGGCGATTTGTATCGAAATACTTACTCTTCTTGACCAAACCTGCATAAAACCCGACACCGCGCTTGTTAAGGTTCCCGACGAACTCTGACTTCCATCGAAGGGGCCATCCCCGTCGCGCGGGTACTTTCATGTTGCAACGCTATCTGTGGAAACTGCTGCCCAAGCCGCAGCGGGCTTTTCTGCTGGGGCGCCTGTCGGTGGTCGATCGACAGGCAGTGAACAAGTCCATGTCGGCCTGCCTGCGCTTTCCCGAAGCCTTCGAACAACACTCCTGCCTGTTCATTCACGTCCCCAAATGCGCCGGCAGCAGTGTGTGCGAGTCGATGTTCGACGGCTGGCGTCCCGGTCACTTGCCGTTGTACTGGTATGAAGAGCAGTTTCCCGCGCAGTTCGCCGCCTCCTTCAAATTCACTTTCGTGCGTGATCCGCTGGAGCGTGCCTATTCCGCCTATGCCTTCCTGCATGGCAACGAACTGGGCGGGCGTGATCAGGCCGCGCAGCAACTGGTCAGGCACTACCGCGACTTTGATGACTTCGTTGCGCGCTGGCTACATGCCGACACCATCGGGCGACAATTGCACTTCGCCGCGCAAACCGACTTTCTCACCGATTCACTGGGGCGCCTCGCCCTGGACTTTGTCGGGTATCAGGAACATCTGGAGCGGGATTTTCGCCTCGTGTGCGAGCGCCTGGGTCTGACCAGCCAGTTGCAACGCATCAACACTTCCCGGCAGAGACGTCCACAGCCGGCCCGTGACTTCTGTACGCAACGCACCCGACGCCTGGTACGGCGAGTCTATGCACGTGATTACGAGATGCTCGGTTATGAGTGAGGCTCTGTCAGTATCGCCGCCACCGGCGATCCGTCCCTATGCGCTGTCTCTTCCCGCCGAGGCGCGTGCCGCGCAAAAGGTGCAGCGCCCCCGTTGCCTGTGGCTGACAGGTCTGTCCGGCGCCGGAAAGTCGACCCTGGCCAATGCGCTGGAACTGCATCTGCATCAGTTCGGGCTGCACACCTTCCTGCTCGATGGCGACAATCTGCGCAGCGGTCTGTGTCGTGATCTGGGCATGAGTGACGCCTGCCGGCGCGAGAACATTCGGCGCACCGCCGAAGTGGCGCGATTGATGGTGGACGCCGGGTTGATCGTGATCGTGGCTGCCATTTCACCGTTTCGTGCCGAGCGGGATACGGCACGCCGGCTGTTTGCCGAAGGTGATTTCATTGAAGTGCATGTCAGCACCTCGCTGGAAGTCTGCGCCCGACGGGACCCGAAGGGTTTGTACCGGGCGGCGCGGGAAGGGCGGATCAAGGACTTCACCGGGATCGACAGCCCGTACGAGGCGCCGCTGGCGGCCGAGTGCCGGATCGATACGGACGAGGTCGAGCTGGCCGATGCCTGCCATCGACTGGCGGCGTTCCTGTGCAAAAAATGAGCAAAAAAGCCTGTCGTTTCATCCTGTTGCAGCCGCCGCACAAGCCTTCGCCAACCCTGTGTTAATATCGCGCCCCTGTTCATTTTGTATGTGGGTTGCTCCATGAAGTTGTCCATGCCGCGATTCGATCAAGCCCCTGTCTTGGTGGTCGGCGATGTCATGCTCGACCGTTACTGGCATGGTGGTACCTCACGGATTTCCCCTGAGGCGCCGGTTCCGGTTGTAAAGGTCGAGCAAATCGAAGACCGCCCGGGCGGTGCCGCCAACGTTGCCTTGAACATTGCCGCGCTGGGTGCGCCGGCGTCGCTGGTCGGTGTGACCGGTGACGACGAGGCCGCCGACAGCCTGAGCAACAGCCTCAAGGGTGCGGGCGTGCGCGCCTTGTTCCAGCGCATCGCGCACCAGCCGACCATCGTCAAGCTGCGGGTCATGAGCCGGCACCAGCAACTGCTGCGTATCGACTTCGAAGAACCGTTCGCCACTGACGCCCTCGCCCTTGCTTCCCAGGTCGACGACCTGCTGGAAGGCATCAAGGTGCTGGTGCTATCCGACTACGGCAAAGGCGCCCTGAAAAACCATCAGGCGCTGATCCAGGCCGCCCGGGCCAAAGGCATTCCGGTGCTGGCAGACCCGAAGGGCAAGGATTTCTCCATCTACCGTGGCGCGAGCCTGATCACCCCGAACCTCAGCGAGTTCGAAGCCATCGTCGGCGGTTGCGTCGATGAGCACGAACTGGTGAGCAAGGGCGCGAAACTGATGCACGACCTCGAGCTCGGCGCACTGCTGGTGACCCGTGGCGAGCACGGCATGACCCTGCTGCGCCCGGATCATCCGGCGCTGCACCTGCCGGCCCGGGCCCGTGAAGTGTTCGACGTGACCGGTGCCGGCGACACGGTGATTTCCACCCTGGCGGCCGCGATTGCCGCAGGTGAAGAACTGCCGCATGCGGTGGCGCTGGCCAACCTGGCAGCGGGCATTGTGGTCGGCAAGCTGGGTACGGCGGCGATCAGCGCGCCGGAACTGCGTCGCGCCATTCAGCGCGAGGAAGGTTCGGAACGTGGTGTGTTGGGTCTGGAGCAGCTGATACTGGCGGTTGCCGATGCCCGGGCGCACAATGAGCGGATCGTGTTCACCAACGGCTGCTTCGACATCCTCCACGCCGGGCACGTGACCTACCTCGAGCAGGCGCGAGCGCAAGGCGATCGCCTGATCGTGGCGATCAACGACGACGCCTCGGTCAGCCGCCTGAAAGGGCCGGGTCGACCGATCAACAGCGTCGACCGGCGCATGGCGGTTCTCGCCGGCCTGGGCGCGGTGGACTGGGTCATCAGCTTCCCTGAAGGCACCCCGGAAAACCTGCTGCGCGAGGTCAAGCCGGACGTGCTGGTGAAGGGCGGCGACTATGGCATCGACCAGGTTGTCGGCGCCGATATCGTCAAGGCCTACGGCGGCACCGTGAAGGTGTTGGGGCTGGTGGAAAACAGCTCGACCACGGCGATTGTGGAAAAAATCCGCAAGTCCGAGTGATGCAAACATGAAGACCGCGCCTGCGATGACTCTCTGGAGTCACTCGCAGGCGCGGTCTTTTGCCGTTCAGGAACTCACTTTCTTGCGCGGCACGATCTTCTTCAGCAGTTGCTTCGCCTTGCCGCGCAGTCGCGCCAGCCCCGTGTCCTTGGGTGGCGGCGTCAGGCCCTGTTGGCGCAGCCAGTCCTTCCAGCGAATCCGTTCATCGCGCACCAGCCAGCCGTCCTGTCGGGCGAAGCTTTCGGCCAGATACAGGCCTCGGGTGCCTGCCGGGGATAACTGACCTTTCTTCAGCGTATACAGCTCGGGCAGTGGCTCGCCGTCCTGCAGCGGCATCAAGTACAGATCGGGTCGTTTGCGGTCGAGCCGGGCGACCAGTTGATCGCCTTCCAGCCGCTCATCGACATGGAACAGGCTCAGGTTCTTGGCTTCCTTCGGCACGTCCAGTCGCAGGTCATAGATCAATTGCAGTGAGGCGGTCGGCAAGTGCACGTAGGCTCTCGGCCGTTCGAGCAATTGCAGATTGGCGCAGCGCACTGGCCGGGCCGAACCGGACAGCGGCGTCAGGCGAAAGGGCAGGGCCTCGCGATAATGCAGCGCCGACGCGTACGGCGCCGGCAGCCAGGTGTCGTTGAAACGCCCGCCGAGCCAGCCTTCCGGGGTTTCCAGCAGGCATTCTTCGGCGATCTCCTGAATCGCCGTGTGCAACGGGATATTCAACTCGTGCGCCGGCACGTAGCCGGAAATCAGCTTGAGCACGACATCGCCGCGATCCTGCCGCCGCTGGCGCACCAGCACCCAGTAATCGCGATTCTGCCAGTGCAGGGTCAGACGCACCGAGACGCCGAGGTTGGCCAGCTCCAGCGCAAAGCGCTCGGCATCCGCCACGCTGACCGGTTTGCGCCGTTGCAGGGTCTGGGTGAAATTCAGCGGCATGCCGACGCTCTGATACGTCAGGCCTTCGGGTGTCGCTTCGACGAACAGTGGCAGCGTCTTGAAGTTGCTCGGGTTCTTTCTGATGAGCGTACGCGGCATGTCGGCTCCTGCTTAAGGCCGCGGGGCGGCGTCAGTGACCACGAAGGACCTGGGCAACGGTCGCAACGTTATGGGCGAGGTGCAGCGGATTGATTGTCCCGACGATGGCACTCGCCACGCCGGGCTGGGCGAACAGCAACTCGAAGCTGGCGCGTACCGGATCCACGCCGGGACTCAGGCACACGTGACCGCTGGCCAGGGCCTTCTTCACCAGAATGGCTTTGCCGTGGGCAGCAGCATAGTCAATGACCGCCTTCTCGTTTTGTTCGTTCAGATTGTAGGTGACCATCGCGCAGTCGCCTTGCTCCAGCGCTTTGAGGCCTCCGTCGACGGTTTTGCCGGAAAAGCCGAAGCCGCGAATCTTGCCTTCGGCCTTCAGCGCCGCGAGGGTTGCATAGACTTCGCTGTCATTGAGGATGGCCATGTCGTTGCCATCGGAGTGCACCAGCACCAGGTCGATAAAATCCGTTTCCAGACGTTGCAGGCTGCGCTCCACCGACATCCGGGTGTGAGCGGCGCTGAAGTCGTGGGTCGACTGGCCGTCGACAAATTCTTCGCCGACCTTGCTGACGATCACCCAATCCTGGCGCTCGCCGCGCAGCAGCGGGCCGAGGCGCTCTTCGCTGCGGCCATAGGCCGGCGCGGTGTCGATCAGATTTATGCCCAGCTCCCGCGCCTGCTTGAGCAGCATGCGCGCGGCGTCGTCATCGGGGATCTGGAACCCGTTGGGGTATTTCACGCCCTGGTCGCGGCCAAGCTTTACGGTGCCCAGGCCCAGCGGCGAAACCAGCAGGCCGGTGCTGCCCAGCGGGCGATGCAGATCGTGCAGGGTCGGCAGGCTCATGGCAGCAGTTGCTCCCAGGCCGTAACGCCCATCGGTGGTTTCGGCAATTCCGGCAACGGTGCCGGGTGGCTCGGCTGGATGCCGTCGCGTTGCAGGGAAGCGATCACCCGGTCAGCGAAGTCCGGCGCCAGAGCGAGTTTGGTTGGCCAGCCGACCAACAGGCGACCTTCTTCGGCGAGGAACGCGTTGTCCGGGCGAGTCAGGCCGGTTTGCAGCGGTTCGGCGCGGTCGACGCGCAGGGTCGCCCATTGCACGTTGCTCAGGTCGATCCACGGCAGCAACTGTGCGATTTCCTTTTGCGCAGTGGCGATCTGCTCGGCCGGCTCGCGAGCCACGCCTTCGGATTCGGCAATATCGCCACCCATGTACCAGACCCACTGGCCGTCGGCAGCCGGGTGAGTGGTCACGGTGATGCGCGGCTTGGTGCCGCCACCCAGGCAATGGGCGTACAGCGGCTTCAGGCCCGGGCCCTTGGCGATGATCATATGCAGCGGACGGCGTTGCATGGCCGGTCGGGTCAGGCCGAGGGTTTCCAGCAACGCTGCGGTGCCGGCACCGGCGCTGAGGACGATGCGCTGGGCGCGGATCTCGCGGCCGTCGACCTTCAGGCCGACCAGCACGCCGCTTTCCAGCAGCGGCTCGATGTTCTGACCGGCCAGCAAGCCGTCACCGGCGAGGTCGGCAAGACGCTGGATCACGCTCGGCACGTCGACCACCAGTTCGGCGAGGCGGTAGACCTTGCCCTTGAAGCGTTTGTCCTGCAGGGCCGGCGGCAACTGGTCGCCCTTGACCTGATCGACCCGGCCGCGCACCGCTTTGCTGGCGAAGAAACTGGTGAGGTTGCCGGCCAGGGTGCCCGGCGACCACAGGTAGTGGGCTTCGGACAGCAGGCGCACGCCGCTCAGATCCAGTTCGCCGTTGCCGGCCAGGGCTTCACGCCAGCGGCGCGGCATGTCGGCGATGGCTTCCGAGGCGCCGGTCAGTGCGCCGTGCAGCGCGTACTTGGCGCCGCCGTGGATGATGCCTTGGGATTTCACGCTCTGTCCGCCACCGAGGCTGGCGCTTTCCACCAGCACGGTCGAGAAACCCTGGCGGCGCAGGCGCGCGTTCAACCAGAGACCGGCGACACCCGCGCCGACAATCAGCACGTCGGTGGAAATTGGAGATGGCATGCAACGACCTCAGTGTTCAAGACGAGGGCGCAGTATACAGACTCGGGGAAAAGGGGATTTGTCGATGATCAACAGAGGGCAGGCATGAGCCCTGCAGGCGCGAGTGCCTGAAGGGGCTCATGTCAGAATCAATGGCCGGCGGTTTTCGAGAACAGCTGGATCACTACAACACCGAGCACAATCAACGCCATCCCGAGCATTGCCGGCACGTCCAGCTTCTGCCCATAGATGAACAACGCCGCAACGCTGACCATCACAATGCCCATGCCAGCCCACACCGCATAGGCCACGCCCACCGGTACGCTGCGCACCACCAGGGTCAGCATCCAGAACGCAATGGCGTAACCGACGATAACCAGCACCAGCGGCAAAGGCGTGCTGAAGCCTTTGACGGCCTTCATCGAAACGGTGGCGATCACTTCGGCGCAAATGGCGATGGCCAGATAGACGTAAGCGTTCATGTTCAATTCCTCGTGTGAAGCGTTGCTTTCTGAGGCGGCATTCTAGTGACTGCCCGGATGGGGTAAAGTCATTACCTATCTGTTTTGAAGATGGGTTGCCCGATGGACATGCAGTGGAATCTGGATCAGTTGCGGGTGTTCGTCGCGGTCGCCGAACAGCGTTCGTTCTCCGCCGTGGCGCGCCAGCAGCGCAAGGCGCAATCGGCGATCAGCAGCGCGATTGCCATGCTGGAAGACGACCTCGGTGTCAGTCTGTTCGAGCGTAGCAGCGGTCGCCAGCCGAGTCTTACCGAAGCGGGTGAAGCCTTGCTCGAAGAGGCGCGGGAAGTGCTGCGCCAATGCGAGCGCCTGAACGGCCGGGCCATGGCCATGTTGCGCGGTCAGGAGGCGCAATTGCGGGTCGCCCAGGATGAGGCGATGCCGTATCAGGCACTGGTGGAAAGCTTCGGCGCGCTGGCCGAGCAGTTTCCGAGCCTGGAGGTGCAACTGACCAGCGCCGCACAGGGCGAAGTCTCGCGCAAACTGGTGGAGCGCCGGGCCGATCTCGGGCTGTTGTTCTATCACGATGAAATCCCCGAAGCGCTGGAGCGTCGGGTGTTGGGCAGTGTGGAAATGGTCACGGTCTGTGGCGTCAATCATCCGCTGGCCGCGCAATCCCGGGTCAATTGCCAGCAACTGGCGCAACATCGGCAACTGCTGATGTCGACCCAGACCAGCGTCTACCCCGGCAGCGAGCCGGCCAGTCCGCAGGTGTGGCGCGCCGACAGTTTCTACGTGATGGCCGAATGGCTGGTGCGCGACCTCGGCTGGGCCTGGCTGCCGCGTCATGTGGTGCAGTACTCGGCCTATCAGGGCCTGATGGTGGAACTCGACAGCGAATGGACGCCGCCGGCGCTGGTGGTGGAGCTGGTCTGGCGTCGTGACGAACCGCTGGGGCCGGCGGCACGTTGGCTGGCGGAGCGATTTGCCATACACCTGCGGGCGATCGGCGGCAAAAGCCGATAAACTCCGCCGCCATGAATAGAACTCTCTACACCGCGCTGTTTTACCTGGGGCTGCCATTGGTGGCGATTCGGCTATGGCTGCGTTCGCGCAAGGCGCCGGCGTATGCCAAACGGATTGGCGAACGATTCTCCTACGGGATGCCGACGCTGCAACCTGGTGGTATCTGGGTTCACGCCGTGTCAGTGGGCGAAAGCATTGCGGCCGCGCCGATGATCCGCGCGCTGCTGCAACGTTATCCACAACTGCCGATCACCGTGACCTGCATGACGCCGACCGGCTCGGAACGCATTCACGCGTTGTTCGACAACGAGCCACGCATCCAGCACTGCTACCTGCCTTACGACTTGCCCTGCGCGGCGGCGCGTTTTCTCGATCGTGTGCAGCCGAAGCTTGCCGTGATTATGGAAACCGAACTCTGGCCGAACCACATCCATCAATGCGCCAAACGCGGGATTCCGGTGGCGCTGGCCAACGGACGCCTGTCCGAGCGTTCGGCCAAAGGCTACGCCCGGTTCAGCAAACTGACCGCGCCGATGCTGGCCGAGATGAGCCTGTTCGCCGTGCAGACCGAAGCCGAAGCCCGGCGCTTCCGCGATTTGGGCGCACGCCCGGAGACGGTCGAAGTCACCGGCTCGATCAAATTCGACCTGACCATCGACCCGCAACTGCTGCAACGCGCCGCTGAACTGCGCGGCCAATGGCAGGCGCTGGAGCGTCCGGTGTGGATCGCCGCCAGCACCCATGAAGGCGAAGACGAGGTGGTGCTCAATGCCCATCGCCGTTTGCTGGCCAACCATCCCGATGCGCTGCTGATTCTGGTGCCGCGTCATCCGGAGCGTTTCAACTCGGTGTTCGAACTGTGCCAGCACGAAGGGTTTGCCACGGTGCGTCGTTCGACCGGCGCCAACGTCGATGCCGCAACGTCGGTGCTGCTCGGCGATACCATGGGCGAGTTGCTGTTTCTCTACGCCCTGGCCGACAGCGCCTTTGTCGGCGGCAGCCTGGTACCCAACGGCGGGCACAACCTGCTGGAGCCGGCGGCTCTGGCGAAACCGGTGATCAGCGGCCCGCACCTATTCAACTTCCTCGACATCGCCGCGCAGTTGCGCAGCGCCGGGGCGTTGGCCGAGGTGGATGACGCCGAAGGTCTGGCGACGGAAGTGCAGCGCCTTTTCGAACTGCCGCGCGATGCACAGCGCATGGCCGAAGCCGGATTGGGCGTGATGCGCCGCAATCAGGGCGCTCTTCAGCGATTGCTCGATGGCCTGGGACGGTTGATCGACCGCCCATAAAAAAACGCAGCCTCAGGGCTGCGTTTTTTGTTTAAGGCCGGGCCTTGAGCTGTTCTTCGGCGGCCTTGGCCAGATCCGGCGGCAGGAAGTCCTTGTCCGGGTTGTAGTCGGCTTTCAGATAACGGGTCAGGTCCTGCAGGTCACCCGGGTTCAACGTCCCCGCCGCCTGCTTCAGGCGCAGGTTGTCGAGGATGTAGTCGTAGCGGGTGTTGTTGTAGTTGCGCACCGAGGTGTAGAGCTGACGCTGGGCGTCGAGCACGTCGACGATGTTGCGCGTCCCCACCTGATAACCGATTTCCGTGGCTTCCACCGCGCTCTGGTTGGAGATGATCGACTGGCGGCGCGCCTGCACCTGTTCTACGTCGGTGTTCACCGCGCGGTGCAGGTTGCGGGTGTTTTCCACGATCTGCCGGCGCAGGCTTTCGCGCTGCTGCTCGCTCTGATCCAGTTGTGCATAAGACTGGCGCACCTGAGAGCTGGTCAGCCCGCCGCTGTAGATCGGGATGTTCAGTTGCAGGCCCACGGTGCTCTGCTCGACGTTACCGTGATACGGCGTGCCGAAGGCGCTCGGGTTGGAGAAGCCGAGGGCGTCGTTGTCGCCTTTTTCGTATTTGGCCACGGCGTCGAGGGTCGGCAGGTGACCGGCCTTGCGCTGCTTCAAGGTCTGTTCGGCGGAGCTCACCGCATAGTTGCTGGCCAGCAGATTGAGGTTCTGCTTGGCGGCGGTGTCGACCCAGGCCTTGGCGTCGTTCGGCGCCGGCGGCAGGATCGGCAGGGTGTGGACAATACCCTGGATCGAATTGTACTGGCGGTTGGTCAGGGTGATCAGCGCTTCGAACGCATCATCCACCTGACGCTGGGCGACGATCCGGTTGGCCCGGGCGGTGTCGTAACTGGCTTGCGATTGAAGTACGTCGGTCTTGTCCGACAGGCCCACGTCGAAGCGTTCGTTGGACTGGTCGAGCTGGCGCTTGAACGCGGCTTCTTCAGCCTTGGTCGAGGCCAGGTTGTCCTGGCTGCGCAGCACGTTGAAATAGCTTTCGGCCGATTGCAGGATCAGGTTCTGCTCGGTGGCCGACAGTTGCAGCGCGGCCTGCTCGTTGACGTCCTTGGCGGCCTGGTACTGGAACCAGCGATCGGCGCGGAACAGCGGCTGCGCCAGGGTCGCCTGATAGGAGTGCGCGCTGCGGTTGGCGATGGCCGAAGGCTGGTCGATCGAGGTGCGCACGCTGGCGGTTTCGGCGCCGCCGGAGAGGTTCGGCAGCAGCCCGGCGCGGGCCTGGGGCACCACTTCTTTCTGGGCGCCGTACTGGGCGCGGGCGGCGGCCAGATCGGCGTTGTTGTCGACCGCTTCCTGATAGACGCTGACCAGATCGGTCCTGGTCGACAAGGGCGCTTCTGCTGCCCAGACCATTGCGTTGGACGCACAAGACACGGCAACAGCCAGTGAGAGTTTGCGCAGCATGAGGCGATCCCTAGCATGAATATTATGGAAATAATCCGGGCGCCAAAGGTAAGGCGCGGGCCGCATAGCGTCAAGGCGCAGCAGGGCAAGGCGAGTGTAGTAGCGCATTGAGGCGCTCACAATCCTGTCGGCCGCCGCAATTGCGCCATTCATCATGGTGTTTGCTGCGGTGTTGGCGTTCTTTGCCGGTTGTGTCTAGACTGGCCGGGTTCTTGTCGGGGTGCCTTGCTATGAGGCTGAGATCGAATAATTTCGGATCCCGTTGAACCTGATCAGGTTAGCGCCTGCGTAGGGAACAAGATTTCTCGTCACCCGGCGAGTCCTCTTGTGCTTCGTCCGGGAAATTGTTCGACAATCGAACGCTCGACGACGATGCACAGCACCAGTCCTGGTGCGTCCGTGCCTTTCAGGTTCTGCTCCGACAATCCACTGCCTGGATGCTGTCTGGAGAGCCCGTGATGACTACAAAATCTAAAAACGCGATCAACCTGAGTGACTCGGCCAAGGTCGACGAGCAGTCGGTTCAACCGTTCACCCGTTCGCAAAAAGTCTACGTTCAGGGCTCCCGCCCGGACATCCGCGTGCCGATGCGCGAAATCACCCTCGATGTGACCCCGACCGACTTCGGCGGCGAAATCAACGCACCCGTAACCGTCTACGACACCTCCGGCCCGTACACCGATCCGAACGTGGTGATCGACGTACGCAAAGGTCTGGGCGATGTGCGTTCGGCGTGGATCGACGACCGTGGCGACACCGAGCGTCTGCCAGGCCTGAGCTCGAATTTCGGTCAGGAGCGTCTGGCCGATCCGGAGCTGACCAAGCTGCGTTTCGCCCACGTCAACAACCCGCGCCGCGCCAAGGCCGGGGCCAACGTCAGCCAGATGCACTACGCCCGCAAAGGCATCATCACCGCCGAGATGGAATACGTCGCCATCCGCGAAAACATGAAGCTGCAAGAAGCCCGCGCCGCCGGCCTGCTGAACCAGCAACACGCCGGCCACAGTTTTGGCGCGAGCATCCCGAAAGAAATCACCCCCGAATTCGTCCGCGAAGAAATCGCCCGTGGCCGCGCGATCATTCCGGCCAACATCAACCACGTCGAACTGGAACCGATGATCATCGGCCGTAACTTCCTGGTGAAGATCAACGGCAACATCGGCAACAGTGCACTGGGTTCGTCCATCGAAGAAGAAGTGGCGAAACTGACCTGGGGCATTCGCTGGGGTTCGGACACCGTCATGGACTTGTCCACCGGCAAACACATCCACGAAACCCGCGAGTGGATCATCCGCAACTCGCCGGTTCCGATCGGCACCGTGCCGATCTACCAAGCGCTGGAAAAAGTGAATGGCGTCGCCGAAGACCTGACCTGGGAGCTGTTCCGCGACACGCTGATCGAGCAGGCGGAGCAGGGCGTCGACTACTTCACCATCCACGCCGGCGTGCTGTTGCGCTACGTGCCGCTGACCGCCAAGCGCGTGACCGGCATCGTTTCCCGTGGCGGCTCGATCATGGCCAAGTGGTGCCTGGCGCACCACAAAGAGAACTTCCTCTACACCCACTTCGACGAAATCTGCGAAATCATGAAGGCCTACGACGTCAGCTTCTCGCTGGGCGACGGCCTGCGTCCGGGCTCGATTGCCGACGCCAACGACGAAGCGCAATTCGGCGAACTGGAGACCCTCGGCGAGCTGACCAAGATTGCCTGGAAACACGACGTGCAGTGCATGATCGAAGGCCCGGGCCACGTGCCGATGCAGTTGATCAAGGAGAACATGGACAAGCAGCTGGAGTGCTGCGACGAGGCGCCGTTCTACACCCTCGGCCCGCTGACCACCGACATCGCACCGGGTTATGACCACATCACTTCGGGTATCGGTGCAGCGATGATCGGCTGGTTCGGTTGCGCGATGCTTTGCTACGTGACGCCGAAGGAACACCTCGGCCTGCCGAACAAGGATGACGTGAAGACCGGGATCATCACCTACAAGATCGCGGCCCACGCAGCGGACCTGGCCAAAGGACATCCGGGCGCGCAGATCCGTGACAACGCCTTGAGCAAGGCGCGGTTCGAGTTCCGTTGGGAAGACCAGTTCAACCTCGGTCTGGACCCGGACACCGCCCGTTCGTATCACGATGAAACCCTGCCGAAGGATTCGGCGAAGGTCGCGCATTTCTGTTCGATGTGCGGGCCGAAATTCTGCTCGATGAAGATCACCCAGGAAGTCCGCGAATACGCGGCCAACCAGCGGATCGACGCGGTCGACGTGGACGTCGCCCAGGGCCTGGCGGAACAGGCCGAGCGGTTCAAGAAGGAAGGCAGTCAGCTGTACAAGAAGGTTTGATCTGACCTGAAAGGGTGGGGCCTGTGCAGGCCCCATCGCCAGCCTGCTGGCGATTGATCGACACAACAACAAATGTCCCTCTGAGATAACACCCTTGAGCATTCAACCCGGTACTTATTCCCCCGACCTCGCTGTGCCCGCCGACAAGCGTGTGTTCGGCGGTCGCGATCTGTTTTCCCTGTGGTTTTCCCTCGGCATCGGCCTGATGGTCTTGCAGACCGGTGCGCTGCTGGCGCCAGGGTTGGGGCTGTCGGGATCGCTGCTGGCGATCTTCCTTGGCACCCTGGTCGGCGTCCTGTTGCTGGCCGCCGTTGGCGTGATCGGCAGCGACACCGGCCTGTCGTCGATGGCCGCGCTGAAACTCAGCCTTGGCAGCAAAGGCGCGAGCCTGCCGGCGCTGCTCAACCTGCTGCAACTGATCGGTTGGGGCTCGTTCGAAATCATCGTCATGCGTGATGCCGCCAGCCTGCTGGGTACCCGTGCGTTCAGCGAAGGTTCGCTGTGGGCAAGTCCGATGTTGTGGACGTTGTGCTTCGGTGCACTGGCGACGTTGCTCGCGGTCAGCGGTCCGCTGACATTCGTGCGCAAGATCCTGCGCAAATGGGGCATCTGGCTGATCCTGGCCGCGTGCATCTGGCTGACCTGGAACCTGTTCGCCAAGGCCGATCTGGGCGCCTTGTGGGCACAGGCCGGGGATGGTTCGATGCCGCTCGCCGTGGGCTTCGACATTGCCATCGCGATGCCGCTGTCGTGGCTGCCGCTGATTGCCGACTACTCGCGTTTCGGCAAGCGGGCGAAGAACGTGTTCGGTGGCACGGCCATTGGTTTCTTCATCGGCAACTTCTGGCTGATGAGCCTGGGCGTCGCTTACACCCTGGCCTTTGCGCCGAGCGGTGAAGTCAACGCGCTGCTGCTGGCGCTGGCCGGTGCCGGTCTGGGGATTCCGCTGTTGCTGATTCTGCTGGACGAGTCGGAAAACGCCTTTGCCGACATTCACTCGGCAGCGGTGTCCAGCGGGATTCTGCTACGCCTGAAAGTCGAGCATCTGGCCTTGGCCATCGGTGTGATCTGCACCTTGATCGCGCTGCTCGCGCCCCTGGCGCAGTACCAGAATTTCCTGCTGCTGATCGGTTCGGTATTTGCGCCGCTGTTCGGCGTGGTGCTGGTGGATCACTTCATCCTGCGCAAGCGCAGTGGTCAGGTGGCTTCGGCCGCGTTGCGCTGGCCGGCGCTGTTGGCCTGGCTGGGTGGCATCAGTACTTACCACCTGCTGGCCAACCTGTATCCGGATGTCGGCGCAACCCTGCCGGCACTGGTCCTGGCAGGGCTGCTGCAACTCGTGCTGGGCCGGGCCTTCAGTTACGGCCGGGAAACAGCTCGGGCTTGATGATGCCGTTCAGGCGCGGGTAAGGGATCTTCAGTTCGACGTGGCCCAGCGCGTAAGGCGCGATGGTGCTCACGTCGTACTTGAGGATCACGCCGCCGTAAGTCAGGGCCACGTGCGGGGTTTTGACGAACGGCCAGTTTTTCACGTACTCCGGTTCCTGATCGAGCTTGGTGCTGATCAGCCAGCTGTTATGCGCCACTTGCGCAGCCTTCCAGAACGCTTCTTCCTGACCTGGCACCAACATGTCCGACAGGCTCAGCACCTTGTGCTGCTGGCGCGAATAGTTGATGAAGCCGCGGCCCGGGGTGCCATGGGCGCCGCCGGTGTCCAGGTAGCTCGACACTTCGACAATCACCAGACCGTCATGCTGCTCGCGTACTTTCGCCTGCAAATAGCTGCTGTTGCGCGGGCCGGCCGTGCGCAGGAATTGCTCGCGATAGGCCGCCAGGGTCGGC
This sequence comes from Pseudomonas sp. MWU12-2029, assembly GCF_023242425.1. NCBI lineage: Bacteria > Pseudomonadati > Pseudomonadota > Gammaproteobacteria > Pseudomonadales > Pseudomonadaceae > Pseudomonas > Pseudomonas sp. MWU12-2029. The sequence goes on along the minus strand of NZ_JALJDY010000002.1, from coordinate 228,286 downwards.
GCCACCGGGGCGTTCGGCTCGGTGCGGGTGAATTGCAGCAGGCGTTTTTCGATGATGCCGTCCAGCGCAGGCTCCGCCGGGAAGTGCAGGGTGTCGATGTTCACCAGCGGGCAGTCCGGGTTGGAACAGCCGGGTTTCAGGGTTTCCGAGGCGTCGCGGGTGGTTTCCAGCGGCGTGCGGTAGTTGGGCTGGAACAGGCTGGCACAGGCGCCCAGGGTCAGGGCGATGGCCGCCACGGAGGCGATTTTGAAAAGCGACATGGGCGTCCTTTCTGAAACAGGGGAAGGCAAAAAGTTACCGCTTCGACTCTCTGTGAAGCGGTCAGTTCGCCACTAAGCTAATTAGAGTGGGTTTCGCCTCCACCGTCCATCCCGCTGACGGTAAAGGGGCTGCATCAAACATCGCGGGCGCGTTAGGATGGCGCGAAGTCGAGGTTGCCCGTCACAAAAAACGCAGCCTCGTATTGGAATTGCAGTAAACGAGGATGCCCATGACCGATCTTGCCAAAGCCACTCCCGCCGCCATCGATATCGTGCGACGCGAACAATGCTACAAGGGCTTCTACAAGCTCGACCGTGTGCATTTGCGCCACGAACTGTTCGCCGGCGGCATGAGCCGCGAGATCAATCGTGAAGTGTTCGTGCGGCACGACGCCGTGTGCCTGCTGCCCTACGATCCGCAGCGCGATGAGGTGGTACTGATCGAACAGTTTCGCGTCGGTGCCATGGGCAAGACTGCCAACCCGTGGCTGGTGGAGCTGGTCGCCGGTCTGATCGACAAGGAAGAAGTGCCGGAAGAAGTTGCTCGCCGCGAAGCGCAGGAGGAAGCTGGACTCGACATCAAGGCGTTGTGGCCGATGATGCAATATTTCCCGTCGCCGGGGGGCAGCAACGAATTCGTGCATCTGTTTCTGGGGCGTTGCAGCACCGAAGGTGTCGGCGGCCTGCATGGGCTGGAGGAAGAGGCAGAAGATATCCGCGTCACGGTCTGGGCATTCGAGGATGCGCTGCAGGCCGTACGCGACGGCCGGATTGCCAATGCGGCGAGCATCATCGCCTTGCAGTGGCTGGCGCTCAATCGCGCCGAAGTGAGGGGGTTATGGTCGTAAACAAACTGCGCGATCGTTATCGTGTCGACCTCGTGGGCCTGCAAGCCGCCTGCGAGGCCAACTACGCGCGCCTGATGCGACTGCTGCCGGACATGCGCCGCGAACCTGAGGCGCGGCGCATCGCCGTGACCCAGGGCGACCAGATGCTCGGCGTGCTGGCCATCGAAGTGTTGCAGACCTGCCCATACACCACGACCCTGCAAGTGCGTCAGGAACACAGCCTGCCGTGGCTGCCGGTGCCACAGCTGGAAGTGCAGGTCTATCACGACGCGCGCATGGCCGAAGTCATCAGCGCCGAACATGCGCGGCGCTTTCGCGGCGTCTATCCTTACCCCAATGCGGCCATGCATCAGCCGGACGAAAAGGCCCAGCTCAATCTGTTCCTCGGAGAGTGGCTGAGTCATTGCCTGGCCTGCGGTCACGAGTACGCCGCCGTTCGATAGTTTCTATTACAGCGGCAAGTTGTGAACTGTGTCCGGTTCGGCGGTTTCTTCCCGGGGCCTTCCCCCAGCATAATTGCGAACCTTTCCGACCCGGCGTCCAGCCCTGGGAGAACGCCTTGCCGAGCGTATCGACTCTGACCACTGCCGATGCGGCGTTGCTGGTGCAACTGTCCGACAGTCATCTGTTCGCCGAGGCGGACGGCGCGCTGCTGGGCATGAAGACTCGCGAGAGCCTGCAAAAAGTCATCGAGCTGGTGCTCGAACAACAGCCGCAAATCGACCTGATGATTGCCACGGGCGACCTGTCCCAGGACGGCACCCTGGAGTCCTACCAGCAGTTTCGTCAGATGACCGCGCAGATCGATGCACCCGCCCGCTGGATCCCTGGCAACCACGACGAACCGCAGATCATGCAAATGGCTGCGGTGCAAAGTGCGCTGCTGGAACCGGTGGTGGATGTCGGCAACTGGCGCGTGACCCTGCTCGATTCGGCGGTGCCGGGCTCGGTGCCGGGGTACTTGCAGGATGACCAGTTGCAACTGCTGGCCCGTGCCCTGAGCGAAGCGCCGGAGCGGCATCATCTGGTGTGCTTGCATCATCACCCGGTGTCGATCGATTGTGCCTGGATGGAGCCGATCGGCTTGCGCAATCCCGAAGCGTTTTTCGAGGTGCTCGACCGTTTCCCGCAGGCCCGGGCCGTGTTGTGGGGACATGTGCATCAGGAGATCGACCGCGAACGCAACGGCGTGCGGCTGATCGCCTCGCCGTCGACCTGCATTCAGTTCGAGCCGCGCAGTGTCGACTTCAAGGTCGGCGAGCAGGCGCCGGGCTATCGCTGGTTGCGATTGCTGCCGGACGGGCGGATCGAGACAGGCGTGGAGCGTGTCACCGATTTCCGGTTCACGGTCGACTACGGCTCCAACGGTTACTGATTCAGGGGTGCAGCGCTGATTTCCTCGGGTGCTGGCCCAACGACCCTCGACTCCCTGTAAACTCCGCTTTCTTTAGCCGACACCCAGGGAGCTCAAATGTCCGGTTCGATCCTCTATATCCACGGTTTCAACAGCGCGCCGGCCTCGAAGAAGGCCTGTCAGTTGGTCGAGGTGATGGAGCGTCTGGGTTTGAGCGATCAACTGCGTGTCCCGGCGTTGCATCACCACCCCCGTGAAGCCATCGGTCAGCTGGAACAGGCAATTGCCGAGCTGGGCCGGCCGTTACTGGTGGGAAGCTCGCTCGGCGGCTACTATGCGACTCATCTGGCCGAACGCCATGGCCTCAAAGCCCTGCTGGTCAACCCGGCCGTCAGTCCGCACCGGATGTTCGACGGATATCTGGGGACGCAAAAAAACCTGTACACCGATGAAACCTGGGAATTGACCCACGACCACGTGACGGCCCTGGCCGAACTGGAAGTGCCGGCGCCGCAGGATTCGCAGCGTTATCAGGTGTGGTTGCAGACCGGGGACGAAACCCTGGACTATCGCCACGCCCAGCAGTATTACCGGGCCTGTGCCTTGCGCATTCAGGCCGGCGGCGACCACAGTTTTCAGGGGTTTGCCGGGCAGTTGCCGGCGTTGCTGAGTTTTGCCGGTATTGGCGCCGATTTGTTTCAGGCAATCGATTTCACCGCGCTGTGAGCGGTTGCCCCCTTAATTTTCTTATTCACCGAACACTGACGACGAGACCTTATGGCCACTCCCAGCGCTAGCTCCTATAACGCCGACGCCATCGAAGTCCTCTCGGGCCTCGACCCGGTGCGCAAACGCCCCGGCATGTACACCGACACCAGTCGGCCGAACCACCTTGCCCAGGAAGTCATCGACAACAGTGTCGACGAAGCCCTGGCCGGCCACGCCAAATCGATCCAGGTCATCCTCCACGCCGACCACTCGCTGGAAGTCTGCGATGACGGCCGTGGCATGCCGGTCGATATTCACCCGGAAGAGGGAGTGTCGGGCGTTGAGCTGATCCTCACCAAGCTCCATGCGGGCGGCAAGTTTTCCAACAAGAACTACCAGTTCTCCGGCGGTCTGCACGGGGTAGGTATTTCTGTGGTCAACGCTTTGTCGACCCAGGTGCGGGTGCGGGTCAAGCGTGACGGCAACGAATACGAGATGACCTTCGCCGACGGCTACAAGGCCACCGATCTTCAGGTGATCGGCACCGTCGGCAAGCGCAATACCGGGACCAGCGTGTACTTCGCGCCGGACCCGAAATACTTCGATTCGCCAAAATTCTCCATCAGCCGCCTCAAGCACGTGCTCAAGGCCAAGGCCGTGCTGTGCCCGGGTCTGCTGATCAGCTTCGAAGACAAAGGCACCGGCGAAAAGGTCGAGTGGCATTACGAAGACGGCCTGCGTTCCTACCTGGTAGACGCTGTCAGTGAATTCGAGCGTCTGCCGGACGCGCCGTTCTGCGGCAACCTGGCCGGGACCAAGGAAGCGGTCGAGTGGGCGCTGCTGTGGCTGCCGGAGGGGGGCACCTCGGTCACAGAAAGTTACGTCAACCTGATCCCGACGGAGCAGGGCGGCACCCACGTCAACGGTCTGCGTCAGGGCCTGCTCGATGCGATGCGCGAGTTCTGCGAATTCCGCAGCCTGCTGCCGCGCGGCGTGAAGCTGGCGCCGGAAGACGTCTGGGAACGCATCGCCTTCGTGCTGTCGATGAAGATGCAAGAGCCGCAATTCTCCGGCCAGACCAAGGAGCGTCTGTCGTCCCGTGAAGCGGCGGCGTTCGTCTCCGGTGTAGTCAAGGACGCGTTCAGCCTGTGGCTCAACGCCAACCCGGAAACCGGTCTGGCGCTGGCGGAACTGGCGATCAGCAACGCCGGCCGTCGCCTGAAAGCGAGCAAGAAAGTCGAGCGCAAGCGCATCACCCAGGGGCCGGCGCTGCCGGGCAAACTGGCGGATTGCGCCGGGCAGGACCCGATGCGTTCCGAGCTGTTCCTGGTGGAAGGTGATTCCGCCGGCGGTTCGGCCAAGCAGGCGCGGGACAAGGAATTCCAGGCGATCCTGCCGTTGCGCGGCAAGATCCTCAACACCTGGGAAGTCGACGGCAGCGAAGTGCTGGCCAGCCAGGAAGTGCACAACATTGCGGTAGCCATCGGTGTCGATCCGGGCGCCGAGGACATGAGCCAGCTGCGCTACGGCAAGATCTGCATCCTCGCCGACGCCGACTCCGACGGTCTGCACATTGCCACCTTGCTCTGCGCCTTGTTCGTCCAGCATTTCCGTCCGCTGGTGGATGCCGGTCACGTCTACGTGGCAATGCCGCCGCTGTACCGCATCGACCTGGGCAAAGAGATCTACTACGCCCTCGACGAAGCCGAGCGCGACGGGATCCTCGACCGTCTGGTGGCCGAAAAGAAACGTGGCAAACCGCAGGTCACCCGATTCAAGGGCCTGGGTGAAATGAACCCGCCGCAGCTGCGCGAAACCACCATGGACCCGAACACCCGGCGCCTGGTGCAACTGACCCTCGGCGAAGACTTCGCCCAGACCTCGGAAATGATGGACATGCTGCTGGCGAAGAAACGCGCCGGCGACCGCAAGTCCTGGCTCGAATCCAAGGGCAACCTGGCTGAGGTCCTGGCCTGATGCGCTTTTGCTGGGCCCTGGCGGGTGCGTTGCTGCTGGGCTCGATGACGGTGTCGGCCGAGCCCGTGCAGGAACTGCGCGTGCTCTCCGAGCATCCGGTCGAAGGCATGCGCGGCGGCAACCTCTCGGGGCTGGCAATGTGCGGCAACGAGCTGTGGACGGTCTCGGACCGCGACGATGATCAGATCTATCGTCTCGATACCCGCGATCCGGTCTGGCAGGCCACGGCCGTGCGCATCGATCCGCCGCCAGTGCCCGACAGCGGCTTGCCGTGGGGCATCAAGTCACGGACCTGGGCGGCGTCGTTCGTCCGTGGCGGCGATCTGGATTTCGAAGGGATCACCTGCGACAGCGCCGGCAATCGCTACATTGTCAGCGAAGGCCACGCCGCCGTCTTGCAAGTGCCGCCGCAGGGGCCGTCTTCGTGGCTGAAAATCTCGCCGATGATGGTTCGCGAGGCGCGGGCCAGCGGCATGCTGCTGCAATTCAACGCGATCTTCGAAGGCCTGGCGATCAATCCGGCAGGTGATCAGATGTGGTTGGCCGCCGAACGGCAAAACCGTGGCCTGCTGCTGATCAAGCGTCAGCAGACGGTCTGGGACTGTGACGGTCGCTGCGTACTGCTCAGCGAGGGCGGCATGGAAATGCAGCCGCCGCAGTTTCCAAAAGCCAGACCGGTCAACCGGGACTTTTCCGACCTGTCATTGTTCAACGGCAAGCTGTTCACCCTTGAGCGCAACGCCTACCAGATCTGTCGCCGCGATCCGCAGACGGCCAAGGTCGAGCGCTGCTGGTCGTATGCCGACGAACTGTTGCAGGGCAACCGTCGCTACGCCCAGAACTTCGGGCTCGAAGAGGCGTTGGTGATTGATACGGAGGGTGCCTGGATCGGCGTCGACAACAACTTCGGCCCTCGCGCCGATGGCGAAGTCCGCCCGATCGTCTGGCGTTTCGCCGCCCCCGAGGGTGGCTGGAGTGCCAAGCCTTGAGCCAGCAGCCACCGGGCAAACGCGCCGGTCGGGTGTTGATGATTCTGGCCTGGTGCGCGGCGCTGTTTCTGGCCACGCGGTTTTTCGGCCAGTGGGAAGAGCGCCAGCGTAATCCCAACGTGGTGGTCAGTTCGGAGCAGGTGGGCGGCGTGATCGAAGTGAAACTGGCGGGTAACGCCCAGGGACATTTCGTCGCCAGCGGACTGATCAACGGCCGGCCGGTGGAGTTCATGCTCGACACCGGCGCGACCGACGTGGCAATCCCGGCCGAGGTCGCGAAAGACCTGCGGCTGGAAGAAGGTTTCGGTGTGACCCTGAGCACGGCCAACGGCCTGAGCCAGGGCTATCGCACCCGTATCGACCGCCTGCAACTGGGCGACATCGTGCTGCGGGACGTCCGCGCACTGGTGGCGCCAGGGCTGCATGGCGACCAGGTGCTGCTCGGTATGAGCGCCCTGAACAAACTTGAATTTACCCAGCGCGGTGGCACCATGCTGCTGCGCCAGACAACGAACCGATGAGGCCCGCATGAGCGACTCCCTTGATCTCAGCCTGGACGGTGTAGAACGCCGGTCACTGGCTGACTTCACCGAAAATGCCTACCTCAACTACTCCATGTACGTGATCATGGACCGTGCCCTGCCGCATATCGGCGACGGTCTGAAACCGGTACAGCGGCGTATCGTCTACGCCATGAGCGAGCTGGGGCTGGACGCCGATTCCAAGCACAAGAAGTCGGCGCGTACCGTCGGCGACGTGCTCGGCAAGTTCCACCCCCACGGCGACTCGGCGTGCTACGAAGCAATGGTGCTGATGGCCCAGCCGTTCAGCTATCGCTACACACTGGTGGACGGCCAGGGTAACTGGGGGGCGCCGGACGATCCGAAATCCTTCGCCGCCATGCGTTACACCGAAGCGCGCTTGTCGCGTTATTCCGAAGTGCTGCTCAGCGAGCTGGGCCAGGGCACTGCGGACTGGGGCCCGAACTTCGACGGCACCCTGCAGGAACCGCTGGTGTTGCCGGCACGTTTGCCGAACATCCTGCTCAACGGCACCACCGGTATCGCCGTGGGCATGGCCACCGACGTACCGCCGCACAACCTGCGGGAAGTCGCCACCGCCTGCGTACGCCTGCTCGATGAGCCGAAAGCCACGGTCGAACAGCTCTGCGAACACATTCAGGGCCCGGACTATCCGACCGAAGCGGAAATCATCACCCCGCGCGCCGACCTGCTGAAAATGTACGAAACCGGCAAGGGCTCGGTGCGCATGCGCGCCGTGTACCACGTAGAGGACGGCGACATCATCGTCACCGCGCTGCCGCACCAGGTCTCCGGGGCCAAGGTGCTGGAGCAGATCGCTGCGCTGATGCAGGCCAAACCGTCGAAAGCGCCGCAGATCGCCGACCTGCGTGACGAATCCGACCACGAAAACCCGTGCCGCATCGTGATCATCCCGGTCAACAGCCGCGTCGATCACGAAGCGCTGATGCAGCACCTGTTCGCCAGCACCGAGCTGGAGTCGACCTACCGGGTCAACGTCAACATCATCGGTCTGGACGGCAAGCCGCAGCTGAAAAACCTCCGGGCGTTGCTGGTGGAGTGGCTGGAATTCCGCGTGCTGACCGTGCGTCGCCGCCTGCAATTCCGCCTCGACAAGGTCGAGCGTCGCCTGCACCTGTTGGACGGTTTGCTGATCGCTTACCTCAACCTGGATGAAGTGATCCACATCATCCGCACCGAGGATCAGCCGAAAGCCAAACTGATCGAGCGCTTCGCCCTCAGCGAGATCCAGGCCGATTACATCCTCGACACCCGTCTGCGTCAGTTGGCGCGACTGGAAGAGATGAAGCTGCGCGACGAACAGGACGAACTGCTCAAGGAACAAGCCAAGCTGCAAGCGCTGTTGAGCAGTGAAGCCAAGCTGAAGAAGCTGGTTCGCAGCGAGCTGTTGAAAGACGCTGAAACCTACGGCGACGACCGTCGGTCGCCAATCGTCGAGCGCGCCGAAGCCAAGGCCCTGACCGAACACGATCTGCTGCCGAACGAGAAAGTCACCGTCGTGCTGTCGGAAAAAGGCTGGATTCGTTCGGCCAAAGGCCACGAGATCGACGCCACCGGCCTGTCGTACAAGGCTGGCGACGGCTTCAAGACTTCGGCGGCGGGGCGTTCCAACCAGTCAGCCGTGGTCATCGACTCCACCGGTCGCAGTTATTCGGTGGCCGCCCACACCTTGCCTTCTGCACGGGGCCAGGGCGAGCCGCTGACCGGCCGTCTGACGCCGCCGCCGGGTGCCACGTTCGAATGCGTGCTGATGCCGGAGGACGACGCGCTGTACGTGATCGCCTCTGACGCCGGCTACGGTTTCGTGGTGAAAGGCGAAGACCTGCAAGCCAAGAACAAGGCCGGCAAGGCCCTGTTGAGCCTGCCGAACAACGCCAAGGTGATCGCGCCGCGTCCGGTGGCCGACCGCGAGCAGAACTGGCTGGCCTCGGTCACGACCGAGGGTCGCCTGCTGATCTTCAAAATCAGCGATCTGCCACAATTAGGGAAGGGCAAAGGCAACAAGATCATCGGTATTTCCGGTGAGCGTGTGGCCAGTCGCGAAGAATATGTCACGGACATCGCCGTTCTGCCGGAAGGCGCCACGCTGGTGCTGCAGGCCGGAAAACGTACCCTGTCGCTGAAAGCCGACGACCTCGAACACTACAAGGGTGAGCGTGGTCGTCGTGGCAATAAACTGCCACGGGGCTTCCAGCGGGTGGACGCGCTGCTCGTCGAAAACCTCAATTAAGCGGCCAGGGGGCATTCGCACTGATTTCTCCGACGGAGAAAATGAGTGAGAACGCCTCTCTAGAGCGTCCGATCTTCGATTTAACCCGTAGATCGGCGCTTTGGCGCTGGAGTCGGAACGCATATTCACGGATGATATGGCCTTTCCAAGCGCCGGCGTGGCCGAGCGTTCTTCATATTTTTTGAGTATTTTCACTGTGGTCAGCCTTGTGGCGGCCACCTGGACGGGATGATGACTTCTCTGCGCCCCCTTATTTTCCTGCTCGCCGGCGTTCTTGGCCTGGCGGGTTGCAGCGTCCACCAGCCGGTGTCGCTGTATCAGCTGGACAGCGGAAGTCCGGCTCAGCCTGCGCAAAGCGCGGGCATGGCGGTTTTGCTGGGCCCTGTGACCGTTGCCGATTACCTGCAACGTGAAACCCTGTTGCAACGTCAGCCGGACGGCAGCCTGCAGGCTGCGGTCGATGGCCGCTGGGCCGGCAGCCTTTCGTCGGATATCGATCAATTGCTGCTGCGTCAGGTTGCCGGTCATCTGGACAGTCAACGTGTAGTGCTGGCACCGGCCACCACCGGGTTCACTCCGGATGTGCAGGTGCTGTTGACCATCACGCGTCTGGACTCCGGTGCCAAGCAACCGGCGATTCTCGACGCGCAGTGGCGCCTGATCGACCGTCGTGGCCAGGTGCGGGACAACCGCATCGTTCACCTGCAGGAACTGCACAGTGGCGGCACGGCTTCGCAGGTTCAGGCCCAGGGCATCCTGTTGCAGCGTCTGGCCGAGCAGCTCTCGGTCGCGCTCAAACCGCTGGCCAACCAGCCACCGGTTGCCGAAGCACCGCGCAAACCGGCACCAAAACCGGCCGCGCCGGCGGCGGAAGCCGAGAAACAGCCGAAGATCCCGATGGCTTCGCCGATTCGTACGGATATGGAAGTGTTCCGCTTCTGAGGCTGGAACGAGTCAGGACAGAGCCCGCCTTGTGCGGGCTTTTTTGTGTCTGGGGGCTGAGTAGAAGACCAAAAGCGCCCTCATCGGAAACGCCGCCCGCCCAGCCCTCCCGAAACGTCGGACCGCCCGGAGGGAGAGGGTGAGGGGCTCTTCAAGGCTAGGCGCAATCACGAAACCACCACACACAAAAAAGCCCGCAGACAATCACTCATCTGCGGGCTTCTTCACATCAAGGCCTCAGGCCCGACGCTCATGCATCCGCGCCAGTTGCCGCTCGAGCATCGACGGATAAGGCTCCATCAAGCGCTCAACACAGCACGCGCCTTCAGGGCTGGCAATCGGCCGGATCCGCGCACGCTGGCGGATCAGCGCGTCGTCACCGATCTTGCGCTCCACCAGCAGCAGGTTGCGGCTGTGTTGCGACAGGGCCAGGGCGTCCTGGGCGGAATCGGTCAGCAGCAGGTCGATCTGGCTCAGCCCGAACAGCTCATCACCGAGAGTCAGACCCAGCTGCAATTGCAGGGTGATGCCGCTGTCGGCGACTTCGATCTGCAACTGGTGACCCAGGGCTCGCAGCAGTTCGCCGCAGCAGATGGCGTTGGTCAGGTAATCGTCGCCGCTGTCTTCGGTGTGGAACAGCATCAGCGTGCTGCCGTCGTTCAGGGTTTCGATTTCACCCTGATACAACGAAGCAGCCTGCTCCAGGCAGTCACGATAGCGCTCCTGCAACTCTTCCAGGCGTGCCCGTGGCAAACGGCGCAATTGCTCTTGCGAACCCAGTTGCACGGCCAGCACCGCAGTGTGTTGCGGCACGCTCGGGGTTGGCTGGCGAACGGCAGGTGGTGCGGTTTCGTTCAGCGACTCGTCACGCAGGTCAGCAAACGGATCCTCGTCATCGTCGTCTTCAACGGTGCTGACCACATGGCGTGGCGCAGGTTTCTGTGCGGCCATCGGGCGGGTTTCGTCAAAGCTCGGATCACGCAGGTTGCGCACTTCGAATTCCGGCTCGACGTCATCGTCCTCGAACTCGGGCTCCGGCTCAGGCTTGGGGGCGGGCTCCGGGGCAAAGTTGGCGTGCAGTTGACGGGCAAGATCGCCGATCTCGTCCTGACGCTCGGTCCCCGGCGTGTATTCGTCGATCCGGCGCAGCCAGACCCGCAGTTGCAGCAGCGGCGTGGAGATGTGCCGGCCAAGACGCAAGCTCAGGGCCAGAGACAGCGCCAGCAGGATCGCACTCAGAATGCCCATGCTCTGCAGGCTGATGGTCATCGGCTGCTGGAACTGATCCATGTCCAGGCTGATGCGCAGTTGCCCGGCAGTCACGTCCTGGAAGGTGATCTTGCTCTCGTACATGCCTTCGGCTTCGCCCAGCAGGCTGTGCTTGGGCCGCTGACCGGATTCGGCGAGGATGCGGTTGTCCACGCTGTAGATGGCGGCGTGGGCCACCAGCTTGTTCTTGGTCAGGTTGTTGAGCAGCACGTTGAGACTGAGGATGTCGTTGGACACCAGCAGCTCGGTCGCGGAAGTGGCGGTCTGCGTGGTCAGGCTTTCGCCCAGCGCATCGGCCTGCTCGTGCATGGCCTGCTTGAACTGCAAACCCATCACGCAGGCATAGATCACCAGGGCCAGGGCGACCAGGATCACGTTATGGCTGGCAATGCGCAATGCAATCGGTACACGGCGGTGGCGCAGTGCACGGAAGATCAGCAGGAAGAAGTTATCGGTTTTAACTGGCGTGGGCCGGTTCACTGAGCTCGGCTCTTTTGTCCGTGAAGTTGACGCGCAGTATAGCGACAGGCCCTAGACCGGCAAAGCGCTGGCGGTGCCCGATGGTCACTGAAAGTGGGTAGAATGCGGTTTTTTTCCAGTTGCGGGGGTGCGCGTTGCGCGAAATCGTCCTGATTAACATCACGGGAGTCGACCGTCCGGGTCTGACGGCGGCCATTACTGGTGTTCTGGCCCAGGGTGGTGTGAATATCCTCGACATCGGTCAGGCGGTGATCCACGACATGCTGTCGTTCGGCATCCTCGTCGAAATTCCCGACTCCGAGCAAGGCAAGTCGGTGCTCAAGGACATCCTGTTCAAGGGCTACGAGCTCGACCAGCAGGTGCGTTTCACCCCGGTGTCCGAAGAGGATTACCAGCAATGGGTGGGCAATCAGGGCAAGAAGCGCCACATCGTCACCCTGCTGACCCGCAAGGTCACCGCCGGCCAGTTGCAGGCCGTGAGCTCGATCACCGCCAAATATGGCCTGAACATCGACCATATCGACCGTCTGTCGGGTCGCATGCCGCTGGACACGCCGGCCGACAAGGGCAAGGGCTGCATCGAGTTCTCCGTACGTGGCGAAGCGGCCGATCCGCAGGCCCTGCGCGCCGAATTCCTCAGCGTGGCCCAGGAACTGAATGTCGACATCGCCTTCCAGGAAGACTCGCTGTTCCGTCGCAACCGTCGCCTGGCGGTGTTCGACATGGACTCGACCCTGATCGAAGCCGAAGTCATCGACGAGCTGGCCAAGGCCGCCGGTGTGGGCGACCAGGTGTCGGAAATCACCGAGCGGGCGATGGCCGGCGAGCTGGATTTCCGCGCCAGCTTCAAGGAGCGTCTGGCATTGCTCAAGGGCCTGGATGTCAGCGTGCTGGATTCGATCGGCGCCTCCCTGCGCCTGACCGAAGGCGCCGAAACCCTGTTCGCCGAACTCAAGCGTCTGGGCTACAAGACCGCGATCCTGTCCGGCGGCTTCACTTACTTCGCCAAGCAACTGCAGGCCAAGCTCGGCATCGACTATGTGTTCGCCAACGAACTGGAAGTGGTCGACGGCAAGTGCACCGGCGTGGCAATCGAGCCCATCGTCGATGCCCAGCGCAAGGCCGATCTGCTGAAACAACTGGCTGAAAAAGAAGGCTTGCGCCTGGAACAGACCATCGCCGTGGGCGACGGCGCCAACGATTTGCCGATGCTGGCGATTGCCGGTCTGGGCGTGGCGTTCCGCGCCAAGCCGCTGGTCAAGCAGTCGGCGAAGCAGGCCATTTCCACCCTCGGGCTGGATGGCGTGCTGTATCTGCTGGGCTTCCGGGATCGCGACGGGCAGCTCTGACATAGGCAAAGGATCGCGGCCCTCGGCTGCGATCCTGGCTCAAAGGGATTTCCACAACGAGTCGAAATCCTCCTCGCTCCCGCCATTCTGCGCGGCCTCCAGCGAACGATAGGCAAACTGATTGAAACTGTGTGTGCTTGCCACCCGCCGATCCAGCCCGGCGCGGTGCTCTTCACCCTGGGTGTTGATCAGCACTTTGTTGCCTTCCTGAAACGGCAATCGCGGCGCCAATAGCGTTGCGGGCAAGTCGATGGCGCTGATTTCCGGCAACAGCAAACCTCTCAGGTAATGATTGTGATCGTCCCGGGTGCGCACCAGTTGCAGTCCGCAGGGCTGGGCGTGTGGCGCTACCAGTTCGATGCCCATTTGTGTCCCGGCGCCGCGCACCTGACGGATCCAGCGCACCACGGCAATGCTCCAGCCCTGATTCGTGGTGTCCTGGATGCCGATCATTTCCCCGGTCTGCAATTCGGCAGGCACTTCTTTTGGCCACGCCAGGCAGTAACCGCCGGGACTGTGGTTGATGACCGGCAACGCATAAGTCGGGTAATGCGGCGGGCTGTCGGCGTCGCCCTCGTCGTCGGCCAGCGGTTCGTAGCGGATTTCCTCGTAGGGCAGGAATTCGTCGGCCTTGCTCTGCGGCGCGGCATCGAATGCCTGACTCCAGCTGTCCTTTTCCCCTTGGGCTACCGCACGACTGAAGTTTGCGGCGCGCGAACCCGGGTGCTTGAGCAATTCGCTGAATGTGCGTTCACCGCCCAGATAGAAGTGCAGGGCGCTCATGCCAACACACACAGTCAGGTTGCCCTGGCCGACGGTGCGCTGAAAGCTGCGTTCGGCGGCCTCGCCCCAGGTGGCGTGCAGATGTTGCAGGGTGTCGAGGGTCAGGCCGGCCGGCACCGGCAGCGGTGTCGACGTGTCCTGATGCAGCAGGTGAGCTTCGATGGCATTCACCAGTGGTTGCGGATCGAAGCCGAGCAGCCCCGACTGCTGTTCGCTGCGAAATTTGCTGCGATAACGCGGGCCGGCGTCGATCTCCGCAGAAATCGCGAACAGCCCTTCGCCCGAGGCACCGGGATGCAGTTTCAGCCAGGCACTCCAGGGTTCAAGCACCTGCGCGAGTTGGGCGATCGGATTCTGCCGCATCTGATTGCAGCGGGCGCTGCCCAGCAGCAGAGCGGCGATATAGGTCTGTTCGACGCTCAATTCACCGGCCAGGCTCGCCAGGTCGTCGCGGACCCGACGGTGTTGCAACTGCAAGTCGCAGGCACAGCGAAATAATTGGTGCAACTCAAACCACAACTGTTCCGGCGCGGGGCTGTACAACTGCGTGGCGCGCACCAGTTGTCCTTTCAGTGCATGAACGGCGCGTTGCAGCGCCTCGCTCAACAAGGCGGCCCGGTCTTTTGAGTATTTGGGGGCGATCCGCAGAACAATCTGCTTGTAACCGATGGCCAGATGACTTTGCAGGGCCTGACACAGGTTGCTGATCTTGCGTGAGCGCTCGTCGAGCATGATCGCCTGATGCAGAAAGTGCCGCTCAAGGTGCTGGCAGACGAAGTACACCTCGGGCCGCAGCAGCTCCAGCAGGTGCAGGCGGTTGTCGCTGGGCGTCAGCAATTGATTGAGTTCGCCAAGGCCCTGATAGAGCTGGCGCGCGGTTTCGCCGATGTTGGCTTTCGGCAGGCCGGCGATCCAGCGCTTGAGATCGCGCGGCGTCGCTTCACAGAAAGACAGGCGCAACTGCGTTGGCGTCGGTGCGCTCAGTTGCGGTTGGAATCGAGGCTCACTCATGCCGTGACCAGCTCCGGCGGCGAATAGGGCAATGCCAAAACTCTAGCAGTTGTGGTCCGTTTCGCAGGCGCTTGTCGGGCTTTTTTACCGTTGGTCTGCTGGCTTGGTGCCATTTCGGCAGGCGCTACTAGGCTCTCTGGCGTGCGATCGGAAACGCACGGTTGCACGGCTTGCCGCCAACGTCGGGCAGGTCTCTGAAAAACTTCAAGGAGATGAGGTTCATGTCTAAATACGCAGTGGCAAACCAGTGGGGCGGTAGTTCGGCACCTTGGCATCCGGGTGGAACCTGGGTTCTGGGCGCGCGGGACAACCAGAAAGTCGTCGCCATCGACATCAAGTCCGGCGACGGCGGCAAAAGCTTCACCGGCACCATGACCTACGCTGGCGAAGGCCCTATTGGCTTCAAGGCTCAGCGCACTGGTCAGAACCAGTACAACGTCGAGAACCAGTGGGGTGGCAACGATGCCCCATGGCATCCAGGTGGCAAATGGGTGATCGGCGGTCGGGATAACCAGAACGTTATCGCGTTGAATGTCACCTCGAGTGACGGCGGGAAAAACCTCAGCGGCACCAATACCTACGCCAACGAAGGGCCGATCGGCTTCCGTGGGCAGATAGAGTAACGGCGCCGTTCAGGTCGTGTCCGCCCCTTCGCAGACGTGCGCAGGGGCGGATCAGCAGGTTCAGGCGTTCGACAGTGCCAGGGCCTGACCCATCTGTACCGGCGAGCCGGCTTTCAGTTCTTCAACCCACTTCACCTGATCCGGCCCGAACAGCACGATCGCGGTCGAACCCAGCTTGAAGCGCCCCAGTTCGGCGCCTTTTTCCAGATGAATCGGTGCGCGGGCGGCTTCGTCGTAGCGGAAGGTTTTCAGCTCGCGCTTCGGCGGCGTGACCAGGCCAGCCCACACGGTTTCGATCGAAGCCACGATCATCGCGCCCACCAGCACCACGGCCATCGGCCCGCGCTCGGTGTCGAAGATGCACGCTACGCGCTCGTTGCGGGCGAACAGTTCCGGAACGTTTTCAGCGGTGGTCTGGTTGACCGAGAAGATCCGGCCCGGGATGTAGACCATCTCGCGCAGGGTGCCGGCCAGCGGCATGTGCACGCGGTGGTAGTCCTTTGGCGACAGGTAAACGGTGGCGAACTCACCGCCCATGAACGGCGCAGCATTCGCTGCATCGCCGCCCAGCAGTTCCAGCACGCTGAAGCTGTGGCCCTTGGCCTGGAAGATGCGGCCGTGCTCGATCGGGCCAAGCTGGCTGATCGCACCGTCGGCCGGGCTGAGGATCGCGCCCGGCGTTTGGTCCAGCGGACGGGCACCGTCTTTCAGCGCACGGGTGAAGAAGGCGTTGAAGTGCTCGTAAGCGGTCACGTCTTCAACCAGCGCCTGGGACATGTCCACCTGATAACGCTTGGCGAACCAGGTGGTGAAGGCATTCTTGAACCAGCGCACGCGGCACTCGGCAATGCAGCCGGCCAGACGCGACAGCAAGTGGTGAGGCAGCAGGTACTGGCTGATGATAAACAAACGCTCTTTCATGACTGTCCTTAAAAATCCTTAAAGCTCGACGGGGGTGTCGGGGTGGTTGCCCCATTCGCCCCAGGAACCGGCGTAGCCCTTGACCCGCGGATAACCGAGGGCCTTGGCCACCAGATAAGTGAAACCGGACCGGTGGTGGGTCTGGCAGTGAGTGATGATTTCTTTGTCCCTGGTGATCCCGAGGTTTTCGAGGATCTGCGGCATGTCGGTACGGATGCGCAACTGGCGCGACTGATCCATACCTGCCGTCCATTCGAAATTGACTGCGCCGGGGATGTGTCCACCCTTGGCCGCCAAGACTTTCTCGCCGGAATACTCCAGTGGCCCGCGAGCATCCCAGATCGCCAGGTCGTCGGCACCGAGGCGGCTTTGCAGGTATTCGCGGGTGGCGGTCGGTTCGTCGTGCAGGGTCAGGGCCACCGGGCCGCCGACCGCAGGAGGAACCTGGATCGACATCGGCGATCCTTCCGCCAGCCATGCCGGCAGACCGCCGTCAAGGTAGTGGTACTGGTCGTGACCGATCACGTCGAGCAACCAGATGAAGCGTCCGGCCCAGCCACCGCCTTCGTCGTCATAGACCACGTAGACCGCGTCCTTGTTGTGGCCCAGCTCGCCGAACAGTTCCTCGAGTTTTTCTTTTGTCGGCAGCAGGCCCGGAGCCGGTGCCTGGCCCAGTTGGGTGCGCTTCGGATCGACGAAGCGTGCGCCGGGAATATGACCCTCGGCATAGCGGGCGGCGCTGGTCAGATCCACCAGAATCAGGTTGCGGGCGTCGAGGCGCGGGAGCAGGTCGCTCGGCTCGATCACCAGCGCCAGGCCAGAGAAGTCAGACATGTGAGGTCTCCAGAGCACAAAGGGGAAGGATTGTAGCTGTCATTGGCCGCGCTGGCTAAAGCTGTGCAGGGCTTTCTCGATGCACTGCGCGGTTTTGCCGAAGGCTTGCACGGTGATGTCGGCGAACGGTCCGCCACCCTGGTCGGCGACCACAATCATGATCACCCGGCCGTTATGGACCAGCGAGCGCAGAAACAGATGCTCGCCACGGAACAGCGTACGCAGGGACGGCGGCAGCAGGGCGGAAAACTGGGCGTTGTTGTCCGGGGTGATCCGCACCTGTGCCTGCTGCGCGAGCAAGCGTTGCAACACCGTGCTTTGGCTGACGACGAAGTTCAGCGCGGCGGCTTCCTTGGGCAAACCGGAAATCTGATGTACACGCAGACTGGACTGGGTGCGGTCGGCCATCAGGATCATCACCCGGCGCATGCCGCTGGCCACCAGCGCGTCGCGGGCCGCAATGGTCAGGTGCATGGCGTTGGTGAAACGGCTCGGCTCGGCCAGCAGCTCGGCGCATTGCCGGCGCCATTTGGCCAGGTCTTCTGCACTCGGCGCGGCAGCGGGCAGCATGCCGGCGGGCAGGCGCCGGGTGCCCCACGGCCACAGCAGCGAAACCGCCGGGTGCCACAGATCCGGCATTGAATGCCGGCGCGCACTGTTGGCAGCCTGCTGGTGCAACTGTTGTTGCACCTCGTCCATCGAGATTTGCAGATAGAGGCTGGTCAGGTACTGCCAGCGCTCGCTGTGCGGACTGTCCCAGGCCTGTTGCGCCGACAGCGCCAGGCCGTTGGCCAGCAGCACGGTGTTGGCCGGTTGATTGAGCCAGTGGCGCAGGGTCGGGTCGTCATCGAGGCGATTCTGCTGGCGTAGCGGGTGATCGACATCGCGGGCGATGCGCAAAACCTTGACCAGTTCGCGCTGCTCGGTGAGCAACAATCGATAACCCTGCTGCACCCAGATCGGCAATCGCCAGACTTCGACCAGTGCCGCACCGATCTTCAGCAGGCGCACGCCGAACAATTGCTTTTCCACGTCGCGGGCCGATTCGCCCTTGTGGATAACCCGCACTTCCCACTCTTCGAGCAGTTTGGGAAAGGTCAGCGCCAGCGGCCACAGCGGCGACAGAAACAACAGGCTGCCCCAATGAATGTCCTGCCACAGCCGCGCCAGGCGACTGGCAAAAAAGCCGTTGGCCTGTTGCGTGGCGTGCTGACTGATCATCTGTATCTGGCGCAAGGCCTGGGGAATTTGTGCCTGCGGTTCGGCGGGCAGGCGTGCCAGCAGTTCTTCGGTGCGGGCGAGGCCAAGGCGATTGATCGCGACCTCAAGGTTTTCCGCCGGCGCGGTCATGCTGCCCTGGGTGTGGCGGTTGGCTTCGCGGATGATGCTCAGGGCCAGCGCCGGGCTGTCCTGCATCAGGTCGGCAATGTCGCGTAATGAGCTGCGATTATCGCGGATGGCGCGGCAGACACGATCGTGAGCTTCTTGCGGCACTGGCAGGCGCACGCCGTCGAGCAGCTTCACCCAGCCATCGAGTGTGGTGGGTTTTACGTGTGGGACGTTCGTTTCATTAGCCATGTCTGGAC
This sequence comes from Pseudomonas sp. MWU12-2029, assembly GCF_023242425.1. Classification (NCBI taxonomy): domain Bacteria; kingdom Pseudomonadati; phylum Pseudomonadota; class Gammaproteobacteria; order Pseudomonadales; family Pseudomonadaceae; genus Pseudomonas; species Pseudomonas sp. MWU12-2029. The sequence goes on along the minus strand of NZ_JALJDY010000002.1, from coordinate 209,559 downwards.
GAGATCTTCACTGACTGTAGACGCGCCCGGCATGGGCTAAATTGGCTTTTCGCCTGAACTGGCTATAGTCTGGCGCAGTTTTGCCGATAAGTAGAAGAAGAGATTTTTTAACTTCCGAATATGACCTTGAACCCGACTTAAATAAGTACTTTCTACCTATGGCTAAAATTATCGGCATCATCGTCGTATTCGCGAGCGTGCTCGGCGGATACGTGCTCTCCCACGGCAAGATTGCCGCCCTGATCCAGCCCTTCGAGGTGATGATCATCGGCGGTGCGGCACTCGGAGCATTCCTCCAGGCCAACCCCGGTTACATGACCATGCACGTGCTCAAGAAATCCCTGGGCATGTTCAGCTCGCGTTTCAGCCACACGTTCTATCTGGAAGTGCTTGGCCTGATCTACGAAATCCTCAACAAGAGCCGCCGTGAAGGCATGATGGCCATCGAAGGCGACATCGAAGATGCCGCTGCAAGCCCGATCTTCGCCAAGTACCCGGCGGTGCTGAAAGACGAACGCATGACCGCGTTCATCTGCGATTACCTGCGCATCATGTCCTCCGGCAACATGGCGCCGCACGAGCTGGAAGGCTTGTTCGACATGGAACTGTACAGCCTCAAGGAAGACCTCGAGCATCCGTCCCACGCGGTGAACGGCATCGCCGACGCCATGCCGGGTTTCGGTATCGTCGCGGCGGTACTGGGTATCGTGGTGACCATGGCCTCCCTGGGTGAAGGCGATCAGAAGTCCATCGGTCTGCACGTAGGTGCGGCACTCGTGGGTACCTTCTTCGGTATTCTCGCGGCGTACGGTTTCTTCGGCCCGCTGGCGCACTCCCTGGCGCACGATGCCAAGGAAGAGCTGAACGTCTACGAAGCCATCAAGGCCTCGCTGGTGGCTTCGGCTTCCGGCATGCCGCCATCGCTGGCTGTCGAGTTCGGTCGCAAGGTTCTGTACCCGGCTCACCGTCCAAGCTTTGCCGAGCTGGAACAAGCCGTTCGCGGTCGTTAAGTCATGGAAAATAACCAGCCGATAATCATCAAGCGCGTCAAGCGCATCGCCGGCGGGCATCACGGCGGGGCGTGGAAGATCGCCTTCGCCGACTTCGCGACGGCGATGATGGCGTTCTTCCTGGTGTTGTGGCTGCTGTCCACCGCGACCCCGGAACAGAAGATCGCCATCGCCGGTTACTTCAAGGACCCGGTCGGTTTCTCCGAGAGCGGCACGCCGTACATCATCGACCTGGGCGGTACGCCGACCCTGGCGCCGGAAAACACCCTCAACCCTGAAGTGAAGTCGCAGCCGCAGCCGGACAAGGTCACGGTCGACACCGAACAGGTTGAAGGCATGGCCGAGCAGGTCGAGAAAGAACGCCTGGAACTGTTGCTGCAGGAACTGCAGAACAAGGTCGACGAGAACCCGCAACTGCAGAAATTCAAGGACCAGATCCTGTTCGAGATCACGCCGAACGGCTTGCGCATCCAGATCATGGACGCCGAGAACCGGCCGATGTTCGACTCAGGTTCCGCACGCCTGAAGCCTTACTTCGAAGACATCCTGCTGGCCATGGCCGACACCATCAAGGCGGTGCCGAACAAGATCAGCATCAGCGGTCATACCGATGCCAAGCCGTACACCGGCACTGGTGATTTCGGTAACTGGGAGCTTTCGGCCAACCGTGCCAACGCCGCCCGGCGTGCATTGGTGGCGGGCAGCTATCCGGACGGTCAAGTGGCTCGTGTGGTGGGTTACGCCTCGTCGGCACTGTTCGACAAGGAGAACCCGTTCAACCCGGTCAACCGCCGTATCGACATCGTGGTGCTGACCAAGAAGGCCCAGGCCGCCATCGAAGGTTCGCAAGGCGCTGAGCCGGCGAAACCGGCCGAAGGGCAGAACGGCGTCGATCCGGCCAAACCGGTCGACCCGAACGCCTTGCCGGCGGATCAGCAACCGGTGCCTGCGCACGAGTTGCGCGAACGGCTGAACCTGTTCGACGACCCGCTGCCGAAACCGGCCGAGCCGGGCAGCGCGGCGCCAGCCCCGGCGCCTGCTGCACCGGCCACTGCACCGGCGCCCGCGCCGAAACAGTGACCCACAAAAAAGCCGCGAGATGATCGCGGCTTTTTTGTGTCTGGCTATTTAGTAGCCGTTTTCGGGAAGACTGGCGATGATCGAGCGGTAGCTGTTCATCCGTTGCTGCTGGATGCGTCCGTCTTCAAGAGCCTTGAGCAGTGCACAACCCGGTTCGCGATCGTGCTTGCAGTCGCGGAAGCGGCAGGTGCCGAGCAGGTCGTCGAACTCGATGAAACCGGCCTCGACATCGGCACGGCTGACGTGGCCCAGGCCGAATTCGCGAATACCCGGGGAGTCGATCAGTTCACCGCCGCCGGGGAAGTGGAACAGTCGCGCAGTGGTCGTGGTGTGAGTGCCCTGGCCCGACCATTCGGACAGCGGGCCGACTCGGGTTTCGACGTCCGGCAGCAGGCTGTTGACCAGCGACGACTTGCCGACACCGGACTGACCGACGAACACGCTGATGCGTCCGTCGAGCAGCGTTTGCAATTGCTCCATGCCGTTGCCGTGGTGCGCCGACACTTCCAGCACCGGATAACCCAGGGTGCGATACACCGCCAGAAGTGCGTTCAGCGCCGGGGCGTTCTGTTCGTCGATCAGGTCGAATTTGTTCAACAGCAGCAACGGACGGATGCCGGCGTGCTCGGCTGCGACCAGATAGCGGTCGATCAGGTTCGCATGGGGCTCGGGCAGCGGGGCGAAGACGATGACGATCATGTCGACGTTGGCGGCCACCGGTTTGAGCTGGCCTCGGCTGTCCGGGCGGCACAGTTCGGTGGTGCGCGGCAGTTGCGCGACGATCACACCAATGCCCTGGTTGCCGGCGCGCCAGACCACCCGGTCACCGGTCACCAGTGCGGGCAGGTTGGCTCGCAAGTGGCAACGGAAGACCTGGCCGGCCAGTTCGCCGTCAACGGCCTCGACCTCGACCTGCACACCGAAGTGGGCGATCACCAGACCGTGCTGTTCCGGGCCCAGGTCGCCGCCTTCGAGCGCCTCGACAGCCGAGGACTCGCGTTTGGCGGCGCGGGCGGCGCGCTCGCCCTGAATCTTTTCGATGCGCCAGTTTTGACGACGATTGAGTTGGCGTTTGGCCATGGGTGTTCCGTCTGAAGAATGCAGCGATTAGGTAAAACGGCCGCGAGTTTAGCACGCCCGGGCACCGGCCTAGGCTAAACTGCGCGGCATTGCCTAGGAGCCGAATTATGCAAAACCCGCAGAACCTGATCTGGATCGACCTGGAAATGACCGGTCTGGATCCGGAAAACGATGTGATCATCGAAATGGCCACCATCGTCACCGACAGTGACCTGAACACTCTGGCCGAAGGTCCGGTGATCGCCATCCATCACAGTGACGAAGTCCTCGCCCGCATGGACGAGTGGAACACCCGCACCCACGGTAACTCCGGCCTGACCCAGCGCGTGCGTGAAAGCCGCGTGAGCATGGCCGAGGCCGAAGCCGAAACCATTGCTTTCCTCGAAAAGTGGGTGCCGAAGGGCAAGTCGCCGATCTGCGGCAACAGCATCTGCCAGGATCGTCGCTTCCTTTATACCCACATGAAATCGCTGGAAAGCTACTTCCACTACCGCAACCTCGACGTTTCCACCCTCAAGGAGCTGGCCGCGCGCTGGGCGCCGGACGTGCGCGACAGCTTCAAGAAGGGCAGCACTCACCTGGCGCTGGATGATATCCGCGAGTCCATCGCCGAGCTGCAGCACTACCGCAAGCATTTCATCAAGTTCTGAGATCGGCGGCCTTTGTGGCGAGGGAACTTGCTCCCGCCTGGCTGCGCAGCAGCCAGATCCCCTCGTCACAGACGTTCAGCAAAACGCACTTCTGGTGCCGCCCTGAAATGGCTAGACTGCGCGCCTTCCTGCCAGGATCGCCACCATGTTGCTGATGCTCTACCTCGTCGCCATTACTGCCGAAGCCATGACCGGCGCTCTGTCTGCGGGCCGTCGCGGCATGGACTGGTTCGGTGTGGTGCTGATTGCCTGCGTCACCGCATTGGGTGGCGGTTCGGTACGCGATGTGTTGCTCGGGCACTACCCGCTGACCTGGGTCAAACACCCGGAATACCTGGTGCTGACCACGGTCGCAGCGATGATCACCGTGTTCACGGCACGCTGGATGCGCCATCTGCGCTCGCTGTTTCTGGTGCTCGATGCCGTCGGTCTGGTGGCGTTCACACTGATCGGTTGCATGACCGCTCTGGAAATGGGCCACGGCATGCTGGTGGCTTCGGTCAGCGGCGTGATCACCGGGGTGTTCGGCGGCATCCTGCGCGACATCTTCTGCAACGACATCCCGCTGATCTTCCGCCGCGAACTCTACGCCAGTGTCTCGTTCGCCGCCGCGTGGTGTTACATGCTTTGTCTGTATCTGAATGTGCCGAGCGAACAGGCCATTCTGATCACCCTGTTCGGTGGCTTTCTGCTGCGGTTGTTGGCGATCCGCTTCCATTGGGAAATGCCGAAGTTCGTTTATAACGACGAGCATTGAGAACTGGCTACAGCTTCTTACACTTGATTTCAAGTTCGCTTTTGAATGGCGTGATATTGATATCCGGCTCCGCCCAATAAAGTGCGGGTGCATTGGATCTGATGTCAATCACAGGAGTGAAGGAATGAGTGAGTTTAATGAGCTGTCTGCAGAACGCTCGAATAATTCGGCTTCCCTTGAAAGTATTGAGTTGAAGGTGAAGTTCGATTCAGGGGTCGCGACGCGAAGCAAGGTATTGTTTGGCAACGGGCGTATGCAAGTGAAAGTGCAGGTGCTGGTCTCCGGTTTCGATGAAAACGGTCATCATGTTCCTGTACCGGCTGATGTACTGAATACAGTAGAACTTATTCATTACAATACCGGGAGGACATTGCGGGACGGCTGGAAAGCCAGTGCCGAACAGGGACGGTATACGCTGGAGGCTCCTGTCTCTGCAGATTTGGTGGACGCATCGGACGATGAGTCGCAATACCACGCCCATCCTCATGTGCGCACCTTCTGGGTTTCTTCGGCGGGGGTCGGTACCACGCAGATCGCGGCGCGTATTTTACTGAACGGAACCGTTATTCAAAGCAACGGTACTGGTCTGCTCGATCGTCAGGACAGCAGTATCACGCTGGATGCGCAGTTGCCGATCAGCTATTCGCTTGAGCAGTTTCACTTGAAAAGCGTACGGCGCGGGAATGAAGCGCCAGGTAACCGGATCTCGAATTACTACCTCGGACTCAATCATCAGGGGCAGCAAATAAAACTGGTGGACTGGGTGGCGTCGCGGGGTACAGGCAACTTGATTTTTGCTCACGGTAACTGGCTGGGAGCACCTGCGACCAATTATCTGAAAGGTATTCTGGCGAGTCCTGATCAGGCTGATGTCACTGTAAAGTTGCCGGTCAATGACAACACTTTTTTAGACGTCATATTTTCAGGGCCTGCCAGTGTCTCTTCAGAGGTGAGTCAGGAGTATCTTGTGCGGGTAAACGATCGTCACGGTGAGTTGACTATTGTGCAGGCCATTTCCGAGTATACGTACAGCTACGCCAAGTATACGGTGGATGAGGCGTTTCATTTTTCCGCGATTGATCAATACGGGTCTGAACACAAACTGGCCATTCGAACCGACGCTACGGAAGGTGTGTTCATTCTTGAACGGGGGTGAGCCTGCAACAGGGCAATAGATATATAAACTCACTGTAAAAGAATAAGTCAGTAAGCTGTGATATCGATGATCCCTGCCGGCATTTCGGCAGGGACCACTATTGTCCGTCAGTTCCTTACCGAAATGGGGCTGACTTAATATCGCTCAAGGATGAGAATTGATGCTCAAAAAGCCGCCAAAGGGTTTTGCTCCTGCACCCTCCCCGAACCCACCTACTTCCCGCACTCCAAGTCATGAAACACCGCCGCGAGCGGATGTCGACCTGCCAGATGTGTCACGTCGCGCTGCATTGCCACCTGCGACAACAGACCCTGGCCATTCAGGCAGGCAGGATGCCCTTCCCTCGCCTGTCGTCGAGAACAGCATGATTGTTTCCGAATCTGCATCCCGGGTGCCTGCAACCGCACCGATGCCTCCGGTGTTGGCCGATTTCTGGATCAGCGCTGCAGCTAAACTGCCCGCACCCGATGCTCAGGGATTCAGAATCATCAAGCAGCGCCGGTACATCGAATTGACCGACGGGCATTTTGTCCAGGTTGCCAGGGATCCCGTTACGGGAGATTGGCGAGCAATGCTGGCAAGTGAGCTTGTTCCTTCCGGGCCGTTTCTGTTGCCTGATCAACACCGCCGGTACTGGCACCCGAAAGACAGCAACGGGGTGCAAAAGCTTGCCGGTGTGGACGAAGCCGATGTTGAAACTTTCGCGCCGGGACCTTCCTCGGCACTCTCAGGCCGCCTGATTTCGCAGGCATCTGTCGAGCGTCGAGTGCGAGCGCTGTATCCCGGACTTGCGGACGACGAAGTGACGGCTTTCATCGGAGATCGTTTACACAGTGATCCGCACTCCGTTCTTGTTCGACTGGAAAAAGAGTCTGTAGCGTTGCGTGAAGAACTGAAGGACTGGCTAGGGAGTGCGCGTTCAAGTCATCCCGGCACTGAGTCCGGATTGAGTGCTGAAGTCCTCGCCAGCCAACGACAGAAGCGTGAAAAATTCAGTCAGGATCTGCTAGCGATCTGGCGGCGTGAGTCGGTGCCGGATCAGGGTTTTGCCGATCATGGCTTTTCGACGTTCATCGATTTCTCCGGGGAATTGCCACACTTGTCCGCCCGGTTTGAATGGGTGACAGAGCTGGTGCTGACCGCGCGCAATATCGATGTATCGTTGGGTCGGTTTTTAGACAGTTTTCCCAACGTTCGCTACCTGATTCTGGAGTCTGTGCGAATGGAGGAATTTTCTCCGGCGATCTTCCAGATGCGGGATTTGCAACACCTGATATTGAACGGAAATTCACTTCGACTTTCCGAGAGCAGTACCGAGGGCCTGTCCCGGATCGAAACCCTCACGTTACTGGATTTGAGGGAGAACCCATTGGGCATTGCCCCGCCTGTGGGATTCATGCAGGGGTTGCGAGAGTTGTTTCTGCGCGATTGTGCGATCGACGAGCTTCCGTCCGGGATGGAGCGGTTGCCCGCATTGACTCGCGTGGATTTGCGAGAGAACGACATTGCCATCATCGGCGATGAGTTGTTCGACATTCCGGATACGCAGAATCTTCACCTGGATTTGAGGGATAACCCGCTCGGCGTAGTGGCTCGGCAGCGAATCATCCACTATCTGGAAAATGCCAGTCTCGATCGTAAAGTGCAGATTCGCTCGGATGAGGACGGTCTTGATGTCGATGATTCTTCCGAATCAAGCGACAGTTCTGATAGCGGGGTGGAATCCGACACCTGACAAACACTGAACGGTCGTTGTCTTGCAATAAGTCTGGTTGTAAAAAAATAGATGGCCCACTTTTTTTCTTTGTCTTTTTGGCGTTGAGGAAGTGGGCTTTTTGTTGTGTTTTTTATGTTTTAGAGGGCTGGTTTTATAGTTTGTGTTTCAGGTTGGTGCTTCCGAGTGCTCTGTTTACATGTTGTCAGCTATTGCTGCTGTTATAGGCTTTGGTGATGTGTTTAATATTTGATCGTTCCCTGATTTTTCTGAAGAAAGGGTCAATTGATATTTATACAGGAAGTTATCGATGTTTGAAGAAGTCGTCAGTATTCAGAGGCTCGAAGTCAAGTTTGATTCAGCACCCACACTTCGCCATAAGCAACTCTACGCCAACGGTCGGATGCAAGTACGGGTGCTGGTCTTGATTTCGGGTGGCGATGCCCAGGCCAACGAGGTGTCTCTTCACGGACATCCGGCTATGCAGACCCTTCGCCTGATCTCCTATAACGGCGCACAGCCGCTCTCGGGGGGCTGGAACGTCGAGACCCGGGAAAATCGCTACGCCCATGACATGGCGGGCGGCATCGCCCGGGCCACTCCACTGGTCCCGGCTGCGCATAACCGCATTACCGACCCTGCCGAACCTGTTCAGGTCTATGAGTTCTGGGTCAGCAGCTCCAGGCCGGGCTCGTTGCAAATCGCCGCCGAAATCACCCTGGGCGATGAAGTGGTTCGCAGCAACGGGCAACTGGGGGGCGACAGCAGCGTGACGTTGGAGGCGATATCGCCGGTCAAGTATCCCGTGAGCCACTTTTCGCTGGAAAAGGTCAGTGAAAGCGTCATTGATCGTTTCGACGCGGTTCATCGATACAGCCTGGGTCTTTATGCTGACCGCCGTTCCATTCATCTTCTGGACTGGACCAGCACGCAAGTACAAAAGGATGACGAATACGCGACGTTGTTCTTTGCTTCCGGAAATATTGCTGATTCCCACCCGGGGGGGAGAACTTATTGCGGCTACATGGCGCCGGTCTATGGTGCCAGTGTGACCATTCGCGGTCCGAAAGGATATGTCGGGACGCCAGTCAATCAGCAGCCGGGTAATCTGACGGTATTGAGCTATCTCTCTCCCGACTATCAGCGTCAACCAGTTCGGGATCAGGTTTTTGAACTGACGGTATTCGATGAGTTCGGTACGGCGCACTGGCTTCGTATAAAACCGGATTTTTCCGCACGCGCATTCAAGTTGGTTTGAACAGCGATTTTCCTGCAGATTTTCGCGGGCTTATTTTGTTTGGTTTCAATCCAGTCGGCTTGAACTTCGAAGTTCGTCGAGTGAGTTGGTTCTTGTGTGGTGAAAAAAGGAATTTATATATGGAGAACAAATCTCCGGTCTCCGTGCATTCCAATGCATTCAATTTTGGTGAGTTTGTTACGGGCGGTGTTGATCCTCGGACAGGCTTGTATACCTGCTCCTTGTCTTTGGGAGCTGTTCGATCTGCGGGTCTCAACGGACCTTCGTTCGGACTCGCCCTGGGTTTCAACCCGCTTGATACTCGAAACACCGGATTCGGGCTGGGCTGGTCGCTGGCCACGACCCGTTACGACACGCGCAGCAAGATGATGACCCTGTTCAGCGGTGAGCGTTACAAGGCCGTCGAAACGGTCGCGGGTCTCCAGTTCAGAGAAATGAAGCTGGAAAGCGTCAAGGTCGTGAAAACCGGTGCCGGACGTTTTGATGTTCGGTACAAGGACGGACATCGGGAAGAGTTGACGGTGCAGGGCGGCAGTCTGGTCGCAGTTCCGACGCGGATAGTCGCGGCCAATGGCGCAGGCATCACACTGCTGTACAAAGTGGTCAATCAATACCCGGAGCTGATCGAAGTCAGGGATGGCCAGCGGACGCTGCTGAAAATCTCCCGCAAGGGCACTCTGGTTACGTTGAGCCAGAACCCGGATACGGCATCCGCGGCTGACTTCACAATGAAGCTCGATAGCAACGATCGGGTCGTGGAGATAGGTTTGCCAGAGGGCCGTGGCTGGGATCTTGAATATTCGCTCATCGATGAAATCGGCTACCTGAAACGGGTCGTGACACCCTTGGGGGCCGTCGAAATCATTCGCTACAAGGAGCAGGGGCATCTGCTGCCCGCCAGCGACGCCGGTGCGACGGCGACGCTGCCTCATGTCATGGCCCATGACATTTATCCGGGTCACGGTCAGCCGAAAACGAGCAGAACCTACACGTTTTCGGGCCGTAATTTCCTTGGGCATGGTTTGTCGGTGGAACCATCCGACGACGGTGACCCGCTCTACTCGGCACCCTGGAGTTACCAGTACACGTCCGAGGAACGCCTGGTGGTCGATGGCAAGGTGCACAGTCACATCAAACGGACGTACAACAAATTCCATTTGCTGGTTGCGCAGGTGACGACGTGCGGGGAGGCGGTCACTTCGCAGTTCACCGAGTATCACCTCGCAACAGGAAAGCCTTTCAATGAACAACCGGCACACTTTCGTCTGCCCCGGGTCCAGAGACTGAAGTTCGAAAACCGTCTCGGCAAAAAGCAACGCGAGGAGACGACGATCACCGAGTTTGATGCGGTGGGTAACCTGCTCAGGCATGTGGGGCCCGACGGTGTCACGACGCTGTCCGAGTTCTATCCGGCGGTCGAGTCGCCGGACTGCCCGGTGGATCCGCTCGGCTTTGTCCGTTTCGAGAAGCAAAGGACGGTCATCGCCGCACCCGGCGGCGGGGCCTCGACCTGCACCCGTTTTCGCCATGCCTTGCACCCGGCATTGCAAGGCTCAACGCTGGCCGGCGTCGTGGTCATCGAAGAAAAGTTCTTCGAAAAGGTGGAAGACAAGGAGGTTCTTCGTTCAAAGGTCGAGCACAGTTATTTCGATACACCGGCGGACCGGCTCCGACATGGTGCATTGCAGGAGCAGCGCATTACCCGGAACTGTCGCACCACCCGAACGGCGTTTTCCTCTCGGCTGGAAGGTGCTCGCCTTCATCTGACCCACACTGTTCACGGTTTCGATGGTACTTCGCAAAGCACGACGCAAGTCCTGTCGACACACAGCGGATTGACCTTGTCAGAGACCGACAAGGACGGTGGCCGGATCGACTATGAGTACGACGCCATTGGTCGATGCGTGCGCAAGACGCTCTCCCCGGACGCCGCCCATGCGGCTTCGACGACCTGGGTTTATCAGGAGGCAAGCGGCACTTCGCCAGCGACCGTGACCGTCACGGATCCGGCGGGAGGTGTGCAAGCGGTCACCCACGACGGTTTGGGACGTGTGATCGGCATCAAGGAGCTTGATTGCGACAACCCCGATGAGGGAGCGTCGCAAGAAAGTCTTATGCGCACGGTGTACTCCGCACTTCACGACAAGGCGGGGCATCTGGTGAAGCAGACCCGCACAGACTGGTGGGATGGCGTTGCCCGTCCGGCCATTACTCGACTGGTCTATGACAGTTGGGGGCAAGTGAAACAGACGCATCATGCTGACGGGCGCGTAGAGCATCGCGAATTCGATCCGGTCGCTCTCCGGGAAACCCTCTGGCAGGAGGGAATGGGCAAGACGGTCTCGGTCTTCAACGCTTTCGGCAAGCCGAAAAGTATCGAGATGCTCGATCGGAAAGGGGAGAGTCTGGGCAAGTCGGTCCTTGAGTATGACGGTTACGGCAGAACCCGCAGCCAGACCGATCAGGAAGGCAACAAGACGCTCTACCACTACGACGTCTTTGATCGATTGGTTCGCAGCGAATTGCCGGACGGGCATGCGGTCGAGACTGAATATGCCGATCACAGCGCCGAAACATTGCCGACAAGGATCAAGGTCGACACGCTGGAGTTGGGCCGACAGGTATTCGACGGGCTGGATCGCCTGACTGAAAGTACGGTAGGCGGGCGCACATCCATAACGGGGTATGTGTCGGGCTCCAGCCAGGCCGGATGGCAAATGGGGGCTGACGGTAACAAAGTCGAATTCACCTGGTCGCAGGGAGTGAGCAGGCTGGCTGAGCGCGAGGCTGACGGATTGCTTGCGCGCTTCACCTACGACGCCTTGCATGGCAAGCCTGAAACCTGCATCGAGCAGGGGCGCGAGCATCGTTTCGCCTACTATCCTTCCGGGCGCTTGAAGTCCGAAACGACCGTGTACGGTGAACATCGCCAGACAACATCCCACACCTGGTCGCTGGGTGGGCGGCCGCTGATTTTCATCGATGGACTTGGCAACGAACACAAGTCTGAATATGACAGTTGGGGGCGCAAGTCCGCTTTCACCCAAGGCAGCTTGCGGTTCGAATACACCTATGACACCGCAGGATTGCTGGCGCTGATCGATGCCCGGGATACATCAACCGCCCTGCGCATGAAGACGCATCTGAGCTACGACGATATCGGACGTGAAACGACCCGCCGGTTTGAAGTCGAGGGTCAGGCAAGTCAGACACTGACCTCGAGTTACACCCTCTCAGGCAAGCTGGCGCAGAAAGTCTTGAAGCGCGGCACTCAAGTACTGCGCGCTGAGCGCTTTACCTATGACATGCGTGGGCGACTGAGCCATTACAGCTGTGAAGGCACGCAACGGCCACGGGATCCCTACGGTAAGGAAATCGTCGAACAGACATTCACCTTCGATGCGCTGGACAACCTCCTCACGCTGCAAACCCGTTTCCCCCAGGGCGTCAATCTGACGACTTTCAGCTATAGCAAGGTCGATTTCACCCAGCTCACGGACATCAGTCATTCCCACGCTGATTACCCGCAACCGGTCACTCTGCAATACGACGCTAATGGCCGGATGATCAAGGATGACCAGGGCCGTACGTTGACCTACGACACGCTTGGGCGTCTGACAGGTGTCAGTAATGCGCGGGGGCAGAGGGTGCGGGGCTATCAGTACGACGGTTTCGACCGGCTGATGGCGCTGTCGCAGCCGGGTAGCGCAGACACTCAGCGTTACTATCGCGGTGGACATGCCATCAACGATGTGTGTGGCAGCGATTCGTGCAGTGTCGTGCGCCACGAAGGTCTGTTGCTGGGACAGCACCAGGTCGGAGTGGATGCGGGTGTGAGGATGTTCGGCACGGATCAGCAACAAAGCGTGCTGACACAACTGCAGAATGGCCGGCTTACCGATATCGCCTACAGCCCGTTTGGGCATCGGGAGGCTGAAGGCGGTTTTTTCAGTCTGCCAGGTTTCAATGGCGAGCAGTTTGATCCCGTCGCCGGTCTGTATCTGCTGGGCAATGGCTATCGGGCCTACAGCCCGACCCTGATGCGCTTCATGTCACCCGACAGCATGAGTCCGTTCGGGGCTGGAGGGGTGAATGCCTATGCGTATTGCCTGGGTGATCCGGTCAACCGTGTCGATCCGACGGGGCATTTTTCCTGGCAGTCGATTCTGGGGATTGCGCTTGGGGTTGCGGGGATTGCGCTCAGCTTTGCGACTCTCGGTGTCGGCACGCTGGCTCTCGTGGGGCTAGGCCTGGGGCTAGCTTCCGGGCTGGCGGGAATTGCCGGGGAAGTGGTCAGTGAACTGGCACCGGAATCGGAGGTGGGATCATTACTTGGCTGGGTGAGTCTTGGGCTGGGGATCGTGTCACTGGGCGCCGGGCTGGCAGCCGGGGCAAAAGCAGCAATTCAGACTGGCAGAAAGCTCGAGTCGGCATTCCGACCGGGACTTGCCGGAAAAGGGGCAAAAAAGGCTGCCAAGGAGATGGCCAAAGGGAAGGCGGGAGGCAGTGCGGAACCCCCTCCGAAGTGGACGTTGACTGAAGATTACGCTGCACACGATTACCTGCCCAACGGCAAGCCGGGCAACGTTGCGCGGGCCAAATATGCGGAGTTCAGAGATGACATTGCGGTCAACAACAAATCGCCTTATGACGCTGCCAAGAGTTACCCCGGCAGTAAATTCGATCCTTACCCCAACTATGCGCCGGCGAAGCCTTTTGCAGGTTATGAGCATGCACATACCCGCCTCTCGCAAGCGGACCGGGTGTTTTTCCTGACCAACAATGACACCCGGCACGTCATTATCAAACAGGTGGGTAGTCATGATCCTGCCTGGTAGCGGATAGCACCCACTCGTCGGGCTATTGGTGATTCTGGAGGTCACGACCCGAGTGTTGCTTGAGTGCCCACTCCACGTGTTCACGAACCAGCTCTGACGGATAATCCCGTCGCGCCTTCAACGCTTCCAGCACCGGGATCGTTGACGGCGCATTCCCCAATCCGACCGCCAGATTACGCAGCCAACGCTCGTAACCAGCCCGGCGCAGAGGCGAGCCTTCGGTGCTGCTCAAGAACTTTTCTTCATCCCATAAAAACAGCTCGGCCAGTTCGGCGTTATCCAGATTGTGCCGGGGCTTGAAGTCACTTTCGCCGGACGGGCGGGCGAAGCGGTTCCACGGGCAGCAGATCTGGCAATCGTCGCAGCCGAACACCCGGTTGCCGATCAGTGGTCGCAGGTCTTCGGGGATAGCGTTCTTCAGTTCGATGGTCAGGTAGGAAATGCAGCGTCTTGCATCCAGCACATACGGGCCGACGAAGGCGTTGGTCGGGCAGATGTCGAGACACGCGGTGCAGCGCCCGCAATGTTCAGTGCTGTGGGGTTCATCCACCGGCAGCGGCAGGTCGACGAACAGTTCGCTGAGAAAGAAATAACTGCCGGCCTTGCGGTTCAGCACCAGGGTGTTTTTGCCGATCCAGCCCAGTCCCGCCTGCTCGGCGATGGCTTTTTCCAGCACCGGGGCGCTGTCGACGAAGGCGCGGAAGCCGAACGGGCCGATTTCGGACTGAATCTTGTCCGCCAGTTGTTGCACGCGCTTACGGATCAACTTGTGATAATCGCGGCCCAAGGCATAACGCGAGATGTAGGCCTTTTCCGGTTTGGCCAGCAATTGCGCCATTTGCGTGTCGCCCGGCAGGTAGTCCATGCGCAAGGACACCACGCGCAAGGTGCCCGGCACCAGCTCTTCGGGGTGCGAGCGTTTGCTGCCGTGGGCGCCCATGTAATCCATTTCGCCGTGATAGCCGGCCTCGAGCCAGCGTTGCAGGTGCTGCTCGTGCTCGGCCAGGTCCAGACCGCTGATGCCGACTTGCTGGAAGCCCAGCTCGCGGCCCCAGTCCTTGATGGATTGGGCGAGGGCGGGAAGATCTGTGGTGATGGCGGACATGAGGCGAGAGAAACCGGAGCTGAGGTGCGTATAATTCTGCCAGACATCGGAGCCCGAAGACGCATGCCGCACACTAAAGATCAATTACCCGACGCGCTGTACCGCGCCGCGCAGGTGCGGGCACTCGACGCACGGCTGATTGCCGCCGGCACGCCGGGCTTCGAATTGATGCAGCGCGCCGCCCATGCCACCTGGCGCGCACTGGTGCGCCAATGGCCTTCAGCCAGCGAATTGACCGTATTGGCTGGGCACGGCAACAACGCCGGAGACGGCTATCTGGTGGCTGCGCTGGCTCGCCGTGCGGGCTGGACGGTGCAGGTGCTGGCTGTCGGCGATCCGCAGCGTTTGCAGGGCGATGCGGCCTTGGCACATGCCGAAGCGGTGGCTGAAGGTGTTGCGATTGCTGCGTGGACGGCTTCCAGTGAACTGCGCGGGATTCTTGTCGACGCGCTGCTCGGCACTGGTTTGAGCGGCGAGGTGCGCGAGCCGTACTCGTCTGCGATCGAGGCGATCAATGCCAGCCGCCTGCCGGTGATGGCGGTCGATATCCCTTCCGGATTGTGTGCCGATACCGGCCATGTGCTGGGTCGGGCGGTGCGTGCCGATCTCACGGTGACCTTCATCGGTCTCAAGCTTGGCCTGTTTACCGGGGACGCGGCGGATCATGTCGGCGACCTGCTGTTCAACGATCTGCAAGCGGCGGCCGAAACTTACAGTGACATTGCCGTCGCCGCGCATCGGCTCAATGCCGGTAATCTGCCGCGTCTCCCGGCTCGGTCACCGGCTGCGCACAAGGGGCGTTTCGGCCATGTCCTGCTGATCGGTGGCGATCATGGCTTTGGCGGGGCGATTCTGCTCAGTACCGAAAGTGCCTTGCGTAGCGGGGCGGGGATGGTGTCGCTGGCAACTCGTCCGGAACATATCCCGGCGGCGTTGAGCCGGGTGCCGGAATCCATGGCGCTGGGCATCTCGTCGGCCAATCAGCTGATGGGACTGTTGGAAAAGGTATCCGTGCTGGTGGTCGGCCCGGGGCTTGGACAGGCGAGCTGGGGCCGGGCGCTGCTGTCGGCCGCCGCCAATGCGCCGCTGCCGCAAGTATGGGATGCCGATGCATTGAATCTGCTGGCCTCCGGTTTTGTCAGTTTGCCCAAAAATTGCGTGATTACGCCGCATCCAGGTGAAGCGGCGCGACTGTTGGGGATCAGCACTGCCGAGGTGCAGGCTGATCGGCCGGCGGCGGCGCTGGCGTTGAGCAAAAAGTACACAGCGGTTGTGGTGCTCAAGGGTGCAGGTAGTTTGATCGCCCATCCCGACGGGCGTCTGGCGTTGTGTCATCAAGGCCATCCGGCGATGGCCACCGCGGGCCTCGGTGATGTACTGGCCGGTCTGGTCGGTGCGTTGCTGGCTCAGGGCATGAATGCGTTCGACGCGGCGTGCCTGGCGGTCTGGCTGCACGCCAACGCCGGGGCGCAACAAGGTAAATTCGGCCGTGGGCTGGCGGCCAGTGATCTGATTCCAGCCATTCGTCAGTTGTTGGAGGAGCATGCACCGTGTCTGAAGTAACCCTGTACCTGGCCGATGAACAGGCGATGAGCGACTTTGGCGCACGGATCGCCCGGGTGACCGGCGGCCATGGTCTGATTTTTCTCGAAGGCAACCTCGGCATGGGCAAAACCACGCTGTCGCGGGGCATCATTCGCGGGCTGGGGCACGTGGGTGCGGTGAAAAGTCCGACCTTCACGCTGGTCGAACCCTACGAGATCGGTGACATCCGCGCCTTCCACTTCGATCTGTATCGCCTGGTGGATCCGGAGGAGCTGGAGTTTCTCGGCATCCGCGACTATTTCGATGACGACGCCCTGTGCCTGATCGAGTGGCCCGATAAAGGTGCAGGCTTTTTGCCAAAGCCTGACCTGACCATTACCATTAGCCCGCAAGACAGCGGGCGTTCGCTGACTATTTTGTCCCAGGGCTCGCGTGGCGAGGCCTGGTGTGCCGCATTGGCGTTGGAATCCAAATAAATGATGGGGTTAGGTATGCGCTTTCGCGCGTTGGTGGCTGCCGCTGGACTGATGTTGATGGCAGTAACCGTCAACGCTGTGGCCGAGACGAAGGTCAACAGCGTGCGCCTGTGGCGGGCGCCCGACAACACGCGCCTGGTGTTCGACCTGACCGGTCCGGTGCAGCACAGCGTCTTCACCCTTACGGCACCGGATCGACTGGTGATCGACATCAATGGCGCCACCCTTGGCGCGCCGTTGAAAGTCTCCACCGCCAACACACCGATCACCGCCATGCGCTCGGCCCAGCGTACGCCGACCGACCTGCGGGTGGTCATCGACCTGAAGAAAGCCGTCACCCCGAAAAGCTTCTCGCTGGCGCCGAACGCGCAGTATGGCAACCGTCTGGTGGTGGACCTGTTCGATAACCCGGCCGATGCCGCACCGCCGCCAACCCCTGCGCCGGCACCGACGGTCGCCACTGTTCCGGCCGTTCCGGTAACCCCGGCCGAACCTGCGATCAAACTGCCCCCGGCCCCGGCCGGCAAGCGCGACATCATTGTGGTGATCGACGCCGGTCACGGCGGCGAAGACCCGGGTGCGTCCGGCTCACGCGGTCAGCGCGAGAAAGACGTGGTGCTGCAGATCGCCCGTGAACTGCAGCGCCAGGTCAACGGCATGAAAGGCTTCCGCGCCGAACTGACCCGGACCGGCGACTACTTCATCCCGCTGCGCGGCCGTACCGAAATCGCCCGCAAGAAGGGCGCCGACCTGTTCGTCTCGATCCACGCCGACGCCGCGCCGTCTGCGGCGGCCTTCGGGGCTTCGGTGTTTGCCCTGTCCGACCGTGGCGCAACGTCGGAGACCGCCCGTTGGCTGGCCGACAGCGAAAACCGTTCCGACCTGATCGGCGGTGCCGGCAACGTCAGCCTCGACGACAAGGACCGGATGCTCGCCGGCGTTCTGCTTGATCTGTCGATGACAGCCTCGCTGACCTCCAGCCTCAACGTCGGCCAGAAAGTCCTGACCAACATTGGTCGTGTCACGCCGTTGCACAAGCAACGCGTGGAGCAGGCCGGGTTCATGGTGCTGAAGTCGCCGGACATCCCGTCGATCCTGGTGGAAACCGGCTTTATCTCCAACGCCAACGAAGCGAACAAGCTTTCGGCCTCGAGCCACCAGCAGGCGCTGGCGCGTTCGATCAGCAGCGGCGTGCGTCAGTTCTTCCAGCAGAACCCGCCACCGGGCACTTACATTGCGTGGCTGCGTGATTCGGGCAAGATCGCCCAGGGGCCACGTGATCACCGGGTTAGCCCGGGTGAGACCCTGGCGATGATCGCGGTGCGTTATCAGGTGTCGGCCGCCACATTGCGCAGCGCCAATAACCTGAGCAGCGACGAGTTGAAGGTCGGTCAGCACCTGACCATACCGGGCACTGAACTGGCGTCCAAAGAATGAATCAGGTTCTGAACGCAGCGCGCATCGAACTGCTCAGCCCACGGCTGGCGAACCAGATCGCTGCCGGCGAGGTGGTTGAACGCCCGGCTTCGGTGATCAAGGAGTTGCTGGAAAACAGCCTCGACTCTGGTGCCAAACGAATCGACGTCGATGTCGAGCAGGGTGGCGTCAAGTTGCTGCGGGTGCGCGACGATGGCAGCGGCATTTCCGCCGATGACCTGCCACTGGCGCTGGCCCGTCACGCCACCAGCAAGATCCGCAACCTCGAAGACCTCGAACAGGTGATGAGCCTGGGCTTCCGCGGTGAGGCACTGGCATCGATCAGCTCCGTGGCGCGGCTTACCCTGACCTCCCGCACCCGCGATGCCGATCAGGCCTGGCAGGTCGAGACCGAAGGCCGCGACATGGCGCCCCGCGTGCAGCCGGCGGCGCATCCGGTCGGCACCTCGGTGGAAGTCCGTGACCTGTTCTTCAATACTCCGGCGCGGCGCAAATTCCTCAAGACCGAAAAAACCGAATTCGATCACCTGCAGGAAGTGATCAAGCGTCTGGCGCTGGCGCGTTTCGACGTGGCGTTCCATTTGCGCCACAACGGCAAGACCATCCTCAGTCTGCACGAGGCCCACGATGATGCGGCCCGCGCCCGGCGTGTGGCGGCGATCTGCGGTTCGGGCTTCCTGGAGCAGGCGCTGCCGATCGAGATCGAACGCAATGGCTTGCACCTGTGGGGTTGGGTCGGTCTGCCGACCTTCAACCGCAGTCAGGCGGACTTACAATATTTCTTCGTCAACGGCCGCGCGGTGCGCGACAAGCTGGTGGCTCACGCGGTGCGTCAGGCTTATCGCGATGTGCTGTTCAACGGCCGGCATCCGACGTTCGCGCTGTTTTTCGAGGTCGATCCGGCGGCGGTCGACGTCAACGTGCACCCGACCAAGCACGAAGTGCGCTTCCGCGACGGGCGCATGGTGCATGACTTCCTTTATGGCACCCTGCACCGTGCGCTGGGCGATGTGCGCCCGGAAGATCAGCTTGCCGGTTCGGTCACCACCGCGGTCGTCCGGCCAACCGGCCTCGAAGCCGGCGAGTTCGGCCCGCAGGGTGAAATGCGCCTGGCCGCCAATGCGCTGCTGGAGCAGCCGCAGGCACAACCGGCGTTCAATACCTCGTCGGGCGCGAGCACTGGCGGCGCCTATCAGTATCAATACACGCCACGTCCGCAACCTGCCGTCCCGGCTGCCGAGGCCCAGGCCGCGTATCGCGAGTTTTTCGCGCCGCTGCCCGAGGCCAATGCCAACGCGCTGCCGGCCGGTCAGGAAGACATTCCGCCACTGGGTTACGCACTGGCGCAGCTCAAGGGCATCTACATTCTGTCCGAGAACGCCCATGGCCTGGTTTTGGTGGACATGCACGCCGCTCACGAACGGATCATGTATGAGCGCCTGAAGATCGCCATGGCCAGTGAAGGCCTGAGCGGCCAGCCGTTGCTGGTGCCGGAGTCGCTGGCGGTCAGTCAGCGCGAGGCCGATTGCGCTGAAGAACACGCGGCGTGGTTCCAGCGTCTCGGGTTCGAGTTGCAGCGTCTGGGCCCGGAAACCCTGGCGATCCGGCAGATTCCGGCCCTGCTCAAACAGGCCGAGGCCAACCGTCTGGTGGGCGACGTGCTGTCGGACCTGATGGAGTACGGCACCAGCGACCGGATCCAGGCACACCTGAATGAACTGCTCGGCACCATGGCCTGCCACGGCGCGATCCGCGCCAACCGCCGCCTGGCCTTGCCGGAAATGAACGGCCTGCTGCGCGATATGGAAAACACCGAGCGCAGCGGTCAATGCAACCATGGCCGACCGACCTGGACCCAGCTGGGCCTGGACGATCTGGACAAACTGTTCCTGCGCGGTCGTTGATGAGCCAGCTTCCTCCAGCGATTTTCCTGATGGGCCCGACCGCTGCGGGCAAAACCGACCTGGCCATCGAGCTGACCAAGGTGCTGCCGTGCGAGTTGATCAGTGTCGATTCGGCGCTGGTCTATCGCGGCATGGACATCGGCACGGCCAAACCATCGAAAGAACTGCTGGCCGAGTATCCGCACCGCCTGATCGACATTCTCGATCCGGCCGAGGCTTATTCGGCTGCGGATTTCCGCCGCGATGCCCTGCAAGCCATGGCCGAAATCACCGCGCGCGGAAAAATTCCGCTGCTGGTGGGCGGCACGATGCTCTATTACAAGGCTTTGGTCGAAGGTCTGGCTGACATGCCGGCAGCGGATCCGGAGATTCGTGCGCAGATCGAAGAAGAGGCTGCACGCCTTGGCTGGCAGGCCCTGCACGATCAACTGGCAGTGATTGATCCGGAATCGGCGGCGCGTATTCACCCGAACGATCCGCAACGCCTGAGTCGTGCACTGGAAGTTTATCGGGTCAGCGGTCAGAGCATGACTGAACTGCGGCTGAAACAATCTGTACAAAGTACCGAAGCGGCGGCATCGGGACGGCAACAATTGCCCTATACTGTCGCGAACTTGGCCATTGCTCCGGCAAATCGTCAGGTACTGCATGACCGCATTAAACAAAGATTCACAAATATGCTGGAACAGGGATTCATCGACGAGGTCGTAGCCCTGCGTAATAGAAGTGACCTGCATGCCGGGTTGCCGTCTATACGTGCGGTAGGCTACCGCCAAGTCTGGGATTACCTGGATGGCAAGCTGACGGCGGCCGAAATGCAGGAGCGGGGCATCATCGCCACGCGCCAATTGGCCAAACGCCAGTTTACCTGGCTGCGCAGCTGGGACGATTTGCACTGGCTCGACAGTCTGGATTGCGACAATCTGCCACGCACCTTGAAATACCTTGGGACCATCTCCATATTGAGCTGAGTCCTTGCAATTGCCGTCTATCCTTGGGGGTGTGGCGGCAAAAGCCATCTGATTACCTATTTTTTATATTGAATCCTTAAAGGAGTGCGGCACATGTCAAAAGGGCATTCGCTACAAGACCCTTACTTGAATACTTTACGTAAAGAGAAAGTTGGGGTTTCCATCTACCTGGTCAACGGTATCAAACTGCAAGGCACGATCGAATCGTTCGACCAGTTCGTTATCCTGCTGAAGAACACCGTCAGCCAGATGGTTTACAAACACGCTATCTCTACAGTCGTGCCGGTTCGTCCAATTCGTCTGCCAAGCGCAACCGAATCCGAAGCAGGTGACGCTGAGCCAGGTAACGCCTGATAGGAGTCTCCTTTGTTCTTTGAGCGCCACGGTGGTGGTGAGCGAGTCATCCTCGTTCACTTGGATGGACAGGACCCTGAGGCGCGCGAAGATCCGCAGGAGTTTCAGGAACTGGCAAATTCGGCAGGCGCCGAGACCGTTGCGTTTTTTAACGTACCGCGTCATCGGCCAACCGCCAAATACCTGATCGGCAGCGGCAAGGTCGAGGAACTGCGCGACCTGGTACACGCCGAAGAAGCCGATCTGGTCATCTTCAATCACACCCTTACGCCCAGTCAGGAACGTAACCTCGAACGTGTGTTCGAGTGTCGCGTGATCGACCGTACCGGTCTGATTCTCGATATTTTCGCCCAACGCGCCCGTACCCATGAGGGCAAGCTCCAGGTAGAACTGGCCCAGCTTGACCACATGAGCACCCGGCTGGTCCGCGGCTGGACTCACCTTGAGCGTCAGGGTGGCGGTATCGGCATGCGCGGCCCGGGTGAAACCCAGCTCGAAACCGACCGACGCCTGCTGCGGGTTCGCCTGCGCCAGATCAAGGGCCGCCTGGAAAAAGTGCGCAGTCAGCGCGAACAGTCGCGTCGCGGCCGTTCGCGTGCGGATATCCCTACCGTGTCTCTGGTGGGATACACCAACGCCGGCAAATCCACGCTGTTCAATAACGTGACGAAATCCGAGGTGTACGCGGCCGACCAGTTGTTCGCCACGCTGGACCCGACCCTGCGCCGTCTGGAACTGGACGACCTGGGGCCGATCGTTCTGGCCGACACCGTGGGCTTCATTCGTCATTTGCCGCACAAGCTGGTCGAGGCATTTCGGTCTACGCTCGAAGAGTCGAGCAATTCCGACCTGCTGTTGCACGTGATCGATGCGGCCGAACCGGATCGCATGTTGCAGATCGAGCAGGTAATGGTGGTGCTGGGCGAGATTGGTGCCCAGGACTTGCCGATCCTCGAGGTCTATAACAAACTCGATTTGCTTGAAGGCGTTGAGCCACAAATCCAGCGCGACGAGAACGGCAAGCCTCAACGGGTCTGGTTGTCGGCGCGTGATGGCACTGGTCTGGAATTGCTTGAGCAAGCCATTGCCGAATTGCTGGGCAGTGATTTGTTTGTCGGAACCTTGCGTCTGCCCCAGCGGTTTGCGCGTCTGCGTGCACAGTTCTTCGAACTGGGCGCGGTACAGAAAGAAGAATACGACGAAGAAGGTGTCAGCTTGCTGGCCATTCGATTGCCGCGCTCGGAGCTCAATCGACTGGTCAGTCGTGAAGGCGTTGTGCCGACGGAGTTCATCGAGCAACACACTTTGCAATAAAAGCCTGAAAAAGCGGTTGTGCCGCAACGGCAGGCATTCTGTAGCATTGGTCGGCGCGCCGTGGGTGCGTCTTTGCTTTATCAGATGGAGAGCGCTATGGCTTGGAATGAGCCGGGTGGCAACTCGAACAATCAGGATCCTTGGGGTGGCAAGCGCCGCAATAACGGCGACCGCAAGGGACCACCAGATCTCGACGAGGCCTTCCGAAAGCTGCAGGAAAGCCTGAACGGGTTGTTCGGTGGTGGTAAGAAACGGGGTGGTGATGACGGTGGGGGTTCGGGCAAGAGTGGCGGCTTCGGCGGCCTGCTCGGCATCGGCCTCGTCGTGCTGGCGGCCGTGTGGCTGTACAGCGCGGTTTACGTGGTGGACGAACAGGAGCAGGCCGTGGTGCTGCGCTTCGGCAAGTACTACGAGACTGTCGGCCCGGGCCTGAACATCTACTTCCCGCCGATCGACAAGAAGTACATGGAAAACGTCACGCGCGAGCGTGCCTACACCAAGCAGGGCCAGATGCTGACCGAAGACGAGAACATCGTCGAAGTGCCTCTGACCGTGCAGTACAAGATCAGCAACCTGCAGGACTTCGTGCTGAACGTCGACCAGCCGGAAATCAGCCTGCAACACGCGACCGACAGTGCGCTGCGCCATGTGGTGGGTTCCACCGCGATGGACCAGGTGCTGACCGAAGGTCGTGAGCTGATGGCCAGCGAGATCAAGGAACGTCTGCAACGTTTCCTCGATACCTATCGCACCGGTATCACCGTTACCCAGGTCAACGTACAGAGCGCAGCGGCACCGCGTGAAGTGCAGGAAGCCTTCGATGACGTGATCCGCGCCCGTGAAGACGAGCAGCGTTCGCGCAACCAGGCTGAAACCTACGCCAATGGCGTGGTGCCGGAAGCCCGTGGTCAGGCCCAGCGCATCCTCGAAGATGCCAACGGTTACCGTGACGAAACGGTCTCCCGCGCCAAGGGTGAGGCCGATCGCTTCACCAAGCTGGTTGCCGAGTATCGCAAGGCGCCCGAGGTCACTCGTCAGCGTCTGTACCTGGATACCATGCAGGAAGTCTTCAGCAGCACCAGCAAGGTGCTCGTGACCGGCAACAAGAATGGCCAGAGCAACCTGCTTTACCTGCCGTTGGACAAGATGATTCAGAACAGCTCGGGCAGCAGTGCACCGGTCACCGGTTCAGCCGCCGCCAGCAACAACACGGATGTCGTGCCGCATGTCACTGACCTGCCGCAGACACGTACAAGGGAGACCCGCTGATGAGCAATAAATCGCTGATCGCCCTGATCGTTGGCGTTGTTGTGGTACTGGTTGGCTGGAACTGCTTCTACATCGTGGCTCAAACCGAGCGTGCGGTGCTGCTGCAGTTCGGTCGCGTGGTTCAGGCCGATGTCCAGCCGGGTCTGCATGTGAAGGTGCCTTACGTTAACCAGGTGCGTAAATTCGACGCACGTCTGATGACGCTGGATGCACCGACGCAACGCTTCCTGACGCTGGAAAAGAAAGCCGTGATGGTCGATGCCTACGCCAAGTGGCGCGTGAAGGATGCCGAGCGCTTCTACACCGCGACTTCCGGCCTCAAGCAGATCGCCGACGAGCGTCTGTCCCGTCGTCTGGAATCGGGCCTGCGTGACCAGTTCGGTAAGCGCACCCTGCACGAAGTGGTGTCCGGTGAGCGCGATGCGCTGATGGCCGACATCACGGCGTCGCTGAACAAGATGGCGGAAAAAGAGCTGGGTATCGAAGTGGTCGATGTCCGGGTCAAAGCCATCGACCTGCCGAAGGAAGTGAACCGCAGCGTGTTCGAACGTATGAGCACCGAGCGTGAGCGTGAAGCTCGCGAGCACCGCGCCAAGGGTAACGAGCTGGCCGAAGGCATCCGTGCCGACGCCGATCGTCAACGCCGCGTGCTGCTGGCTGAAGCCTATCGTGAATCCGAAGAGATTCGCGGTGACGGTGACGCCCAGGCCGCTGCGATCTACTCCAAGGCCTACGGTCAGGATCAGGAGTTCTACGGTTTCTACCGCAGCCTGCGTGCCTACCGTGAAAGCTTCGCGAACAAATCCGACGTCATGGTCCTCGACCCAAGCAGCGACTTCTTCCGTTACCTGGAAAAGTCCAAGCCTTGATACGACGTTGACCTGAATCATTCCGCCCGGCGGCTAAAACCTCGGGCGGGGTGATCCTTTCGGAAAACGTGTGTATGATGCGGCAGCCGGGAAATTCCCGGCTTTTTTGCGTCTGCACGTTTGATTGCTGTTTTTGTTGCAGAAGATCGGGTTGAATGACCCGACAGTTTTTCGAGGAAAGTGATGGGCGAAGCCGGTAACAGGCCTTTCGCCGCGTCGTTCATGCGCGTGCGTTTTGAACGGGCCGGTCATTTTCTGCTTCACTCAAGGCTCGCCCTCGGGCTGGCCGCCCGGATCTAAGGGGAATGGCGTAATGGCAACGGTAGACCGCTGGCTGCTGCCAGATGGCATCGAAGAAGTACTGCCACCGGAAGCGGCGCGCATTGAAGTCGCGCGTCGTCAGGTGTTGGATCTGTTCCAGAGCTGGGGTTACGAGTTTGTCGTGACTCCCCATATCGAGTACCTGGAATCCCTGCTGACCGGCGCGGGCCAGGACCTGGATCTGCGTACCTTCAAGGTCATCGACCCGCAATCGGGCCGGCAGATGGGTTTCCGTGCCGACATCACGCCGCAAGTGGCGCGCATCGATGCGCACACCCTGCGTCGCGAAGGCCCGAGCCGTCTGTGCTATGCCGGCAGCGTGCTGCATGCCCAGCCGCGTGCCTTGTCGTCCTCGCGCAGCCCGATCCAGTTGGGTGCCGAGTTGTACGGCGATGCCAGCCCGAGCAGCGACGTAGAAGTCATCAGCCTGATGCTGGCCATGCTGCAACTGGCCGATGTGCCGGACGTGCACATGGACCTGGGCCACGTTGGCATCTATCGCGGTCTGGCCCAGGCGGCCGGTCTGTCGGGTGAGGTCGAGCAACAGCTGTTCGATGCATTGCAACGCAAGGCCATCGACGAGGTCATTACCCTGACCGAAGGCCTGCCGGCTGATCTGTCCGGCATGCTGCGTGCGCTGGTCGACCTGTGCGGCGGCCGTGAAGTATTGAGCGCTGCCCGTGAGCGTCTGGCCAATGCGCCGGCGCCGGTACTGGCGGCGCTGGAAGATTTGCTGGCGATTGCCGAGCGACTGTCGGTGCGCTTCCCGGAGCTGCCGCTGTACTTCGATCTGGGCGAGCTGCGCGGTTACCACTACCACACCGGTGTGGTGTTCGCGGTGTTCGTGCCGGGTGTCGGCCAGTCCATCGCTCAGGGCGGTCGCTATGACGACATCGGCGCCGACTTCGGTCGCGCCCGTCCGGCAACCGGCTTTTCCACCGATTTGAAAACCCTGGTGACCCTGGGGCGTGCTGAGGTCGAGCTACCGTCTGGCGGTATCTGGATGCCTGACAGTACGGATGCGGCACTCTGGCAGCAGGTTTGCCAGTTGCGCAGTGAGGGTCAGCGTGTCGTTCAGGCATTGCCTGGACAACCTTTGGCCGCCGCCCGTGATGCGGACTGCGACCGGCAATTGATCCAGCAGAACGGGCTTTGGCAAGTATCGCCACTGGCTTCTTGAGTTTTCCTGCCGGCCACCGCCGGCACCAAGTTTGCGCGAATGAGGACAAGTGTTATGGGTAAGAATGTCGTAGTCCTGGGCACCCAGTGGGGTGATGAGGGCAAAGGCAAGATCGTTGATCTGCTGACCGAACATGCTGCCGCCGTAGTGCGCTACCAAGGTGGCCACAACGCTGGCCACACACTGGTGATCGACGGTGAAAAAACCGTCCTGCACCTGATCCCGTCGGGCGTGCTGCGCGAAGGCGTGCAGTGCCTGATCGGCAACGGCGTGGTGGTTGCACCTGACGCCCTGCTGCGCGAGATCACCAAGCTGGAAGAGAAAGGCGTACCGGTGCGCGAGCGCCTGCGTATCAGCCCGTCCTGCCCGCTGATCCTGTCCTTCCACGTGGCGCTGGACCAGGCCCGTGAAAAGGCCCGTGGCGAGCTGAAGATCGGTACCACCGGTCGCGGCATCGGCCCGGCTTACGAAGACAAGGTTGCGCGTCGTGGCCTGCGTGTGGGCGACCTGCTCAACATGCCGCGTTTCGAAGACAAGCTGCGTGAACTGGTGGACTACCACAACTTCATGCTGGTCGGTTACTACAAAGAGCCGGCCATCGAGTTCGAAAAGACCCTGGCCGAGTGCAAGGAATACGCCGAGCTGCTCAAGCCGCTGATGCTGGACGTCACTGCCGAGCTGCACGACCTGCGTCGCGCCGGCAAAGACATCATGTTCGAAGGTGCCCAGGGTTCGTTGCTCGACATCGACCACGGTACCTACCCGTACGTGACCAGCTCCAACACCACCGCCGGTGGCGTGGCGACCGGTTCGGGCGTTGGCCCGATGTTCCTGGACTACATCCTGGGCATCACCAAGGCTTACACCACTCGCGTAGGTTCGGGCCCGTTCCCGACCGAGCTGTTCGACGAAGTGGGCGCGCACCTGGCCAAGCAGGGTCACGAGTTCGGTGCGACCACCGGCCGTGCCCGTCGCTGCGGCTGGTTCGACGCCGTTATCCTGCGTCGCGCTATCGATGTGAACAGCATTTCGGGCATCTGCCTGACCAAGCTGGACGTACTCGACGGCCTGGAAACCATCAACATCTGCACCGGCTACAAAGACGCGCAAGGCAACGCCGTAGCGCCGACTGACGCTGACAGCTATGTAGGCCTGCAGCCTGTGTACGAAGAAGTGCCGGGCTGGACCGAATCGACCGTGGGCGCCAAGACCCTGGAAGAGCTGCCGGCCAACGCTCGCGCCTACATCAAACGCGTTGAAGAGTTGATCGGCGCGCCGATCGACATTATTTCGACGGGCCCGGACCGCAACGAAACCATCGTTCTGCGTCATCCGTTCGCTTGATAAGTCGTTGATGTAAAAAAACAAAGGCCCCTTCATCGGGGCCTTTGTCGTTTATGCCTGTTGGACGGCATGACCTTTGCTGTGAATCTGTCTACAAGAGTGCCATCAAATTAATGGCGTCAGAAGTAGAGGGATTCACAGTGTCGGCCGTTCTCTCACTGTTACAAAGCCGTTTGTTGCGGCCCGTATTCGTTACCCTTGGTATCGCCCTTTTGGTGCAAGTGTTAGTGGCCGTCGCCCTGACGCGGAGCACCGTCACCGCGCTGGAAGCCGACCTGGGCACTCGCCTGGGCGCCGACAGCCAGAAGCTCTCCGGTGAGCTGGAGCAGGCCGGGCGCGAAGTCACCTCGAGCCTCGATACCTTATCCACCAATACTCGCCAGCGTTTGACCGCCGGCCTGTCCTCGCGTCTGAAGGAAGAGCAGGCGCAATTGCGTACGACCCTGGAAAAAGACCTGAAGGACTCGGCCAATGACATGGCCCAGTTGCTCGCCTCCGTAGCGCCTCGCGCCATGTGGGACAGCGACGTGCCGACCCTTTCCGAATTCGCCCGTCGGGCCCAGCGCAATCCCAACGTGCTGTTCGTGGTTTACGACGACGCCACCGGCCAGCATCTGACCCGCTATCTCAACCGTGAAAACCCGATCAACAAGGCCCTTCTGGAAAAAGGCCAGGGCGAGCGGGCGCTGGATAAGGTGCTGGATGCGGCGAAGCATGATCCCTCGGTCTACTACCTCGAAGCCTCGATCAATCCCAACGGCGTGGAGATCGGCAAGGTGCTGATGGGCGTCTCGACGGCCTCGGTGGATACCGATCTGGCGGCACTCGATCAGCGCTTCTCGGCACTGATCGCCAGCAGTGATCAACTGGTCGGTGACAGCCTCAAGGGTGCCGCCGCCGACAGCGCCACGGCCATGCGTGCGCGCCTGCAGTCGGCGCAGTCCACGGCTGCGGAGATGAAAGCCAACACGACCAACACCGTACAGGACGCCGCAGCCACGTTGCGCTGGCGTATTGGCATGGGGCTGGCGCTGGTCGGCGCCGGCGTGCTGTTGCTGCTGGCCGTGGTGCTCGGCCACCGCGTGGTCAACCGCTTGAAGATGCTCAACGCCGCCATGGATGATCTGGCAGCAGGCGAGGGTGACCTGACCAAGCGTGTGCAGATCAACAGCAAGGACGAAATTGGCGACATGGCGTCGGCGGTCAACCGCTTTGTGGATAAGTTGCAGCCGATCGTGCGCGAGGCCGGAGATGTGGCTCAGCGTACCGGCGTGGAAATCGGTGCGATGACGTTGCGCAATGCCGGTGCCGACGCGGCGGCCGGGATGCAGCGCGATGAGGTTGCCGAAAGTCTGCGCGCGCTGTCGCAAATGGCTGATGAGGCGCAGTCGGAAAGCCATGCGATGCAGGCGGCGCTGAAGCAGGTGGTGGATATTCGTCAGGCCACCGACGAGAACACCCGCACGTCGGCCAAGGTCGGCAGCCTTATCGAGGCGCTGGCGGGGCAGGTCGATACCGGGGCGAAAGTCATCGAACGGCTGGCACAGCAGAGTGAGCAGATCGAAGTGGTGCTGACCGTGATTCACGGCATCGCCGAGCAGACCAATCTTCTGGCGCTCAACGCTGCCATCGAAGCGGCCCGGGCCGGTGAGACCGGTCGCGGGTTTGCGGTGGTGGCGGACGAAGTCCGGGCGCTGGCGAGCAAGACTCAAAGCTCCACCGGTGACATTCAGGCGCATATCGTGGCCTTGCAGCAGGGCGCCCGTGAGGCGGTTGAGGCGATTGGTCAGGCCGGGCGTCAGGCCAGCGAAGGTTTGCTGGTGTTGCGTGACAGTGCGCGGTTGCAGCAGTCGGTGCAGGCGTCGGTCGAGCAGGTGCATGCGGCGATTGGTCTGGCGACTCAGGCAGCGGCGCATCAGGCGCAGGGTGCGCAGGCCGTGCGCGGTCGGGTCGAGACGATTCATGCCCAGGCCGAGAAAGCCGCTCAGGCGGTGGTCGAAACCACGGCCAGCGGCAAGGTGCTGGATGGTCTGGCGGCGCAGCTCAAGGCCAGCCTGGGGCAGTTCCGGGCCTGATAGTGCGGGCAAAAAAAATCGCAGCTTCGGCTGCGATTTTTTTATCGGCTCAAATACATCCGGGTTGTCAGCAGGTAGACGGGCAGCCCCGACACTACGATCAACAACGCTGCATAAGGCGCTGCGGCTGCGAACTCGACATTCGCGGTGTGTGCCCACACCTCGGTAGCCAAGGTGTTGAGCCCGGTCGGGCTCAACAGCAGTGTCGCCGTCAGTTCCTTCATGGCATCCAGAAACACCAGCGCAAACGCCGCGCCCAGTGCCGGGAAAATGATTGGCAGGGTCACTCGGCAGAACGCCGTGAACGACGACGCGCCCAGAGTGCGGGCGGCTTCTTCCAGTTGCGGTGCGGCTTTGTTCAGCGCCGTGCGGATCGGCGCCTGGGCCAGTGGCAGGAATAGCAGCGCATAGGCGATCAGCAACAACAGGGAAGTCTGATACAGCGCCGGCACGTAATGCAGGGCGAAATACACCAGCGTCAGTGCGATCACCAGCCCCGGCAGCGCGTGCAGCAGATAGGGCAGACGCTCGGCCCAGATCGCCAGTTGGCCTTTGTAGCGCACTACCAGCAATCCGACCGGTACCGCCAGTAGCAGACACAGTCCCGCGCCACCCAGCGACAGCGCAAGCGACGACAGCAGTGCTTCGGTGATTGCCGCCACCGGGAAGGCTGCTGACGAGCCGACCGCTAGCCAGTACGCCAACATTCCCAGTGGAATGCCGCTACCGACAATCGCCAGCATCAGGCAATACAGCTGACCGCCCATTGCCCAAGGTCCGAGTTGCACTTGCTCGGCCCGGCGCGCCGCACCCTGGCCGGTTCGCACGTGACGTCCCTTGCCGCGCACCCGCAGTTCCAGCCACAGCAGCATCAAACACAGCGCCAGCAGCACCGCCGACAGCATCGCTGCATTGGCATTGCTGAATTCCAGCTCGAATTGCTGATAGATCGCGGTGGTGAAGGTTTGCAGGCCAATGATCGACAGTGCGCCGAACTCCACCAGCATGTGCAATGCAATCAGTAGCGAACCGGCCAGCAGCGAAGGCCAGAGCAGTGGCAGGGTAACGCGGAAAAACACGCCCCAGCGATTCTGTCCCAGTGTCCTTGCCGACTCTTCAAGGGAAGGGTCGAGATTGCGCAGGGTGGCTGCCACCGGAAGAAAGATCAGAGGATATTTCGACAGGCTCATCACCAGGATCGCCCCACCGAGTCCTTCGAACTGCGCGCTTAACGAAACCCAGGTAAAGCTGCTGACGAATGCCGGTACCGCAAACGGCAAACACAGAATCACGCCCCACAAACGCCGGCCCGGCAGGTTGCTGCGCTCCAGCAACCACGCCAGCGACAGGCCGATCACGCCGCAAGTCACGGTGACACCGACCATCAGTGCCAGCGTGTTGCGCAGCAGGCCGAATACGTAAGGGCGCCATAGCAAATGCAGCGCCTCGGACCAGCCCGCCTGCCAGGCTTTGAGCCCGACATAGGCCAGCGGCAACAGGCTCAATACCACCAGCAGCAACACCGGCAACACCAGCCAGATCGACGGCCGCTTGCGCCGTGGCACGTATCCCCCGCGCGTGGCGGGGGCGGATAACGAGGCGCTCATCAGTTCAGGCCAACTTCGCGTTCCAGATCCAGTGCTTCCTCGGCATTGCCCAGATCGGCCGGGGTAACGTCCGGGGCTTCCAGCTCACTGAAAGGCTTGAGGCCGCGATCCGACTCCATGCCGTTGTGCAACGGATACTCGGCGGTGGTCTGGGTGATCACGCGCTGGCCTTCCTCGCTGGCCATGTAGGCGAGAAATTGCTGGGCTTCTTTTGGATGTTTGCTGGACTTCAGCACCGCGGCGCTGGAGACGGTGATCAAGCCGCCCACGTCGCCGCCGGTGAAGTAATGCAGTTTGGAGTCGAGCTTGCCTTTCTCCCGCTGCAGGGCGAACCAGTAGTAGTTGTTCACCAATACGGTGGCGACTTCGCCGTTTTCCACAGCCTTGAGGGCGACCATATTGTTGCTGTAGGTCTTGCCGAAGGCGCGCAGGCCGGTCAGCCATTCTTCGGCGGCTTCACGACCATGCTTTTTGATGATGGCGACGGCCTGTTCCTGGAAGGCACCGCTGGTGGGCACGAAGCCGACCTTGCCTTGCCACTGCGGATCGGCGAAATCCAGCACCGACTTGGGCAGGTCTTTTTCATCGACCAGTTTCGGGTTGAAGGCGACTACGCGAACCCGTGCGGTGACGCCGATCCAGGTGCCATTGCCGGCGACGTATTTTTTCGGCAGGACTGCCAGAGTGGCATCGTCGCTCTTGGCCAGCAGGCCGAGTTCACCGAGGTTGTTCAGTGGCGGGGATTCTTCGGTGTAGATCACGTCGGCGGGGGAGCGGTCGCCTTCTTCGATGATCTGGCTGGCAAGCTGGTTGCTGCTGCCCTTGCGTACATTGACGTGAATACCGGTCTTGGCTTCGAAAGCCTTGGCGATCGCGTCGCCGACTTCCTTGTGTTGACCGTTGTAGAGAGTCAGGGAAACCGTATCGGCAGCCTGGGTGAGGGGAGTGGCGAGTGCCAGGCCGAGCAGGGTGAAGGTCAAGCCGCGGCGCAGGGTATTTCGAAACATCATTCGCAGGGTTCCTCACTGTCGCATTGCAAAAACTTGCAACAATGATAAACGATATCGTTTCTCAAATGCTCATTGCGAGCAGGATAAGGGTTTGGTAGGGCTGCTTGAGTTTTTCAGGAAGCCAGAAACGCAAAAACCCGCTTTCGCGGGTTTTTGTGAGATTCAAGATCGTAACCTTGAATTTGAATTGGTGCCCAGAAGAAGACTCGAACTTCCACGACCGTAAGGTCACCAGCACCTGAAGCTGGCGTGTCTACCAATTTCACCATCTGGGCTTCATCTTCAGCGTTGCCGCTGTTGATGTGGCGCACTATACGGAGCGCCTTTTGATCTGTAAACCCCTGATTTGATTTTAATAAATCAATTTCAGAAAAAAGTCGGACGCAGAATGCAAAAACCCGCTTTCGCGGGTTTTTGTGTGAGTCTTGAAACTGATCTAGTCTCAAACTCGAAATTGGTGCCCAGGAGAAGACTCGAACTTCCACGACCGTAAGGTCACCAGCACCTGAAGCTGGCGTGTCTACCAATTTCACCACCTGGGCATCTCGACAGCGTCTGTACGTCGTCGATGGCGCGCACTATACGGAGCGTCTTTTTAACTGTAAACCCCTGCCAGCAAAAAAATTGGTTTTTTTTACCAGCGGTGTTCAAAACCCCTTTCAGACGTCGATACAAGGCTCCAGACGCGCCTTATAGAGTCGGAAATTTCCCGTTTGATGGCGCCTATGCCAAACTAACCCGCATATAGACAAGGTGAAAACTCTCTAATGGCCGATTGGCAGTCCCTCGATCCCGAGGCCGCTCGTGAAGCGGAAAAATATGAAAACCCTATTCCCAGCCGCGAACTGATCCTTCAGCACCTTGCTGATCGGGGTTCGCCTGCTGCCCGCGAGCAACTGGTCGAAGAATTTGGTCTGACCACAGAAGACCAGATCGAAGCCCTGCGCCGCCGCCTGCGCGCCATGGAGCGCGACGCTCAACTGATCTACACCCGCCGTGGCACTTATGCGCCAGTGGACAAGCTCGACCTGATCCTCGGCCGCATCAGCGGTCACCGCGACGGCTTCGGCTTCCTGGTGCCGGATGACGGCTCCGACGACCTGTTCATGAGCCCGGCGCAAATGCGTCTGGTGTTCGACGGCGACCGTGCTTTGGCCCGTGTGTCCGGCCTGGACCGTCGCGGCCGTCGCGAAGGCGTGATCGTCGAAGTGGTGTCCCGTGCCCACGAAAGCATCGTTGGCCGTTACTTCGAAGAGGGCGGCATCGGCTTCGTGGTCGCGGACAACCCGAAGATCCAGCAGGAAGTGCTGGTGACCCCGGGCCGCAACGCCAACGCCCAGATCGGTCAGTTCGTCGAGGTGAAAATCACCCACTGGCCGACTCCGCGCTTCCAGCCGCAAGGCGATGTGATCGAAGTCGTCGGCAACTACATGGCGCCGGGCATGGAAATCGATGTCGCCCTGCGCACCTACGACATTCCGCACGTCTGGCCTGAAGCCGTTCTGAAGGAAGCCGGCAAGCTCAAGCCGGAAGTCGAAGAGAAAGACAAAGAGAAACGCGTCGACCTGCGCCATCTGCCGTTCGTCACCATCGACGGTGAAGATGCCCGCGACTTCGACGACGCGGTCTACTGCGAATCCAAGCCAGGCAAGTTGCGTCTGTTCTCCGGCGGCTGGAAGTTGTACGTGGCGATTGCCGACGTTTCCAGCTACGTGAAGATTGGCTCGGCCCTGGACAACGAAGCCCAGGTGCGCGGCAACTCGGTGTATTTCCCCGAGCGCGTGGTGCCGATGCTGCCGGAGCAGCTCTCCAACGGCCTCTGCTCGCTGAACCCGCACGTTGATCGTCTGGCCATGGTTTGCGAGATGACCATCTCCAAATCCGGCGAAATGACCGACTACTGCTTCTATGAAGCAGTGATCCACTCCCACGCCCGTCTGACCTACAACAAGGTCAGCGCGATGCTGGAAACGCCGAAAGCGACTGAAGCTCGCAAGCTTCGCGGCGAATACACCGACGTCCTGCCGCACCTGAAACAGCTCTACGCGCTGTACAAGGTATTGCTGGCCGCCCGTCACGTGCGTGGCGCGATCGATTTCGAAACGCAGGAAACCCGGATCATCTTCGGCTCCGAGCGCAAGATTGCCGAAATCCGTCCGACCACCCGTAACGACGCCCACAAGCTGATCGAGGAATGCATGCTGGCGGCCAACGTGGCCACTGCCGAATTCCTGAAAAAGCACGAAATCCCTGCGTTGTACCGCGTCCACGATGGCCCCCCACCGGAGCGTCTGGAAAAACTGCGCGCGTTCCTCGGTGAGCTCGGCCTGTCCCTGCATAAAGGCAAGGACGGCCCGACGCCGAAGGACTATCAGGCACTGTTGGCGAGCATCAAGGACCGTCCGGATTTCCATCTGATCCAGACCGTGATGCTGCGCTCCTTGAGCCAGGCGGTGTACAGCGCCCAGAACGAAGGCCACTTCGGTCTGAACTACGAAGCCTATACCCACTTCACCTCGCCGATCCGTCGTTACCCGGACCTGCTTACGCACCGGGCGATCCGCAGCGTGATCCATTCGAAACAGGACACCCCGCACGTTCGCCGTGCCGGCGCGATGACCATTCCGAAGGCGCGCATCTATCCGTACGACGAGGCGGCGCTGGAGCAACTCGGCGAGCAATGCTCGATGAGCGAGCGCCGTGCCGACGAAGCGACCCGCGACGTGGTGAACTGGCTCAAGTGCGAGTTCATGAAAGACCGCGTGGGCGAATCGTTCCCGGGCGTGATCACTGCCGTGACCGGTTTTGGCCTGTTCGTCGAATTGACCGATATCTATGTCGAAGGTCTGGTGCACGTGACGGCGCTGCCGGGCGATTACTACCACTTCGACCCTGTGCACCACCGCCTGGCGGGCGAGCGCACCGGTCGCAGCTTCCGTCTTGGCGATACCGTTGAAGTGCGCGTCATGCGCGTCGATCTCGACGAGCGCAAGATCGACTTCGAGATGGCCGAGAAAACCATCAGCGCACCAATCGGCCGCAAGAAGCGTGGCACCGAAACCGCTGCTCCAGCGGCCAAGGTTGTGGAAGAGAAGGCTTCGGCCAAAACCGCCAGCCGTCGCCCGGCCAAGGAAAAGGTCGCCGAGGCTTATCGCCCGAGCGATGCCGTGGCGAAAAACGCCGAGCTGCGCAAAAGCCGTGAGATGAAGAAGGCCTTGCTGGCCGACGCCAAAAACGGTGGTAAAGCGGCGTCCGGGGGAAAGACCGGACGGTCGGCGCCTGAAAAGGCCTCCGGCAGCAAGCCAGGCAAACCGAGCAAACACCGCAAGGGCCCGCCAAAAGCGGGTTCCGCTCCAGCCAAAAGCGGCGGAGCACGTAAACCGAAGGCGAAGTCATGAGTCAGTTGGAAAAAATCTACGGCGTTCACGCGGTAGAAGCGTTGCTGCGTCACCACCCTAAACGCGTCAAGCAGATCTGGCTGGCTGAAAGCCGCAACGATCCACGGGTGCAGACGCTGATCGAGCTGGCCAACGAAAACCGGGTCCAGATCGGTCAGGCCGAGCGCCGCGAAATGGACGCCTGGGTCGAAGGTGTGCACCAGGGCGTGGTGGCGGACGTCAGTCCGAGCCAGGTCTGGGGCGAAGCGATGCTTGACGAGCTGCTCGATCGCACCGAAGGCGCGCCACTGCTGCTGGTGCTCGACGGCGTGACCGATCCGCACAACCTCGGCGCCTGCCTGCGTTCGGCGGACGCGGCCGGTGCGTTGGCGGTCATCGTGCCGAAAGACAAGTCGGCCACTCTGACACCGGTCGTGCGGAAAGTGGCTTGCGGTGCGGCGGAAGTGATACCGCTGGTGGCCGTGACCAACCTTGCGCGCACCCTGGAAAAGCTCCAGCAGCGCGGGCTGTGGGTTGTCGGCACGGCGGGCGAAGCCGAGGTCAGCATCTATGACCAGGACCTGACCGGCCCGACCATCCTGATCATGGGCGCCGAAGGCAAAGGCATGCGTCGCCTGACCCGTGAACATTGCGACTACCTGGTGCACCTGCCGATGGCCGGGAGCGTCAGCAGTCTCAACGTGTCGGTTGCGACCGGCGTGTGCCTGTTCGAGGCCCAGCGCCAGCGCGGGGCCAAGGCCAAGGCTGCAGCCAAAAAGTCTTAAGCCTTACGCCGTCCAATGTGGGAGCGAGCCTGCTCGCGATAGCGGAGTTACATTCAGCATCATTGTTGGATGTTAAGCCGCCATCGCGAGCAGGCTCGCTCCCACAGTGCTTTGTGGTGTGGCCCGGATTGGTGGCTGTTCAAATAATCACCAATTGCCTTGCACCTCTTCTGTCCCTTCTCTACAATTGCGCCCCTTGCTGTGACGGCAGGCACCCATGTGCCCCGCGCCGGCAAGTCCATAAGTGTCATTCACTCCTTGTCTGACCGTTTTTGAGCGGCAGGCTACAACCCGTAAGGAGCATTCATGCGTCATTACGAAATCATCTTTCTGGTCCACCCTGACCAGAGCGAGCAAGTCGGCGGCATGGTTGAGCGTTACACCAAGCTGATCGAAGAAGACGGCGGCAAAATCCACCGTCTGGAAGACTGGGGCCGTCGTCAACTGGCCTACGCAATCAACAATGTTCACAAGGCTCACTACGTGATGCTGAACGTTGAGTGCACCGGCAAGGCCCTGGCCGAGCTGGAAGACAACTTCCGCTACAACGATGCTGTGATCCGTAACCTGGTCATCCGTCGCGACGAAGCCGTTACCGGCCAGTCCGAGATGCTCAAGGCTGAAGAAAACCGCAGTGAGCGCCGTGAGCGTCGCGAACGTCCTGAGCACGATGGCAGCGCCGATGGCGATGACAGCGATAGCGACAGCGACAACAGCGATAACGCTGACGAGTAATCCACGGACCTTTTAAGGAGCCTATCAAATGGCACGTTTCTTCCGTCGTCGTAAATTCTGCCGCTTCACCGCTGAAGACGTGAAGGAGATCGACTACAAAGATCTCAACACTCTGAAAGCCTACGTATCCGAGACCGGCAAAATCGTTCCAAGCCGCATCACCGGTACCAAAGCTCGTTATCAGCGTCAGCTGGCCACCGCTATCAAGCGCGCCCGCTTCCTGGCCCTGCTGGCCTACACCGACAGCCACGGCCGCTGAGACCGGGTAGTCGACAAGTAAGTAAGGGATCGAATGCATGCGTGCCTTGGCTGAATTCATCATGCGGGGGCGTATGCAGGCCACGCTGGTCGTGGCCGGATCTGCGGCATTGCCGCTGTTGTTCTGGTTGAGTGCCGCTGCAGGTTGCCTTGTGCTCCTGCGGCGCGGTTCGGACGCCTTGAGCGTCCTGGGTGTGGGAGTGTTGTCAGCGTTGGTGAGCTGGCACTACCTCAAAGACCCGACGGCACTGATTGTGCTGCTCGGGGCTTGCGGTCTGGCGCTGGTTTTACGCGCCGAACACACCTGGAATCGCGTGCTGCTGGTCAGCGTGGCCGTGGGATTGTTGATTGCCGTGAGCCTGGGGACCGTTTTCGGTTCCTTCACCGAAGCGCTGGCGCAGACGTTTGAACAAGTCTTGCCGCTGGCGATGGGTGAGGTCTACGAGAAATTCTCGGCAGACCAGAAGGCGATTCTCACGGGATTGGCGGTTCCACTGTCGATCATTTCGACAGCGGTGTCGTTGCAGGTTTTTAGCGTGCTGTGCCTGATTCTTGGGCGCTACTGGCAGGCGTTGTTGTATAACCCCGGCGGTTTCGGTCGCGAGTTTCGCGCCATCCGACTGCCGAAAGGCGTTGCGCTGTCGCTTCTGGCCGTCATGTGTGTGGCACCGTTCTTCGGTCTGCACGCACTGGTTCTGTTGCCGTTGTGCAGTGTGCCGCTGCTCTTCGCCGGTCTGGCCCTGGTTCACGGGCTGGTGGCGCAGAAACGGCTGGCCGGTTTCTGGCTGGTGGGGATATACGTCACGCTCGTGCCTTTCATGCACTTGCTCGGTCCGTTGCTTGTGGTCTTGGCCATTGTCGACAGCCTGATTGATTTTCGCGGTCGTCACGTGTCGAAAGACACCGATAACGCGAACGGTGAAGGTTAAAAGTTAAGAGGATTTCCACATGCAACTGATCCTTCTGGAAAAAATCGCCAACCTGGGCAACCTGGGCGACAAAGTAAACGTTAAGGCCGGTTACGGCCGTAACTACCTGCTGCCTTTCGGCAAAGCCACCGCTGCGACCGCTGCCAACCTGGCTGCGTTCGAAGAGCGTCGCGCTGAGCTGGAAAAAGCCGCTGCCGACCGTAAAGCATCGGCTGAAAGCCGTGCTGCCCAACTGGCCGAGCTGGAAGTGACCATCACTGCCACCGCTGGCGACGAAGGCAAGCTGTTCGGTTCGATCGGTACTCACGACATCGCTGACGCACTGACCGCCTCCGGCGTTGAAGTGGCGAAAAGCGAAGTTCGTCTGCCGAACGGCACCATCCGCAACGTGGGTGAATTCGACGTGGCTGTGCACCTGCACGCCGAAGTTGAAGCCACCGTACGCGTTGTCGTGGTAGCAGCTTAAGCAACACCCTGATCGACTGGCGGCTTGTACGCCAGGCGGTTAACATCGGGCACGATCCTGTTTACAGGTCGTGCCCTTTGTCTTTCTGCAATCCCTGCTTTTCCTGATTAAAAAGTGGCCATGAACGAAATCTCCGCTCCCGAGCAATACGATCTGCAAACCGCCGCGCTGAAGGTGCCGCCGCATTCCATCGAGGCCGAACAGGCTGTGCTCGGTGGTCTGATGCTGGACAACAACGCCTGGGAACGCGTGCTCGATCAAGTCTCCGACGGCGATTTCTACCGGCATGACCACCGTCTGATTTTCCGCGCGATCGCCAAACTGGCCGATCAGAACTCGCCGATCGACGTCGTGACCCTTGCCGAGCAACTGGACAAGGAAGGTCAGACCTCGCAAGTCGGCGGCCTCGGATACCTCGGCGAACTGGCGAAAAACACGCCGTCCGTCGCCAACATCAAGGCCTATGCGCAGATCGTCCGCCAGCGTGCGACGTTGCGTCAGTTGATCGGCATCAGCACCGAAATTGCCGACAGCGCCTTCAACCCTGAAGGTCGCACCGCCGAGGAAATCCTCGACGAAGCCGAACGGCAGATTTTCGCGATTGCCGAGGCCCGGCCAAAAACCGGCGGCCCGGTGGGTGTGAATGACCTGCTGACCAAAGCCATCGACCGCATCGACACCTTGTTCAACACCGCCGACTCGATCACCGGCCTGTCCACCGGCTATACCGACCTCGACGAGAAGACCAGCGGCCTGCAACCGGCCGACTTGATCATTGTCGCGGGCCGTCCGTCGATGGGTAAGACGACTTTCGCGATGAACCTGGTGGAAAACGCCGTGTTGCGCAGCGACAAGGTGGTGCTGGTGTACTCCCTCGAGATGCCAGGCGAATCGCTGATCATGCGTATGCTGTCGTCCCTCGGCCGCATTGACCAGACCAAGGTGCGTTCCGGTCAGCTGGAAGACGACGACTGGCCGCGCCTGACTTCGGCGGTCAATCTGCTCAACGACCGCAAGCTGTTCATCGATGACACCGCCGGCATCAGTCCGTCGGAGATGCGTGCCCGGACCCGGCGTCTGGTGCGCGAGCACGGTGACATCGGCCTGATCATGATCGACTACCTGCAGCTGATGCAGATCCCGGGTTCCAGCGGTGACAACCGGACCAACGAGATTTCCGAGATCTCCCGATCCCTGAAAGCCCTGGCCAAGGAATTCAACTGCCCGGTGGTTGCACTGTCGCAGCTCAACCGCTCCCTGGAACAACGTCCCAACAAGCGCCCGGTGAACTCCGACTTGCGGGAATCCGGAGCGATCGAGCAGGACGCCGACGTGATCATGTTCGTGTACCGGGACGAGGTCTATCACCCGGAAACCGAGCACAAGGGCATCGCCGAAATCATCATCGGCAAACAGCGGAACGGCCCGATCGGCTTTATCCGCCTGGCCTTCATCGGCAAGTACACGCGCTTCGAAAACCTCGCGCCGGGCAGCTATAACTTCGACGACGACGAGTAAGTCCGTCCTCGTCTGACAGCCCCTGATATTTCCGACCACAGCCGTCGGAATTGGTCATTTTTTGTGCTATATTCCGCGCCCGCGATTTTGCACCTCAACACCGGTCATCGACATGCAAGCAGCCAAGCCGTTATTTGACTATCCAAAATACTGGGCCGAATGTTTCGGGCCAGCGCCATTCCTGCCGATGAGCAGGGAGGAGATGGATCAGCTCGGCTGGGATTCCTGCGACATCATCATTGTCACGGGTGATGCCTACGTCGATCACCCGTCGTTCGGCATGGCGATCATCGGCCGGCTGCTGGAGTCGCAAGGCTTCCGCGTCGGGATCATCGCGCAGCCTAACTGGCAGTCCAAAGACGACTTCATGAAGCTCGGCGAGCCGAACCTGTTCTTCGGCGTCGCGGCCGGCAACATGGACTCGATGATCAACCGCTACACCGCGGACAAGAAAATCCGTTCCGACGACGCCTACACCCCGGGTGGCATGGCCGGCAAGCGTCCGGATCGCGCGAGCCTGGTCTACAGCCAGCGCTGCAAGGAAGCCTACAAGCACGTACCGATCGTGCTCGGCGGCATCGAAGCCTCCTTGCGCCGCATCGCCCACTACGACTACTGGCAGGATCGTGTGCGCAATTCGATCCTGATCGACGCCAGCGCCGACATTCTGCTGTACGGCAACGCCGAGCGTGCGATCGTCGAAGTCGCCCAGCGTCTGTCCTACGGTCACAAGATCGAAGACATCACCGATGTGCGCGGCACCGCGTTCATCCGTCGTGACACGCCGGCAGGCTGGTACGAAGTCGATTCCACGCGCATCGACCGTCCGGGCAAGATCGACAAGATCATCAACCCGTACGTAAACACCCAGGACACTCAGGCTTGCGCAATCGAGCAGGAGAAGGGCCCGGTTGATGACCCGGAAGAAGCCAAGGTCGTGCAGATCCTGGCCAGCCCGAAAATGACCCGCGACAAGACCGTGATCCGCCTGCCGTCGATGGAAAAGGTGCGTAACGACCCGGTCCTGTACGCCCACGCCAACCGCGTGCTGCACCTGGAAACCAACCCGGGCAACGCCCGTGCGCTGGTGCAGAAGCATGGCGAGATCGACGTCTGGTTCAACCCGCCGCCGATTCCGATGACCACTGAAGAAATGGACTACG
Organism: Pseudomonas sp. MWU12-2029; assembly: GCF_023242425.1. Lineage (NCBI taxonomy): Bacteria > Pseudomonadati > Pseudomonadota > Gammaproteobacteria > Pseudomonadales > Pseudomonadaceae > Pseudomonas > Pseudomonas sp. MWU12-2029. Next base: position 168,004 of record NZ_JALJDY010000002.1, on the reverse strand, counting down.
TGTTCGGCATGCCTTACGCACGTGTTCCGCATCCTGCGTACGGCAAGGAAAAGATCCCGGCCTACGACATGATCCGCTTTTCGGTGAACATCATGCGGGGCTGCTTCGGCGGCTGCACCTTCTGCTCGATCACCGAGCACGAAGGCCGGATCATCCAGAACCGTTCCGAAGAGTCGATCATTCGCGAAATCGAAGAGATCCGCGACAAGGTCCCAGGCTTTACCGGTGTCATTTCCGACCTCGGCGGCCCGACCGCGAACATGTACCGCATCGCCTGCAAGAGCCCGGAAATCGAATCCGCGTGCCGCAAGCCGTCCTGCGTGTTCCCGGGCATCTGCCCGAACCTGAACACCGACCACTCGTCGCTGATTCAGCTGTACCGCAGCGCCCGTGCCTTGCCGGGTGTGAAGAAGATCCTGATCGCCTCCGGCCTGCGTTACGACCTCGCGGTCGAGTCGCCGGAGTACGTCAAGGAACTGGTGACCCACCACGTCGGCGGTTACCTGAAGATCGCCCCGGAACACACCGAGGAAGGTCCGCTCAACCAGATGATGAAACCGGGGATCGGCACCTACGATCGCTTCAAGCGCATGTTCGAGAAGTACACCAAGGAAGCGGGGAAAGAGCAGTACCTGATTCCGTACTTCATCGCCGCGCACCCGGGCACCACCGACGAAGACATGATGAACCTGGCCCTGTGGCTCAAGGGCAACGGCTTCCGGGCCGACCAGGTGCAGGCGTTCTATCCGTCGCCGATGGCCACCGCCACCGCGATGTACCACTCGGGCAAGAACCCGCTGCGCAAGGTCACCTACAAGAGCGACGGCGTGACCATCGTCAAGAGCGAGGAGCAGCGTCGTCTGCACAAGGCGTTCCTGCGTTATCACGACCCGAAAGGCTGGCCGATGCTGCGTGAAGCGCTGATCCGCATGGGCCGCGCCGACCTGATCGGGCCGGGCAAGCACCAGTTGATCCCGACGCATCAGCCGGCCACCGACAGCTACCAGAGTGCCCGTCGCAAGAACTCGACGCCGGCCGGCAGCCATAAAGTGGCGAAGGACGTAAAAGAGAAGACCACCAAGATCCTCACCCAGCACAACGGTCTGCCACCGCGCGCCAGCGACGGCGGCAATCCGTGGGACAAGCGTGAACAGGCCAAGGCCGCGGCATTCGCCCGCAACCAGCAGGCCGCCAAGGAGCGCAAGGAAGCGGCGAAAGGCAAAGGGCCGAAGCCGGCACGCAAGCCGGTCGTACCGCGCTGAAACGCACTTGAGTGAACAGAACGCCAACCTTCGGGTTGGCGTTTTGCGTTGTGCCTCGCAACATTTGCGTGCAACTGTGCCAAACCAATTCACCGCATCGCCCGATTTTGGTGCTGTACTGCCCTGAGCATTCCGGGAAAGCGCCGAGGTCTCTGCATGGCATAAGTCTTGCGCGCTTTCGAATACGCTTGGGCTCGCAGGAGGCACGCCGTGTCGATTCATGTCGCATTGCATCACGTCACGCATTACCGCTACGACCGCGCTGTCGAGCTCGGCCCGCAGATCGTGCGCCTGCGCCCGGCTGCCCACAGCCGCACGCGGATTCTGTCTTATTCGCTGAAAGTCTCGCCCGAGCAGCACTTCATCAACTGGCAGCAGGACCCCCAGGGCAACTACCTCGCCCGACTGGTATTCCCCGAGAAAACCGCCGAACTGCGGATCGAGGTCGACCTGCTGGCCGAGATGGCGGTGTTCAATCCGTTCGATTTTTTCCTCGAGCCTTACGCCGAAAAAATCCCCTTCGCCTACGCCGCCGATGAACGCAAGGAGCTGGCGCCGTACCTCGAAACCCTGCCGCTGACGCCTAAATTCAAGGCCTATCTGGACGCCATCGACCGCACGCCGCTGCCGGCGGTGGATTTTCTGGTGGCGCTCAACCAGCGCCTGAGCGAAGACATCAATTACCTGATCCGCATGGAGCCGGGCGTACAGACCCCGGAGCACACGCTTGAACAAGTCTCCGGCTCCTGCCGCGATTCGGCATGGCTGCTGGTGCAACTGCTGCGCAACCTCGGGCTGGCAGCGCGTTTCGTCTCCGGTTACCTGATTCAACTGACCGCCGATGTGAAAAGCCTCGACGGCCCGTCCGGCACCGAAGTGGACTTCACCGATCTGCACGCGTGGTGCGAGGTTTATCTGCCGGGTGCCGGTTGGATCGGGCTCGACGCGACCTCCGGACTGTTCGCCGGTGAAGGGCATATTCCGTTGGCCTGCAGTCCCGATCCGTCCTCGGCGGCGCCGATCAGTGGTCTGGTGGAGCCCTGCGAGTGCGAGTTCAGCCACGAAATGTCGGTGGAGCGGATCTGGGAAGCGCCACGGGTGACCAAGCCCTACACCGATGAACAGTGGCTGGCGATCCAGGCCCTTGGCCGGCAGATCGATGCCGACCTGCTGGAAGGTGACGTGCGCCTGACCATGGGCGGCGAACCGACATTCGTGTCCATCGACGACCCCGACGGCGCCGAATGGAACACCGCCGCGCTGGGCCCGGACAAGCGCCGACTCTCTGCGGAACTGTTCCAGCGCATGCGCAAGAACTACGCGCCAAAAGGGCTGGTGCATTTCGGCCAGGGTAAGTGGTATCCGGGCGAGCAACTGCCACGCTGGTCGCTGAATTGTTACTGGCGCCGCGACGGTGTGCCGATCTGGCACAACAGCGCGCTGATCGCCGACGAGCAGCAGGATTACGGCGCCACGGGTGAACTGGCCGGACGTTTTCTGGCCAGCGTCGCCGAGCGCCTGAAACTGCCGACACGTTTCGTATTCCCGGCCTACGAGGACAATTTCTACTACCTCTGGCGCGAGGGCGCGTTGCCGAGCAACGTCAGCGCCGAAGACGCGCGACTGGAAGAGCCGCTGGAACGTGCGCGGCTGCGCAAGGTGTTCAGTCAGGGGTTGGACAAGGTCATCGGTCAGGTACTGCCGCTGGCACGCACCGCCAAGGGCGATCAGTGGCAGAGCGGGCGCTGGTATCTGCGGGACGAGCACTGCCGGCTGGTGCCGGGAGATTCGCCGCTCGGTTATCGCCTGCCGTTGGGTTCTCAGCCCTGGGTGAAGGCGGCAGAGTATCCGTTCATTCATCCGAACGATCCGAATCAGGAGTTCCCCGAACTGCCCGACACCGATCAACTCAACCACCACGATGCGGCTGCTGCGGACGAACGGGTGCCAAAGATCGACGAGTCCGCCGACTGGCTGACCCGCACCGCGCTCTGCGCCGAGGCCCGGGAAGGCCGCATGTATCTGTTTATGCCGCCGCTGGAGCGGGTCGAGGATTATCTGGAGCTGGTGGCCGCCATCGAAGCCACCGCCGAGGAACTGCACTGTCCGGTGTTGCTGGAAGGTTACGAGCCGCCGAGCGATCCGCGTCTGAGCAACTTCCGCATTACCCCGGATCCCGGCGTGATCGAGGTCAATGTCCAGCCGTCCGCGACGTGGGACGAGTTGGTCGAACGCACTGAGTTTCTTTATGAAGAGGCGCGCCAGACCCGACTGTCCACCGAGAAGTTCATGATCGACGGACGCCACACCGGCACCGGTGGCGGCAACCATTTCGTGCTCGGCGGGGCGACACCGGCGGACTCTCCGTTCCTGCGTCGCCCGGATCTGCTGCGCAGCCTGATCAGCTACTGGCACAACCATCCTTCGCTGTCCTACCTGTTTTCCGGTCTGTTCATCGGCCCGACTTCTCAGGCTCCGCGCGTCGATGAAGCGCGCAACGATGCGCTGTATGAGCTGGAAATCGCCTTCGCGCAAATGCCGGCACCGGGAGAAGAATGCCCGCCATGGCGGGTGGATCGCTTGCTGCGCAATTTGCTGATCGACGTCACCGGCAACACCCACCGCGCCGAGTTCTGCATCGACAAGCTGTATTCACCGGATGGCGCCACCGGGCGCCTCGGTCTGCTGGAGTTGCGAGCGTTCGAAATGCCGCCCCATGCGCGCATGAGCCTGGCCCAGCAGTTGTTGCTGCGGGCGCTGGTGGCGCGATTCTGGCGCGAGCCTTATGCGCCGCCGAAACTGGCGCGCTGGGGCACCGAGTTGCACGACCGTTTCCTGCTGCCGCATTTCATCGAGCAGGACTTTGCCGACGTCATCGTCCAGCTCAACAATGCCGGTTATCCGCTGCGTGCCGAATGGTTTGCGGCGCATCTGGAGTTTCGCTTTCCCAAGGTCGGCGATTACGCCGTCAACGGCATCGAGCTGGAACTGCGTCAGGCCCTTGAACCCTGGCATGTGCTGGGCGAGGAGGGCACGGCGGGCGGTACGGTGCGCTACGTCGACTCATCGCTGGAGCGTTTGCAGGTCAAACTCACAGGGTTGCCGCCGCAGCGTTATCTGCTGACCTGCAATGGCATCCCGGTGCCGCTGCAACCGACCGGGCGGGTGGGCGAGTTTGTCGCGGGTGTGCGTTTCCGTGCCTGGCAACCGGCCAACTGTCTGCAACCGACGATCCCGGTGCACGCGCCGCTCGTGTTCGACTTGCTCGACACCTGGATGCAGCGCTCGCTGGGCGGCTGCCAGTACCACGTCGCCCATCCGGGCGGGCGCAATTACGAGACATTGCCGGTCAACGCCAACGAAGCGGAGAGCCGGCGCATGGCGCGTTTCTTCCGCATCGGACACACGCCGGGAAAACTTCCGATACCGAACCTGACAATCTCCGACGAGCTACCGATGACTCTCGATTTACGACGTTTCTAAGTCGTACGCGACGCCCGGATTTTTCGTATATCCGGGCGTCATGTGCCTGCGTTAGTCTGACCGTTCCTTGCCGGCTGCCGAGCTTTCCATGCCTGACCTGCTTGACCGCTACCCGCTGACGGCGGGCACTTACCACGAACTGCTCGACGCTGGCGGGGCGGTGCGTCCGCACTGGCAGCGACTGTTCGACCAATTGCAGCGCAGCACCCCGGCGCAACTGGTGCAGCGTCAGGCGCTGCTGACCCGGCAGATTCAGGAAAACGGTGTCACCTACAACGTCTATGCCGACCCCAAGGGTGCGGATCGTCCGTGGGAGCTGGATCTGCTGCCCCATGTGATCGCCGCCGACGAGTGGCAACAACTGTCGGCCGGGATCGCCCAGCGTGCGCGGTTGCTCAATGCGGTGCTGGCGGATCTGTACGGGCCGCAGCGGCTGATCAGCGAAGGGCTGCTGCCGGCGGAGCTGGTGTTCGGTCACAACAACTTTCTCTGGCCCTGTCAGGGCATTGCGCCCCCGGACGGGGCCTTTCTGCATCTGTATGCCGTGGATCTGGCGCGCACGCCGGACGGCCGCTGGTGGGTGACGGCGGATCGTACCCAGGCGCCTTCCGGTGCCGGCTATGCGCTGGAAAACCGTACCATCGTGTCCCGAGCCTTCCCCGAGTTGTACCGGGATCTGAAGGTGCAGCATCTGGCCGGTTTCTTCCGCACTTTGCAGGAAACCCTGGCCCGTCAGGCCCCCTGCGACGATGACGCGCCGCTGGTGGTGTTGCTGACCCCGGGACGTTTCAACGAAAGCTATTTCGAACATCTATATCTCGCTCGCCAGCTCGGTTACCCGCTGGTGGAGGGCGGTGACCTGACGGTGCGTGATGCCACGGTCTACCTGAAAACCCTCAGCGGCCTGCGTCGGGTCCACGCGATCATGCGCCGGCTCGACGATGACTTCTGCGATCCGCTGGAGCTGCGCACGGATTCGGCGCTGGGCGTTCCCGGATTGCTGGAGGCCGTGCGTCAGGGCCGGGTGCTGGTGGCCAATGCGCTGGGCAGCGGCGTGCTCGAGTCGCCGGGGCTGCTGGGCTTTTTGCCGAAGATCAATCAATACCTGTTCGGTGAAGAACTGATCCTGCCTTCCATCGCCACCTGGTGGTGCGGCGAGGCGCCGGTGCTGGCCCAGGCGTTGGAGAAACTGCCGGAGTTGCTGATCAAACCGGCCTTTCCGTCGCAGAGCTTCGCCCCCGTTTTCGGGCGTGATCTGAGTGAAAAACAGCGCCAGAGCCTCGCCGAACGCATGCAGGCCCGGCCTTACGCCTACGTGGCGCAAGAACTCGCGCAACTGTCCCACGCGCCGATCTGGCAACCCGAGGACGGCCAGTTACAGCCGCGAGCCATCGGCATGCGCATGTATGCGGTGGCCAGTCATGACGGTTATCGGGTGTTGCCCGGCGGCCTGACCCGGGTGGCGGCCGAGGCCGATGCCGAAGTGGTATCGATGCAGCGCGGTGGTGCGAGCAAGGACACCTGGGTGCTGGGCGACCGACCGCCAAGCGGCGAACAATGGAAGACCCAGCGCAATATCGGCGTACACGATCTGGTGCGCCGCGATCCGTACCTGCCGTCGCGGGTGGTGGAAAACCTGTTCTGGTTCGGCCGTTACTGCGAGCGCTGCGACGACAGCGCGCGGCTGTTGCGTATCATGCTGGCGCGCTACGTCGACGGTGATGACCCGCAGGCCCTGCAGGCTGCCGTGGCGCTCGGCGAGCGGCTGATGCTGCTGCCGGACGAAGGCGATCTGCCAGAGCGCTTGCTCGCAGCGTTGCTCGGCGAGGACTGGTCGTTCAGCTTGCGTTCCAACCTGCAACGCTTGCAGTGGGCGGCGTCGCAGGTGCGCGGAAAGCTCTCGCGGGAGAACTGGCAGGCGCTGGTGGAGTTGCAGCGCGAGGCGACGGAGCTGGACACCGACGAGCCGGATTTCGGCGAGCTGCTGGATTTTCTCAACCGGTTGGTGATGTCGCTGGCGGCGCTGTCCGGGTTTGCGCTCGACGACATGACCCGCGACGAAGGCTGGCGCTTCCTGATGATCGGCCGGCGCATCGAACGCCTGCAGTTTCTCAGCAGCAGTCTCGCCGGTTTCCTGCGTGGCGCCGGGGCGTTCGATCAGGCCGGGCTGGAATGGTTGCTTGAGCTGGGCAACAGCAGTATCACCTATCGCTCGCGTTATCTGGCGGTGGCGCAGTTGATCCCGGTGCTCGACCTGTTGCTGCTGGACGAGCAGAACCCCCATGCGGTGTTGTTCCAGTTGAAACTGGTGACGCGCACCCTAAAGCGTCTGAACGATGATTTCGGTGTGCCGAGGGAGGCCGGGTTGCCGCAACTGGTCGAGCGTCTGGCGCGCTTCGATCTGGGGTGCCTGGAAAACCCATTGTTCGGCGAATCCAGCGTGCGTGCCGCGCTCGACGGGCTGGCGGATCTGCTGCAAGACATCGCCGACGCCAGCGGCCAGGTCTCCGATCGTCTGGCCCTGCGCCATTTCGCCCATGTCGATGATGTCAGCCAGCGCACGGTGTCCGTCTGATGAATGCCCATTACCAGATCCTTCACGACACCTGCTATCACTACGACAGCCCGGTCTCGCTGGCACAGCAGCTGGCGCACCTGTGGCCCCGTGAGTGCGCCTGGCAGCGCTGCACCGAACGGCAATTGTTGATCAGTCCGGAACCGACCACGCGTCGTGACGAGCAGGACGTGTTCGGCAATCCGCTGACGCGCCTGGCGTTCGAACGGCCTCATGATGAATTGCAGGTCAACGCACGTCTGACGGTCGAGGTGCTGGCGCGGCCGGCGCTGGATTTCAATCTGTCCCCGGCCTGGGAGCTGACGCGAAATGCGCTGACCTACAGCAGTCAGCCGTTGTCCGCTGAGCTTCTGGAGGCGTGTCGTTACCGGTTTCAGTCACCCTACGTTCACTTGAAGCGCAGCTTCGTCGAGTTCTCCGAAAGCTGTTTTCCACCCGGGCGGCCGCTGCTGCTGGGCGTGCAGGCGTTGATGGAAAAGATCTTCGACGAATTCACCTTCGATGCCGAGGCGACGCAGGTCGCGACGCCGCTGGTCGAGGTGCTGGAGCGGCGGCGCGGGGTGTGTCAGGACTTCGCCCATCTGATGCTGGCCTGCGTGCGTTCCCGGGGATTAGCGGCGCGCTACATCAGCGGCTATTTGCTGACACGGCCGCCACCGGGGCAACCGCGATTGATCGGCGCCGATGCGTCCCATGCCTGGGTTTCAGTGTTTTGTCCGGTGCTTGGCTGGGTGGATTTCGATCCGACCAACAATGTGCAACCGGCACTGGAGCACATCACCCTGGCCTGGGGCCGGGATTTCTCTGATGTGTCGCCGTTGCGCGGGGTGATTCTGGGAGGGGGGAACCATGATCCCGAGGTCCGGGTCACGGTGATGCCACTGAATGAGTGACGAAGAACACGGCAGGAGCGGAGAAATCCGGTCCTGCCGGTTTTGCGTTCAGTGGTCCTGCGGTATTGCTCAGGCCTCGGGTGCCTGGTCTTTCGGTGCTTCAACATCATCATCGGTCGCCACTTCACCGTCAGGGTTCAGTGCCGCTTCTTCAGCCATCTGTTTCTTGCGCTGAAGCTTTTCCTCTTTCTTCTGTTCCTTGGCCAGGTCACGTTGACGCTTGGCGAAGGAGTAATTGGGTTTGGCCATGGGCGATCCTCTGGGGTCGAAGGTGAGGTTGAGCGGCGCGTATTCTGCCCTGTATCGGTGCCCGTGGGTTAACCGGGTTTCTGGTCGACCCACTTTGGCGTGACGGTCGGCTGCCATTGGTCGAGGGCATCGAGCAGCGATTGCGGCGATTCACTCACTTGCAGCATGTCACGGTGCGGTGCGCGAACGAAGCCTTCGCCGACGATGTGATCGAGAAATGCCGTGAGTTTGCTGTAGAAACCGTTCACTTCCAGCAGGCCCAGCGGCTTGCCGTGATAACCGAGCTGGCCCCAGGTCCAGACTTCGAACAGTTCTTCCAGGGTGCCGAGGCCGCCGGGCAGGGCGATGAACGCATCGCTGAGTTCGGCCATGCGTGCCTTGCGGGCGTGCATGCCGTCGACCACTTCCAGGCGGGTCAGGCTTTTGTGACCGATTTCCTTGTCCATCAGGCTCTGCGGAATGATGCCGATCACTTCGCCGCCGGCGGCCAGTGCGGCGTCCGCGACAATCCCCATCAAACCCACGGCGCCACCGCCGTAGACCAGCTTCAGCTTGCGCTCGGCAATGGCGGTGCCGAGGGCGATGGCGGCTTCGGTGTACGCCGGGGTGGTGCCGGCGTTGGCACCGCAAAATACACAAACGGATGTGAGAGACATGCCTTCCTCCTGGGTCAATCCGTCACAGGGTAATGGCTGGCACGCCTCGATCCAAGGGCTAGACTTCGCGTTTCGGGGTTTCACAGGTGCCGCTGGCGCCACAGGCGTAGGCGGCGAGCAGACTGCACAACAGGCTGTTGAAGAACATGACTGATGCTCCAGTTGAGTTGAGCCCTGAAGATACGTCCCGGCCAAACGTCTGGCTGTTAGATTGTTTCGATGAGTGTCATAGCCTGAAAGTTGTATACAATTTTTGACTCAAGTCATAGGAACTTGCGAAGATTTCAGGCAGTCTTTCCACCATTCGTGTTTTTGTTAACCCTGCCTTGGAGATTCACCATGTTTTCCAAAGTTGTTGCGGTATCCCTGCTGGCGCTGGCCAGCAGCCAATTGATGGCTGCCGAGTGCAAAACCACCGTCGACTCCACCGACCAGATGTCCTTCAACACCAAGGAGATCGTGATCGACAAGAGCTGCAAGACCTTTACCGTCGAACTGACCCACTCCGGCAGCCTGCCGAAGAACGTCATGGGCCACAACCTGGTGGTCAGCAAGACCGCTGACATGCAGCCGATCGCCACCGACGGCCTGGCCGCCGGCATCGACAAAAACTACCTGAAGGACGGTGACGAGCGCGTTATCGCCCACACCAAGATCATCGGCGCCGGCGAAAAAGACTCGCTGACCATCGATGTATCGAAACTGGCTGCCGGCACCGATTACGGCTTCTTCTGCTCGTTCCCTGGCCACATCTCGATGATGAAAGGCACAGTGGTTGTGAAGTAAGAAAACCGCAGTCCAAAAAAAAAGCGTCCCGAGGGACGCTTTTTTTATGCCCTGGATTCAAGGCGCAAACGGCATGACCCGCTTGTGATGGGTCTTTTTGTAGGTGTTGACGATGATGTCGAACGCTTCCTGACGCACTGGCTCGCCGTGCAGGAAAGCGTCGATCTCGGCGTAGGTCACGCCGTGGGACGCTTCATCCGGCTTGCCCGGCGACAGATCTTCCAGATCCGCCGTCGGCACTTTTTCCACCAGCGATTCCGGTGCGCCGAAGCTGCGGGCGATGGCCCGGACCTGGTTTTTCACCAGACCGCTCAGTGGTGCCAGATCGCAGGCGCCGTCACCGAACTTGGTGAAGAAACCCATCACCGCTTCCGCCGCGTGGTCGGTGCCGATCACCAGGCCATGAGCCGCGCCGGCGATGGTGTACTGGGCGACCATGCGCATCCGCGCCTTGGTGTTGCCGAGCACGAAATCCACCGACACCGCGTGCTTGCCTTCGAAGGCTGCGACTTCGCTGGCCAGGGATTTCACCGCCGGGCCGATGTTGACGGTGTGGCGCTCGTCCGGGGCGATGAAATCCACCGAGGCCTGGGCGTCGTGTTCGTCGAACTGCACGTCGTACGGCAGGCGCACGGCGATGAACTTGTAGGCCTCGTCACCGGTGCGCTCGCGCAGTTCACGCATGGCGCGCTGGGCCAGCAGGCCTGCGGTCAGCGAGTCGACACCGCCGCTGATACCCAGCACCAGGGTCTTGAGCCCGGAACTGGTCAGGCAGTCCTGGATGAAGGTGATGCGTCGGGCGACTTCCGCTTCGAGGGCCAGGTAATCGGCGAACGGCGGCTGAACGTTGAGCTGTTCAGCAATCTCACGCTGTACGGCTTGCATGAATTCACTCCTTGCTAGAAAGGCTGGAAACGGCAGGAACCTGGAAAACGTGTCGCAAATAGGCGACGAAATTCGGGTCTTTGCAGTGGGTCTTGCCCGGCTCGTCGGAGATCTTCGCCACCGGTTGGCCGTTGCAGGCGGTCATTTTAAGCACGATGCTCATCGGTTCGACACCCGGAATGTCACAGGTGAGGTTGGTGCCGATACCGAAGCTGACATTGATCCGGCCCCGCAGCGCCCGGAAGATCTCCAGCGACTTGGGCAGCGTCAGGCTGTCGGAGAACACCAGGGTCTTGCTCATCGGGTCGATACCGAGCTTGTGATAGTGAGCGATGCATTTTTCGCCCCACTGCACGGGATCTCCGGAATCATGGCGCAGACCGTCGAACAGCTTGGCGAAGAACAGATCGAAATCGCCGAGGAACGCGTCGGTGGTGATGCAGTCGGTCAGGGCGATCCCCAGCAGGCCGCGGTACTCGCGGACCCAGCAATCGAGGGCGGCAATCTGGCTGTCGATCAGTCGCGGGCCGAGTTGCTGGTGCGCCATGATCCATTCGTGAGCCATGGTACCCAGGGGTTTCATATCCAGCTCGCGGGACAGGTGCACGTTGCTGGTGCCGACGAAACGTCCGGGGAAGTCGTGCTTGAGCACGTTCACCACTTCTTCCTGCACGCGGTAGGAAAACCTGCGGCGCGTGCCGAAATCGGCGACCTGCAACTGCGACAACTCTTCGGCCGAGGCGTTGGCGGTCAGCCAGTCGAACTTGCGGTACAGCTGCTCGCGGGCCTGTTCCAGCACGGTTTCGCGGTAGCGATAGCGGTTGCGCACTTCGCTGACGATCGCCAGCAGCGGCACTTCGAACAGAATCACATGCAGCCACGGCCCGCGCAGGCGGATGAACAGCTCGCCGTTCTCGATGCCGGTGTGCAGATAACGCAGGTTGAAGCGGAACAGACCGAGGAATCGCAGAAAGTCAGGTTTGAGGAAGCTGATGCGCTCGAGGAAACTCAACTGATCGGCGCTCAGGCTCAACTCGGCCAGACGCTCGACCTGGAAGCGGATCTCCGCCAGATACGGGCGCAGATCTTCACTGTTACGGCAACGGAACTCCCATTCGACTTCGACGTTGGGGTAGTTGTGCAGCACCGCCTGCATCATCGTCAGTTTGTAGAAGTCGGTGTCGAGCAGGTTCTGCACGATGCGATCGGCAAACACACTCTCGCTCATAACGGGGTCTCCAGGCGGGCCGCGCGTTGGCGCGGTATCAATCAATGGCGCTAGTGGCGCATATCCGGGGTGTGGATTGCCAGCGATTTTTATCCCGGCGCCGCCCCTCAGACCGCGTCAGGACTGTCGATCTGCTCCAGCATCCACTTCACGAAATCCCGCACCTTGGGCACTTCCGCCGCATGTTCCGGGTAAGCCAGGTAATACGCATCAGTGCTGGGCATTGCATGCTGCCAGGGAATGACCAGTTTGCCGTCGGCCAATTCCTCTTCCACCAGAAACCTCGGCAGCAGCGCTACGCCGCAGCCGACCTGCGCCGCGCGTATGCACATATAAAAGGTTTCGAAACGCGGGCCGTGGTAGCTGTGCTCGGTCTGATGGCCCTGGCTGTCGAACCAGTCGTGCCACGCTTGCGGGCGCGAAGCATTCTGCAGCAGCACCAGATCGGCGAGTTGCGTTGGATCAGTCAACGGAGTGTCCGGCAGACTGCTCGGTGCGCAGACCGGCACCAGCTCTTCGCCGAACAACTTCAGGCATTCGGTGCCGGGGCGTGAACCCTGGCCGAAATAGAACGCCAGGTCGCTGCGCCCTTGCAGCAAGTCATCGGCTTCCTGTTCGTTGCACAGGTCCAGATGAATCGACGGATGACGCAGGCGCCAGCCCTTGAGGCGCGGCACCAGCCAGCGCGCGCCGAAGGTCGAGGGCGTGGAGACTCGCAGGACTTCAGTCTCGCCGCCGTAGGAACGCAGGTAATGGGTCGACATCTCGACCTGGGTCAGGATTTTTCTGACTTCCACCAGGTACAGATCGCCGGCCGGGGTCATCTGCAAACGGCGGCGTACCCGACGGAACAACAAGTGCTGCAGCAATTCTTCGAGCTGCGCCACCTGCTTGCTGACGGCGCTCTGAGTCAGGTTCAGTTCCTCGGCGGCCCGGGTGAAACTCAGGTGCCGGGTCACGGCCTCGAAGCACTGCAGCGCGGTGATCGACGGCAAGTGGCGTTTGTTCAGCATGGGCGATCCTTTTCTTGTCTTTCTGCGCAGCATGAATAAACGGAATGATATCTCGCGTAAAGGTCGTTTGTTGCATGGCCTTCCTGAAGCTACAACTAAAGGCCTGCCCGGTCGTGAAAACGCGACCGCACACATTCAGTTTTTTGCTTGAGGAGTGACCCATGGTTGCCGCATTGCTTGATCGTCTTGGTGTGAACCCGGCCCTGTACCAGAACGGCAAAGTGCCGGTGCATTCGCCCATCGACGGCAGCCGCATCGGCGCCGTGAACTGGGAAGGCCCGGCCGAAGTCGAGCAGCACATCAGTCGCGCAGATCATGCGTTCGAACAATGGCGCAAGGTGCCGGCCCCCCGTCGCGGCGAACTGGTGCGTCAGTTCGGCGAAGTCCTGCGGGAATACAAGACCGACCTCGGCGAGCTGGTGTCGTGGGAAGCCGGCAAGATCACCCAGGAAGGCCTCGGTGAAGTGCAGGAGATGATCGACATCTGCGACTTCGCCGTCGGCCTGTCCCGTCAGCTGTACGGCCTGACCATCGCCTCCGAGCGCCCGGGCCACCACATGCGTGAAACCTGGCACCCGCTGGGCGTGGTCGGCGTGATCAGTGCGTTCAACTTCCCGGTCGCGGTGTGGGCGTGGAACACCACGCTGGCGCTGGTCTGCGGCAACCCGGTGGTGTGGAAACCGTCGGAAAAGACTCCGCTGACCGCACTGGCCTGTCAGGCGCTGTTCGAGCGCGTACTGAAGAATTTCAGCGATGCCCCGGCGCATCTGAGCCAGGTGATCATCGGTGGCCGCGATGCTGGCGAAGCGCTGGTGGATGATCCGCGTGTCGCACTGATCAGCGCTACCGGCAGCACCCGCATGGGCCGCGAAGTGGCGCCGAAAGTCGCCGCACGCTTCGCTCGCAGCATCCTTGAACTGGGCGGCAACAACGCAATGATCCTCGGCCCGAGCGCCGATCTGGACATGGCCGTGCGCGCCATTCTGTTCAGCGCCGTCGGCACTGCCGGTCAGCGTTGTACCACGCTGCGTCGCTTGATCGCCCATGAATCGGTGAAAGAAGAAATCGTCACCCGCCTCAAAGCCGCTTACTCCAAAGTCCGCATCGGTCACCCGCTGGAAGGCAACCTGATCGGCCCGCTGATCGACAAGCACAGCTTTGAAAATATGCAGGATGCGCTGGAGCAGGCGCTGAGCGAGGGCGGCCGGGTGTTCGGCGGCAAGCGCCAACTGGAAGACCAGTTCCCCAACGCCTACTACGTGTCGCCGGCCATCGTTGAAATGCCGGAGCAGAGCGACGTGGTGTGCAGCGAAACCTTCGCACCGATCCTGTACGTGGTCGGCTACAACGATTTCGATGAGGCGCTGCGCTTGAACAACGCCGTGCCGCAAGGCCTGTCGTCGTGCATCTTCACCACCGATGTGCGCGAGGCCGAGAAATTCATGTCGGCAGTCGGCAGCGACTGCGGTATCGCCAACGTCAACATCGGTCCGAGTGGCGCGGAAATCGGCGGTGCGTTCGGTGGCGAGAAAGAAACGGGTGGCGGTCGTGAGTCGGGTTCTGATGCGTGGCGCGCGTACATGCGCCGCCAGACCAACACCGTGAACTACTCGCTGGAGTTGCCGCTGGCGCAGGGCATTACGTTCGACTGATCCCTTCGGTCAAGTGGAGATCCCCTTGTGGGAGCGTGTTTGCCTGCGAAAGCGGTGGTTCAGTCGACATTAATGTTGGCTGAAACGCCGCTTTCGTCGGCGCGTCGTCCGGAGCAGGCTCGCTCCCACATTGTTGAACTGTGTGTTTGTTAGGTTTCTGTTGGAGTCTGGCAATGCCGTTACGCGAAGAATGTCTGTGGGAAAAACTCACGCCGCAACGACCGGATAACACGGCGCTCAGGGGCGAGGTCAAAGTCGATGTCTGCGTGATCGGCGCCGGGTTTACCGGGTTGTCGGCGGCGCTGCATCTGTTGGAGAAAGGCAAAAGCGTCTGCGTGCTTGAAGCCCATCGCGCCGGGCAGGGTGGCTCCGGGCGCAATGTCGGACTGGTCAACGCCGGGATGTGGATCCCGCCGGACGAGATCGAGGCAGGCTTCGGTGAAGCGGTCGGCAGCCAGCTCAACCGCATGCTCGGTGCGGCGCCGGCGCTGGTGTTCAGCCTTGTGGATAAATACAACATCGATTGCCAGTTGCGTCGCGAAGGCACCCTGCACATGGCGCACAACGCCAAGGGCGAGGCGGATCTGCGCAGTCGCGAAGAACAATGGAAGCGCCGCGGTGCGCCGGTCGAACTGCTGACCGGCAAGGCCTGTGAACAGGCGACCGGTACGCAAAAGATTGCCGCCGCGCTGCTCGACCGACGTGCCGGCACGCTCAATCCGATGGCGTATGTCACAGGGCTGGCGAAAGCCGTGTCTGGGCTCGGCGGGCAGATGTTCGATCATTCACCGGTCACGCGCCTTGAACGTCAGGGCCAGCAATGGTCGGTGCAGACCGGGCAGGGTTCGGTGCTTGCCGAGCAAGTGGTGATCGCCTCCAACGCCTACACCGAAGGCGACTGGACCGAACTCAAGCGCAACTTCTTCCCCGGTTACTACTATCAGGTCGCTTCGGTGCCGCTCACCGAAGACGCAGCCCAGGAAATCCTCCCGGGCGGGCAGGGCTCGTGGGATACCCGCCAGGTGCTGAGCAGCATCCGCCGCGACAAGGACGGGCGACTCTTGCTGGGCAGCCTCGGCAACGGTAATCAGAAACCGACCTGGTTCCTCAAGGCCTGGGCCGACCGGGTGCAGCAGCATTACTTCCCCAACCTCAAGCCCGTCGAATGGGAATGCACCTGGACCGGGCGCATCGCGTTCACCCCCGATCACTTGATGCGCCTGTTCGAGCCGGCGCCGGGACTGGTGGCCGTCACCGGTTACAACGGTCGTGGCGTGACCACCGGCACCGTGGTCGGCAAAGCCTTCGCCGACTACCTGTGTAACGGAAATCCTCAGGCGTTGCCGATTCCCTTTGCACCGATGCAGCCCCTGGCGGGCGTGGGCTTGCGCAGTTGCCTGTACGAAGCCGGGTTCTCGCTGTATCACGCGGGCCAGTGCCTGCGCATCGTTATTTGAATGTTGAAAATTGTTGCGTAACGCGGCGCTTTTGCGCGTAGCGACTAGCCTGTAATGGTGCGGGTTGTAGCAGTCCCGCACCAGCAGTGTGCAGTTCGGTGACGCGGGCTGTTACAGGCTGGTTGCACGTCGTTTGGCGCCGCGGTTGCAATGATGGCGCGTGCGGGTTGCGCCTGAAAAAACAAATGGTTTCACCTTCCGCGGTTTAGACGGTTGCACGCCCAATGAAAATGGGAACGAAACAGTCGAAATAACAAGAAAGCAGCGACTTTTTGAAGAATAAAAAACCGATGGCACGGCCCTTGCTCTGAGCATTCCAGTGAAGTCGCAGTGCCAACTAAAAAAAACCTTGGAGCACCACCTCATGTCCCAGACGTTTTACAAGAAAGGCTTTCTGGCCCTCGCAGTGGCTACTGCGCTGGGTGTTTCTGCGTTTGCACAAGCTGATGTGAAAATCGGTGTGGCGGGCCCCATGACTGGCGCCAACGCGGCATTTGGCGAGCAGTACATGAAGGGGGCACAAGCGGCGGCCGATGCGGTCAACGCGGCGGGCGGCGTCAACGGGGAGAAAATCGTCCTGGTCAAAGGCGATGACGCCTGCGAACCGAAACAGGCGGTGACGGTCGCCAAGGACCTCACCAACCAGAAAGTCGCCGGTGTGGTCGGCCACTTCTGCTCGTCCTCCACCATTCCTGCGTCGGAGATCTACGACGAAGCCGGCATCATCGCGATCACCCCGGGTTCCACCAACCCGCAGGTGACCGAGCGCGGCCTGAGCGCCATGTTCCGTATGTGCGGCCGTGACGACCAGCAAGGCATCGTCGCCGGCGACTACATCGTCGACGTGCTCAAGGGCAAGAAAGTGGCCGTGCTGCACGACAAGGACACCTACGGTCAGGGCCTGGCCGATGCGACCAAGGCACAGCTGGAAAAACGTGGCGTGAAGCCGGTGCTGTACGAAGGCCTGACCCGTGGCGAGAAAGACTTCAGCGCCGTGGTCACCAAGATCCGCGCGGCCGGTGCCGACGTGGTCTACTTCGGCGGCCTGCACCCGGAAGCCGGTCCACTGGTCAAGCAACTGCGTACCGAAGGCCTGAAAGACGTGAAGTTCATGTCTGACGACGGCATCGTGACTGACGAACTGGTGACCACCGCCGGCGGCCCGCAATACGTCGACGGCGTGCTGATGACCTTCGGCGCCGACCCGCGCCTGCTGCCGGAAAGCAAGACTGTGGTCGAGCAGTTCCGCAAATCCGGCACCGAGCCTGAAGGCTACACCCTGTACGCCTACGCCTCGATCCAGGCCCTGGCCGCCGGCTTCAACGGCGCCAAGTCCAACAAGGGCGAAGACGCTGCCAAATGGCTGAAAGCCAACCCTGTGAAAACCGTGATGGGCGAGAAGACCTGGGACGCCAAGGGCGACCTGAAAGTCTCCGACTACGTGGTCTACCAGTGGGACGCGACCGGCAAATATCACCAGCTGGAAAAGCAGAAGTAAGGGCTGACGCGATCGGCTGACCTCCGCAGAACTTCTGTGGGGGCAGTCCGGTCGTGGCTGACACTGCTCCGACGTAAATCTGTATTTTTCCTAGAAGAACCGCGCGCCCCCGGGTGTGCAGGTTCTCACTGCGTGAGATTGCGTTATGGATGGTATTTTCCTGCAGCAACTGGTCAACGGCCTGACCCTCGGGTCGGTCTATGGCCTGATCGCCATCGGCTACACAATGGTCTACGGCATCATCGGCATGATCAACTTCGCCCACGGCGAGGTTTACATGATTTCCGCTTACCTCGCGGCAATCAGTCTGGCTCTGCTGGCTTACTTCGGTATCGAATCCTTCCCGCTGCTGATGCTCGGCACACTGGTCTTCACCATCGTCGTCACGGGGGTGTATGGCTGGGTCATCGAACGCATCGCCTACAAACCACTGCGCAACTCCACCCGACTGGCTCCGCTGATCAGCGCCATCGGTATCTCCCTGATCCTGCAAAACTATGCCCAGATCAGCCAGGGCGCCCGCCAACAGGGTGTTCCGACGCTGCTTACCGGCGCCTGGCGCATCGACGTCGGCTCGGGCTTCGTCCAGCTGACCTACACCAAGATCTTCATTCTCGTCGCGGCGTTCGTCGGAATGGGCCTGCTGACCTATGTGATCAAGTACACCAAGCTCGGCCGCATGTGCCGCGCGACCCAGCAAGACCGCAAGATGGCCTCGATCCTGGGGATCAACACCGACCGGGTGATTTCCTATGTGTTCATCATCGGTGCAGCGATGGCGGCCCTGGCCGGCGTGCTGATCACCATGAACTACGGCACGTTCGACTTCTACGCAGGCTTCGTCATCGGCATCAAGGCGTTCACCGCCGCGGTGCTCGGCGGGATCGGCTCGCTGCCTGGCGCCATGTTGGGCGGGATCATCCTCGGGATCTCCGAGTCGCTGTTCTCGGGCCTGGTCAACTCCGACTACAAAGACGTGTTCAGCTTCTCGCTGCTCGTACTTGTTCTGGTCTTCCGGCCTCAGGGCCTGCTGGGCCGTCCTCTTGTGTCGAAGGTGTAAGCGATGTCTTCAACCACTACAAAATCCATTGATGTCAAAAAAAGCCTGGTTGAGGCGATTCTCGCCGGTCTGATTGCCCTGATCGTGTTCGGGCCGATTGTCGGCGTGGTACTCGACGGCTACAGCTTCAACCTCGAACCGACCCGCGTGGCGTGGATCATTGCCATCGTCATGGCCGGCCGCTTTGCCCTGAGCCTGTTCCTGCAAACCCCCAAGGGCCTGAAAATCCTCGAAGGTTTCGAGAGCACCGGTTCCGGCGTGCATGTGCTGCCCGCCGATCACAAGTCCAGGCTGCGCTGGATCATCCCGCTGCTGATCGTGCTGGCGGTGATCGTGCCTTTCGTTTCCAATTCCTACCTGTTGGGCGTGGTCATCCTCGGACTGATCTACGTGCTGCTGGGGCTGGGGCTGAACATCGTGGTCGGTCTGGCCGGCCTGCTCGACCTCGGTTACGTGGCGTTCTACGCCATCGGCGCCTACGGTCTGGCGCTCGGTTATCAGTACCTCGGGCTGGGTTTCTGGACGGTGCTGCCGCTGGCGGCGATCACCGCTGGCCTGGCCGGTTGCATCCTTGGCTTCCCGGTGCTGCGTCTGCACGGTGACTACCTGGCGATCGTGACCCTCGGCTTCGGTGAAATCATCCGTCTGATCCTCAACAACTGGCTGTCCCTGACCGGCGGTCCGAACGGTATGCCGGCGCCACTGCCGACCTTCTTCGGTCTGGAGTTCGGCAAGCGGGCGAAGGATGGCGGGGTGCCGTTCCACGAGTTCTTCGGCATCGCCTACAACCCGGACGTGAAGTATTACTTCATCTACGCGGTGCTGTTCCTGGTGGTGCTGGCCGTGCTGTACATCAAGCATCGTCTGGTGAAGATGCCGGTCGGCCGCGCCTGGGAAGCCCTGCGTGAAGACGAGATCGCCTGCCGCTCGATGGGCCTCAACCACGTGCTGGTCAAGCTCTCGGCGTTCACCATCGGTGCATCCACGGCGGGTCTGGCAGGTGTGTTTTTCGCCACCTACCAAGGCTTCGTCAACCCGACCTCGTTCACCTTCTTCGAATCGGCGCTGATCCTCGCCATCGTCGTGCTCGGCGGTATGGGTTCGACCATCGGTGTGGTGATCGCAGCGTTCGTGCTGACCGTCGCCCCGGAACTGCTGCGCGGCTTCGCCGAATACCGCGTGCTGCTGTTCGGGATTCTGATGGTGTTGATGATGATCTGGCGACCTCGCGGGCTGATCCGCATCAGCCGTACCGGGGTCACTCCACGCAAAGGTGCCATTCACTATGAGAGGACTGCGCCATGAGTGAAGTCGTACTCTCTGTTGAAAAACTGATGATGCACTTCGGTGGCATCAAGGCCTTGAGCGACGTCAGCCTGAAGGTCAAACGCAATTCGATCTTCGCCCTGATCGGCCCCAACGGTGCCGGCAAGACCACAGTGTTCAACTGCCTGACCGGTTTCTACAAGGCCTCCGGCGGCAAGATCGAGCTCAACGTGCGCGGCCAGCAGACCAACGTCATCAAACTGCTGGGCGAGTCGTTCAAACCGACCGACTTCGTCTCGCCGAAAAACTTTGCCAGTCGTCTGTATTACAAAATGTTCGGTGGCACCCACCTGGTGAACCGCGCAGGGCTGGCCCGGACGTTCCAGAACATTCGCCTGTTCAAGGAAATGTCGGTGCTGGAAAACCTGCTGGTGGCCCAACACATGTGGGTCAACCGCAACATGCTGGCCGGCATCCTCAACACCAAGGGCTATCGCAAGGCCGAAAGCGACGCGCTGGACTGCGCGTTCTACTGGCTGGAAGTGGTGGATCTGGTGGACTGCGCCAACCGTCTGGCCGGTGAACTGTCCTACGGTCAGCAACGCCGACTGGAGATCGCCCGGGCCATGTGCACGCGGCCGCAGATCATCTGCCTCGACGAACCGGCCGCCGGCCTCAACCCTCAGGAAACCGAAGCGCTGAGCGCGATGATCCGGCTGCTGCGCGACGAGCACGATCTGACCGTGGTGCTGATCGAACACGACATGGGCATGGTAATGAGCATTTCCGATCACATCGTGGTGCTGGACCACGGCATCGTCATCGCCGAGGGCGGTCCGGACGATATCCGCCACGATCCGAAGGTGATTGCGGCTTACCTGGGCGCCGACGAAGAGGAAGTCGTATGACGCAACCCATCCTCGAACTCAAGGATCTGGACGTGTTCTATGGCCCGATCCAGGCACTCAAAGGCGTCTCGCTGCAGATCAACGAAGGGGAAACCGTCAGCCTGATCGGCTCCAACGGTGCGGGCAAGTCGACGCTGCTGATGTCGATCTTCGGCCAGCCACGGGCGGCGGGCGGGCAGATCCTTTATCAGGGCGTGGACATTACCCACAAGTCATCGCATTACATTGCCTCCAACGGCATCGCGCAGTCGCCGGAAGGGCGGCGGGTGTTCCCCGACATGACCGTCGAGGAAAACCTGCTGATGGGCACCATTCCGATCGGCGACAAGTACGCCAAGGAGGACATGCAGCGCATGTTCGAGTTGTTCCCGCGGCTCGAAGAGCGTCGCACCCAGCGCGCCATGACCATGTCCGGCGGCGAACAGCAAATGCTCGCCATCGCCCGGGCCCTGATGAGCCGACCCAAGCTGTTGCTGCTGGATGAGCCTAGCCTGGGTCTGGCGCCGATCGTGGTGAAACAGATCTTCGCGACCCTGCGGGAACTGGCGAAAACCGGCATGACTATTTTCCTCGTCGAGCAGAACGCCAACCATGCGTTGAGGCTGTCCGACCGGGCCTATGTGATGGTCAACGGCGAGATCCGCCTGACGGGTACCGGCAAGGAATTGCTGGTGAACGAGGAAGTGCGTAACGCCTATCTCGGCGGGCACTGAATTCTCAGGTTTTCCACAGCGATAAAGAGCCCCGAGACGCCAGTCCCGGGGCTTTTTTGTATCCAGAATCGATCACGATCCACGCCATTCCCGAAATTGTGGAAAACAAAATCACCAACCTGCCAAAGCGCGACATATAGACGCTGCAAATCGCTGTTTTTCCACAGTTTTGACTTGTCCCCGTTTGCTGTGGAGCCGGCTGTGAATAACGTGGGAGTAGCTGGCTGATAGCCTTTAAAACCGTGGCTTGCAGGCGTGTGGTTGTTTTTTGATCAGGGTTTTTGCCGGTTGCTGGAGACCCGTTTGTCAACCTTTTTATGGCCACGGCAAAACAGACGAATGCATGTGAGCAAGCCTGTGGATAAGTCTGTGATTAAACTCTGGAAAGACTGCGCTGAGGGCCGTGATTACTGGCCCTGCGCAATCACGGCGGTGACCGGCCGGTCGTGCAGAATGCCTTGCCCGGCACAAACGGCGGATCAGGGTCAAGCGAAAAACTTTGCTTTTGCCGCGCAAAGCCTTGTGTGGCGCGGCTTTGCGTATTTCCACTTGCCCCCGGAAACTGTGGAAGGGCTTGTGGATAACGTGCGTGCACATGGCTACAGGCCACGGTGCGTATGGCGTAGCGGCGATTGATCAATTAATGAGCAGGGTTCGGTGGTTGCCGGTTAAAGCAGGGCCGGGCATGCTGCCTGCTGATTTTCTATTCCAATGGCCGCCCCGGGTGGCCGAAGCAAGGAGAACACGATGTCCAACACCCTGTTTATCACCGGCGCGACGTCCGGTTTTGGTGAAGCCTGTGCCCGTCGTTTTGCCGAGGCCGGCTGGAAACTGGTGCTGACCGGTCGTCGTGAAGAACGCCTCAACGCGCTGTGCGCCGAGCTGTCGAAGCAGACCGAAGTGCATGGCCTGGTGCTGGACGTGCGTGATCGCAAGGCGATGGAGGAGGCGATTGCCAACCTGCCGCCATCCTTCGCCAAACTGCGCGGCCTGATCAACAACGCAGGTCTCGCGCTGGGCGTGGACCCTGCCCCCAAGTGCGACCTCGACGATTGGGACACCATGGTCGACACCAACGTCAAAGGCCTGATGTACAGCACTCGCCTGTTGCTGCCACGCCTGATCGCCCATGGTCGCGGCGCCGGCATCGTCAACCTCGGTTCCATCGCCGGTAACTACCCGTACCCGGGCAGCCACGTTTATGGCGCGACCAAGGCGTTCGTCAAACAGTTCTCGCTGAACCTGCGTTGCGACTTGCAGGGCACTGGCGTTCGCGTCAGCAACATCGAGCCGGGCCTGTGCGAGAGCGAATTCTCGCTGGTGCGCTTCGCCGGTGACCAGGCGCGTTACGACGCGACCTACGCCGGTGCCGAGCCGATCCAGCCGCAGGACATCGCCGAAACGATTTTCTGGGTACTGAATGCGCCGGCGCACATCAACATCAACAGCCTGGAACTGATGCCGGTGAGCCAGACCTGGGCGGGTTTTGCCATCGAGCGTAACAAGGTTTAAGACCGCTTAACGGCCCATCGCCAGCAGGCTGGCTCCCACATTGATTGCATTTTAATGTGGGAGCCCGCGGGCTGGCGAAGAGGGCAAATCGGCCAGAATCTGGCAGTAAGGTAGACTCATCCCTCAACAACCCAACCGCACCCTGCGGTTATCAAGGTTTTTCGAGGAGTCAAAGTGAGTAACCGAGGTGAGCAGTCGCTGCTCAAACAATCGACCCTTCTGATGTTCGCCGTGTCGATCGCCGGGATCGCCACCGGTTTTGTTTCGGGTTCCCAGTCCATCCTGTTCGATGGCTTTTTTTCGCTGATTGCCACGTTCATCAAAGTCCTGATGCTGATCACCGCGAAGCTGATCGCCAAGCAAAGCAACCAGCGTTTCCAGTTCGGTTTCTGGCACCTGGAGCCGATGGTGCTGCTGATCGAGGGCAGCTTCCTGCTGCTGATTGCGATCTACGCGTTTCTCAACGGCGTGTTCGGCATCATCAATGGCGGTCGTGAAATCGAGCTGGGCCTGGTGATCATCTACGCGGCGGTGTTCACCGTTGTCGAGTTCGCCTACTTCTTTTATGTACGCCACCGCAATCGCAAGCTCAAGTCGAGCCTGATCCAGTTCGACAACATCAGCTGGCTGGTGGACGCGATGCTGTCCGTGGGCCTGTTGATCAGTTTCCTCGCGGCGCTGCTGCTCAAGTCCCAGGGCTATGGCGAATGGGCGAAGTTCGTCGACCCGCTGATCCTCATCGTGCTGGCCCTGACCATGCTGCCTCCGGCGTTCAAGATCCTCGGTCCGGCGCTGCGTGACGTACTCGGCATTGCGCCGGACACGCTGGACGAGCAGGTGCGCGAGGTGATGGAGGTGGCGAAGGTCGAGCATGGTTTCGATGATTATGTGTCCTACGTGCAGAAGCACGGGCGGGCGCGATTTATCGAGATTCATGTGGTGTTGCCGGCGGATTACCGGTTGCAGAGCGTCGGTCAGCTGGATGGGCTGCGTGAGCAGATTTCCGCGAAGCTGGGCAAACCGGATGCGGCGCGCTGGCTGACCATCAGCTTCACCGGCGACAGGAAGTGGATTGCCTGATGTTGCGTGGCGAGGGAATTTGCTTCCTCGCCACTGCAGTCAGCTCAGATAGTCGGCGAGGCCGCGATAGCAGGTCGCCAGGTGATACGGCGTGGTCGACGGCATGTCCTTGCGGCTGACCTCGCCCTGTTCGTCGCGGCATTCATGCCAGCCACCCGCGTGCAGGAAGCGCTGCTGCAACGCCTGCAACTGGCGCAACACGGCGGCTTCGCTGTCCGGGCGCAAGGTCAGGGCGCGCAGGTATTCGGCCTGGGCCCAGATGCGCTGGGTCGAATCTTTCGGCCGCCCGTCCATATTCAGATCGAGCATGGCCCGTACCGCGCCGGACGATTGCACCACGCCGTATTGCTCGGTGAAGGCAAAGGCCCGGTCCAGCGCGGCATGCAGTTTCGAACCGCGCAGCAGAGCCGATGATTCCAGCAGGAAATACCACTCGAACTGATGGCCCGGCTCATACCAGTTATCCACAGCCCCCAGCGGTTTTTCCATCAGCACACCGGCCTGCGGATCGACGAAGTGCTTGTGCATGGCTGTGCATAACTCGCTCAGCGCTTGCTTGACCGGCGCATCTTCACGCACGGCCAACGTGGCCAGGAAGGCTTCGGCCAGGTGCATCAGCGGGTTTTGCAGCGGGCCGGTTTGCAGCGTGATCCAGTCGCGGTCGAGGCAGGCTTCGTAGAGGCCGTCACCGGTGGCGAAGCGCCGGCCGATGACTTCCAGTGCAGCGTTCAGGGTCGATTCCACCAACGGCTCACGAGACTTGTCCCAATAGTGGGCGCAAGCGAACAGGATGAAGGCGTGGGTGTAGAGGTCCTTGCGCTGATCCAGCGGTTTGCCCTGTGGATCGATGCTGTAAAACCAGCCGCCGAATTCGGCATCGTGGAAGTGCCGTTGCAGTGAGCGGAACAGAGCGGCTGCTCGAACTTCGGCGTTATCCACAACCCCGATCAGGCTGGAAAACAGGTACAGCTGCCGTGCGCAGGCCATGGCCCGATAGCGTTGCGGTGGCAGCGGCTGATGCGCGGCGTCGAGCGCCTCGTAAGGCAGTGCCATGTCGGCGTTCCAGCCCGGTCCTTGCCAGAGGGGCACGATCACGTCCAGAAAGTGCTGTTGCACTTCACCGAACAGGGTGGTCAATTCAGGCAGGGAGGCGGAGCGGGAAGCGTGGGGCATGGGCGGACGTCGTCACGGCAGGGGCGATTGCGCGACATGGTAGCAGAGAGTGGCGATCGATCGTTCCCGCGCCATGCGCAGGAACGATCAGAGGTGCCATTCAGCCTGCCAGCAACCACGCGCCGGTTACCGCCGAAGCGGCTCCGGCCAGTCGCACCAGCGGCGCGGCAGCCTGAGGCAGAAAACGCACGACCGCATAACCCGCCGCGTGCAACGCAGCCGTCGCGGCCACGAAACCGGCGGCATACGCCCAGGGGCTCGACATGTCCGGCAACTCCAGACCATGGGCCACGCCATGGAACAGTGCAAACAGCGCCGTCGCTGCCACCGCCATTACCAATGGCGGACGCACCGCCAGCGCCACCGCCAGACCCAGCGCCAGCACCGAAGCGGCAATCCCGCTTTCCAGCCCCGGCAACTCAAGTCCTTCAAAGCCGAGCAGGCCGCCAATCAGCATGGTGCCGACAAAGGTGCACGGCAGCGCCCAGCGCGCGGCGCCTTGCTGCTGCGCCGCCCACAGGCCGACGGCCACCATCGCCAGCAAATGGTCGAGGCCGCCGATCGGGTGGCTGATGCCCGCCACCAGGCCAGAGTCGCCGTGGCCGGGGTGAGCGAAGGCCAGTGCCGGTGTCAGCAGGAGTGCGACGGCGCCGAGAATGCGTTTGAGTGTCATGGAGAAGCTTCCTTGTTGATCTGTGAATCAGGCTGCAGTCAGCAGGCCCTGGCGTTCGATGAAGGCGATGATGTCTTCCAGGCCCTGACCGGTTTTCTGGTTGCTGAACACGAACGGCTTGCCGTTGCGCATGCGTTGGGTGTCGCTGTTCATCATCTCCAGCGAGGCCCCGACCAGCGGCGCGAGGTCGATCTTGTTGATCACCAGCAGGTCGGATTTGCAGATGCCGGGCCCGCCCTTGCGCGGCAGCTTGTCGCCGGCCGACACGTCGATCACGTAGATGGTCAGGTCGGACAGTTCCGGGCTGAAGGTTGCGGAAAGATTGTCGCCACCGGACTCCACCAGAATCAGGTCCAGCCCCGGAAAGCGCCGGTTCAGTTGATCTACCGCTTCGAGGTTGATCGAGGCGTCTTCGCGGATCGCCGTGTGCGGGCAGCCGCCGGTTTCCACGCCGATGATGCGTTCCGGCGCCAGAGCTTCGTTGCGCACCAGGAAGTCGGCGTCTTCGCGGGTGTAGATGTCGTTGGTGACCACTGCCAGGTTGTAGCGCTCGCGCAGCGCCAGGCACAGGGCCAGGGTCAACGCGGTTTTGCCGGAACCGACCGGGCCGCCAATACCGACGCGCAGGGGTTGTGTGTTCATGTGATTCTCCAGACTGAAAGGCCCTAGGAACGGAACAGGCGGCTGTACTGGCGCTCATGGGCCATGCACGCCAGGGACAGACCGAACGCGGCACTGCCGAGGTGTTCGGGATTGATTCGGGTGGCGTCCTGCTGGGCCTGTTGCAACAGCGGCAGCAGTTCGCTGGTCAGGCGCTGGGCGGCTTGCTGGCCCAGCGGCAAGGTTTTCATCAGCACCGCGAGCTGGTTTTCCAGCCAGCTCCACAGCCAGGCGGCGAGGGCGTCCTGCGGGGTGATCTGCCAGGCGCGGGCCGCCAGTGCCCAGCACAGGGCCAGATGCGGTTCGTCGCAGTGTTCGAGAAAGTCCCGCGCGGCCTGATCGAGTTCGGGCAAGCCGTTGAGCAATTGCTGCAACGAGTAACCCATCTGCCGGCTCTCCAGATGCAGTTCGCGAGTTTCGCGGCTGGCACGGTGGCTTTCGCAGAGCTTGCGCAATTCATCCCAGCGTTCGTCCGCTGCCGCCTGGCAATGGGCGAGTAGCAGGGGAGCCTCGAACCGCGCGAGGTTGAGCAGTAATTGATCGCTGATCCAGCGCCGGGCGCTGTCCGGGTTATTCACTCGGCCGTTATCCACAGCCATCTCCAGACCCTGGGAATAGCTGTAGCCGCCAATCGGCAGTTGCGGACTGGCCAGGCGCAGCAGCGCCCAGGCCGGGTTCACAAACGGACGCCGAACTGGTGGAGTTTCGGCGCGTAGTTGAAGTCTTCTTCACCGTGCCGCGAATGGTGGTGGCCGCCACCGTAGGCGCCGTGTTCCGGTTGGAACGGGGCTTCGATGGACTCCACCTGCGCACCCAGTTGCTCAAGCATGGCTTTGAGTACGTAATCGTCGAGCAGGCGCAACCAGCCATCGCCGACTTGCAGCGCTACATGGCGATTGCCCAGGTGATAGGCCGCGCGGGTCAGTTCGAAGGCGTTGGCGCAGGTGACGTGCAACAGTTGTTCGGGGCGGGCGCAGACCCGGACGATCCGGCCATCTTCAGCCTGCAGGCATTCGCCGTCATGCAGCGGCGGCTGGCCGCGCTCCAGAAACAGTCCGACGTCTTCGCCGTCGGCACTGAAACAGCGCAGACGGCTTTTGCTCCTGGCCTCGAAGGTCAGGTGCAACTCGGCGGCCCAGACGGGTTGGGGATCGATTCTGCGATGAATCACCAGCATCGGAAAGCTTCCTGCTAAGAACAATGCTCAGGCTAGAGCAAGGGGCTTGCCAATCGGACGAGACGTAGGAAAACCCTGTCGGAGACTAGCGGATGTTTCAAGATGTTGCAGGATTGTGAGGTGTTTTGGTGCATGAAGTTTTTTACATGCACCAATTTGCGGCGCAAAAAAAATCGCAGCCTTGGCTGCGATTTTTTGCTGACTCACTCGGTACTGCCGAGCCCTTGCCAGTGCTTCAACCCGATAAAGATGAAGCGCAACTGCTGGGTGATCTTCGCCTGGGGCGTCAGATGTTCGGGCAGGGCTTCGGCGGGCGGGTCGATGATGTCCGGCAGGGTGGCGAACACCGATTTGACGATCAGGTCGGCCATCACGCTCAGTCCCTCGCGATTGAGGTGCTGGAGCTTGGGCATGAGGGCCAGGTCCGCCGCCAGGTCGGAGCTGATGTCCTCCCGCAAACGGCCAATGGCCTGACGTACCGGCAGCGATCCGCCGTACTGCTCACGGGCCAGAAACAGGAATTGCGAACGGTTGGCGCTGACCACGTCGAGGAAGATCCGCACCGAGGCATCGATGATCCCGCCCATGACGAATTCGTTGTGGCGCACCAGGCGGATGGTTTCGCGGAAGGTCTGGCCGACTTCGCTGACCAGTACCAGACCGAGTTCGTCCATGTCGGCGAAATGCCGGTAGAAACCGGTGGGCACGATGCCGGCGGTTTTCGTCACTTCACGCAGGCTCAGGCTGCCGAATCCTCGGCCGCTTTCCATCAAGTGGCGGGCAGCGTCCATCAGGGCGTTGCGGGTTTGTTGTTTCTGTTCGGCGCGGGGCAGCATCGCAAGGGTGTGTTCTTAGGCAAGACAAGCGCCGCACTCTAGCAAATCGGCTTTGCCGGCGTCGAACGGCAGCGGGGGAGAGTGAGCAGGGAAATCTCGACTTCTTTTATGCCGGCATCTGAAAAGTCAAAAGCCCAATCCGGGGATTGGGCTTTTCTTCCAGGCCGCCACGGGCTTAGCTCAAAGCGCTGTTGCGTTCGATCACGCGGTCACCACCACCTTCGGCCAGGGTTTGACCTTGTGGGGTCTTGTCGTAGCCGTCGGAAGCCAGGGTCTGACCTTGTGGGGTCTTGTCGTAGCCGTCAGCAGCGAGGGTTTGACCTTGTGGAGTCTTGTCATAACCGTCCTGGACCAGACCTTTCTCTTCCAGACGATCACGGCCGCCTTCAGCTAAGGTTTGGCCTTGTGGGGTCTTGTCATAGCCATCTTGAACCAGACCTTTTTCTTCCAGACGGTTGCGACCGTTTTCAGCCAGGGTCTGGCCTTGTGGAGTGCGGTCCGAACCGTCAGCCGCGACAGTCTGGCTGAACACCGAGTGGCTGGATTTCACTTGCGGGGTAGCCTGATCGGTAGCTGGCAGAGCGAAAGCGGTGCTGGCCAGCATCGAGAGGGCAAGACTGAACAGAAGTTGGCGTTTCATGATGGGTTGCTCCTTGGGAGGGCGATAAAGTGGGTACGAAGCCAATGCTACTCTCGATAAGTCGATATAAAAGTTCATAAACACAATGGTAATAATCAACAGAATTGATTGTTCGCTTGGGAGGCTCTAGCTCGGGCGTTTCAGGCGGGCGGTTTTGCACTGCGGTGGGTATTTTCCACCCACTTGCGCCCCGCAAAAGTGCGGGGGCGGTAACGCCGATTCGACCGATCGGTCAGAATGGCCACCGTTTTTTGGCCCCGATGGGGCTTTCGATTAAACCTGCGGGCGGTTTGTCAGTCGTAGACTTCATGAGGGCCTTGCATGGCCCGTTGTATCAGCGGCGTCGATCCGCAGTCGTTTTCAGGAGCTTTGTGCATGACGCGCACCCGTAAAATCTTCGCCTGGACCTTCGCCACCCTCGTGCTGTTGCTGGCGGTGCTGGTCCTGATCATCGTGTTCTTCGACTGGAACCGGATCAAACCGCCGCTCAACGCCAAAGTTTCGGAAGAACTGCACCGACCGTTCGCCATCAATGGCAACCTCGCCGTGGTCTGGCAGCGCGAACCGGACGAGGGCGGCTGGCGCGCCTGGGTGCCGTGGCCCCATGTGGTGGCCGAAGACCTGACCCTGGGCAACCCGGACTGGTCCAAGCAGCCGCAGATGGTCACCCTCAAAAAGGTCGAGTTGCGCATCTCGCCGCTGGCCTTGCTGGCGCAACGGGTGACGATCCCGCGCATCGACCTGACCGAACCCAACGCCCAATTGCAGCGTCTGGCCGATGGCCGCGCCAACTGGACGTTCAAATTCGATCCCAAGGACCCGAATGCGGAACCGTCGAACTGGGTGGTGGACATCGGCGCCATCGGTTTCGACAAGGGACACGTCACCCTGGACGACCAGACCCTCAAGACCAACCTCGATCTGCTGATCGATCCGCTGGGCAAGCCGATTCCCTTCAGCGAAATCGTCGGCGACAAAGCGGCGAAAACCGCGCTGGAAAAGGGCGGTGCACCGCAGGATTACGCTTTTGCACTGAAAGTCACCGGCCAGTACCACGGTCAGAAACTCACCGGACAAGGCAAGGTCGGCGGCCTGCTGGCCCTGCAGGATGCGGCCAAACCGTTCCCGCTGCAGGCCCAGGCGAAGATCGGCGAAACCAGCATCGAACTCGCCGGCACCCTGACTGATCCGCTGAACCTCGGCGCCCTCGACCTGCGCCTGAAACTGGCGGGTGCCAGCCTCGGCAATCTCTATCCGCTGACTGGCGTCACTCTGCCGGATACGCCGCCGTATTCCACCGACGGTCATCTGATCGCCAAGCTGCATGAGCCGGACGGCGCGCAGTTCCGCTACGAGCAGTTCAACGGCAAGATCGGTGGCAGCGACATTCACGGTGACCTGGCTTACGTTGCCAGCCAGCCACGGCCCAAACTCAGCGGAGCGCTGCTGTCCAATCAACTGCTGTTTGTCGACCTCGCGCCGCTGATCGGCGCAGACTCCAACGACAAGCAAAAGGCCCGTGGTGGCGAGAGCAAGCAACCGGCGGACAAGGTTCTGCCGGTGGAAGAGTTCAAGACCGATCGTTGGCGGGCGATGGACGCCGACGTCGAATTTACCGGCAAACGCATCGTTCACAGTGAGAAGCTGCCGTTCACTGACCTCTATACCCACCTCAAGCTCAACGACGGCGAACTGAGCCTGGAACCGCTGCGCTTCGGCGTGGCCGGCGGGAACCTTGATGCGCAGATCCGCCTCAACGGCCGCACCGAACCTTTGGAAGGCCGGGCGAAACTGACCGCACGCAAGTTCAAGCTCAAGCAGCTGTTCCCGACCTTCGAGCCGATGAAGACCAGTTTCGGCGAGCTCAACGGCGATGCCGACATCAGCGGTCGCGGCAACTCGGTGGCCAAACTGCTGGGCGGCGCCAACGGCAACCTGAAGATGCTGATCAACGACGGCGCGATCAGCCGGGAGTTGATGGAGCTGGCGGGACTCAACGTCGGCAACTACGTGGTTGGCAAGGTCTTTGGCGACAAGGAAGTGAAGATCAATTGCGCGGCGGCGGATTTTGATATCAAGACCGGCCTGGCGACCACGCGGCTGTTCGTGTTCGATACCGAGAACGCGATCATCTACATCGACGGCACGGCGAACATGGCCACCGAGCAACTGGACCTGACCGTGACACCGGAATCCAAAGGCTGGCGTCTGATTTCCCTGCGTTCGCCGTTGTACGTGCGCGGCAAGTTCATCAAGCCGGACGCCGGGGTCAAAGCGGTGCCGTTGATGCTGCGCGGTGCCGGCATGGTGGCGCTCGGCGTGATCGCTGCACCGGCGGCGGGGTTGCTGGCACTGGTGGCGCCGAGTGGTGGCGAGCCGAACCAGTGCGCGCCGTTGCTGGAGCAGATGAAGGCGGGCAAGGCACCCGTGACCGTCAAACCCACCAAATGATTCTTTAGCGTTTATCAGAAAGCTATCGCGGGCAAGCCCGCTCCCACAGGTTCAGTGAAAACCCTGTGGGAGCGGGCTTGCCCGCGATTGGGTCTGGAGTAATCAGAGGTCTTTCAGGATGTCCGCCATGTCATCGGCATGCTCTTCTTCCTGAGCCAGGATGTCTTCGAAGATCCGGCGCGTTGTCGGATCCTTTTCGCCGATGTACTGGATGATCTCGCGATAGCTGTCGATGGCGATCCGCTCGGCCACCAGGTCTTCGTAGACCATTTCCTTCAGGGTTTTGCCGGCCACGTATTGCGCGTGGGACATCTTCGACAGCAGATCCGGGTTGAACTCGGGCTCGCCGCCCAGTTGCACGATGCGCTCGGCGAGGCGGTCGGCGTGAGCCGCTTCCTGAGTGGCGTGCTCGAGAAATTCGTCGGCGGCGACGTTGGCTTTCAGGCCGTTGGCCATGAAGTAGTGGCGCTTGTAGCGCAAGACGCAGACCAGTTCGGTGGCCAGCGATTCATTGAGCAGGCGCAGCACTTCTTCTCGATTGGCGCTGTAGCTTTCGGTCACTGCGCCGTTTTCGACGTGTTGTCGTGCGCGCTCGCGCAGGGTTTGAACATCAGACAAATGCAGGTCACTCATTTCAGTCTCCTGGAGGCTAATCCGATTGGCGCCACGTTCTGCCGACGTGATCGCTACCCAGGTTGTGAGTGATGCGCGCTGCAAAAAGTTTTATGTATTTTTCGCGGATCTCGGTGATAGCCCGGACAGCTGCGCCTCTTCCTGCAACCAGGCGAAGAATGCGCGTACCGGCGGATGCCGCTCGCGACCCGGCACGCACAGTGCGCTGTAGCCCGCGCCATCGACCTGCACCTCGCCCTTGTACGGCACCAGCAAACCGCTGGCGACGCTCTCCGACACCAGAATATTGCTTGCCAGCACCAACCCCTGTCCGGCGATGGCCGCTTGCAGGGCGTAGTGTTCTTCGTCGTATTCGCGGATCACCGGATGCTGGTTCATCCAGTTCTCCCCGGACTTGCCGCACCACGCTTCCCAGCCATGGGCGTACAGCTTCGAGTTGTGCCAGTGCACGCTGATCAGCGATGGCGTGCGACGGGCGGCCAGCGCCACCTGCTCCGGCGAGCCGTAAACGCCGAAGGATTCATCGAACAGGCACAACCCGTAGAGGTTCGGGTAATCGTCGAGGCTGTAGCGCAGCACCAGATCGACGCTGGCGTCCTGATGCAGGTCGATCACTTCGCAATGGGTGTCCAGCCGCACGTTGATGTTCGGGTGCTTTGCATAAAACCGTCCCAGTCGCGGCACCAGCCACAGCGCGGCGAACGCGGCGGTGGTCGACAGCGTCAGGCTGCTGCCGCTGCGCTGCGGGCGCAGGGTGTCGACGCTTTGTGCCACTTCCAATAGCGCGCCGTGCAGGCTGCGGAACAGCCGCTCGCCGCCCTCGGTCAGGCGCACCTGACGCGGCAGGCGTTCGAACAGCGCCACGCCGAGCCAGTCTTCCAGCGAGCGGATCTGATGAGAAATCGCCGTCGGCGTCACCGCAAGTTCTTCGGCGGCCGCCTTGAAGCTCAACAGGCGTGAGGCGGATTCGAAGGCGCGCAGGGCGGTCAATGGCAGTGAAGCGAACATGGAAAGCTCCATGGATGAAAACAATTCATCCAGACTGATTTTTGCTCATTTGAGGTGAAGAAGTGATGCCTGCAATCTGGCGCCACACAGTCACTCAAGTCTAGCCCCAAGGAGTTTCAGATGAGCAAGATTCTTGCGATCCATGCCAGCCCACGCGGTGAGCGTTCCCATTCACGGCGCCTGGCGGAAAGTTTTCTCAGTGCCTGGCAAGTCCGTCATCCACAGGCACAAGTCACCCGCCGCGAGGTGGGGCGTGCACTGATTCCGGCGGTCAACGAGGCATTTGTCGCGGCGGCGTTTTATCCGGAGCCCGAAGCACGGCCGTTGTCGATGCAAGCCGATCTGGCCCTCAGCGATCAACTGGTGGGGGAGTTGTTCGATCACGACCTGCTGCTGATTTCCACGCCGATGTACAACTTCAACGTGCCCAGCGGCCTCAAGGCCTGGGTCGATCAGATCGTGCGGTTGGGCCTGACGTTCGACCACACCCTAGACAACGGCGTGGCCCAGTACACGCCGCTGTTGAAGGGCAAGAGAGCGCTGATTGTCACCAGTCGCGGTGGCTTCGGTTTCGGCCCGGGTGGTGAGCTGGAGGCGCTGAACCACGCCGACCCGTGGCTGCGCACGGCACTGGGCTTCATCGGCATCAACGACGTCACGGTGGTCGCGGCCGAGGGCGAAGAATCCGCCGAACGCACCTTTGCGGTGTCGGTGGCCGAGGCCGAGCAGCGCTTGCTCGACCTGGCCCGGGAGTTCTAGGTGGCCTGGCTGTTTCTGCTGATCGCCGCCGGGTTCGAAGTCACCTTCGCCATGGGCATGAAATACGCCGAAGGTTTCACCCGGCTGTGGCCGTCGCTAATCACCGTGGTTGCGGCGGTGGGCGGGGTTTATTTCCTGACCCTGGCCATGCGCGAGCTGCCGGTGAGCATTGCCTACCCGATCTGGACCGCCATCGGCTCGCTCGGTACGGTGTTTCTCGGTTTCGCGCTACTGGGCGAAAGCCTGACGCTGGTGAAGTTGCTGTCGGTGGGGCTGATTGTGGCGGGGGTGGTGGGGCTGAAGTAGGCTGGTCGTGGAGTTGTCATCATCAAGGAGGATGCTTGGCGGGCGTTTTGCACATCATGCCTCCACCCACCGACCACAGGGATGTCTGCCCATGTCGCAGGATTCGGCCACACGTTATCCACTGGTGCTGGTGCCGGGAATGCTCGGTTTCATCCGTCTGGTGCTGTACCCGTACTGGTACGGGATCATCAAAGCGTTGCGCCGGGGTGGGGCGACGGTGATTGCGGTGCAGGTGTCGCCGCTCAATTCCACCGAGGTGCGCGGCGAGCAGTTGCTGGCGCGGATCGATGAAATCCTGCGCGAGACTGGTGCGGACAAGGTCAATCTGTTCGGCCATAGCCAGGGCTCGTTGACGGCGCGTTATGCGGCAGCCAAACGCCCGGATCTGGTGGCCTCGGTGACCTCGGTGGCCGGGCCCAATCATGGTTCGGAACTGGCTGACTATCTGGCGAAGCACTATCCGGCGGACAGCGCTCGGGGCCGCATCCTCGAGGCGCTGTTGCGTTTTGTCGGCTGGCTGATGGCACTTATGGAAACCGGTTACCACGGGCCGAAACTGCCGGTGGATATCCATGCTTCGCACAACTCCCTGACCACTGAAGGGGTGGCGCTGTTCAACCAGCGTTATCCACAGGGCTTGCCGGAAACGTGGGGCGGGCACGGGCCGGAAGAGGTCAACGGCGTGCGTTATTACTCATGGTCCGGCACCTTGCAGCCGGGCAAGACCGATCACGGCGGCAACCTGTTCGACGGCACCAACCGCAGCTGTCGGTTGTTCGCCAAAACCTTCGTGCGCGAGCCGGGACAGTGCGACGGCATGGTCGGACGCTACAGCTCGCACCTCGGCACGGTCATCGGCGATGACTACCCGATGGATCACTTCGATATCGTCAACCAGTCACTGGGACTGGTCGGCAAAGGGGCGGACCCGGTGCGGCTGTTTGTCGAGCACGCGGCGCGGTTGAAAGCCGCCGGGGTCTAGGCGGCGCTTGGAGTGCGGGAGCGGCCGAGGACGGTGGTCCAGCGCTCGGAAAGAATCACCCCGCCCAGCGTCAGCAAGCCACCGACCAGGTGATACATCGCCAGTTGTTCCTTCAGCACCACCGCAGCAATCAGCGCGGTGATCAGCGGCAGCAGGTTGAAGAACAGCGTGGTCCGGCTCGGCCCCAAACGCTGCACGGCCTGCATCCACGCCAGCGGCGCGAGCATCGAGGCCAGCAGGCACGCGTACAGCACCAGCGGAATGTTTTGCGGGGTCAGGCCGGTCTTCGGGGACATGGCGTACAACGGAAACAGCACCACCACCGCCACCAGCACCTGAAGGTACAGCAACACCAGCGGCGGCAGGCGCAGCTGCCATTTTTTCAGCAGCGTGCTGTAGATCGCGTAGGCGAGGGTGGCAATCAGCATCATCGCGTCACCCAGGTTCACCCCGTGTTGCAGCAGCGCGCCGAGGCTGCCGGACGACACCACCACCAGCACACCGGCAAATGACAGCACCGCACCGACCAGCGCGCCGGCGGTCAGGCGCTGGCCGAGACTTATGATTGCCATGGCCAGCGACATCAACGGCATCAACGACAGGATGATGCCCATGTTGGTGGCGCTGGTCATGGTCGCCGCGAAGTAAGCCAGGCTCTGATAGACCGCCATGCCCAGCACGCCGAGGATGAAAATCTTGCCCAGGTTCGGGCGGATCTGCGGCCAGTGTGCAATCACCTTTTTCAGCATGAACGGGGTGAACAGCAGCCCGGCGAGCAGCCAGCGGTAGAAGCCGATTTCGGCGGGGAAGATCGCGCCGACGGCCAGCTTGTTGATCACGGTGTTGCCGGCCCAGATGAAAATCGCCAGCAGGGGAAACGCGTATTGCATGGGAAGAGAAACCAGTACGTTGATGAACGGTGATTATCCCCTGTCTGGATGCAGGCCTATACTGCGAACCGGACAATCCGCCCCAGATTCCGGACAGCATGAACAGTAAACACATCGATCTGCTGGATTTCAGCGAATTGCCGTCGGCGGTGTATTTCCGCTATGCCGACTTCAACGCCCACGAATACGCCGCGCCGCACCGCCACCCGTGGGGCACGCTGGAATACGCGGCCCACGGCGTGCTGCACATGGATGTCGACGGCAGCCGCTTCATGTCGCCGCCGCAATATGCGGTGTGGGTGCCGCCGCAGGTCGAGCACAGTTTCTACAGCCATCAGCCGGTGAATTATCGGGCGGTGTGCCTGGCGCCCGAGGTCTGCGCGGACTTGCCGGCGCAGGCTTGCAACCTGGCGATCAGCGATATTCTCAAAGCCATCCTCAAGGACTTCGCCGCCCGGGATGTGAAGATCCCCGCGTTCGACGCCGACCAGCGTCTGGCCCAAGTGCTGGTGGATCAACTGCGCCAGGCACCGGTTCACCAATGTTATCTGCCCTATGCCAGCAGCCCCCGTTTGCTGACCATCCTCGAAACCCTGCAGGCCGAGCCCGGCAACAACGAGCCGCTGGCGCACTGGGCGGCGCAGGTGCATGTCAGCGAACGCACCCTGGCCCGGCAATTCGTGCGGGAGCTGGGGATGAGTTTCGGCGAGTGGCGCCAGCGCCTTCGCTATCTCGCGGCGATCGAGGCACTGGAAAGTTCGCGCAGTGTGCAGGAAATCGCCTTCGATCTCGGTTACAGCAGCGGCTCGGCGTTCATCGCCATGTTCGCCCGTCAGGCCGGGTGCACGCCGGAGCAATACCGGCGCAGTCACCTGGAGAGTAGGAAGGTGTAACAAGCTTTGACTACACTCAGCCGGAGGCCGTATCCATCGATGCGGCGACAAGGAGAAAACTCCATGAAGATGCTGCGTGTCCCTTTGTTGATGATCGGTCTGCTGCTGTGCTCCCAGGGTTTCGCCGCCACGGCGCAACAGAACAAGATGACCACCTGCAACGCCGACGCCACGGCCAAGAGCCTCAAGGGCGACGAGCGCAAAGCCTTCATGAGCACTTGCCTGAAGGGAGCGCCGGCGGCCAATGACGCCAAGACCCTGACCCCGCAGCAGGAAAAGATGAAGACCTGTAATGCCGACGCCAAGACCAAGGCCCTGACCGGCGATGCGCGCAAGGCATTCATGAGTGATTGCCTGAAGAAAAAATAAGATCGACAGATCGCAGCGAGCGGCAGGGCATCCGCTCGCTTCGGCGCCGGATCGCTGGCAGACTGCCAATCCTTTTACGCCGTTCGTTTTGAGGCTGTATGCCAACGTTTTCTGAGCGTCATGTTGTGTTCTGGGTCAGTTGCATCATCATTTTCGGCGGTTTGCTGCTGGTACTGCCGCTGCGCTTGTTGCCCAGTCTGTTGGCCGGGTTGTTGGTATTCGAGCTGGTCAACATGCTCACTCCGCAACTGCAACGGCTGATCGAAGGCCGCCGCGCGCGCTGGCTGGCAGTGGCATTGCTGGGCACGCTGGTGGTGAGTGTGCTGGCGCTGATTTTTGCCGGGGCCATCAGTTTCCTGCTGCACGAGGCGGAAAATCCCGGGGCTTCCCTCGACAAATTCATGGGTGTGGTCGACCGTGCGCGCGGGCAACTGCCGCCGTTTCTCGACAGCTACCTGCCCGCCAGCGCCGCTGAATTCCGTGTGGCCATCGGTGAATGGGCGAGCAAGCATCTGTCCGAGCTGCAACTGGTGGGCAAGGACGCGGCGCACATGTTCGTGACGCTGCTGATCGGTATGGTGCTCGGCGCGATCATCGCCCTGCAGCGCGTGCCGGACGTCACCAAGCGCAAGCCGCTGGCGGCCGCACTGTTCGACCGTCTGCACCTGCTGGTTCAGGCGTTTCGCAACATCGTCTTCGCACAGATCAAGATTTCCCTGCTCAACACCTTCTTCACCGGGATCTTCCTGGCGGTGATCCTGCCGCTGTTCGGGATCAAGCTGCCGCTGACCAAGACCCTGATCGTGCTGACGTTCCTG
The DNA here is from genome assembly GCF_023242425.1 of Pseudomonas sp. MWU12-2029. NCBI lineage: Bacteria > Pseudomonadati > Pseudomonadota > Gammaproteobacteria > Pseudomonadales > Pseudomonadaceae > Pseudomonas > Pseudomonas sp. MWU12-2029. The sequence continues at coordinate 129,560 of NZ_JALJDY010000002.1, read as the reverse complement.
CTCGGTCTGCTGCCGGTGATCGGCAATCTGATGTCGAACACGCTGATCACCATCGTCGGCCTGTCGCTGTCGATCTGGGTGGCGGTTGCCGCGCTGGGCTACCTGATCTTTATCCACAAGCTCGAATACTTTCTCAACGCGCGCATCGTCGGCGGGCAGATCAGTGCCAAGTCCTGGGAGTTGCTGCTGGCGATGCTGGTGTTCGAGGCCGCGTTCGGCCTGCCGGGGGTAGTGGCGGGACCGATTTATTACGCGTATCTGAAGAGTGAGTTGAAGCTGGGCGGGATGGTTTAAGGACAGCGAAGATCTTTGTCAGATCGTTCCCACGCAGAGCGTGGGAACGATCATCGTGGTGTCAGTTCATCGAGCCGTAACGCTTCATGGCCTCAATCGCCAGACCGCTGCCGATGCTGCCAAAGATATTCCCTTCCACATGCCGCGCGTTCGGCAACATCGCCGAAACGCTGTTGCGCAGCGCCGGGATACCGCTGGAACCGCCGGTGAAGAACACCGTATCGACCTGACCCACCGCCACATTGGCGTCCGCCAGCAATTGCGTGACGCTGCCGCGTACCCGCTCAAGCTGCGCCTCGATGGCCGATTCGAACAGGGCGCGGGTCAACTCGACGTTCAGCCCGGATTCGATCCGGTCCAGCGGTACGTGACGGCTGTCGTTGTGGGTCAGATGAATCTTGGTTTCTTCCACTTCCATCGCCAGCCAGTGCCCGGCGCGCTGTTCGATCAGCTTGAACAGACGGTCGATGCCGCCGGTGTCCTCGATGTCGTAGCGCATGCTGCCCAGGGCCAGGGTCGATTTCTGCGAATACACCGAGTTGATGGTGTGCCAGGTCGCCAGGTTCATGTGGTGGCTGGTCGGCATGAATGCGCCGCTCTTCATGCGGCTGCCGTAGCCGAACAGCGGCATCAGGCCCTGCAGGCTCAGTTGCTTGTCGAAGTCGGTCCCGCCGATGTGCACGCCGCCGGTGGCGAGAATGTCGTCGTGACGGTTATCCATGCCCCGACGCTCGGGTGACAGGCGCACCAGCGAGAAGTCCGACGTACCACCGCCGATGTCGACGATCAGTACCAGTTCTTCCTTTTCGATGGTCGACTCGTAGTCGAAGGCCGCGGCAATCGGCTCGTACTGGAAGGACACGTCCTTGAAACCGAGCTTGCGCGCCACTTCCACCAGGGTGTCTTCGGCTTCCTGGTCGGCCAGCGGATCGTCGTCGACGAAGAACACCGGGCGGCCCAGCACCACCTGCTCGAACTCACGACCGGCGGCCGCTTCGGCACGGCTCTTGAGCTGGCCGATGAACAGCCCGAGCAGGTCCTTGAACGGCATCGCGGTGCCGAGGACGCTGGTGTCGTGCTTGATCAGCTTGGAACCGAGCAGGCTCTTGAGCGAGCGCATCAGCCGGCCTTCGTAGCCTTCCAGGTATTCGTGCAGCGCCAGGCGACCGTAGACCGGGCGGCGCTCCTCGATATTGAAGAAGACCACCGACGGCAGGGTGATCTTGTCGTCTTCCAGCGCGATCATCGTTTCCATGCCGGGGCGCAGCCAGCCGACGGTGGAGTTGGACGTGCCAAAGTCGATGCCGCAGGCACGGGCTGGAGAGGCGTCTTTCATGTCTTTCGGTTCCGGTCAAAAAAACGGCCGCGCAGTGTATGTCAGTGCGCGACAGATTCGAAGGCCGGTCATCCGCTATTTCGCGTCTAAGCTTGCTTGAAAGTCGGCGCTTTGCCCCAAACTTGCTGGCATGGGCCGGCAGACACACCGGCGGTCGCAAGAACCGCCGTCCACTGCCGATAAACTTCTGCTGCGCCACCCGGTCACAACCTTGAGATCGGTCAACCGGCCTTGCGCGAATCGGCGCATGCTGGCAACGGCGCGAAATCGATAACGGATGGTGATTCCTTCGATGGACTTCAAAGACTATTACAAGATACTCGGCGTGGAGCCGACGGCTGACGACAAGGCAATCAAGGCTGCCTATCGCAAGCTCGCGCGCAAATACCACCCCGATGTCAGCAAGGAAAAAGACGCCGAGGCCAAGTTCAAGGACGCCTCGGAAGCCTATGAAGCGCTGAAAAGTGCCGACAAGCGCGCCGAATACGACGACCTGCGTCGCTACGGCCAGCACGGTCAGCCGTTCCAGGGCCCGCCGGGCTGGCAGAGCCGTGGCGGCTTCGGTGGCGGTGGTGGCGAAACGGGTGATTTCTCGGACTTCTTCAGTTCGATCTTTGGCAATCGCGGCCCCGGTTTCGGTGGCGGCGCTGGCCGGCAATCCCGCAGCGCCGGGCGCCGAGGGCAAGACGTGGAACTGGAACTGCCGATTTTCCTGGAAGAAACCCTGTCGAACGAATCGAAAAAGATCAGCTTCCAGGTGCCGCAATACAACGCCAGCGGCCAGCACGTCAGCAACACCAGCAAGAGCCTGAACGTGAAGATCCCGGCGGGCGTGACCGACGGCGAGCGCATCCGCCTCAAGGGCCAGGGCGCACCGGGCATCGGTGGCGGCGCCAATGGCGATCTGTACCTGACCATCCGTTTTGCGCCGCACCCGAAATTCGATGTCGAAGGCGAAAACCTGATCATCACCTTGCCGCTGGCTCCGTGGGAACTGGCGCTGGGCACCGAAGTGGCCGTGCCGACCCTGACCGGCAAGATCAACCTCAAGGTGCCGGCCGGCAGCCAGAACGGTCAGCGCATGCGCGCCAAGGGCCACGGTCTGCAGAACAAGGCCGGCGAACGCGGTTACTTGTTCGTCCAGCTCAAGGCCGTGATGCCGAAGGCCGCCGGCGATGACGTCAAGGCGCTGTGGCAGGAACTGGCGAAGAAGGCCGCCTTCAATCCGCGAGAGAACTTCTGATACTGACGACGGAGTAGCCCATCATGAGCAGCCCCCTGATCGTTCAACTGGACATGGCAGAATTCTGTGAGGCGGCCGATCTGTCGGACGTCTACGTGATCGAAATCGTCGAACACGGCATCCTCGAACCTCAGGGCGCACAGCCCCGGGAATGGCGCTTCACCGATTACGAACTGGCCCTGGCCAAACGCGCCGCCAAGCTGCGGCGCGACCTGGAGCTGGAATGGGAAGGCGTCGCCCTGGCGCTGGACCTGCTGGAAGAAGTGCAGGAACTGCGGGCCGAGAACCGCATGCTCCGTCAGCGGTTGGGGCGGCTGGTGGTCGAGTGACCGCTTCAGGTCTTCCTTGGCAGCATTACGCTGAACAGCGTCCCTTCGGTTTCGCTTGAGCTGACTTCGATCGTCCCGCCGTGGGCGGTCACCACTTCCTTGACGATGAACAGCCCCAGACCGAGGCTGGTCGATGGCTGGCCAAGTTCTTCGTCGGCGCTGCGTACCAGCGGATCGAAAATCGTGCCGATGGCTTCATCCGGGATCGGCTCGCCATAGTTGTGCACCGACAGATGCACCGCGTCGTTCTCGCCGCGCAGGGTCACGATCACTTCTCGCGGATTCGAACCATGCTGCAGGGCGTTGCCGATCAGATTCTGCAGCAACTGATCCAGCCGCCCGGCATCCCAGACACCTCGGGTATCGCCGTCGATCTTCAGGGTCGGATCGCATTCGGGATTACCGGCGCAGGCTTCGGCGATGGCCGCTCGCACCGTGTCGGCCAGATCCATCGGCGCCGGTTCGATGGGCAGGCTCTTGCCGAGGCGGCTGCGCACCAGTTCCAGCAGATCGCTGACCATCGCCGCCATGTGCCGCGCGCCGTGTTTGATATTCAATGCGCAGGTCAGCGCATCGCCTTCCAGAGTGGTTTTGCGCATCAGCAGCTCGGTCGACATGCTGACCGCTTGCAGCGGTGCGCGCAGGTCGTGGCCGAGGATCGCGAGAAAAATGTCGCGCGAGCGGTTGACCTGCTCGGCGTAGGCGGCGGTCGATTCGGCGAGGGCTTCGTCGATGGCTTCGTTGAAGCGGATCATGTCCTGGAAGTACGCCATGTCCGGCGACTGCAACGTGCCGACCCACAAGCGGATCACGCAGGCGCGCAGGTGGCGGAATTCCGAAGTCATCTGCACCAGGTCGAAGCCCACGGTATGGCGCAACTCACCGTGGCTGGCGCCGGCCTCGTCGAGGCTCGGGGTTTTCTCCGGCCCTTCGCCCTTGGCCTTGGCGAGCTGCTCGCTGGCGGTCTGTGCGGTTTCCATGTCGCGTGCGGCGGCCAGCAGAATCGCCCGGGCATGGTCGCGCAGCGCCGCCTGGTCCAGAGTGTCGGCCGCCGGAGTGATGGTCCTGGCGAACTGTTCCCATTCCTCGACGATGTGATCCGCGTGTTGCCGGATGAATTCGGATAAACGCATGTCCGGGTTCCTGGAAATTCAAGGCGGGGCGTTCGAATATTAGCCCCTTTGCGCGGGAATGAAAGCGCCGCTCGGGTCTGAAATTTCCGCTGACAAGACGTCTTGCGACAAGACATATGTACCTCAGCCCCGGCGGTTCTCCATGGTCTGCTTTCGCTCCATTTCAAGGAGCGAAACCATGTCCGAAATCCCCGCCGCTTCACCTTCTCCGGACAATCTTGCACCGCCGGGTCCGTTCGTGACGCAAAGCCTGCACGCCGGCTGGCTTCAGCAGTCCAGCCCCGAGTGGCTGATCAATGCACCCATGCGTCAGCGCGAGGCATTGAAGAATGCCGACGCCGTCCCGCCGGAATGGTACAGGCGCGCCTCCCGCGAGCAACGCAAGGCCGTGGGTGATGCTGCGGCCGCCAGCCTCGCCGCCCGGTCGCGCCTGGACAAGGCCATGTCGACCTTTCAGGACATCGACAGCTTCGCCGCGCCATTGCTGACCCAGGCGCTCAAGGACCGTTTCAACGTGACGCTGGATGTCAACAAGACCTGGCTGGTCCTGAACAAACCGGTGGAGATGGGCATTTTCGCCATTGAAATCGATTTTTTCGAAGTCTTGAAGCTGCCCTTGCTACAGGCAGCCCTGCATAACTTCGAAGCCCGTGAATGTAAAAACGGGGCCTTTCATCGCACATCGGGATTTCGCCTCGAAACCTCGACACCAGGAACCCTGGAACCGTTGAGTACCCGTCTCACGGTCGAACAGTTCACCGGCTTGTGCCGTTCACTGGACATCGGGGCGAAGTATCAGGCGTATCTCAAGGATTTCCTGCACCCCAAAGACGCGGTGGCCGAACATGTGCTGCGCGACAAATTCATCGACGCGCACAAGAGCGCTCTGCGTGCGGCCGCCGAGCTGGCCCTGGTCAAGGGCGACATCGGGCGCGAAGACTACGCTTCGATTCGCTCGGTCCTCAATGGCGAGCTGGCGCCCCGTCAGGGTCATCGGCAGATCTGGTTTCGTGATCTGGGACTGATGGGCCGGCGCATGACCGGCTGCGTACTGTTCACGATCTGCGAAAAGTACCGCTACAGCGACGACTCGATCCTCTATGTCCCGAGCGATCCTTTCCACCCGCTCAAACGCTACAAGGACCGGGAAATGGAAGCGATGTTCAAGCAGCGCTTCACCACGCGGGACGCCAGTCAGGCACATCCCGCAGAGCCGAATGCCTACCAGCGCTTTTTCAGCCAGTTCGTCGCCTATGCTGACCGGCCACGCTTTTTCAGTCAGTTCACCGACGACACGCCCGACCGGACATTCGCACAGAGACTGGAGCCCCACGCTCCGCTGTTCAATGAGATTTTCAAGGCCCTCAACCCGATCAACGCGGCGCTTACCGGGATTCGTGAGTTGCCGCCGGCGTCACCGGTCGCGCAGGTGCCGAATGCGGATCCGTATCTGAATCCGGTGGACCTGTCCCGCAAGGGCCACGGGATCTGGGCGGATAATGTCGATCTGTGGAATTACCTGTTCGACCAGCATCGTGAGCGACTGATTGCCGATGCTCGCAGCCATGCGGTACCCACGGCGGATGTCGATGCCAGAGTGCGCTCGGAAAAGCTCGCCGCGCTGCTGAACATCGGCATGCTGGTGCTGACCGGCATTTCGATGTTCGTGCCGGTATTGGGCGAAGTGATGATGGTGGTGATGACCGGGCAACTGCTCGAAGAAACCTTTGAAGGCGCCATCGAGTGGAGTGAGGGGGATCGCAAGGCTGCAAAGGGACACCTGATCGATGTCGCGCAAAACCTCGCGTTGATTGCCTTGATGGCGGGGGCCGGCAAGGGGCTTGCCCGGCTGACTGCTGCCAGATCGACACCGGTCATCGAGAACCTGCATCAGGTACAGATGCCAGACGGCACGACCCGATTGTGGAAGCCTGACCTGCACGGCTACGACAGTCCGGTCACTCTGGACTCGCGTGCGGCACCGAACGCACTGGGGCAGTACCGGGTCGGGCAAAACCACTACATTCGGCTTGAAGGCAAGACGTACCGGCAGACTTACGACGAGTCGCTCAAGGCATGGCGAATCAATCACTCGGACGATCCGCAGGCTTATCAACCGCCGCTGGCCCACAACGGCGCCGGCGCCTGGCGACATACGCTCGAGCGTCCGCAGGAGTGGGACCGGCTGACACTCCTGCGGCGCATCGGCCACAGCACTGATGTTTTCGCTGACGAGCAGTTGCTGACCCTTGCCGATATGGCCGGTGTCAGCGATGGCGCCCTGCGCAAGATGCACCTGGACAATGCCTTGCCACCCCCGGAGCTGGTGGAGGCCATGCGCCTGTTCAACACCGAGCGGGATGCCGGACTGATCGTCGAGCAGATTTCAGGACGACAACCCATTGATGATCGCTATCTGCAGGTGCTGCCGCTGCTGCCCGACATGCCACGCTGGCCGTGGGGGCGGCAGTTGAAGGTCTACGATGCTGCCGATCTGTCGGGCACTGCGCACGGCTACGGGGTGAAGCGCGGGGGCAAGGCACCGATCCGGATCAGCCGGGCCGAGGTGCTGAGCGGTGCGTTGCCGGCGCGAATTCTCGCGGCGCTGGATGAAGCCGAGACGGTTCGTCTGTTGGGTGGCGAGCCTGCACGCGTCCGGGCGGCGCGGACGCAGGAACTCGCCGGACAAATTGCCGACTTTGCCAGCGCCCGTCAGCCTGCGTTGTTCGACAGCCTGCTCAAAGGTGCTGCTCCGGTGTCAGCCCGGACGGCAAAGCTGCAACGGATCTTCCCCGCCCTGACCGAGCAAGGGGCATCCGCTGTCCTGCGTCAGGCGAGCGCAGGAGAGCTGGCGAGGCTGGACAGCACCGCGAAGATTCCGTTGCATTTGCAGGAGCTCGGTCGCTGGTATGGCCAGACGGGTCGCCTGACCCGGGCTCTGGCCGGGTTGCGCAGTGAAACCATGGCTTCTGCCGACAGCCGCCATCTCGCATTGCAGACGTTGGGGCGACTGCCTGGCTGGTCCAGTGATGTGCGTCTGGAAATCCGCGAGAGCAGCATCAGCGGCCCGATGCTGGACGCCATCGGCAGCGAAACCGCCTTGACGCGCAAGTACCTGGTCAAGTACGGGGATGCCTATCAGGCTGTCAATGAGCGTGGCGAGCCGCTCAACAGCATCCCGCACAAAGGCGACAATTTTTACCCTTCGTTGATGCATGCCTTGCCCGATGAGGCACGTCATGGGCTGGGCCTGCCGAATGCCTGGCAGGGCAACGATCTGCAACGCACGATCATCGAACGGGCGCTCGCCGAACGCAGCCAGTCGGCCCGGATTCTACGGGTGGGCAGCGTCGACAAACCATGGTTCAAACCACCGCAACGCATCGCACCCGGCGTGCTCGGTTATCCCGCCAGTGGCGACGGCCCGGGGCCGAGTCAGGCGTTGACCGTTCACGTGCAGAACGTTTATCCGGGCTTGAATGACGCCCAGGCCCGAGGTTTCATTCTTGAACAATGGCGGGCGGGCAGGAGTGATCAACAGATTTTTCATCTGCTCAACAACCGGTTGAGCGAGTGGCGGGAGCTGGAGGCAACACTCGATCAATGGTTGATGGCGCAGAACCTGCGTTTGCGCACCACCCGTGACGAGTTCGTCAACGTGGTGCAAAGCGTCAAGGACTGCTGGCGCAATGCACCGCTGGCCGAACACAGTCCGCACGCGGCCCGCCTGACGCTGATCAGTGACGCACCTCTGCCGTCATTGACGGCGGACTTTACCCACGTTCGTGAACTGACACTGCATACCCCGCTGGTCGGCGATACGCTTGCCGCGTTTCCCAATGTCGAGAAACTCGCCCTGAGCGCGAGTGTGGCGGAGTTCGACAAAGTGCTCGCGACATTGAAAACACTGCGACACATGACCCGCCTGAAACTCTCCACGCCGATTACCGGCCAGGTGGCGTCGCGTGTGCGGGAGCTGACCCGGCTGGAAGAACTGGAACTGCGCTGTACCGCCAGCGGAGTGAATCCGGTGGTGCCGATGACACTCGATGTCGGCGGCATGCGGCAGTTGCGCCGGCTCGTAGTCGGCAGTCCGCAGATGCACCAATGGCCGCACGGGGTTCTCGATCTGCCGCGACTGGAGCGCCTGAATCTGCGATCGACCGCGATCAATACCCTGCCGATGGAAATCTATGAAGGCCATCAACGACTGTTGTCCGGTCTGTCACTGGACTGGTCGAAATTTCCGCGTCGGGTGTTCAAGCCGATCTATGAGTTTGTCCGGAATCAGCCTCGGCATCTGCTCGACCTGGATGAAATGGTCGCCGACTACTGTCGCGGCGAACTCAAGCGTTTTGTCGGCATGGAACCGAGCCTGTTCGATGTCTTGAGTACCGGGTTCAAGGCGCAGTGGACGGACGTCGGCAGTCGTTTCGCCGCGATCGAAACCTTGAGTGAGCAATTCAGTGAGCTGAACCGGCTTCAGGAATGGGTCGGCTCCGAGCCGACAGTGTCAAATGGCGGTGCAGCACGCTCGGCGGTGGCCGAGGCGTTGAGAAGCAGTTGGCGCAGCGGGTTGTTCCAGCGCTATGGCGCGCGCACCGAAAGCCTGTTCTACAACTTGTATGTGAGCCTGCCCAATGATGCCTCGGTGCTGGATATTCTCGGCTCGCCGGTGGAGAGCCTGCCGACCTTGTCCGCTGAAGGTTTCACCCACGTCAGAAGCTTGCACCTGGCAGGATTGCAGGCTCCGGTTGATCAACTGCGCGGGTTCATCCGTACGTTTCGCAATGTCGATACCCTGGACCTGAGCCATTGCGGTTTGTCGGCGCTGCCACTGGAGCCTGGTGATCTGCCGGCGCTTGAAACGTTGAATCTGCATGACAACCCGTTGAGCAGGATCGACGTACGCGGGATGAATCGCCTGATGGCGCTGGACTTGAGTGCCACGGCCCTGCGCGAATGGCCGAGCGGTATCGAGGAGCTGCCGGAACTGACCTGGCTGGACCTCAGTGACAGCCAGTTGACCTCGCTGCCGGATGCGCTGCTGGCGCGTGATGCATTACTGCTCGATACCAGCCTGACCGGCACTCCGTTGAATCCGCAAGCCAAAGCAGCTCTTGCCACTGCGCGGCAGAGGGTTGAAGAGAGTCGAGGCCTGGTTCCCGGTTCATTGCAGCGTTTTGCGCTGGAAGAGACGCGTCACCGTACACCGCCCACCGAAAGTGGCTCGGTCATTGCCCGACGATTGCTGCCGTTACCGCCGTCGCTGGGAGTTGAAGGCCCGGCGGGCTGGGTCGCACGCGTCCAGCGCCTGCGCCCGCAGTACGACAGCGCCCGGGCGCAACAGGCCATCGAGCGGATGCAGGTCGCGGGACTGACCGAGGTGCAGATCGGTGAGCAAATCGACGCATGGGACCGCGACTTCGAGTCCCTGACGCGGCGTCTGAACGATTGGCTGTTCACCCATGAAACCCGGGGCATGGATTGGGTCGTGTCATCGCGCACCCGCCAACTTGCCGCACAGCGCATCATGGAATGCTGGCGCGAAGGCACGGTCGACTGGAATGGTGTTGCGGATCGCGAGCTGGACCTCAACGGTCTGCAGGTGGGCAACCTGCCCGAGCCGGGCGCAACGTTCGCGGCGGTGAATAGCCTGAATCTCGGGGGCGTCAAACTTACTTCGCAAGGCTCCAGCGGTTTTCTCAGGGCATTCACTCACCTGCGCCGCCTCAGCCTCAGCGGCAATCACCTGCCGGCGGTGCCCGAGCCGGTGACACAAATGCTTGAGCTGGAGCAGCTGGAACTGTCGCTCACCGGCCTTGCGGACTCCGCTGCTGCGGGTCATGCGCTGGAGACGCTTACACAGTTGCAGTGGCTGGACCTGAGCCACAACAGCCTGCGTTCCTTCAGTGTCACGGGGTTCGGGCAGCTGGAGCGGCTGGATCTGAGCGATAACCTGCTTACCGCCTGGCCGGAGGGCGTATTGCAAGCCCCACGCTTGCAAATGCTCGACTTGAGCAACAATGAAATCGCATCGATCCCCACAGCGTTGTATGACGGCAGACATGCGGTGTTACTGGCCGGCAGCAACCTGGCGGAAAACTACGAGATATCGCAACAAAGTCTGCTCAGGCTGCGCGAATACGCCGATGCCCATGGACGGCGTGACGTGCTGGGCCTGACGTATGCCGACATCGACCGGATGATCGATGACATGGACAGCACCACCGAAAGCGATGCCGAAGAGCTGGAGGTCGAAAGCGAACCTGATGAGGTCCTTCCGGCACTGGCCGGAACGGTCCTTGAGCAGCAAGTGACTCCGTGGATTGAAAACCTCCCCGAGGAGGACGCCGGGCGTTATCGGGCGATGTGGCAGCGGTTGGCTGCCGAACCCGACAACGAAGCCTTCTTCCATCTGCTTTCCCGGATGCCGGACACCGAAGAGTTCCGGGTTTTTCGCGCCGATCTGACCCGACGGGTCTGGGGAATCGTCGAGGCGGCCGCTGACAGTCAGGAGCTGCGTGACACGCTGTTTTCCATGGCGACCACGCACACGACCTGTGTCGACGGGCGAACCTTGGCGCTCAGCGAGATCGAGGTCAAGGTGTATGAGTACAACGCCTTGCGGCACCTGCAGCCAGGTCTTGCAGCGAAAGGTCGGGCGTTGCTCGATTTGTCGCGTCAACTGTTTCGCCTGGGGCAGGTGGAAAAACTCGCGGCCCGCCGCATGGGCCGTCACGCCGATCCGGCGGAAGTGCGTCTGCAGTATCGAATCGGTCTGACGTCGGGCTGGGAGGACGGTCTGCAACTGCCGGGGCAACCCAGTCACATGCGGTTTGCCCGGCCGCTCAGGGGCGATGATCTGGTAGCGGCCCGCGCGGCGGTCATGCGAGCCGAAACGAGTGAGCAGTTTTATGAAGAACTGATCAGCCGTGATTACTGGGTTCAGTACCTGACCGAGAAATACCCGGCTGAACTTGACGCGCTCAAGCGCAACGCGGATGAAAAGCTGCAACGACTCGAGGATGAATACGAAGACGTGACCAGCATGGCGTACCAGGAGGCGGTACAGATGCTTGAGGTTGAGCGCAGTATTGAGCGCAACCAGCAACTGATTGCCCTGTCGCGCCTGGAAACAGGCGAGCCGGTGATGGTCGGGCTCGACGATGAGCGGCCCGGAACTTCGCGGTACTCGATGGACACTTCAACCCGCTGAGGCGTTGGCAGCCCCGGTCGTCGAAAGGCTCGAAGACCGGGGCCAGACATCAGAACAGAAAGTAACGCTGGGCCATCGGCAGGGTTTCGGCCGGTTCACACCAGAGCAATACGCCGTCGGCCTTGACCTGGTAGGTCTGCGGGTCGACATCGATGTTCGGCAGGTAATCGTTGTGGATCAAGTCGGTTTTCTGCACGTCGCGGCAACCTTTGACCACGGCGATTTTCTTCTTCAGGCCCAGTGCTTCGGGCAGCCCGGATTCCTGAGCCGCCTGGCTGATGAAGGTCAGGCTGGTGGCGTGCAGCGAGCCGCCGTAACTGGCGAACATCGGACGGTAGTGCACCGGTTGCGGGGTCGGGATCGAGGCGTTGGCGTCGCCCATCAGGCTCGCGGCAATGGCGCCGCCCTTGAGGATCAGCGTCGGTTTCACGCCGAAGAACGCCGGGCGCCACAGCACCAGATCCGCCCATTTGCCGACTTCCACCGAACCCACTTCATGGCTGATGCCATGGGTGATCGCCGGGTTGATCGTGTACTTGGCGATGTAGCGTTTGGCGCGGAAGTTGTCGTTGTCTTCGCCGTCCTGAGGCAGCGGGCCGCGCTGCTTTTTCATCTTGTCGGCGGTCTGCCAGGTGCGCGTGATGACTTCGCCGACGCGGCCCATGGCCTGGCTGTCGGAGCTGATCATCGAGAACGCGCCGAGGTCGTGGAGGATGTCTTCGGCGGCAATGGTTTCGCGGCGGATACGGCTTTCGGCGAACGCCACGTCCTCTGCTATGCTCGGGTCGAGGTGGTGGCAGACCATCAGCATGTCGAGGTGTTCGTCGATGGTGTTGCGGGTGAACGGCCGGGTCGGGTTGGTCGAACTCGGCAGCACGTTGGCGAAGCCGCAAGCCTTGATGATGTCCGGCGCATGGCCGCCGCCGGCACCTTCGGTGTGGTAGGTGTGGATGGTGCGACCCTTGAACGCGCCGAGGGTGGTTTCGACGAAACCGGATTCGTTGAGGGTGTCGGTGTGGATCGCCACCTGCACGTCGTACTGGTCGGCGACGCTCAGGCAGTTGTCGATGCTCGCCGGGGTGGTCCCCCAGTCTTCGTGGAGCTTGAGGCCGATGGCGCCGGCCTTGACCTGTTCGATCAGCGGCTCCGGCAGGCTGGCGTTGCCCTTGCCGGTGAGGCCGATGTTCATCGGAAACGCATCCGCCGCCTGGAGCATCCGCGCCAGATGCCATGGCCCGGAAGTGCAGGTCGTTGCGTTGGTGCCGGTGGCCGGCCCGGTGCCGCCGCCGATCATGGTGGTGACGCCGCTCATCAGCGCTTCTTCGATCTGTTGCGGGCAGATGAAGTGGATGTGGGTGTCGATACCGCCGGCGGTGAGGATCATGCCTTCGCCGGCAATCACTTCGGTGCTGGCGCCAATGGCGATGGTCACGCCGGGCTGCACGTCCGGGTTGCCGGCCTTGCCGATGGCGGCGATGCGCCCGTCCTTGAGGCCGACGTCGGCCTTGACGATGCCCCAGTGGTCGATGATCAGCGCGTTGGTGATCAGTGTGTCGACCACTTCAGCGGCCAGCAGCTGGCTCTGGCCCTGGCCGTCGCGGATCACTTTGCCGCCGCCGAATTTCACTTCTTCGCCGTAGGTGGTGAAGTCCTGTTCGACCTCGATCCACAGCTCGGTGTCGGCCAGGCGCACCTTGTCGCCGACGGTAGGGCCGAACATGTCGGCGTAGGCTTGACGCGAGATCTTCATGTGTTCGCCTTGGAATTCAATTGGTTTTGAGATCGTTCGCTGCGCTCACTTTCGCGAGCAGGCTCGCTCCCACAGGGGATCGGATTCCAGCTGGAGGAACTCGGTTTAATGTGGGAGCGAGCCTGCTCGCGACGGGGGGCACTGCAAAATTCAGAGGTCACCCATGACCCGCCCGGCAAACCCGAACACCCGGCGATGCCCGGCGTAATCCACCAGTTCCACCTCGCGGCTCTGGCCCGGCTCGAAGCGCACGGCGGTGCCCGCCGGGATGTTCAGGCGCATGCCGCGGCTGGCGTCGCGGTCGAAGGTCAGGGCGTCGTTGGTTTCGAAAAAGTGGTAGTGCGAACCGACCTGGATCGGTCGGTCGCCGCTGTTCGCCACTTTCAGGCTGATCGTGCGGCGACCGACGTTGAGTTCGATATCGCCGGGCTGGATTTTGTACTCGCCGGGAATCATCAGTTCGCTCCTTGCAGGACTTTGTAATAGAGGGCCGTCGGGCGATAGGTGCCGTTCGGGTCGCAGGCGTAGTCGGGGATTTCCCCGGCGCGGATGTAACCCAGGGCCTTGTAGAAATCTTCGGCGGGGGAGCCGGCCTCGGTGTCGAGGTAGAGCATGCCGCGCTTGTACTGGCGGGCCGTCAGTTCCAGCGCTTCCATCAACTGCTGGCCGAGGCCGCGCCGGCGGGCCTGTTCGCGCACCAGCAGTTTCTGCACTTCGGCGCGGTTCAGGCCGTTGGCCTTCTGGCACAGACCCAGTTGTACGCTGGCCTGCACCTGTTCGTCCTTGACCACCACCCACAGCAAGACGTTGCCCTTGTTCAGGTTGTCCTGCACTTCATCGAAATAGGCGCGGGCCTGCGCGGCATCGAGATCGGCCATGAAGCCGACGCTGGCGCCATAACCCACAGCGTCCAGCAGCAGCTCGATCAGGCCCTGACGATAGTGCGCAAAACTTTCAGCATTGACGCGTCGCAGTTGGGCGGGGTTCATCGGTGTCACTCCTTGTTGGCGGGCGGCGGCTCCGCGCCAGGATTGAGGGTCAGTTGCATGAAGGTCAGGTCGAGCCAGCGGCCGAACTTGGTGCCGACCTGCGGCATCTGCCCGGTGGTGATGAAACCGGCGCGCTCGTGCAGGCGGATCGACGCCGCGTTGCCGCTTTCGATGGCGGCGACCATGACGTGCTTGCCACAGGTTTTTGCGCGTTCGATCAACGCGGTCATCAATTGCGGGCCGAGGCCGTTACCGCGCTGGTCGCTGCGCACGTAGACCGAATGCTCGACGGTGTGACGGAAACCGTCGAACGGCCGCCAGTCACCGAACGAAGCGTAGCCGAGGGTGGTGTTGTCGGCGTCGACGATCACCAGGATCGGATAAGCCTGAGCCTGGCGGGCGCTGAACCACGCCTGACGATTGCCGAGATCGACGGCGGATTCATTCCAGATCGCCGTGGTGTTGAGCACGGCGTCGTTGTAGATGTCGCGGATCGCCGGCAGGTCGGCGTGCAGGGCATCGCGGATGGTGTAAGTCATGGCGCGGCCTCAGACGATCGGTTGGTGGACGGTGACCAGTTTGGTGCCGTCGGGAAACGTCGCTTCGACCTGGATCTCCGGGATCATTTCCGGGATGCCTTCCATTACCTGCTCGCGGGCCAGCAGGGTGGTGCCGTAGTGCATCAGCTCGGCCACGGTCTGGCCGTCGCGGGCGCCTTCGAGCAGCGCCGCGGAGATGTAGGCCATCGCTTCCGGGTAGTTGAGCTTCACGCCGCGGGCCAGTCGCCGCTCGGCCACGAGGCCGGCGGTGAAGATCAGCAGCTTGTCTTTTTCGCGTGGGGTCAGGTCCATCGTTTGAAATCCATTGTCGGCAGTTGAAGAAAATCAGGTGTTCCAGATTCGGGGAGGCAGGGTTTCGCGGCCAAGCAGCGCAGGCCTGAGTAATCGCCAGAGTTCGATCAGCCAGGCCCGCGCCAGCAACGCTTCACTGGCCAGACAACGCGCAACCAGCAACCCCGGCAATTGCGTCAGATCCCCGCGCACTTCATGCCCCAGCGAGCGGCAGCGCTCCAGCAATTCAGCATCAATCTCGCCGGTGACCAGCAACGTCGCAAACACCGGATGGCCGTCCAGTCCGATCGGCGAATCAAGCAAGCCGTCAGCGCCGACGATGCGCTGGCGTTCATGCCACAGCAACCGGCCATCGCGGCGAATATCCAGATGCGCCTGGAAATGCCCGAGGTCGAAACGCTCGCCACTGGCCGGGCGCCCGAGGGCCACCACGTCCCAGTAGAACAGCCGCGCATCGCCTTCAAGCTCGATCGAGGTCGAGAGTTCCGCCTGGGCGGCGCTGTAGACGATGGTTTCCTGGGGCAGCCACTCCAGTGTCGCGCCGTCAGCGACGCGCAGGTCCAGCGACTGATAAGCGGGGCCCGCCGCGCGATACCACTTGGCCGCGCCGGGGCTGGTGATCTGTGCCCAGGCGCCCGGTTCCACGCGGGCGCTGATGTTCAACCGGTCACCGCCGGCAATGCCGCCCGGCGGGTGGACGATGATGTGCTGGCAGACCTCGGGCCCTTCGGCGTACAGATGCTTTTGCACCCGCAGCGGGCCGAGGTGGCGACGACGGGTCGGGCGCGTGCAATCGCCGAAGCGGGCATAGGCCAGCTCCAGCTCCGCATGCCAGCTCGGGGTAAACAAGGCAGTCGCTAAAGGTAAGTTCATGTTTTCTGATTATCGTTAGGACGCTACAGGTTAGATCGTAACCAGTCCGCGCACACCCTCGCTTTCCATATTTTCTCCACGGCCCTGCTGCACGATCTCGCCCCGGGACATCACCAGGTACTGATCGGCCAGTTCGGCGGCGAAATCGTAGAACTGTTCCACCAGCAGAATCGCCATGTCGCCCCGGGCCGCGAGCTTCTTGATCACTGCGCCGATTTCCTTGATCACCGACGGCTGGATGCCCTCGGTGGGCTCGTCGAGAATCAGCAGGCGCGGGCGGCTGGCCAGTGCGCGGCCGATGGCGAGCTGTTGTTGCTGACCGCCGGACAGGTCGCCGCCGCGGCGCTGTTTCATTTGCAGCAGCACCGGGAACAGTTCGTAGATGAATGCCGGAACTTCTTTGGCTTCGCTGCCGGGAAAACGCGACAGGCCCATCAGCAGGTTTTCTTCCACGGTCAGCCGGCCGAAAATTTCCCGGCCCTGCGGCACGTAGGCGATCCCGGCGTGTACCCGTTGATGCGGCTTGTACGTGGTGATCGGTTTACCTTCCCAGTTCACCGCGCCTTCCTTGGCCGGTAGCAGGCCCATCAGGCATTTGAGCAGCGTGGTCTTGCCCACGCCGTTGCGGCCGAGCAGGCAGGTCACTTCGCCGACCTTCACGTCAAAGCTCAGGCCGCGCAGGATGTGGCTACCGCCGTAGTACTGATGAAGTTTTTCGACTTGCAGCATGTTGGAATTCCTCTTCAGCGCCCGAGATAGACTTCGATCACGCGCTCGTTGTCCTGCACCTGTTCCAGCGATCCTTCGGCCAGCACGCTGCCCTGATGCAACACGGTGACGTGGTCGGCAATCGAGCCGACGAAGCCCATGTCGTGTTCCACCACCATCAGCGAATGCTTGCCCGCCAGCGACTTGAACAGCTCGGCGGTGAACTCGGTTTCGGCGTCGGTCATGCCGGCCACCGGTTCGTCGAGCAGCAGCAATTGCGGGTCCTGCATCAGCAGCATGCCGATTTCCAGAAACTGTTTCTGCCCGTGGGACAGCAACCCCGCCGGGCGATTGACCGAGGTGGTCAGGCGAATGGTGTCGAGCACTTCGCTGATCCGGTCTTTCTGCTCGCCGCTCAACTTCGCCCGCAGACTGGCCCACACCGACTTGTCGGTTTTCTGCGCCAGCTCCAGGTTCTCGAACACGCTCAACGCTTCGAACACCGTCGGTTTCTGGAACTTGCGACCGATGCCGGCCTGGGCGATCTGCACTTCGCTCATCTGCGTCAGGTCGAGGGTTTCGCCGAACCACGCCTTGCCGTGGCTCGGCCGGGTCTTGCCGGTGATCACGTCCATCAGCGTGGTCTTGCCCGCGCCGTTGGGGCCGATGATGCAGCGCAGTTCGCCGACGCCGATGTACAGGTTCAGAGCGTTCAGCGCCCGGAAGCCGTCGAAGCTGACGCTGATGTCTTCCAGGGTCAGGATCGTGCCGTGACGGGTGTTCAGCCCAGGCTCCACACGCTGGCCGAGACCGAGGGCATCACGGCTGGTGCCGGCGTCCTTGTTCGGTTCCAGCGGCGGGAAGAAGGCCGGTTCCAGCATGAATTCAGCGCTCGCCGTGACTCTCATGATTCACCTCGTTTCTTCAGCAGACCGATCACGCCTTTGGGCAGGTACAACGTCACGACGATGAACAGCGCGCCGAGGAAGAACAGCCAATACTCGGGGAACGCCACGGTGAACCAGCTCTTCATGCCGTTGACCACGCCGGCGCCGAGCAGCGGGCCGATCAGCGTGCCGCGTCCGCCAAGGGCCACCCACACGGCGGCTTCGATCGAGTTGGTCGGCGACATTTCACTCGGGTTGATGATCCCAACTTGCGGCACGTACAGCGCACCGGCCAGACCACACAACACCGCGCTCAACACCCAGACGAACAGCTTGAAGCCGCGCGGGTCGTAGCCGCAGAACATGAGGCGATTCTCCGCATCGCGCAGGGCAGTCAGCACCCGGCCGAACTTGCTGCGGGCCAGGCGCCAGCCGATGAGCAGGCTCGCCACCAGCAACAGCACCGTCGCCAGAAACAGCACCGCACGAGTGCCGGGTTCGGTGATGCCGAAACCGAGGATCGTGCGGAAATTGGTGAAGCCGTTGTTGCCGCCAAAGCCGGTCTCGTTGCGGAAAAACAGCAGCATCCCGGCGAACGTCAGGGCCTGGGTCATGATCGAGAAATACACGCCCTTGATCCGCGAACGGAAGGCGAAGAAACCGAACACCAGCGCCAGCAATCCGGGCGCCAGCACCACAAGGCACATCGCCCATAGGAAGTTGCCGGTGCCGCTCCAGTACCACGGCAACTCGGTCCACGACAGGAAGGTCATGAACGCCGGCAAGCCGTCACCGGCGGCCTGACGCATCAGGTACATGCCCATCGCGTAACCGCCGAGGGCGAAGAACAGACCGTGGCCCAGCGACAACAGACCTGCGTAACCCCAGACCAGATCCAGCGCCAGGGCGACGATGGCGTAGCAGAGAATCTTGCCGACCAGCGTCAGGGTGTAGGCCGAGACGTGCAGCGCACTGTCCGAGGGCAACAGCGACAGCAGCGGCAGGGCGATCAGTAGCGCTAGGACCACCGCGCCGATGACGAGGGTGACTTTGGGGCCGGCCTTTTGTGTGGCCGTGACTAGCAGAGGCTGATTCATCAGTCGATCACCCGTCCTTTCAGTGCGAAGAGGCCTTGCGGACGTTTCTGGATGAACAGAATGATCAGCGCGAGGATCAGGATCTTGCCGAGCACCGCACCGATTTGCGGTTCAAGAATCTTGTTGGCGATGCCCAGGCCGAACGCGGCGAACACGCTACCGGCCAGTTGCCCGACGCCGCCGAGCACCACCACCAGGAACGAGTCGATGATGTAGCTCTGGCCGAGGTCCGGGCCGACGTTGCCGATCTGGCTCAGGGCTACGCCACCGAGCCCGGCAATGCCCGAGCCGAGGCCGAAGGCGAGCATGTCGACGCGCCCGGTGGGCACGCCGCAGCAGGCGGCCATGTTGCGGTTCTGGGTGACGGCGCGCACGTTCAGACCGAGGCGTGTCTTGTTCAGCAGCAGCCAGGTCAGCACCACCACGAACAACGCAAAAGCGATGATCACGATGCGGTTGTACGGCAGCACCAGATTCGGCAACACCTGAATCCCGCCGGACAGCCACGCCGGGTTCGCCACTTCAACGTTCTGCGCACCGAACACCAGACGCACCAGTTGAATCAGCATCAGGCTGATGCCCCAGGTCGCGAGCAGGGTTTCCAGTGGGCGGCCGTAGAGGTGACGGATCACCGTGCGCTCCAGGGCCATGCCGATGGCGGCGGTGACGAAGAACGCCACCGGCAGCGCGATCAGCGGATAGAACTCGATGGCCTGCGGTGCGTAGCGCTGGAACATCAACTGCACGACGTAGGTCGAGTAGGCGCCGAGCATCAGCATCTCGCCGTGGGCCATGTTGATCACACCCAGCAGGCCGAAGGTGATCGCCAGACCGAGTGCCGCGAGTAGCAGAATCGAACCGAGGGACATGCCGCTGAAGGCCTGGCCGAGCAGTTCGCCGATCAGCAGTTTGCGTTTGACCTGGGCGAGGCTGGTTTCGGCGGCGGTGCGCACATTGGCATCGGTTTCGACGCCGGGTTCGAGCAGGCCTTCGAGGCGAGTGCGGGCCAGCGGGTCGCCGGTTTCACCGAGCAGACGCACGGCCGCGAGACGCACCGCCGGGTCCGTGTCGACCAGTTGCAGGTTGGCCAGCGCCAGGCTCAGGGCGGCATGGACGTTTTCATCTTGTTCGCCAGCCAGTTGCCGGTCGAGGAATTTCAGCTGCGCCGGTTTGGCGCTTTTCTGCAATTGCTGCGCGGCGGTCAGACGGGTTTTGGCGTCGGCGGCGAGCAATTGGTGGCTGGCCAGAGCGGTGTCGATCAGACCCCGCAGGCGGTTGTTCAGGCGCAGGGTTTTGGGTTGGCCGTCGATGGTCAGTTCGCCTTGTTGCAGGGCGTTGATCAGCTCGATGCGGGCCGGGTCGGGCTGCGCGGCCCAGGCTTCCAGCAGTTTTGCCTGTTGCACGGGGTTGGCGGCGACGAAGTCTTCGGCGTCGCTGGCGTGGGCGGCCATCGGCAGTAAAAATACGAGGGCCAGGATCAAGCGGTAAAGGGCAGTGGGCATGGAGAGTCGCCTTGCTCGGACTATTGTGGGAGCGAGCCTGCTCGCGATAGCGGTGGTTCAGTCACAGTGATGTTGAATGTGCTGCCGTCATCGCGAGCACGCTCGCTCCCACAGGGATTTGTACCCGCCTCAAGTATCGAGACGGGCATCCAATGGCTCAGTTGCTCTTGACCGCATACTCCGGCTTCTTGTCATTCCCCGGAATGAACGGGCTCCACGGCTGCGCACGAATCGGCCCTTCGGTCTGCCACACCACGTTGAACTGACCGTCGGCCTGGATCTCGCCGATCATCACGGGTTTGTGCAGGTGGTGATTGGTCTTGTCCATGGTCAGGGTGTAGCCGGACGGCGCGGCGAAGGTCTGGCCGCCGAGGGCTTCGCGGACCTTGTCGACGTCGGTGGACTTGGCTTTCTCCGCCGCCTGCGCCCACATGTGGATGCCGACGTAAGTGGCTTCCATCGGGTCGTTGGTCACGGCCTTGTCGGCGCCCGGCAGGTTGTGTTTCTTCGCGTAGGCTTTCCAGTCATCGACGAACTTCTTGTTCACCGGGTTTTCCACCGACTCGAAGTAGTTCCACGCCGCGAGGTTGCCCACCAGCGGTTTGGTGTCGATGCCGCGCAGCTCTTCTTCGCCCACCGAGAACGCCACCACCGGTACGTCGGTGGCCTTCAGGCCCTGGTTGGCCAGCTCTTTGTAGAACGGCACGTTGGAGTCGCCATTCACGGTGGAGATCACCGCAGTCTTGCCGCCGGCCGAGAATTTTTTGATGTTGGCGACGATGGTTTGATAGTCGCTGTGGCCGAACGGGGTGTAGACCTCTTCGATGTCCTTGTCCGCTATGCCTTTGGAATGCAGGAACGAACGCAGGATCTTGTTGGTGGTGCGCGGGTAGACGTAATCGGTGCCGAGCAGGAAGTAGCGCTTGGCGCCGCCACCTTCTTCGCTCATCAGGTATTCAACCGCCGGGATCGCCTGCTGGTTCGGCGCGGCGCCGGTGTAGAACACGTTCGGCGACATTTCTTCGCCTTCATATTGCACCGGGTAGAACAGCAGGCCGTTGAGTTCTTCGAACACCGGCAGCACCGATTTGCGCGACACCGAGGTCCAGCAACCGAACACCACCGCGACCTTGTCCTGGGTCAGCAACTGGCGGCCCTTTTCCGCGAACAGCGGCCAGTTCGACGCCGGGTCGACCACCACCGGTTCAAGCATCTTGCCATTCACCCCGCCCTTGGCGTTGATCTCGTCGATGGTCATCAACGCCATGTCCTTGAGCGATGTTTCGGAGATCGCCATGGTGCCGGACAACGAATGCAGAATCCCGACCTTGATGGTCTCGGCGGCCTGTACCGTCCAGGTCATGCCCATCGCGGCAATGGATGCCGTGAGTGTGAAAGCCTTGATCAAACTGCGACGCTTCATTGTGCGATCTCCACGAACGTTAAAGTTTTTTATGGTTGGCAGATGCGAACGACTGAAGGCTGTTTTGCAAGGGCTGTGCCCGGTCGGGATCGGGCAGGGAAATGTCGGTTTAGAGCGGTTGCGCGCAGATCCGGCGCACCATGAAGGGACGTGTTGCAGGCAAGGGTGCAGCGGGGTGCGCCAGATTGGGGCGCGACCCCGAGGGTTCAGCGGCGGCGCATCAGGCCGATGAAGAACAATCCGCCGAGGGCAGCGGTGGCAACACCAATGGGCAAGTCTTCGGGGGCGATCAGCGTGCGTGCGGCGACGTCCACCCAGACGAGGAAAACGCTGCCGAGCAACACGCACACCGGCAGCAGGCGTCGATGTTCTGCACCGATCAGGCGCCGGGCAATGTGCGGCACCATTAACCCGACAAAACCGATGGAGCCGCTGATCGACACCAGCACTCCAGTCATCAGCGAGGCGATCACGAACACCCGCAGGCGCACCGACCGGGCATTCAGGCCAAGGGTGACCGCAGTATGTTCGCCGGCCATCAAGGCGTTCAGCGGACGGGCCATGCCCAGCAGCAGAATCAGCCCGAGCAACACGCAGAGCGCCGGCACCGCCAACAACTCCCAGCGCGCCAGACCGAGGCCGCCGAGCATCCAGAACATCACCGCCGAACTCGCCCGGTGATCGCCCATGAACAGCAGCAGATTGGCGATCGCCATCATCACGAACGACACCGCCACGCCACATAGCAGCAGGCGATCACTGTCCAGTCGGCCGTGACGGTTGGCGATGCCCAGCACCAGAAACATGCTCAACAACGCGCCGATGAACGCGGCAATCGGCAAGGTCAGCAGACCGACGATTTCACCGACGTGCAGCACCACGATCACTGCACCGAGGGTCGCACCGGAAGTGACACCGAGCAGATGCGGATCGGCCAGCGGATTGCGCGTGACCGCTTGCAGCACCGCGCCGATCAACGCCAGTCCAGCCCCAACCAGCGCACCGAGCAACATGCGCGGCACGCGGATCAGCCAGACGATGTGCTCCTGGCCGGCGCTCCAGTCCGGCACGCCGAGGCCGAACAACTTGTGCAGCAGAATCCGCCACACAATGTCCACCGGCACCCGCGCTGGGCCGAAGCCCAGCGACACCACGCACGACACCAGCAGCACCGCGCCGAGGGCAATCAGCAGCCAGCCGTAACGACGATTGATCATTCGCCGTGGAACCCTTTGGCCAGAGTTTTAACCGCCAGCACGTTGTCGATCCCCGGCGTGGCCTGCACGTAAGGGATGACAATAAAGCGCTGGTTCTTGATCGCGTCCACCGACTGCAGGGACTTGTTCTTCAACAGGAATTCGATCTTCTGCTCGGCGGTGATTTCGCTGTAGTCGACGATGACGATCACCTGCGGGTTGCGCTCGACCACGGTTTCCCAGTTGACCCGGGTCCAGCTCGCATCGACGTCGTCGAGAATATTGCGCCCGCCGGCGGCGTCGATCAGCGCTTGCGGCATGCCGAGGCGGCCGGAAGTCATGGCGCGGTCCTCGCCGCTGTCGTACAGGAACACTCGGGGTTTTTCGGCGGGCAGGTCTTTGCGGATTTCCGCGACCTGGCTTTGCATGTCGGCGATCAACGCGTCGGCGCGGTCCTGCACGTCGAAGATCTTTCCGAGGTTGCGCAGGTCGTTGTAGGTGTCGTCCAGCGTGGCGGCCGGGCGCTTCATCACGAAGGCACAGGACTCGGTCAGTTCATAGACATTGATGCCCAGCGGTTGCAGGGTCTGCGGCGTGAGATTGCCACCGACGCGCATGCCGTAATCCCAGCCGGCGAAGAAGAAATCGACATTGGCGTTGAGCAACGTTTCCACCGACGGGTATTTGGCTGCCAGCTCCGGCAGGCCATCGAGCAGCGACTGCATTTCCGGCGTCACCGACTTCCAGCCACTGACGCCGCTGTAGCCGGCCATCTTCGACTTGAGACCTAGGGCAAGCATCATCTGGGTCATGTTGATGTCGTGGCTGACCGCGTGTTTCGGCGCTTCCTTGAAGGTCACTTCGCGGTTGCAGCTGTGGATTGTCAGCGGGTACTTCGTGGCCTCGGCGAAGGCATGGGTGGTGCCCAGCAGCAGAGCAAGGCAAAGCAGGGAGCGCACAGTCATGGTCGGGTTATCCAGGTGATTCGCGGGTAGCCGTGGAGGGGGTGTGGATCGATCAATGCTTCGACGCCGAACACGTCGCGCAGCAATTCAACAGTGAGCACTTCTTGCGGCGTGCCGCTGGCGACGATGCGACCGTGGTTAATTACATACAACCGGTCACAGAACGCGGCGGCCAGGTTCAGGTCGTGGATGCTCGCCAACGTGCCGATCTGCAAACGCTTGACCAGTTGCAGCAGCTCCAGCTGATAACGCGGGTCGAGGTGGTTGGTCGGCTCGTCGAGGATCAGCAGTTGCGGTTGCTGGGTCAGGGCGCGGGCCAGGATCACCCGCTGTTTTTCGCCGCCGGACAGCGTGGCGAACGCGTGATCTTCGAAGCCATCGAGGCCCACGGATTTGAGGGCCTGAGTGGCGAGATTCCGGTCTTCCAGCGTGTCGCCGTCGAACAGGCCTTTGTGCGGCGTGCGGCCCATGGCGACAACTTCTTCGACGGTCAGACCGAAGGCGTCGGGGAATTCCTGCAGAACCACTGCGATGCGTTGCGCGCACCAGCGTGAGGATTGCTTCCAGACGTTGTGGTGCTCGAGTCTGACCTCACCGTGCTCCGGCTGACTGAAACGGTAGGCGCAGCGCAACAGGCTGGTCTTGCCACTGCCATTGGGCCCGATCAGCCCGACGAACTCACCGGCGGCCACTTGCAACGAAGCGTCACGCAGCTGGAACTGGTGATGGCAGTGGTCGTGGCCCAAGGGGGACCATCTCAGGTGGGTGAGGGTCAGGGAGGTCATTTCGTTCCTGTTCTAGAAGGTGTAGTCAGCCGTGACAAAGAACGAACGAGGCTCACCCAGAATCCACTGCTGCCCCTCATTGTATTGGCTTTGCGCGTACGTCCGGTCAAACAGATTGTTCACCTGCAAGCCCAGCGTGGTGTTGCGCAGGGCTTTCCACGACAGCGTCGCATCGACCACGGTGTAGCTCGGCAGTTCGTTGCGGTTGGCCATGTCGGCGTAGCGCGCATCGACATAACGTACGCCGGTGCCGGCTTTCAGGTCATCGGTCAGCGCCTTGCTCAGCCACAGGTTGGCGGTGCGGCGTGGCACGTCCACCGGGCGATTGCCATTGCGCGACACCGGTACGCCGCCGACCACCTCCTCGAAATCGTCGTACTTGGCTTTGACGATGGCGGCGTTGGCTTGCAGTTGCCAGGCGTTCGGCAGTTGCAGATCAAGGCTGGCTTCCAGGCCGTTCGACGATTGCTGGCCGACCTGCTGCTTGAGCGTCGGGTTGCCCGGATCGTCGGTCAGCAGCTTCTTCTTCACGATGCGATACGCCGCCAGGGTGAACTCGCCGCGTTGATCCCAGAACAGCTGCTTCAGGCCGATCTCGGTTTGCCGCGCGGTGGACAGGTCGTACTGCTGCTGGCTCAGGCTCAGGGAAATCAGGCCGCCGATGCCGTCGGTGCTGGTGGCGACCTGGCCGTAGAACGAAGTGTCCTGGGTCAGCGCAAACACCAGACCGGCCTTCCAGTTGTTGCCGGTCAGGGTCTTGTCGCTCTGGCTGCCGTCGACCAGATTGGTGCGATCCACGTGCACATAGTCGCGGCGCACACCGGTCACCAGCGACCAGCGTTCGCTCAGCTGCGTGCGGTTTTCGGCGAACACCGACATCTGTCTGGTGGTGCTGTCGAACTGGTCGCGATACGGGTTGGCACTCTCGAAGTAACCGGTTTGCGGGTGGTACAGATCCAGCGGCTGGCCATTCGGCAACAGGTCGTTGAACGGCGAGTTGCTGTCGAGCTGAAAACGGATGCGGTTGTAATCAACGCCGGTCACAGTCTGGCTGTCGAGGCCGAACAACGAATGCTTGAAGGTGAAGGTCTGGCGATCGCCGACCTGCTCCTGTTTGTGACCGATGCCGAAGTAGCCGCTGCGGCTGAGCTGTTGGCTGTCGGCGTCGAAATTGTAGTTCTCGGCGTTCTGCCAGCGGCGCTGGGCCTTGAGGTAATACAGCTCGTTGCTGGCGCTGACTGCATCGTTGATCTGCCAATCCGTGGTCAGGCGCGTCCATTGATCGTTGTAGTGCTGCTTGTCGTTGCGCACGTTGTAGTTCTTGTTGCGCAGGCTGTCCTTCAACTGGCCGTTGATCAGTGGCGTACCGAAGTAGTTCTGCGGGCGCTGATCGCCGTAATCGTGAGCCAGGGTGAAGGCCAGATCGTCGGTAGCCTGCCAGCGCAGGGCGGCGCTGATGAAATCGCTGGACGAGTCTCCGCGATCGACCCAGCCGTTGCTGCGCAGTCGATTGAGGTTGAGGCGATAGCTCAGGGTGTCGGTCAGCGAACCGCCGCTATCGAACGCCTGTTGCTGGCGGTCGTACGAGCCGTAGCCGACGCGCACGTGGTTTTCGATTTCGCCTTCGAACGGCTTTTTCGGGATCACGTTGACCACCGCACCGGTCGCGCCTTCGCCGTACAGCACCGAGGCCGGACCGCGCAGCACGTCGACGCGCTCCACCGACCAGGTGTCGACCGGGAAGGTCACGGTGCCCATGCCGGTGTACATGCGGTTGCCGTCATACAACTGCATCACCGAACTCTGCCCGGTAAATCCCCGGGCCTGCAACGAAGTGCCGCCATCGCCCGGCGTGCCGGTGCGGCTGATGCCGGTGCTGCGCGACACCGCGTCCTGCACGCTGCGATCACCACGGGCGCGGACCTGCTCGCCGCTGAGGCTTTCGACGCTGGCCGGAGTTTCCATGGCGCTGAGGTTCAGGCGCGAGCCGGCGCTGGTCGGCGTGGTCAGGCTGACGTTCTGGTCGTCATTGGCCAGGGCGGTGATGGTGCCGGTGGGCAACGTCAGCGGCGCGCTGTCGGCATGGGCGCTGTTGTTCAGGGCGAACAGACAGAGGCTGGACAAGAGGTACTTGTTCATCGGGGCGGTGGATCACTTCTTCAAATGAAAAGCCCGCAGGCTCATGACCATGCATGGCTGCGGGCAGAGCAGCAATTAGTGTTATACAGTAACACTAAAAATTGCCGGAGTTTAAGCCCCGGCAGTTTAAAGATCTGTCTAGGTCGCGCATCTCGCCTGTTTCATGATGAAGTTGAGGCAGATTCAGTTTGCCGGCCCAGACGCGACAACAGCAGCCGATCCAGCAACCACACCACCACCAGTGAAGCCCCCACCAGCGGAAACACCACCGCCAGCACCAGCATGATCGCCACCCCGGTTTTCCACTTCGGCAGATCGTGACGCAGCGGCGGAACGCCGAACTTGCCCTGTGGCCGGCGCTTCCACCAGATCACCACGCCGCTGACGGCGCTGAGCAGGATCATCAGGCAGATCAGCAGCACGATGATCTGGTTGAAGGTGCCGAACATCTTGCCTTCGTGGAGCATCACGCCGATTTCCGTTGCCCGGGCCACGGCGCCGTAGTGCTCGAATCGGACGTCGGCCAACACCTTGCCGGTGTACTGATCGACATGCAGCGTGGCATCGTTGCGCGGGTCGTCGGCGAACACCGCGATGGTGAACACGCCGGTGGCGGTGGTCGGCATCGTGATGCTGTAGCCGGGCTCGACCTTGCGCTCGACGGCGATGTTCTGCACATCCTGCAGGCTGATGGCCGGCGCGGCGGGGCCGTGTTGCATGCCGCCGTGAGCCATGTGTTCGGCGTGGTCCCCGGACATCGGCATCGGGGTGTTCTCCATCGCCCACGGTACGGTCTGGCGAGCGGCGTTGTTGAGGCTGCCGGCCTCGACGTCGGAGGCCGGCACGTTATTCCACATCGCCGCCGGAAATACGTTCCACACCTGGGCGTATTGCTTGCCCCAGAAACCGGTCCAGGTCATGCCGCTGAGTAACATCACCAGCAGCAACGCCGCGCCCCAGAATCCGGTAACCGCATGCAGATCACGCCACAGTACACGACCGCGCCTGTTCAGCCGTGGCCACAGAATCCCAGCGGCCTGACCGCGCGGCCACCACAGGAAAACCCCGGACACCACCAGCACCACGCCCCAGCCGGCGGCCAGTTCGATCAGTCGGTCACCGACGGTGCCGATCATCAGTTCGCCGTGGATGGCCCGGGCGAGCGCTTGCAGGTTCTGCTTGGCATCCTGCTCGCCGAGGATGTCGCCGTGGTACGGATCGACAAACACGTTCAGCTCATGGCCGGCATTCTTCACCACGAATTGCGCACTGCGCTCGGCGTTCGCGGGTGGCAGGTACTGGGTGACCTGTCCCTGTGGATAAGCGCTTTTGACCTTTTGCAGCAGGTCATCGGCCGGCACGGTGTGATGCCCGGCCGGGACGTTCAGCAGGCTGCTGTACATCAGCGAATCGAGCTGCGGTTTGAACAGGTAAATGATGCCGGTCAGGGCCAGCATCACCATGAAAGGCGCGACGAACAATCCGGCATAGAAATGCCAACGCCAGGCCAGGTTGTAGAAATTCGGTTTGGGCTGTTTCATCACGAGTGCTCCGCTTGGCTTGGATCTTCTAGTTGTCTGTTGTCACTCGCTCCCCCAAGGGGAGCGAGTGCCCTTGAGGGTTAGAAACTCATGTCCACCTTGGTCCAGAGCGTGCGCCCCGGCTCATTGATGGCTTGCGGGTCGTTGGCCGGGTAGCCGAACCCGGCGTTGCCCGCCAGGTTGAGGTGTTCGGCGTAAGCCTTGCCGAACAGGTTGTCGACGCCGGTACTGACCTTCCAGTTCTTGTTGATCCGGTAGGCACCGTTGAGCGAGAACACGCCGAAGCCCGAACTCTTGTCGTAATCCTTGCCGACCACGTTGCCCTTGTTCTGGTCGATCCGATTTTGCGCGGCAACCACTCTCCACAGTGCGCCTGCGCTCCAGTTGTCTTCGCTGTAGGTCAGGCCGAAACGTGCATCCAGCGGCGGCATCTGCGGCAGGGCCTTGCCGTCGCTGCTGTTCTTGCCCCAGGCGTAGGCCAGGGTCGCATCGGCTTTCCAGTTGTCGGTGAGCTTGTAGGCGGCACCAAGTTCACCGCCCATGATCCGCGCGTCGATGTTCTCGGCGCGAGAGGTGCTCATGCCCATCATCGTCGGGGTGTAGTCGAACAGGATGTAGTCGCGCACCACGCCGATGTAGCCCGAGGCCCAGGCTTCGAGGTCGGCGTCCTTGTAGTTCACGCCGAAGTCGAGTTGGGTGGTCTTTTCCGGTTTGATCGAATCGAACGCATTGACCGAACCCGCCGGGCCGGACTTGGGCGAAAACAGCTCCCAGTAATCCGGGAATCGTTGTGAGTGACCGAGGCCGGCGTAGAGCGTGGTCGGACTGTCGGCCAGGTCATGCTCGTAACGCACGAAGCCGCTTGGCAGGGTGTCGGCGCGGGTATCGCCGGCGGTCGGATTCGGCCGGGACATCATTCCCGATCCGGTGGTCTGCCGGAAATCCCTGGCCGAGGCGCGGTCGACCCGGGCACCAGTGATCAGCCGGTCGCGGTCGGCGGCGTACCAGGTCATTTCGCTGAACACGCCGTAGTTATGGAAATCGGCGTCCTTGGTGTACGGCTGATCCTTGTAAGTATCGATGCCCATGCCGCTGCGCTGACGGTGTTCGTTGGTCTGCGCATCGAGGCCGGTGATCAGCTGGATATCGGCCCAGCGCCAGGTAGCCTTGATCCGCGCGCCGAGGGTGCGACGGTCGACGTTGGACGCCATGGGGCCTGCCATCATCCCGGTGCCGGACGGCGTGCGCAGGGTGTAGTTGTCCATCACGTGGTCGGCGTAGTTGTAGTAGACCTGGGCTTCGAGCTTCTCCAGCACGTCGGTGATGTTGGATTTCTCGAAACGCAAGCCGAGGCTTTCCCGCAAGAACTGCGAGCCGTCCATGCCGCGTCCGGCGTAGCGTGCTTCGCCGTCACCCTTGCCGGCGGTGAGTTCGATCAGGGTGTCGGCGTCCGGGGTCCAGCCCAGCGCCACGTCACCGTTCCACTTGTCATAGCGCGAGGCGACGGTGTCGTTGTTGCCGTCGCGGTAGTCGTCGGAATGTGCGGTGTTGCCGATCACCCGCACGTAGCCCAGCGGTCCACCGGCAGCGGCATCGACGACTTTGTCGAAGCGTCCGTTGGAGCCCGCCAGCACGCTGGCATTCACGCGGGTGCCGAGTTCGCCGAAGCTTTCCGGTTCGCGGTCGAACAGGACTGTGCCGGCCGAGGCGCCCGGTCCGTAGAGCACGGTTTGCGGGCCTTTGATCACGGTGAGTTTGTCGTAGGTCTCGGGCGAGATGTATGAGGTTGGCGCGTCCATCCGGCCGGGGCAGGCGCCGAGCATCATGCTGCCGTTGGTGAGGATGTTCAGGCGCGAACCGAACATGCCGCGCAGTACCGGATCACCGTTGGTGCCGCCGTTGCGCACCAGGGCGAAGCCGGGAATGGTCTTCAGGTAGTCGCCGCCATCGCTGGCCGGCACCGGTTGGCGCGGGTCTTTCGGGTTGGTGACGATGGTCAGCGGCGAACTCGGGGCGATGGCGGTGATCACCGTCGGGCTCAGTTCTTCAGCGTGGCCGGCATGTTCATCGGCGTGGACCAGCGGGGACAGCAGGACGCCGCAAAGGACGGCGGTAGCGTGCCTGAAACGGATGCGCGATTCGTTCAGGGCGAAGGACGCCGGGGCAGAACCCGAGCGTGGGACAGCAGAAAACCTGGACATGACAATTTCCATCAAACAGTCGTAAACGACACGGCCGGCAGCCTGAAGCTGTCTTCTCAACCGTGTGCAATCAGAGGTGGGTGTTTACGCTGCGACGGGCGGGGCGCGGGTGCGGGCGCCGGGGAAGAAGGTCTGCCGGGCATGGCCCAGACGCGGGGAGGGCGGGGTGAAGGTATTGATGTGGGCGATGCTGAACGTGGCAAAAGTGCCGCCACCGGTCAGCGCCGGGCAGTTGAACAGCAGGCTGCAATAGCCGCACTTTTCCCACAGCACATGGTGCGAGGATTGCGGCGGGCAGTGTTCGGCCGAGGGTTTCGCTTCATGCGCGGAATGATCCATGCCCGCCATGGCCATCGACATGTCCATGGGCATGGAAGGCGAGGCGTGCTGATCCATCGGCATCGACTGAGAAATCAGCGGGCCGATGAAGATCATCAACATGGCGAACAGGGCGATCCAGCTGCCGCGTGTCAGGTGTTCGGTCTGACGGCGTTGCATGGATGCCCTGGCGCTGCGCGGGCGCACGGGCGGAGTCTGCCGGAACGGTTATTGGGCGTGCGCGTGTTCCGGCATGTCCTGCGGTGGTTTCTTCTGCACGGCGACTTCGACGGTCACGTCACCGGCCTTCTCGAAGTGCATCGTCAGCGGGAAGCGCTTGCCGTCGGTCAGCAGGCTGCGGTCGGTCGGATTCATCAACATCACGTGATAGGCCATCGGCGCGAAAGTCACGTTTCCACCGGCCGGGATCGCCACGTTCGGCACCTGTTGCATCTTCATCAGATCACCCTGCATCACGTGTTCGTGCAGTTCGGCTTTCGGAGCGATGGGCGAGTCGACGCTGAGCAGGCGGTCAGCGGTTTTGCCACCGTTGTGAATGATGAAATACGCGGCAACCGTCGGCGCATTCGGCGGCAGTTCCTGCGACCACGGGTGGGCGATTTCCAGCTCGCCGGCCTTGTATTCGTGGGCATGGGCGAAGCACGCAGGCAGCAACAGCGCAGCGATGACGATGAATTTGTTCAACATGGCAGTTCTCCAGAACGATTTGAAACGCAGGTCAAATGCGGGAACAAATCAAACCAGAGGAGAGGCGCGGGGATTGAGGCTCGGCCATTGCTGGCGCGGTGTCGGGGTTTGCAGCAAGGCGGGCGCCACACTGCGATTGCTTTCGTATCGGGCGAAGTACAGCTGCGGTGAATGCCCCGGCAACGCCACCACGGGCGCCGATCCGGAACAGCACCAGCAATGCTGCATGGTCGAATGATTGTCACCGTTTTGCGGCGCTTTCTGATCGAGGCTGCCGATGTCGATCGCCACCATCTTCGTGCCGCTGCCGGTGCAGAAACTGCTCCACAGCAACTGCTCGGCCGGCGTCTGCGCCGCTTGCGCCATCGCTCCCGTCAACGGCATGGCGAGCATGTTGAACAGCACTGCGAAGCAGGCGATCCAGGCAAATGCAAGCCGGTGTCGGGTCATGGGACAGGTCCGTAGGGTGGGCGATCAGGCGCGGCTATTTAGCCTGATCAGGGCCGATAAGTAAAAAAGCGTCGTGCGGTTTGGTGTCGCAGCGCTACATGCAGTTGTGCGAGTAGCATGCTTGCCAGTTGCGTCTCGCCGTTATGAAAGAGTGTAGCGGCTTCGATTCGCAATGCCTGTGCGAAATCCGGATCAGATTGAATTCTCAATCGGATGGTCTGCTTATAGTCTCGGAGCGCCACGCGGTTGAATCGCCCATCGCCTGAGTCCAGTTCCGAACATGCCTTGACGTAGTGCACCAGTTCAGCAGGCGTGTGGAGAAAGTCCTTGATGTCGAAGCGGGTGAATTTTCCGGTCATTGGAACGTGCTCACAAATTCGATGAAACGCTAAACGTAAGCCTGGGCAGCTCACGCAGATAGTCAGCGAATCTTTAAATTCTTGTGGGCAGTGTCCTAGCACTCAGTAGGACTTGAGCTTTTTGTTTTTCACGGTCGGACTTCGGCCGTTAGGGCAGCGATGGCTTCATCAATCGTCCAAAACTCCCGATCAACCCCCGCCAACTCCGGCCGTTTCAACACCATCACCGGCACCCCAAGCTCCCGCGCCACTTCCAGCTTCGGCTCGGTTGCGGTGCTGCCGCTGTTCTTGCTGATCAGCACGTCGATCTGCCGGCGTTCGAACAGCGCTCGCTCATCCTCCAGCAGAAACGGCCCCCGGGCACCGATGACTTCGCAGCGTTCGTTGCCGGGATAGACGTCGAGGGCGCGCAGGGTCCAGAACTGGTGCGCGGGGATTTCATCGAGGTGTTGCAGCGGTTCGCGGCCGAGGGTGAACAGTGGGCGGCGGAAGGGTTCGAGGGCGGTGATCAGTTCGGCCCAGTCGGCGACTTCGCGCCAGTCATCGCCCGGTTGTGGTTGCCACGCCGGGCGGCGCAGGGCCCAGCAGGGGATGCCGGTGAGTTGTGCAGCGGTGGCGGCGTTGTGGCTGATTTGTGCGGCATACGGATGGGTCGCGTCGAGCAGCAGATTGATGCCTTCGTCGCGAATGAACTGCGCCAGCCCCTCGGCACCGCCGTAACCGCCGACGCGCACCTGGCACGTCAGATCGGTCGGCACCCGGCCCACTCCGGCCAGGCTGTAAATGTGTTTCGGCCCCAAAGTGCGTGCGATGGCCAACGCTTCAGTCACGCCGCCCAGCAACAGAATCCGTTTCATGCAAAAGCCCCCGCATGGCCGACGATGCCGCCCTGACGATCAATCGCAAACACCTCGACCTGCACCTGCGCGGGCACCACGCTGCGGGCGAATTCCAGGGCATGACGGCAAACTTCATCACCCAGGGCAACACCCGCCGCACTGGCCATCGCCAACGCCTGCTGACTGGTGTTCGCCTCGCGGATGGCTTGCTGCAAGGTGTCGTCGGCGCCGAGCGCCGCCGCCCATTCGGCCAGTTGCGGCAGGTCGATGCTCGAATGGCGCGAGTGCAAATCCATGTGCCCGGCCGCCAGTTTGCTGATCTTGCCGAAGCCGCCGCACAGGCTGAGTTTATCCACAGGCACTTTGCGCAGGTGCTTGAGCACGGCGCCGACAAAGTCGCCCATTTCGATCAGGGCGATTTCCGGCAGGTCGTAGACCCGGCGCATGGTGTCTTCGCTGGCGTTGCCGGTGCAGGCGGCGATGTGCAGGTAGCCGTTGGTTTTCGCCACGTCGATGCCTTGATGGATCGAGGCGATGTACGCCGCGCAGGAAAACGGCCGGACGATGCCACTGGTGCCGAGGATCGACAGGCCACCGAGAATGCCCAGGCGCGGGTTCATGGTCTTCAGCGCCAGTGCTTCGCCGCCCTCGACATTCACCGTCACCTCGAAGCCGCCGCGATAGCCGGATTCTTCGGCGAGCAGGGTCAGGTGATCGCTGATCATCTTGCGCGGCACCGGATTGATCGCCGGCTCGCCGACGCCCAGCACCAGCCCCGGCCGGGTCACGGTGCCGACGCCTTTGCCGGCGATGAAGCGGATGCCCGGCTCGGCCATCAGTTGCACGCGGGAGTAGAGCAGGGCGCCGTGTGTCACGTCCGGGTCGTCGCCGGCGTCCTTGATGGTTCCGGCTTCGGCGCCGTTCTCGGTCAGCCGACAGAACTCCAGTCGCATCTGCACCTGCTTGCCCTTGGGCAACACGATCTGCACGGCGTCAGCCACCGCTCCGCCGAGCAGCAGGCGTGCTGCCGCGAGGCTGGTGGCCGTGGCGCAGCTGCCGGTGGTCAGGCCGCTGCGCAGGGGCGCGGGTTGTTCGGCGGTTTCGTCACGCATCAAGGGGTTTGACCAGATCGAGCAGGGTGATCGGCAAGGCCTGGCGCCAGGTGTCGAACTCGCCCAGCGGCTGCGCCTGGGCGATGTGGATGCGGGTCAGTTCGCCGCCGTGGCGTTCGCGCCAGCTCATCAAGGTCATTTCGCTTTGCAGGGTTACGGCGTTGGCCACCAGTCGGCCGCCGGGTTTGAGTTGTTCCCAGCAGGTTTCCAGCACGCCTTCACGGGTCACGCCGCCGCCGATGAAAATCGCGTCCGGACGTTCCA
This sequence comes from Pseudomonas sp. MWU12-2029, assembly GCF_023242425.1. Classification (NCBI taxonomy): domain Bacteria; kingdom Pseudomonadati; phylum Pseudomonadota; class Gammaproteobacteria; order Pseudomonadales; family Pseudomonadaceae; genus Pseudomonas; species Pseudomonas sp. MWU12-2029. The sequence goes on along the minus strand of NZ_JALJDY010000002.1, from coordinate 95,049 downwards.
GCCCGGCGAGGGCCTGCGGGGCACTGCCGCGAATCAGTTGCAGGCCGGGAACACCCAGCGCATCGCGGTTGTGTTCGATCAACTGTTGTCGGCCGTCATCGGCCTCGATGGCCAGGGCGCGGCAGCTCGGGTGAGCGCGCATCCACTCGATGCCGATCGAGCCGCTGCCCGCGCCGACGTCCCACAGCAGTTCGCCCGGCGTCGGCGCGAGGCGGGCAAGGGTGATGGCGCGCACGTCGCGTTTGGTCAATTGCCCGTCATGTTTGAAGGCCGAGTCCGGCAGGCCGGCCAGGCGCGACAGGCGTGGTGTCTGCGGATCGGCGAGGCACTCGATGGCGATCACGTTGAGATCGGCAATGAGCGGGTCGTTCCAGTCGTTGGCGGTGCCATCGATCCGGCGTTCGGCGCTGCCGCCCAGATGCTCCAGAACGCTCAGGCGACTGGCGCCGAATCCACGCTCACGCAGTAACGTGGCAACAGCCGCCGGGCTTTGACTGTCATTGCTCAGCAGCAACAGGCGCAGGCCGCTGGACAACTGACCATTGAGGGCCACCAGCGGTCGGGCCACCAGCGAAAGAATGCTGATCTCCTGTAACGGCCAGCCCAGTCGGGCCGCCGCCAGAGAACATGAGGACGGCGCCGGCAGCACCAGCATTTCGGTGCCTGGAACCTGCCGCGCGAGGCTCGCGCCGACGCCGTAGAACATCGGATCACCACTGGCCAGCACACACACCGCTTCGCCACGCCGTTCGAGAACCGGGGCCAGGGAAAACGGGCTCGGCCACAACAGGCGCTCGCCACGGATGCACACTGGCAACAGATCCAGCTGACGCTGACCGCCGATGATCCGCGAGGCGCCTATCAGGGCGCGCCGGGCATTCTTGCCCAGGCCCTTGAAGCCGTCTTCACCGATTCCTACTACTGTCAGCCAGGGTGACATCTGTAGCCCCTCAAAAAAGTGTCCGCAAACGCGCCGTTCCGACGGGCAGACTTTTCATGCCGTCGGACAAAGCAGGCATAATACCGCGCCTTCGCCCGCGAAGCGCCTTTCCCACTGAGCTGCCAGCCCTTGAACGAACGCCCGATGTCCAACGCCATACGCCCCTCGGCCTGTCCGGGGTTGCTGCGTATCGTCCAGGCGCTGGATGGCGGGATCTGCCGGATCAAGCTCGATGGCGGCTCGATCACGGCCGATCAGGCCGATGCGGTGGCCAATGCCGCCGGGCGGTTTGCCGGCGGGGTGATCGAGGCGACCAACCGGGGCAATCTGCAGATCCGCGGCATCGGCGACCAGTCCGCATCGCTGATCGACAACCTGTTGGCCGCCGGTCTCGGGCCGCGTACCACAGCGGGCGACGATGTGCGCAACCTGATGCTCAGCCCGGCCGCCGGCATCGACCGACAGATGCGCTTCGATACCCGTCCATTGGCCGGGCAGATTCTCGAGACCCTGCAAAGCCATCCACGTTTCCATGAGTTGAGCGCCAAGTTCGCCGTGCAACTGGACGGCGGTGAAGCACTGGTGATGCTCGAGCATCACCATGATCTGTGGTTGTCGGCATTCAAAAGCGGTGAAAACACGTTGTTGGCGTTCGGCCTGGCGGGTAGCCCGACGGATCGACCGCTGGCCGCTGTGGCGCTTGCGGACGGACATGCGCTGGTGGTCGCGGTGCTGGAATTGTTTCTCGAACTGGCCCGACCGGAGCAGACGCGGATGCGTCATCTGCTGGATGAATGCCCGGTGCCGGTGTTCCTCGAAAAACTCGGTCAGCGGATCAGCCTGCAAAGCGTCGGCGAGTGGCAGCGTGAATCCGCGCCGGAAGGCTTGCAACTCGGCGTTCATCCTCAGCAATGGATTGGTCAGGTGTATATCGGTGCCGCACCAGTGCTTGGTCGTCTCGATCCGGCCATGCTGCGTGGCGCCGCGCAACTGGCCAGAACCTTTGGCGATGGCAGCCTGCGTTTCACCCCTTGGCAGAGTCTGTTGTTGCCCAATGTGCGTGAGGCGGATGCCGCTCAAGTGCTCGATGCACTGAGCAAGCTGAACCTGCTGACCCAGATTGACGACCCGCTGTCGCACCTGATCGCCTGTACCGGCTCCAACGGCTGCGGCAAAGGCCTGGCCGACACCAAACACGATGCCCGCCTGCTGGCTACGCTGTTGCCACACGCCGTGGATGTGCACTTGTCCGGCTGCCCGCGTTCCTGCGCCGCTGCGCACCGGGCTGCAGTGACTTTGCTGGCGGTCGCTCCCGGTCACTACGATCTCTATTTTCGCGATGCAGCGACGCCCGGTTTCGGCGCGCTGCACGCTCACAACCTTACTATCGAAGCGGCCGCGACCTTGCTCGCCGCCCGCTCACGGAGCCCCCTTGATGCTTGATTACATCCGCGACGGTCAGGAGATCTATCGCAACTCCTTCGCGATCATTCGCAGCGAGGCCAACCTCGCGCGCATCCCGGCCGACCTGGAAAAACTCGCGGTGCGGGTGATCCACGCCTGCGGCATGGTCGAGGCCATCGACGGGCTGCAATTCTCCGAAGGCGCGGGCAAGGCCGGGCGCGATGCGCTGGCTGCCGGTGCGCCGATTCTGTGCGATGCGCGGATGGTTTCCGAAGGCGTGACCCGTGCGCGCCTGCCGGCCAACAACGAGGTGATCTGCACCCTGCGCGACGACAGCGTGCCGGAGCTTGCGCGCGAGCTGGGTAATACTCGCTCCGCTGCCGCTCTGGAACTGTGGCGTCCGCATCTGGAAGGCAGCGTGGTGGTGATCGGCAATGCGCCGACCGCGCTGTTCTATCTGCTGGAAATGCTTGACGCCGGCGCCCCGAAACCGGCGCTGATTCTCGGCTTCCCGGTGGGCTTCGTTGGCGCTGCCGAATCCAAGGCCGAGCTGGCCGCCAACAGTCGTGGCGTGCCGTTCGTGATCATGCAGGGCCGCCTCGGCGGCAGCGCCATGGCCGCCGCTGCGGTCAATGCCCTCGCCACGGAGATCGAATGATGCAGGCTCAAGGACGTTTGATCGGCCTGGGCGTCGGCCCCGGTGATCCGGAACTGATTACCGTCAAGGCCCTGCGCCTGCTGCGCGAGTCGCCGGTGGTGGCGTATTTCGTGGCCAAGGGCAAGAAGGGCAACGCGTTCGGCATCATCGAAGCGCACCTGCAGGACGCGCAGAACCTGCTGCCGCTGGTGTACCCGGTGACCACCGAAGTGCTGCCGGCGCCGCTGTCCTACGAACAGGTGATCAGCGATTTCTACGATGACGCTGCCGAGGAAGTGGCTGCGCATCTGGATGCCGGTCGAGACGTGGCGGTGATCTGTGAAGGGGATCCGTTCTTCTACGGCTCCTACATGTACCTGCATGATCGCCTCGCCAGCCGTTACGAAGCCGAAGTGGTGCCGGGCGTCTGCTCGATGCTCGGCGGCGCTTCGGTGCTGGGTGCGCCGCTGGTGTATCGCAATCAGAGCCTGTCGGTGCTGTCCGGCGTGTTGCCTCATGACGAGCTCAAGCGCCGCCTGGCGGATGCCGATGCGGCGGTGATCATGAAGCTGGGGCGCAATTTCCCGAAAGTGCGCGACGTGTTGGCAGAACTGGGTCTGGCCGAGCGTGCGCTGTACGTCGAGCGCGCGACCATGGCCAACCAGAAGATCGTGCCGCTGGATGAGGTCGAGCCGATGTCGTCGCCGTACTTCTCGCTGATCATTGTTCCCGGCGAACGGTGGCAAGGCTGATGACTCATTCCACACCGGCCATCGTCATTCTCGGCCAGGGCGCGCTGGCCACGGCCCGTCGTCTTCAACAGGTCTATCCGGGCGCGCAGATTCATGGCCTCTCCGGGCGCGTCGAAGGTGCCGACCTGACTTACAGCGAGTTCGGCGCGACCCTGCGCGAGCTGTATCAGCAGGACACACCGATCATTGCCCTGTGCGCGGCGGGTATCGTCATTCGCACCCTGGCGCCACTGCTGCTGGAAAAAGGCGTCGAGCCGCCGGTGCTCGCCGTGGCTGAAGACGGCAGCGCCGTAGTGCCGCTGCTTGGCGGCCTGGGTGGGGTGAATGTCATGGCCCGCGAGATGGCGGCTGCGCTTGAAGTGGCAGCGGCAATCACCACCAGCGGCGAGCTGCGCTTCGGCACCTGCCTGCTCAATCCACCCAGCGGTTATGCCCTTGGCGATCTGGAGCAGGGCAAGCGCTTTGTCTCCGATCTGCTCGCCGGTCACAGCGTGCGCATCGATGGCGCCGCACCCTGGCTGGCTCAGGCGCAGTTGCCGGAAGATCCACAGGCGCAGCGCTCGATTCATGTCGGCAGCGATGCCCGCGTGGCGAGTTCCAGTGAGTTGCTGATTTATCCGCGCAGCGTGGCGGTTGCGGTCGGTTCAGAAGTGACTGACCTGCCGGGCTCGATTCGCGATGCGTTGCAGCAGGCCGGGGTGGCGATTCAATCGCTGGCCTGTCTGGTGGCGGCCGATGTTCAGATGGCCAGTCCGGCACTGCGTGAAGCGGCGCTTGAACTGGCAGTGCCGTTGCGCTTTGTCGCGCCGGCGAATGACATCGGTGAGCTGGCTCGCGATGCAGTCTCTCACGCTCGAATCATCACAACCTCCCACGACATTGCCATCGCCGTGGCCGAACAGCCGCTGGATGTTTCACAGGTTGGTCGTCCGCGTGGGCGCCTGGCAGTCATCGGTCTCGGCCCTGGTGCCGCCGAGCTGATGGTGCCGGCGGTGAAAGCCGAACTCGCTCGAGCCACCGATGTGCTGGGCTATGAAACTTACGTGCGTATGGCCGGCCCGTTCCGCGACGATCAGGTGCAGCATTGCACCGACAACCGCGAAGAAATGCAGCGCGCCCGCCATGCATTCAGGCTGGCCGCCGAGGGTCGTTCGGTGATTGTGGTTTCGTCGGGCGATCCAGGCGTGTTCGCCATGGCGGCGGCGGTGCTCGAAGCGTTGCACGAATCGACGGATCCGGCCTGGCACAGCGTCGACCTGGAAATCCTGCCGGGTGTTTCCGCGTCGCTTGCCACCGCCGCTCAGGCCGGTGCACCGCTGGGGCACGATTTCTGCGTGATGTCGCTGTCGGACAACCTCAAACCGTGGTCGATCATCGAAAAGCGTCTGGATCTCGCTGCCGAGGCCGATCTGGCATTGGCGTTCTACAACCCGATCTCCCGCGCCCGTCCGTGGCAACTGGGGCGCGCGCTGGAAATCGTCGCGCAGCATCGCGCGCCGCAAACGCCGGTGGTGCTGGGCCGTGATATCGGTCGTCCGGGGCAGACACTGCGGGTGACGACGTTGGGTGCGCTGACACCGGATCAGGTGGACATGCGCACGATGGTGCTGATCGGTTCGTCAACCACCTGCACGTTCCCTCGAGCCGAAGGCGGGGAGTGGGTATATACGCCGCGTTGGTATGGCGAGAAACCCAATACCTGAGACATGAAAAAGCGGCTCTTCGGAGCCGCTTTTTCATTTCATGTCATGGGTGGCGGGTCAGCCAAGATAACCCTTCACCCCGGTAAAGATGATCTGCGCAGCCAGTGCACAGACAAACAATCCCATGAGCCGGCTGACGATCTGCAACCCCTGATCGCCAAGAATCCGCTCGATCCGGTTCGACAGATACAACACCACGCCGACGGTAAAACTGGCGAGCGCGATGCTCATGATCGCGATCAGCTTGTCATCCCAGTGCGGCTGGCTGACGCCCATCACCAGCAGCGCACCGATGGTGCCGGGGCCGACCGTCAGCGGGATGGTCAACGGGACGATGGTGACGTCCTGCTGCACGTTGTCGGCCTGCACCGCCGACTTGCCCTGCGCCATGCCCAGCGCCGAGATGAACAGCACGCTGCCGGCCCCGATGCGGAAGGCATCCACGGTGATGCCGAACACGTCGAAGATCACCCGCCCGAACAGGTACAGCAACACGCTCGATACCAGGGTGGCGATCGCTACTTTCCAGGCCAGGCGCCGTTGTTCCTTGCGCGAATAACCCCGGGTCAGGCTGATGAAGCAGGACAACACGAAGAACGGGCTGTAGAGCACCAGCATCTTCAGGTAAACGCTGAACAACACATGGAGCATGGTTAAAACTCGCGCGGGCGGAAGTTGAACGGAGTCTATCAGGCGGATCTGGCGTCATCACGGCAAGATCCGTTGGGAAGGTGGCCGCTCGCCGAGATCAGGGCGTTCGTGCCGTCGTGCGATTTTGCTGATCACGCTGGGCCACCCAGTGCTCGATCAGCTCGCGCAGTTGCGACAGCTCCACCGGTTTGGCCATGTGCCCGTCCATGCCGGCCTGGCGCGCACGCTCCTTGTGTTCGGCGAGGATGTGCGCGGTCAGCGCGACGATCGGCGTACGGATGCGCTGATTGCCGACTTCCCAGGCCCGTAGCTGCTGGGTCGCGGAAAAACCGTCGAGGATCGGCATTTCGCAATCCATCAGCACCAGGTCGTAGCGCTGGGCCTTCATGGCCTGCAAGGCTTCTTCGCCATTGCTGGCGGTGTCCGGTTGCAGGTTGAGCTTGCCGAGCATGCCGCGAATCACTTTGGTGGAAATCGTGTTGTCTTCGGCGACCAGAATGCGGAAATCGCTCGGAACCTTGACGGCCGTGGCCGGGCCGGTCGGTTGTGGCTGGAATACGGCCTGGCCGCGGTTGCGCTGGTTCAGTTCGTCGGCCAGCGTGGTCTTGAGCGTGTAGCCGGCCACCGGTTTGGCCAGGATGCGTTTGATCCCCGAATTGCGCGCGATGATCTTGCTCGGCGCATTGCTGATGCCGGTGAGCATGATCAGCAGGATGTCGTGGTTCAGGCTCGGATCTTCCTTGATCTTGGCCGCCAGTTGCATGCCGGTCATGCCGGGCATGTTCTGGTCCAGCAAGACCACGTCGAAGTAATCACGCAAATGCGCCTTGGTGCGCAACAGGGCCAGCGCTTCCTTGCCCGACGGCACCGCACTGACGTTCAGGCCCCAGGCGCTGCACTGTTGCACCAGCACTTTGCGGCAGGTGTCGTTGTCATCGACCACCAGTACCCGCGCGCCTTGCAGCGGACTGTCGAGGTCGGAGGTCGGGTGCTCCAGGCGGTCGGGATCCAGCGGCAGGGTCAGCCACAGCGTGCTGCCCTGGGTGGCGCCGCTCTTGATGCCGAACTCGCCCTGCATCAGGCGAATCAGTTGCCGTGCGATCACCAGCCCGAGATTGCCGCCCAGCCGGTTGGCCGACAGGAAGTGCTTGCTGTGCAGCTCGGCGTGCATCAGCGCATCACGTTCTTCCTGGTCCATCGGCTGGCCGCTGTCCTGCACGGCAATGCGCAGGCGCGGTTTGCTGCTGCGCTCATCGAGGGCGACCACCACCAGCACTTCGCCTTCTTCGGTTTTCTTCAGGGCGTTTTCCAGCAGGCTCAGCAGCGTCTGGCGCAGACGCGTCGGGTCACCGCTGATGACCCGTGGCACTTGTGGCTGGATGAAGCTGATCAGCTCGACGTTCTGCTGCTCGGCCTTGGCGCGGTAGATGCTCAGGCAGTCGTCGATCAGCGCGTTGAGGTCGAACTGCACATCGTCCAGTTCGATCTGCCCGGACTCGAGGCGAGAGATGTCGAGGATCTCGTTAATCAGGGTCAGCAGTTCGTTGCCGGCGCTGTGAATGGTCTGCACGTAGTCGCGCTGCTTGACCGACAGCGGCGTGCCGAGCAGCAGTTCGGTCATGCCCAGCACGCCGTTCATCGGGGTGCGGATCTCGTGGCTGATCTTGGCCAGGAATTCGGCCTTGGCATTGATCTCGGCGTTGCTCGCGGCGAGGTCGCGGCTGATGCTGAAACGGCTTTCGGTGATGCTGCGCTGGCGCTCGCCGAGGGCGATGCTCATCAGCAGGCCACTGATGCAGATGAATCCCATCAGGGTCATGATCAGGCCTTGCGGCGCCACCAGGGTCAGCCCCAGCAAGGCCGGGAGGATGATCAGCGTGCCGATGTTGAACACCACCATCGCGGCGACGAACAGTCGGGCAGGGCGGTAGCCTTTCTGCCAGTGATAGAACGCCACCAGCAACATGCTCAGCCCGGCCAGAGCCACCAGCGCGTAGGTGATGATGTTCAGCGGCAGGGTGTTGACGAACAGCAACAGCAGGCTGCAGATCACGATGAACAGGATATCGCCCAGCAGCAGTTTGTTCAGCGGATGAGGGCCGAGCGGGGCAAAGAAGCGGTAGGCGAACATCAGGCCGGCCGGTGCGGTCAACAGCAGGGCCAGGTAGGCGCCAGGGGTCTGGATCGCATGCCAGTTCGGCAGCCAGGGGCCGGCGAGGTTGAGCAACAGCAGCAGGCTCAGGCTCAGCAGGCCTTCACACACCGCCAGCCACAGGCTGCTGCGCGAACGGGTGTAGGCGTAGCGGATCAGGTTGTGCAGGATCAGCATGGCGAGGCAGCCGAACAGCAAACCGTAGATCAGCGTCTGGTTATGGTTGGCCGCGCCCATCACCGCCGATTGCAGGGTGATGTACGGACGCAACTGGTGGTCGGAGACCAGTCGCAGATAGACGTCGAGGGACTTGTCACTTTGCGGCAACGGCAACAGGAAGTCGCTGCTGGGCAGCGGACGTTCGACCTGAGCCTGGGTGGTGCCGGTTTCCCGCTGTTCGATCAGCCGGTCGCCATCGAGCACGTACAGGTTGAGGTGTGACAGGTCGGGGGCGAAGATGCGCAGCACTTGTTCGTGCTTGCCGGGCGCCAGTCTGAAGCGCAGCCATAATGCGCCGTCGGGTTCGGCCGCGGTGAGGCGGTCAAGCTCGATGGGGCTGAATTGATTGGTGTAGCGGGCGGAGCGAATGTCGCTCAGCTGGAGGTTGCCCTGATCGTCGAGCAATACCGACCAGCCACTGCCTTGCGCGGCCTGGGCCGGGAGCATGCAGAGCAAGGTCAACAGTGTGACGGTGAAACCTATGGCAATCCTGAGCCAGCGCACGGCGAAATCCCTTCGTAGGTTGATGCCAGAATATAACGATGCGCAGCGTCGGAACAGTCCGGCAAGGACCAAGGGCCCTTGCCGGAAACACAGCGTAGCTTATTACCGGTTTTCGCCGCGTTCACGGGCAATGGCACGGTAGCCGATGTCGGTGCGGTAGAAGCAGCCTTCCCAGTCGATGGCCTTGGCCAGTTTGTAGGCCTGCTCCTGGGCAGCGCCAACGCTGGCACCCATGGCGGTGGCGCAAAGCACCCGACCACCGGCCGTCACGACCTTGCCGTCCTTGAGCGCAGTACCGGCGTGGAAGACCTTGCCTTCCAGTGCGGCGGCTGCGTCCAGACCGTTGATCGGTGCGCCCTTGGCGTAGTCGCCCGGGTAACCGCCGGCGGCCAGCACGATGCCGACGCTCGGACGTGGATCCCACTGCGCTTCAACCTTGTCCAGCGCCTGGGCCAGTGCCGCTTCGACCAGCAGCACCAGGCTCGACTGCAGGCGCAGCATCACCGGCTGGGTTTCCGGGTCGCCGAAGCGGCAGTTGAACTCGATGACCTTCGGATTGCCGGCCTTGTCGATCATCAGACCGGCGTACAGGAAACCGGTGTAGACGTTGCCTTCCTCGGCCATGCCGCGCACGGTCGGCCAGATCACCTGGTCCATCACGCGCTGGTGCACGTCGGCGGTGACAACCGGAGCCGGGGAGTAGGCACCCATGCCGCCGGTGTTCGGGCCGCTGTCGCCGTCGCCGACGCGTTTGTGGTCCTGGCTGGTGGCCATCGGCAGGACGTTCTTGCCGTCGACCATGACGATGAAGCTGGCTTCCTCGCCGTCGAGGAACTCTTCGATCACGACGCGGGAGCCGGCGTCGCCGAAGGCGTTGCCGGCGAGCATGTCGCGCACGGCGTCTTCGGCTTCGGCCAGGGTCATGGCGACGATCACGCCTTTGCCGGCGGCGAGGCCGTCGGCCTTGATCACGATCGGCGCGCCTTTTTCACGCAGATAAGCCAGAGCAGGCTCGATCTCGGTGAAGTTCTGGTAATCGGCGGTCGGGATCTTGTGGCGAGCCAGGAAGTCCTTGGTGAAGGCTTTCGAGCCTTCCAGCTGCGCGGCACCGGCAGTCGGACCGAAGCAGTCCAGGCCACGGGAGCGGAACAGGTCGACGACGCCGGCAACCAGCGGAACTTCCGGGCCGACGATGGTCAGGGAGACGTTCTTCTCGGCGAAGTCAGCCAGTTGCTCGAGGGCCAGCACGTCGATAGCGACGTTTTCGCACTTGGCTTCAATCGCGGTGCCGGCGTTGCCTGGAGCCACGAAAACCTTCTGCACGCGCGGATCCTGAGCCACTTTCCAGGCCAGGGCGTGTTCGCGGCCACCGCTGCCAATGATCAAAACATTCATTTCAAAAACCTCGGATGACGCTAATTCTGTTTTAGAACCTGAAGCGCTTCACGCTCCAGGAGGTCGCAATGAAGTCGGTAGATGCAAGGCGGAGTCGACCTCGGTGAGCGGAGTTGCCTTTTGGCAATGAGCATCATCGAGGTCGGCTCCAACGCAGCAGATGCCGGCTTCAGTGCGGCCGTTGTCTGATTAGTGGCGGAAGTGGCGCATGCCGGTGAACACCATCGCGATGCCAGCCTCATCAGCAGCAGCAATCACCTCAGCATCACGCATCGAACCACCCGGCTGGATCACCGCCGTGATACCGACCTTGGCCGCATTGTCCAGACCGTCGCGGAACGGGAAGAACGCGTCCGATGCCATCACCGAGCCGGCCACCTGCAGACCGGCGTGCTCAGCCTTGATCGCGGCGATACGCGCCGAGTTCACGCGGCTCATCTGGCCGGCGCCGACACCGATGGTCTGACGGTTCTTGGCGTAGACGATGGCGTTGGATTTGACGAACTTGGCCACTTTCCAGGCGAAGATCAGGTCGTGGACTTCCTGTTCGGTCGGGGCACGCTTGGTCACCACTTTCAGGTCGTCGGCGCCGATCATGCCGATGTCGCGGCTCTGGACCAGCAGGCCACCGTTGACGCGCTTGTAGTCCCAGGCCGGAACACGATCAGCCGACCACTCGCCGCAGGCCAGCAGGCGTACATTGGCCTTGGCTGCAACGATGGCGCGGGCTTCTTCGCTGACGCTTGGCGCGATGATCACTTCGACGAACTGACGCTCGACGATGGCCTTGGCGGTCTCGGCATCCAGTTCACGGTTGAAGGCGATGATGCCGCCGAATGCCGACTCGGTGTCGGTGGCGTAGGCCAGTTCGTAGGCCTGACGGATGCCGCCTTCGGCGTCCGGGCTTACGGCCACGCCGCACGGGTTGGCGTGCTTGACGATCACGCAGGCCGGTTTGACGAAGCTCTTCACGCATTCCAGCGCGGCGTCGGTGTCGGCCACGTTGTTGTACGACAGCTCTTTGCCTTGCAGCTGGGTGGCGGTGGCGATGCCGACTTCGGCAGGCTTGGCTTCCACGTAGAACGCCGCGCTCTGGTGCGGGTTCTCGCCGTAACGCATTTCCTGGGCCTTGATGAACTGGCTGTTGAAGGTGCGCGGGAATTCGCTGCGACCTTCAGTGCTGAGGGTGTCAGCAGCCTGGTTCACGGTGCCCATGTAGTTGGCGATCATGCCGTCGTAGGCAGCGGTGTGTTCGAACGCCTTGAGCATCAGGTCGAAACGCTGAGCGTAGGTCAGGCCGCCGGCCTTGAGGTTTTCCAGGACGTTGGCGTAATCGCTGGCATTCACCACGATGGCCACGTCTTTGTGGTTTTTCGCCGCCGAACGGACCATGGTCGGGCCGCCGATGTCGATGTTCTCGATGGCAGTCGGCAGGTTGCAGCCTGGCTTGCTGATGGTGGCTTCGAACGGGTACAGGTTGACCGCTACCAGATCGATCGGCTTGATGCCGTGCTCATTCATGATGGCGTCATCGATACCGCGACGACCGAGGATCCCGCCGTGGATTTTCGGGTGCAGGGTTTTCACCCGACCGTCCATCATTTCTGCGAAACCGGTGTAATCCGCGACTTCCACTGCGGCCACGCCGTTGTCCTGCAGCAGTTTGAAGGTCCCGCCGGTGGAAAGGATTTCCACGCCCAGGGCTTCCAGCTCCCTGGCGAATTCGAGGATCCCGGTCTTGTCGGAAACACTGATCAAGGCGCGGCGGATCGGCAGGCGGGTAGTCTGGTCGGTCATCTCAATTTCCATCAAAAGCAAGGGAAGTCAGCAAAAAAGGCGACCGGTTTTACGCGGGCGCCTTTCTGGTTGGATTGAATGCTTACAGCAGATCGTACTGCTTGAGTTTCTTGCGCAGCGTGCCGCGGTTGAGTCCGAGCAGCTCGCTGGCCTTGGTCTGGTTGCCCTTGACGTAGTTCATCACGCTTTCGAGCAGGGGAGCCTCGACTTCGGAGAGCACCAGGTTGTACACGTCCGTGACGGCTGCGCCCTCAAGGTGGGCGAAATAATTGTGCAGCGCCTTCTCGACACTCCCGCGAAGGGTCTGGCCTTCTTCGCTCGGGGTATTGAGGTGCTGTTTCAAATTCACGTTGTCGCTCACGGGTGTTGTTCCACTCACTAAAGTCTCGGTCATCATCGTCATGCGGCCACCCCTTCTCCGTCCCCTGTCAGGCTCTTGTAACGTTCGGCGAAGAACTCCCGAACGTTGGCGCATTGTGTTTCCGTACCATCCAAACGATTGAAACGGGCGCGAAACTCCTTGGCGCCCGGCAAGGTTGCGAGATACCAGCCCACATGCTTTCGGGCAATGCGTACGCCCATCACGTCCCCATAAAAGGCGTGGAGGGCAGCCAGATGCTCAAGCAGAATGCGTTCCACCTCGGACAGCTCCGGCGCCGGCAGTTTTTCGCCGGTACGCAGGAAGTGTTCGATCTCACGAAAAATCCACGGCCGCCCCTGGGCAGCCCGGCCGATCAACAGGCCATCGGCACCGGTCGCGTCGAGCACGTAGCGGGCCTTTTCCGGCGATACGATGTCGCCGTTGGCAAAGACCGGAATCGACACCGCCTGCTTGATCGCGGCAATGGTGTCGTACTCGGCTTCGCCGGTGTACAGGTCGGCGCGGGTGCGGCCATGCACCGCCAGCGCCGTGATCCCGGCCTGCTCGGCGATCTTCGCCACCGTCAGGCCGTTCTTGTTGTCGCGATCCCATCCGGTGCGGATCTTCAGGGTTACCGGCACATCAACCGCAGCCACCACGGCGTGCAGGATCTCGGTAACCAGTGCTTCATCCTTCAATAATGCGGAGCCGGCGGCCTTGTTGCAGACCTTTTTCGCCGGGCAACCCATGTTGATATCAATAATCTGTGCGCCCAGCTCGACGTTGGCCCGGGCCGCATCCGCCAGCATCTGCGCGTCGCCACCGGCAATCTGTACCGAGCGTGGCTCGGGATCGCCTTCGTGGATCATGCGCATGCGCGACTTGCGGGTATTCCACAGGCTCATGTCGCTGGTGACCATTTCCGAGACTACAAGCCCTGCGCCCAATCGCTTGCACAACTGACGAAAGGGCTGGTCGGTGACACCCGCCATGGGGGCGAGGATCAAGCCGTTCTGCAATGTATATGGGCCGATGCGTACCGCCGACATAGGACTTCCCTGAAGTGGGGCCGGATCATGAGAGTTCGAAAAAGGGTTGGCATGATACCCGCTCTCGATGACTGGATAAAGGCTGAATTGAACAAAATCTGAACAGTCATTTCGTTATTGCCTGCGGTTTGGTCGTGCAGGGCAAAGTCAGAAAACTGCCGTCAATCCTGGAGCGCTGAAGTGTTTCACTCGGGGGAGTGGAAACTCAGACTGTAGTTCACCGCTTTCGGCCCCGGATCGAGGATGTCCAGAGCGATGTGGATGGGCGTTTGCGGCGGCATTTCCGCCATGCCCTCGAGATCGCCGTTGAGGTATTCACCGGGTTTGAACCGGCGACTGGCGATCAGGTGGCCGTTGAGGTCGGCAAAGCGCAACTCCAGCAGCGGAAACGGTTGCGAGAACGGGGCGCGGTTGTAAATGATCGCGTCCACTACCAGCGCACCGCTGAATTCCGGGTGGCTGCGTACCACCAGGTTGCTGCTCTTGATCTTGGCGATATCGACCTTGGACGGCACCGTGCAGCCAACTTGCGGGCACAGTTGCTGGAACCACGGGCGGTACTGGTCCTGGCGGGCCAGTTCGTCGAAGTGATAGGCGATGTACTGGCCGGCGAGACCGGCGGCAGCCAGCAATACCAGCAACAGCCACAGCAGGCGTCGGCCCCAAGGCGAGCGGCGTTTTTGCCAGTCCAGTTGCAACGGATCGTCGGTCAGGTCCTGCAAAACCTCGGCGCGCACGCCGGGTTCGTCACGTTCGCGCTTTTTGCGTGGGGGTTCGATTGCAGGCAGATCGTCGTCGACGTCTTCGCTGGCCGACAGGCGCTCATGGCGGGCGGAAGGGTCGATCGGATCGTGCAGGCGCAGTTGCGGAATGGGAGGCTCGTCGTCGAGGTCTACCGGTTCCAGCGACAGCGAAGGCTCGGTGCGTTCCGGTTTCACCGGTTCGAAATCGGCGACTTCGGCTGTGTGTTCAGACTCGATGGTCCGCTCGTCCGCCGGTTCGCTGAACAGGCTGCCTGACCACGGCTCGTCTTCCGGTTCATGGCTGTCGCGGCGAGCACTGAGGGATTCCTCGCGTGCACGGCCGAATTCGGTGGTCGGCTGGATTTCCCGCTGCTCGAGGCGGGCCAGTTCTTCGTCCAGATCAAGGCTGTCGAGATCGAGCTCGGCCGCGCTCCACTGCTTCTGGCTGATGGCGCGAGGTTCGGGCGGTTCGATTGGCTCCGGTTGTCTGGCGACGACCGGCGCTTCGATAACCGGTGCCGGTTCGACAATGGCTGGCGCTACCGGCGTGACTGCTTCCTTGCCTGCGCGTTGTTCAAGCAGCTGTTTGGCGGCGTTGAACACTTGCAGGCAGGAGCCGCAACGAACCACCCCGCGGGCCACACTCAATTGAGTGTGGCTGACGCGGAAACTGGTTTGGCAATGCGGGCACTGGGTGACGAAGCTGTCGGTCATGCGGCGATCCGGATTGAGCAGGCGGTCATTCTAGCGCCGACGGCCAGTGATGCGCACCCAGCCGTCGCGATTGGCAATTGGATCGAGATCGAAGTCCTGCGCGTAGGCGGCGGCGACTTCTTCGCCCTGTTCGGCGAGGATCCCGGACAGCGCCAGACGGCCGCCTGACTTGACCAGGCCGGACAGTTGCGGCGCCAGGGAAACCAACGGACCGGCCAGGATGTTGGCCACCAATACATCGGCTTTGACCTGTGGCAGATCTTCCGGCAGATACAGCGGGAACAGCTCGTCGGCAATGCCGTTGCGACCGGCGTTGTCGCGGGAAGCTTCAAGCGCCTGCACGTCGATGTCAGTGCCGACCGCTTCTTTCGCGCCGAGCAGCAGGGCGGCAATGGCCAGAATCCCCGAGCCGCAGCCGAAGTCGAGCACGTTGCAATCTTTCAGGTCCTGACCGTCCAGCCATTCCAGGCACAGGGCGGTGGTCGGGTGGGTGCCGGTGCCGAAGGCCAGACCCGGATCCAGCAGCAGGTTGACCGCATCAGGTTGCGGCGCGGCGTGCCAGCTCGGCACGATCCACAGGCGCTGGCCGAATTGCATCGGCTGGAAACCGTCCATCCAGCTGCGTTCCCAGTCCTGGTCTTCGATCACTTCGCTGTGATGCTCGGGCAGCGGGCTGCCGGTCAGCAGTTCCAGATGGGCCAGTACCGGAGCGGCTTCGGTGCCGCCCTCGAACAGGGCCAGCAGGTGAGTGTGCGCCCACAGCGGGGTGGTGTTGAGTTCCGGTTCGAAGATCGGCTGATCTTCGGCGTCCATGAAGGTCACCGAAACGGCGCCCACTTCAAGGAAAGCGTCTTCGTAGGTTTCGGCTTGTTCTGGGCTGATGGCGAGACGGACTTGCAGCCAAGGCATGGCGGGCACCTGTGAAAAAGATTGATTGCAGCCTAGCGGCCTGCGAGAAGCGCGCAAGTTTACGCGAGCGCGACGGTTTTGTGGGAGCGGGGGATGTGTGAGCAGATGAAACCTGCAGAAACAACAAGGCCGCCCGAAGGCGGCCTTGTCATGTGCGGGCTTGAGCTTAGTGCTTGTCGCCAGCCAGCTTGTGCTCGAGGTAGTGAATGTTCACGCCCCCTTTGCAGAAGCCTTCGTCGCGGGTCAGATCACGGTGCAGCGGGATGTTGGTCTTGATCCCGTCAACCACGATTTCGTCCAGGGCGTTGCGCATGCGTGCCATGGCTTCGTCGCGGGTGGCGCCGTAAGTGATCAGCTTGCCGATCAGCGAGTCGTAGTTCGGCGGAACCGCATAACCGCTGTACAGGTGCGAATCGACGCGAACGCCGTTGCCGCCTGGAGCGTGGAAATGCTTGACCGTGCCCGGGCTCGGCATGAAGGTCTTTGGATCTTCAGCGTTGATCCGGCACTCCAGCGAGTGACCGCGGATAACCACGTCATCCTGAGTGAACGACAGCTTGTTGCCAGCGGCGATGCTGAGCATCTCCTTGACGATGTCGATACCGGTGACCATTTCCGAAACCGGGTGCTCCACCTGAACACGAGTGTTCATTTCGATGAAGTAGAAACGACCGTTCTCGTACAGGAACTCGAAGGTGCCGGCGCCACGGTAGCCGATGTCGATGCACGCCTTGACGCAGCGAGCGAGGACTTCCTTGCGCGCGTTCTCGTCGATGCCCGGTGCCGGCGCTTCTTCGAGAACCTTCTGGTGACGGCGCTGCAGCGAGCAGTCACGGTCGCCCAGATGGATGGCGTTGCCCTGGCCGTCGGACAGTACCTGCACTTCGACGTGACGCGGGTTGGTCAGGAATTTTTCCAGATAGACCATCGGGTTGCCGAACGCCGCGCCAGCTTCGGAGCGGGTCAGTTTCGCCGAGGCGATCAGGTCTTCTTCCTTGTGCACCACGCGCATGCCGCGACCACCACCGCCGCCGGCGGCCTTGATGATCACCGGATAACCGACTTCGCGACCGATGCGCAGCGCCGTTTCTTCGTCTTCCGGCAGTGGACCGTCAGAGCCTGGAACGGTTGGAACGCCCGCTTCGATCATCGCGTGCTTGGCCGATACCTTGTCGCCCATCAGGCGAATGGTCTCGGCTTTCGGGCCGATGAAAGCGAAGCCGGAGTTCTCGACCTGCTCGGCAAAGTCGGCGTTTTCCGCGAGGAAACCGTAGCCTGGGTGAATGGCGGTAGCGCCAGTCACTTCAGCGGCTGCAATGATTGCCGGGATGTGCAGGTAGGAGTGCGCGGCAGAAGCCGGGCCGATGCAGACGGATTCGTCTGCCAGACCCAGGTGCATCAGCTCTTTGTCGGCCTTGGAGTAAACGGCGACGGTCTTGATGCCCATCTCTTTGCAGGCACGCAGAATCCGCAGGGCGATCTCACCGCGGTTAGCGATCAGAACTTTTTCCAACTTCGCAGTCATCAAAGGCTCTCCGCAGTTCAAACGATGGTGAACAGCGGTTGGTCGTACTCAACCGGCTGGCCGTCTTCGACGAGGATGGACTCGATCACACCGCTGGTTTCAGCTTCGATGTGGTTCATCATCTTCATGGCTTCGACGATGCACAGGGTGTCGCCTTTCTTCACGGTCTGGCCGACTTCAACGAAAGACGGCGAGGTTGGCGAAGATTTGCGATAGAAGGTGCCGACCATCGGCGAACGGGCAACGGTGCCGTTCAGCGCCGGAGCAGCAGCGGCAGCTGGAGCGGCGGCAGCAGCAACCGGAGCGGCAGTGGCCGCAGGTGCAGCGGCCGGAGCCTGCATCGGAGCCGGAGCGTAGTACTGCTGCGCCGGAGTCTTGCTGTGACGGCTGATGCGTACGGACTCTTCGCCTTCCTTGATCTCGAGCTCGTCGATGCCGGACTCTTCCAGCAATTCGATCAGTTTCTTAACTTTACGGATATCCATGAATCATCAACTCCCAAGGGTCGGTCAGGGGCGTATAGCTTGTTGTTCAAGCTGCTCTAGTGCAGCCTCCAGGGCCAGTCGGTAACCGCTGGCGCCAAGGCCGCAGATCACTCCCACCGCTACGTCGGAGAAGTAAGAGTGATGGCGGAAAGGTTCGCGTTTGTGCACGTTGGACAAATGCACTTCGATGAATGGGATGCTCACTCCCAGCAGCGCGTCACGTAATGCGACACTTGTGTGCGTAAAAGCTGCCGGATTGATAAGAATGAAGTCCACGCCTTCGCCGCGCGCGGCATGGATACGGTCGATCAATTC
Source organism: Pseudomonas sp. MWU12-2029 (assembly GCF_023242425.1). Lineage (NCBI taxonomy): Bacteria > Pseudomonadati > Pseudomonadota > Gammaproteobacteria > Pseudomonadales > Pseudomonadaceae > Pseudomonas > Pseudomonas sp. MWU12-2029. The sequence goes on along the minus strand of NZ_JALJDY010000002.1, from coordinate 76,794 downwards.
GTACTCGGCATTGCTTTGCAGGTGCAGCAGATGATGGCCGGCTTCGCGGGCGCGGCGCTCCAGATCCTGATTGATCTGCGCCAGGGTGGTCGACCCGTAGGTCCCGGGTTCCCGGGTGCCGAGCAGGTTCAGGTTGGGGCCATGCAGCACCAGTAGCGTTGCCATCTGCGTGTTCCTTGTTATGGGTGAGCCTCGTCAGAACCCGGCGACTATGCCGCAAAGACTTTGTGACTGTCCAGTTCTCTGCAATAGCCAGCACGATCTCCGATGTTTGCGCGAAATATGTGACTGAGTGATCAGATCCGGTCATTCACACCGCCAATCCCGGCACAATCGCGATCAGACGCGGAAAGCCTGCACCGCTGTATGCAGTTGCCCGCCCAATACCAGCAGATTCTCCCCCTGTTCGCGTCCTTCACCGATGCGCAGCAGGTTATCCCCACCCAATTGGTGAATCCGTTCGCTGTGATCGCGGATTTCGCTGACCGCGCCGCTCTGCTGCGCGGTGACATCGGCAATGCGCACCGCGGTGTCGGAAATGGTCTGGATTGCGCCGACGATCTTGTCCAGCGCACCGTCCGCCGATTGCGCCTGATTGGCCGTGGCTTCGGCGTGTTCGACCTGGGCGCGCATGCCTTCGACCGATTGTCGGGCGGCGGTTTGCAGGCCGGCGATCAAGGTCTGGATTTCTGCGGTGGCGCCGGCGGTGCGTTGCGCCAGTGAGCGGACTTCTTCGGCCACCACGGCAAAGCCACGGCCCATTTCCCCGGCGCGAGCGGCTTCGATTGCCGCGTTGAGCGCCAGCAGGTTGGTCTGATCGGCAATCGAGCGGATCACCGTCAGTACGCCGCCGATGGTGGCCGACTCTTCGGCCAGATGCTCGATCATCTGCGCATTGCCTTGCACTTCTTCTACCAGTGCATGCAGGCCGGTGAGGCTCAGGCCGATGACTTTTTGCCCATGTTCGACAGCCTGTCCCGCGTGATGGCTGGCGTCCGCAGCCTGACGCGCGTCGCCGGCCACTTGCTGGATGGTCGCTTCCAGTTCGCTCAGGGAGTCACGGATCAGTGCCGTATCGCCGGCCTGATGTTCGGCGCCGCTGTGCAGGTCATTGCTCAGTTCCGCCAGGGTGCGGCTGCTGCCCGCCACTTGTTCGGCATTGCCGCGAATGGTCCCGACCAGATCCACCAGATAGGCACGCAGACGATTGAGCGAGGCTTCGATGTCGTGCAGCTCGCGGTTGGTCTTGCCCAGATGAATGTCACGGCTGAAATCACCCTCGGCCCAAGTCGACAGCGCAGGGGCAAGGTTGGTCAGGGTGCGGGCCAAGCGTCGCTGCAGGGTGTCGATCAGCAGGGCGATGAGCAGGATCAGGCCGATCATCACGCCTTGCATCAGACGTACTTCGCTCTGGATCTGCCCGTGCTGGGCGCGTACCACCGGTTCGAGCCCGGCGATGGCTTGTTGCACGGCGGCGATTTTCTGGTGGGTCGCGGTGCTGAGGTCGGTGCGTTTCTGGATCTGGTCGCGAGTTCGCGCCAGTTCTGCCGGGTAGCGATTGAGCAAGCTGTTGAGGTCGCGTTTGAGGCCTACGCCGGCGTCTTCGGCGACTGCCTTTTCAGTGCTTTCAATGCCCATCATCGAGGCGAAATCGTCGCTGCCGGATTCGCTGCTGGCGACCACGCCGAGCAAGGGCAGAGCATCGATTGCCTGAGCCTGGGTGCGGATGTTGGTTACCTCGCGTTCGACATCGGCGGCCAGCTCGCTGCGCCCGCTGCTGACCAGTTTGTCCCTGGCCAGCGACAGCTTGCCCAAATGCTGAGAGGCGGCGAGCAACGGTGTCAGGTACGCCACGTTGCCGCCGGCATAAGTGCTGAGCTGATCGAGGCTGGCACTCAGTTCCCGTTCGGCTTGCAACAGCAAGGCTTGCGGATCGCCGGCCAGTTTGCCGGCAGCGAGGAGGTCGGTCTTGCTGAATTCTTCGAGGCCCGACAGGCTCGGACGCAGCGTCTCGGCCAGCGCCGGTGGCAGTTCGCCGAGTTCTTTCTGCAGGCTGTCGATGGCCTGGCTGGCACTGCTCAGACGCAGGGCATCGCCGCTGCCGAGGTAGTCCTCGACGTTGCGCGCGACTTCATTCTGAAATTGCTGGGACAGCCCGAGGTAGCGCTCCATCAACAGATACGGGCGTTCAAGGGCTTTTTGCGACCACCACAGCGTGGCGCCGAGGGCCACGCAGACGGCGACCAGCAACAGCGTGTTGAGATTGGTGAGCAACTTCAGGCGCATGACGGCTACCAACGGCAGTAATGGTAAGCGCCTGAATTTATTGCGGTTCTGTTACAGGGTTATGACCGAATCGGTGGATTCCGGTGAAAAAGTGGCACTTTGCTTTGAGTCCCTTGCGGTCTGCACCCGATTGCGGCCTTCACCCTTGGCGCGGTATAGCGCCTCGTCGGCCTGGCTGGCCATCATCAGGCTGTCGGAGTCGTCGTGCATCTCCACCACCCCGGCGCTGAACGTGCACCACAGATCCTGTGGCTGGGCCGGGTAATGGATTTCGGCGAAGCGCTGGCGGATTTCGTCGAGCACTTTGTGTGCGGCTTCTATATCGGTGTCGGGCATGACGATGGCGAATTCTTCGCCGCCATAACGGCCGATGAAATCGGTCTTGCGCAGACGCTGCTTGAGGAACAGCGCCAGGCTCTTGATCACCCGGTCGCCCATGGGATGGCCGTGGCTGTCGTTGACCCGTTTGAAGTGGTCGATGTCGAGCATTGCAAAACTCAGCGGCTTGTTTTCGCGGCGGGCGCGGAACGAGCAGTCTTCCAGCAACTGGAGAATGTGCGTGTGGTTATACAGACCGGTGAGGCTGTCGCGGACCATCCGCGCCTTGAGATTGCGTGCCCGCGCCGCGCGGTTGCGCACCGTGGTGATCAGGTGGCGCGGTTTGATCGGTTTGGTCAGGAAGTCGTCGCCGCCTTCGCTCATGGCGTCGAGCTGTTTGTCCAGGTCGTCTTCGGCCGACAGGTAAATGATCGGCACGCTGACATAACGGTCGTTGTGACGGATGACCTTGGCCAGTTCGGTGCCGGTGCAGGCCGGCATGTACATGTCGAGGATGATCAGGTCCGGCTGGAAATCCGCCAGCTCGGCCATGGCCTGAATCGGCTCGATCAGCGTGCGGGTGACGATCCCTGCACTGTTGAGCAGGCGCTCGGTGTGCATCGCCTGGGCGCGGGAGTCGTCGATGATCAGCACTTTATAAGGCTCGTACTGGGCGACGCAGGTCAGGACTTCGATTTTCTCCAGCAGGCTCGAGGCTTCGAGCGTGCCGGTGAGGAACTCCTGACCGCCGGCGCGCACGGCGGCGAGGCGGGTCGGGGTGTCGGTTTCGTGCAGGCTGAAGAACAGCAGTGGCAACGGTTCTTCCAGACCTTGCTGCGCTTCGGCCGCGAGTTTCAGGCCGACGCCGGCGCCGCTGAAGTCCACGTCCATGACAATCGCGGCCGGCAGACGCTCGACCATCGACGAGCGGAACGCCGACACACTGTCCAGCGCCTGAGCACTGAGACCGAAGAATTCCAGTTGTTTGGCCAGCCGTTCGGCGCGGTCGTGATCCTGAAGCATCACGTAGATCGGTTTGCGCAGGGGCGGCAGAAAGGTCTGGTCGAGCTGATCGCCATGGCGCAGGCCGGTACGCGACAAGCGCTGCATCAAACGGTTGAGGTCGGTGATCAGGCCGCTGCTCAGACGTCCGCGATTGGCATCCACCGCTTCCAGCGACTGGCTGATGTGGTGGGCCAGTTGGGTATGCTCGGGCTGTTCGAAGCGCTCGGCAAAACGCAGCAGGCGCAGATTGGCCTCGCTCAGTTCGGCGAGGTCGGCAGTGGACCACTCACTGCGTTGCAGGCGCTGCCATATCTCAAGAATCTGACGTGCCTGATGAATTACCCGCTGGGCAAAGTGGTGCTTGAGGCGCTCACGGCTGGGGTCTTCTGGCTCGGTCATATCCTGACTACTAGTTAGGGTGCATGCTGAGATCGACTGGTGGCTCTATGCTAGCACCTCTTTTCCCTTACATGAGTGTCGTACGTCAATAATCTGCGGTACGTCACTATTCAGTTTCTGACCGTTTGGTTTTATTTTGGACTCTGTCGTCGCTCAAATACCCGTGAACGGGGTTCTTCAGGACGTTTCCCAAGGCTTTTGAGGAGGCTTCCTTGTGCCTGGCGGTCTTCGTCTGTCAGGGCATTCTGATTTTTCTCCAAGTCGGTTTCGACAGAGTTTCGGACTGGTAGGGTCAGGGAAACCCCTACAAAAAATTCCCCGAATATGAGCCAGTGTTTCAACGAGCACACCAGCGATAACCAACGTCTGAATCACAGCACCCGGCCAGTTGCAGATTGTGAATGCAACGAAGAAACGTTGTATGGCGAGAAGATGCGGGTGACTGAGGTACCCGTGCTGACGTGCCAGTGCATCTGGCGCCGCTTTCAGCAGGAGGCCGAAGCCGTTGTCGCCCCCGATGGCGTGCTGATTGCCGATCCGGTGCAACGCAACCGGGCGATCAACGCCGCCTATGCCCGGCTGTGGCTGCATGACGCGCGATTCCAGTGGGCAGGTCTTGCAGCGTTTGCTTCGAAGCAGGTGGGCTGCGGGTTGCTGCATGCGGCCGACAGCATCGAACTGATTCGTCAGGAGCACGAAGCACGGCAACGAGTGCGAGACGGGCGCCGCGAGTCCGGACTGCTGACCCCCGCGAGAATGCCCGGGCAGGCCGAGGCCTTGAGTGACTACGAAGAGACGAGGAGCCGCAATCCGGTGCCTGCGCTGGATCTGCGCTTACCGGGTGAAGAGCTGTCGTTGGTGCAGCAACAGTACCGCCACGTGTACGACATGATGGCGATGGGCAATACCACATTGTTTCTGGATGTCTATCCGCTGCATCGGTTTTATGCGGTGCGTGGGTTGGAGGAGTTGAAGAAGTGTTTGGAAACACGGGTAGGCATTCATGGGCATGCAAAGTTTCCAGTGCTTTGGCCGGTGGGCCAGGAAACGCTTCCTTTTGGGCAAGCGTTTGAACAAATCCTGAAAGCCTTCAAGGCAATAGAGGCGGGGGAAATTGCCTCAAGCGTGCAGTCTCTGGCCTGGCACGAACAGCGAAACATTCTCCAGCCGAGCATCTACGAAAACCGCCAATTAGTGATGTTGTTGCGTGGCAACCACTTTTCCTACGTGACCGGCTTTCCTTCCGGTGTGGCCCAGGCAATCGAGTTGACGCTCACCAGTCAATGTCAGCGAGTCGATGACGGTCGCACCATCGATTTCGGCCGCAACCCGCTGGCGGACTTGTCCGATCTCGATCAGCGAATGGCTTTTGTCCTGCGGGCCGCAGCCCGTTTTCACCAGATGCTCAATGACAGCAACAGAGACGCACTGGCGCAATCCATCCGTGAGATCGCTGCCATGGAGGACGCTTGATGCGCTGGCGATCCTGTCTGTCCAGATGGCGTTGTTGGGCATGGCTGCTGCTCTGTAGTGTTTTGGCAGTGGCAGCCGCACGCCAGTTGACGCAGCCGTTATGGGGCGACTCCATGATCGCCATGTCCATAGGCGGAACCTATGAATACATGCGTGACCATTCGACCGCACCCCTCGTTATATGGGGCCATGTTGGCAGGCGCGTCTGGGGTGGCGCTTCCAGGACAGATGCGCGCCTGCGATTTGTCGATCCGCAGTACGGTTTCGAAACGCCGCTGGCGCGGTTCTTTACGTTCACGTTCGAGGGCCACCTGGTCGGTGATATCCGCATGTCTCCTCAGGTCGAGCCCCTGTTGATCGATGATGCCTTGAAGGTCGTTCTCGATCTGCAAGCCCAATGGTGCGCGAAAGGGTGGAGGCCGCTGGGGACCCCGTTACATCCCACCATCGCGGACACCCCGGAGTGGCGAGCCTATCTAAGACCGGGGATACGGACTGGAACCACTTACTGGAAGGCCGGCGACCAGTACGAAGCGATGTTGTTCCTTGGACGATTCGCCGATTCCAGACACCCCGACCAGGAGCGCTATCTCATCACCCTGGAACTCAGCAAACCCTGGCGATTCGGGGAAATGGAACACGTCGACGTAGTACCTCACCCCTTTCCCCCACCTCAACCGCAAAAAGGAGCGCTCCCATGCCAACCCCTGCCTTCATGACCCTCCACGGCAGCCGCCAGGGTCTGATCAGCGCCGGCGCCTTTACCGAAGCATCGGTGGGCAACAGCTATCAGACCGGGCGCGAGGACAAGATCATGCTTCAGTCCCTGAGTCATGGCATTGTCGTGCCCAGAGGCGCCGGTGCCGGGCGACGGCTGCACAAGCCTCTGGTCATCACCAAAACCCTCGACAAGGCATCGCCGTTGATCCAGATCGCAATGTGTTCCGGTGAACTGCTGAGCAAGTGTCGTGTGGAGTTGTATCGCACATCGGCCCACGGCACTCAGGAGCACTTCTATACGATAGAACTGGAGGACGCGCTGATCGTCAGTGCCGAAGTATTGATGCCGGATTGTCAGGACCCGGGCGTTTCCCACCTGACGCAACGGGAAAAGGTCCAGTTCAGCTACCGACGCATCTACTGGCGGCACGAGATCAGCCGGACGATGGGTTCCGATGAATGGCAGAGCGAGGGTCAGGTGTGAGGCTGGTTCATCGTTCGCAGGTTACCCAACTCGAGCACAGCCAGGTTTATCCGGTGGATCAGGCGCTGGAGCGGGTGTGCAAGGTGTTGCTTGACCGGCAACCGCTCGAAGGTCTGGATCAGTTGCGGGCCAGCCTTGCGATCGATCTGGACAGCGAAGTGCTGGAGCAGGTCGAACAGGGTGAATGGCTGTTGCTCATGGTCGACGCAGAGGTTGGCGACTGGCCGGTCGCCGCGGCAGTCTTCGATCAGGCGGTGCTGGATCTGATGAACAATCCTCCGCCCCAGCCAACCCGAACCCCGCGGATCTTTCGCCTGGTCGACAGCATGACGGGTGAGCCTCTGGCACAGCAGCCATACATTGCAACGGTTGACGGGGTTCCCACCCAGCGCCGCACTGACGCCTCGGGCATTGCACATCTATTCACGGCGGATGATGTCCGGCAGATTTCGATGCGGATCTTCAACATCTGAAGCGTGCGTCTATCCTTTCGCTCACCGGCGGTGTCCGGTTGTTTCAATTCGATGCCCGATCGTGGGTGCCGGGTCGAGGCACGTTGTTGTATGGTTGCTGTCGAACCGTTGAACCCAAGATTGAAAGGATATCGCCATGCTGGACTGGAAGAATCGCGCGGGCAGCGCGCCCGAACGTGCCGCCGAGCCGAAATCCGCCGCCCGCAGCTATGTGGGCGGCCTGTTGTTCAGCCGCGCGCTGGCCACGCTGGTCGGTATTTACCTGTTGGTGACCATCGCCCTTGGCTGGTACTGGAGCGAAGAGCCGGCCCTGTTCCCCGTGGCGCAGAACGCCCAGCTGGCCGCCGAGAAGGAAGGCAAGCAGATGGTGGTCGGCTACACCACCGTCGAAACCCTCAAGACTGTCGCCGGCACCTTGCTCAACAAACCGGGCGGCTACATTTCCAACGACCGTTTCCCGCCGGGCCTGTGGATGGACAACATGCCGAGCTGGGAATATGGCGTGCTTGTTCAGGTGCGTGACCTGACCCGTGCCCTGCGCAAGGACTTCGCCCGCTCGCAGTCGCAATCGGCTGAAGACGCTGATCTGGCCAAGGCCGAACCGCGCTTCAACTTCGACAACAAGAGCTGGATCCTGCCGTCCAGCGAGTCGGAATACCAGGAAGGCATCAACTCCCTGAGCCGTTATCAGGCACGCCTGTCTGACCCGACGCAAAAGAATGCGCTGTTCTACGCCCGCGCCGACAATCTGAACAACTGGCTGGGTGACGTCGGGACGCGTCTCGGTTCACTGTCGCAACGACTGTCGGCCAGTGTCGGCCGGGTCAAACTGAATACAGCGCTTAAAACCGAAGTCCCGGCGGTGGGTGAAGTGCCGCAGGTCGACGAGGAAGTCGTCGAGACCCCGTGGATGCAGATCGACAACGTGTTCTATGAAGCCCGTGGCCAGGCCTGGGCGTTGTCGCACCTGTTGCGGGCCATCGAAGTCGACTTCGCCGACGTGCTGGCGAAGAAGAACGCCACGGTCAGCGTGCGTCAGATCATCCGTGAGCTGGAGGCTTCCCAGGAAACCGTCTGGAGCCCGATGATTCTCAACGGCAGCGGTTTCGGCATTCTGGCCAACCACTCGCTGGTGATGGCCAACTATATTTCCCGGGCCAACGCCGCCGTGATCGATCTTCGTCAACTGCTCAATCAAGGCTGAGTCATGAGCGACAACGCCAGAGAGGCGGCCCACCGCGCCGCCTCGGATGCCGAACAGATCGCCTGGGTTGACGAGCAGGATAACCTGCTCGGATCCCTTGTCCGTTCCGATCTGCGCGAGCGCGGGCTGATCGGCCGCGGCACCTACATCATGCTGTTCAACTCCGCCGGTGAACTCTGTGTCCATCGGCGGACCCTGAGCAAAGCCATTTATCCCGGCTACTGGGATGTGGCGGCCGGCGGCATGGTGCAGGCAAACGAGACATACGCCGAGTCGGCGGCCCGTGAGCTGGAAGAAGAGTTGGGGGTGAGCGGCGTCGAGCTGACGGCCCATGACCATTTTTACTTCGAGGACCCCGGCAATCGCCTGTGGTGTTCGGCGTTCTCGGCCGTGTGGGACGGGCCGCTGATCCTGCAGCCGGAAGAGGTGCTCGAAGCACGCTTCATTCCGGTCGATCAGGTGATGCTGGAAATCGAGCAAAAGCCTTATTGCCCGGACTCTCTGGCAGCCTTGAAGCGCTATCTGACGGCTCAACGAAGCGACGTCGCAAAGAACTCATAAATTGGCGCCGATTGGCACTTAGCAATCGGCGTTTTTGCCGTTACACTGCGCGACCTTTTCAAGCTGTGCCGGCCTGCTTTACAGGAGCAACCGGTGCAGTAGCGCTGCCCCTGCCTGAGTGGGGCTTCGCGGTCGATAGCCTTGCCCAAGGCTGCGATCAGTCTTTGTCCTCCCGAGAGGATTGCCGGTGGCCAAAAAAGCCGCATCCTTCGCCGCCCTGGGCGGCCTGGTATTTTCCACCGACGCAGGTCGTCATTGCCCGGAATGCAGTAAGCCGGTGGACGCCTGTATCTGCAGACAAACCGTGATCCCGGCCGGCGACGGCATTGCCCGCGTGCGTCGCGAGAGCAAGGGCCGTGGCGGCAAGACGGTGACCACCATCACCGGCGTGCCCCTGGCCGAAGACGCACTCAAAGAGCTGGCGACAACGTTGAAGAAGCGTTGCGGCACCGGCGGTGCGTTGAAAGACGGGGTCATCGAGATCCAGGGCGATCATGTCGAGCTACTCTTGGCCGAGTTGATCAAGCACGGTTTCAAGGCGAAGAAGTCCGGCGGCTAGCAGCCTCTGTGAAAACCACCAGCGGCTTGATCCGGCTCTGATGCTCATCAGTCCCGGCGTCGTCTCCATGGTTTTCACAGAGCCTGTTCATGACCGGTTTCTAAACTCAACGCTGTCAGCGCGGTCTACCGCCCCGCTGACGAACCGTCATTTTCATTCTTTAGACTGCGCCGGCCTGCAATCAGGCGACGCACTATGACTTCTTTATAGGGGACTTCGATGTCCGTACGACGCACACGCAAAGACGATGGCAGCCAATGGACAGTTGCGGACAGCCGCAGTGTTTACGGGATTCGCCATTGGGGGGCCGGGTATTTCGCGATCAATGACGCCGGTCGCGTCGAAGTTCGTCCGAACGGTCCGAGCAGCTCGCCTATCGACCTGTTCGAACAAGTCGACCAATTGCGCAAGAGCGGCCTGTCGTTGCCGTTGCTGGTGCGTTTCCCCGACATCCTGCAAGACCGCGTGCGTCAGCTGACCGGTGCTTTCGACTCGAACATCGAGCGTCTGGAATACCAGAGCAAATACACCGCGCTGTACCCGATCAAGGTCAACCAGCAGGAAGCGGTGATCGAAAACATCATCGCCACCCAGAATGTCTCCATCGGTCTGGAAGCCGGCTCCAAGCCTGAGCTGCTGGCCGTGCTGGCGCTGGCGCCGAAGGGCGGCACCATCGTCTGCAACGGTTACAAGGACCGCGAGTTCATCCGTCTGGCGCTGATGGGCCAGAAGCTCGGCCACAACGTGTTCATCGTGATCGAGAAAGAGTCCGAAGTCGGTCTGGTGATCGAAGAAGCCGCTTCGCTGCGGGTCAAGCCACAGGTCGGCCTGCGTGTGCGCCTGTCGTCGCTGGCTTCGTCGAAGTGGGCGGACACCGGCGGCGAGAAATCCAAGTTCGGTCTGTCGGCGGCGCAACTGCTGTCGGTGGTCGAGCGCTTCCGCGCGGCGGGTCTGGATCAGGGCATCCGTCTGCTGCACTTCCACATGGGCTCGCAGATCGCCAACCTGGCCGACTACCAGCATGGCTTCAAGGAAGCGATCCGTTATTACGGCGAGCTGCGCAATCTGGGGCTGCCGGTCGATCACATCGACGTCGGCGGCGGTCTGGGTGTGGACTACGACGGTACCCACTCGCGCAACGCCAGTTCGATCAACTACGACATGGATGACTACGCCGGTGTCGTGGTCGGCATGCTCAAGGAGTTCTGCGATGCGCAGAGCCTGCCGCATCCGCACATTTTCTCCGAGAGCGGCCGTTCGCTGACCGCGCACCACGCGATGCTGGTGGTGCAGGTGACCGACGTCGAGAAGCACAACGACGACGTGCCGCAGATCGAGAACAAGGAGTCGCTGCCGGAAACCGTGCAATGGCTGGTCGACCTGCTCGGCCCGACCGACATCGAAATGGTCACCGAAACCTACTGGCGCGCCACCCACTACATGAGCGACGTGGCGGCCCAGTACGCCGACGGCAAGCTGACTCTGGCCGAGAAAGCCCTGGCCGAACAGTGCTACTTCGCCGTGTGCCGTCGCCTGCACAACTCGCTGAAGGCGCGTCAGCGTTCTCACCGTCAGGTGCTGGACGAGCTCAACGACAAGCTGGCCGACAAGTACATCTGCAACTTCTCGGTGTTCCAGAGCCTGCCGGACACCTGGGCGATCGATCAGGTGCTCCCGATCATCCCGTTGCACCGTCTCGACGAAGAGCCGTTGCGTCGCGCGGTGCTGCAGGATCTGACCTGCGACTCCGACGGCAAGATCAACCAGTACGTCGACGAGCAGAGCATCGAGACCAGCCTGCCGGTGCACGGGCTGAACGAAGGTGAAGACTACTTGCTGGGCGTGTTCCTGGTCGGCGCCTATCAGGAAATCCTCGGCGACATGCACAACCTGTTCGGTGACACCGACTCGGTGAACATCTACCAGAACGCCGACGGCAGCGTGTACCACGCCGGGATCGAGACCCACGACACCATCGAAGACATGCTGCGCTACGTGCACCTGTCGCCGGAAGAGCTGATGACCCACTACCGCGACAAGTGCGCCAGTGCCCGCATCAGCGCCAGCGAGCGCACCCAGTTCCTCGATGCATTGCGCCTGGGTCTGACCCGTTCCTCCTACCTGTCTTCCTGACGGCAGGTTTCGAATCCATCAGGTTGTCTGAAATTGTTCCGCACGCAGCGGAAGTTTCAGATGGCCTGACGCGACTTCTCTTTTTCTTCCAGCGAAATGACCTTCATCCTCACAAGAAAAGTGATGTCGTCTGCTTTTCGCGTAGGCCATTTCCTAATTTGTACTTCGGCTCTCTACTCGGCCATGGCTCTCGGCGAGAATCCCCGGCCGCCCCTCCTGTAGAGAATCGCCCATGTTCGATCCAGTCGACGAGTCGTCGTTTCGTCTCGATGTCGCGGGTCTGTCCGCCCCCCTCGAAGTCCTGGCCTTTACCGGTTGCGAGGCGATCAGCGAGCCTTTTGTGTTCGAAATCGATCTGCTGATCGACGATCCTCATCTCGACCTTGCCGGTCTGTTGTATCGCTCGGCACGCCTGTGCTTCGGGCCTCCTGGCAATGGGGTGCACGGACAATTGCAGAGTCTCGTCCAGCATGAACATGGCGACGGAGTCCGGTTGTGCCGGGCGCGGCTGGGTCCGAAGCTGGGTTGTCTGGGACTGCGCCATAGCCAGCGAATGTTCAGTGGCCGATCGGTGCCGCAGATTCTCGATCAAGTGCTCAGGGAGCACGGCATTACCGGCCATCAGCGCCGGTTCGAATTGCAGGCCGATCATCCGGCCCGCAGATTCTGTACCCAATACGGTGAATCGGACCTGCAACTGGTGCAGCGTCTGTGCGCGCAGTCGCGGATCCACTATCACTTCGAGCATGGACGCGAGAGCCATTGTCTGGTGTTTGGCGACAATCCGGCGCGGTTGCCGCGTGCGGGGGAGGTGCGATTCGATGCTCAGGCGTCGGCACCGGCTATGCGCCGCTGGCTGATTCGAGAGCAAGCCAGCGAGGCCTCTGAAGCTGCCATGCGTACGCGAACGGCGCAGGGGCATTCGGACGTGCCAACCCTGCGTTGCGGTCGGTGGCTGAATTTGTCCCCGCAGCCGTTTGCCGAATGCGACAGGCACTGGTTGCTGACGCGTATCGAGCACCGTGCCGATCAGATGCTAGAACCGCCCTACAGCAACCGGCTCCGTGCGGTCGACGGTCTGCAGGCGTGCGGGCCGGTCGTCGAGCGCCCAGTGTTGAGCATGGGCAGTCTGCAGCGGGCCTGGGTGGTGGCGGTCGATGAACCTCAGCCTGATCACTCGCGCCCGGTCGCGGTGCAATTTGACTGGCTCTATCAGGGGGAAGGGGCAAAACCCAGCCATTGCTGGCTGCCATTGGCCCCCGCGTTGGCGGATACGGCACTGACGTCATTGCATGAAGGCGTTGAGGTGGTCGTGAGCTTTATCGAAGGCGATCCCGAGCAGCCGGTGATCAGTGGTGTTCTGCAGCCGACGGCAACCTCCGGGAGCGATGAGGATGATGAACCACCGCCGCTGCCCGACACCCTGGCCAGTGAAGGCCTGGCGCCATGGTTGAGTGCGCGCGAGCCTTTGCTGCTGTTGTGCCTGATGCCGGGGGGCGGCAGCTACCGGCACTGTCGGGAGTCGGTCTGCAGCTGCCGGCTGGTCGCCGGGCTCAGCCCTGGCGATGGACGATGAGCGGCAAGGCACCGGGGCAGCGTGCGCAATGGCTGTTGTTGGATGTCATGCATGCACCGCAGGCGTTGAGCGTGTTGCGCCAGGCATTCTCCGGCGTATCGAGCCTTGAGCTGTTTGACGGTACGGAGTTTCAACCCGTGTGCGAACAAGGGCCGTTATTGGTCGATCTGCGCGATTGCCCGGCGCTGTCTGCGTTGTGCCACACCGACCCGCGCACCTGGTGCGGGCTGTTGCTGGGCAGCGACGCCACGATCGAATCGCTGCGTGCACATCTGCAGCGGATGCTGACCGTTTCTGTGGGCCTGAATCATCGTGCGCTGCTCAATTACTACGACCGGCAGACCGCCAGCTACTTTTTCGACGCCTGCGATGCTCGTCAATTGAGCTGCTGGCTCGGGCCGATCAACTGGCTGCGCTGGTTCGGCGGTACCTGGGCCGATCGGGCGAGTGGCAGTCTGGGCTGGCAACAACTGCGTAACCCGGGCCTGGACGTAGAGCCACTGATGATTGAACAGGGGCTGACCCGTCATCAACGCGAGCGCTTGCATCGCTGCCTGCTGGAACAACACATCTGGCGCTGGAGCCAATCGACGGGAACCGATTACCGCACGCTGTCCTCCCACATTGAACAAGGCCTGACACTGGGTTTCAGCGAGCGGGCCGTGCTGGACGACTGGTTGTGGCTACGCTTGCTGCATCCGCATGCAGAACTGGTGCAACCACCGCAAGGATTGACCCAGCAAGAGCGGCTCGATCATCTGCGTCGCCGCTGGCAGAACGACCCATCCTGACACGAGGTTTCGCGCGCATGGCCCACTCTTTACGGTATTGGTTTTGCGCGATTCCCGCTGGTTTTCTGCTGTTGCTGCTCAGCGGTTGTTCGCCGCTGAAAATACTCAACGGCCTGACGCCTGCGGACAGCTACGTCAAAACCGCAGACATCGCTTACGGAGAAGAGCCGCGTCAGAAGCTCGATGTCTATGTGCCGCGCCATCAGATCGAAGACGCCCCGGTAGTGGTGTTTTTCTATGGCGGCAGCTGGAACAGCGGTGACCGTGGCGATTACCGGTTTGTCGGCGAGGCGCTGGCCTCCCGGGGCATTGTGGCGGTGGTGGCGGACTATCGGTTGTACCCGCAGGTGCGTTACCCGTTGTTTCTCGAGGACGGAGCCCGCGCCGTCGCTTGGACCAAGGCCCATATCCATGAATATTCCGGCGATCCCCGGCGGCTGTACCTGATGGGGCATAGTTCCGGGGCCTACAACGCATCGATGCTGGCGCTGGATTCGCGCCTGCTGGGCTCGGTCGGGATGTCCCCCGCCGACCTGAGTGGCTGGATCGGTCTGGCCGGGCCTTACGACTTTCTGCCGATCAAGAATCCCGAGGTGCGTCCGGTGTTTTTCTGGCCGGACTCACCGCCGCAATCGCAGCCGATCCGACATGTCAGCCATGGCGCGCCACCGGCACTGTTGATTGCCGCGAGCCGCGACAGCCTGGTCGATCCGACCCGAAATACCGGCGGCCTGGCGCGAACACTGCGCGAGGCCGGGGTGCCGGTACAGGATTTGTACTATGCCCGGCCCAACCACGCGACGCTGGTGGCGACAATGTCTCGGCCATTACGTTGGCTGGCACCGGTACTGGATCAGGTTGTCGGTTTTATCCGGCACACGCCGTCTCAGTGAGTTGCGCCGGCAAACCAGCCGTCATTGCGCCGCAATCGCCAGGCCAATGTGCCGAGGGTCAGGCTGCGCAGAACCATGAACAGCAGGAAAGATATCCACAAGCCGTGATTGCCCAGCCCGCTCAGCACCCAGGCGAAGGGCAGCAGCAGAGCGACCGTCAAAAGCATGCCATTGCGCATTTCCCGGGCGCGGGTGGCGCCGATGAACAGGCCGTCGAGCAAGTAGCTCCACACCGCGATCAACGGCAGGATGGCGAGATAGGGCAGATAGATGAACGCGGTTTCGCGCACGCTCTGAATATCGGTCTGCATTTCGATGAACAAGTGCCCGGCGAACAGAAACAACGCAGCAAAACCCAGGCTCGCCAGCAACGACCAGCCGCCGGCCACCACCAGCGAGCGACGCAGCGCAAGACGATCGCGGGCGCCGATGGCATGCCCGCACAAAGCCTCGACCGCGTGGGCCAGGCCGTCCAGTGCATGGGCGGTCAGCAGTAGGCCGTTGAGCAGCAGCGCATTGGCCGCGACGGTGGCATCGCCCAACCGCGCGCCTTGTACGGTGATCAGGAAAAACACCGATTGCAGCGCCAGACTGCGGATGAAAATGTCGCGGTTGACCCCCAGCAGCGGCCGCCAGTTCTGCCACACCCTCAATGCCGCCCAGACGATATGCCCGGGGTAAGCGCGCAAGGCCTTGCGGGTGAGCGCCAGGCCGAGCAGGGCGCCGCACCATTCGGCGACCACCGAGGCCCGGGCCGAACCGACCACGCCCCAGTCCAGACCGATGACGAACCACAGGTTCAGCACGATATTGATCAGGTTGGTGGTCAGCAGAATCGCCAGTGGCGCCCGGGCGTTCTGGGTGCCGAGGAACCAGCCGACCAGCGCATAACTGGCCAGCGCCGCCGGCAGGCCGAACAGGCGGGTGTGGAAAAAGTCGCGGGTCAGTTGATTGAGCTCCGGCGATGGCTGCATGAAGTGCAGGGCGACCCCGCTCAGCGGTACACCCACGGCACCCAGCAGCAAGGCCAGCCCCATCGCCAGCAGCAGACCTTGCAGCAGGATCTGTCGCAGCGCCGCACCATCGCTGCGCCCTGCGGCCTGCGCGGCGAACCCGGTGGTGCCCATGCGCAGGAAGCCCATGGCCCAGGCCAGCACGGTGTACAGACTGGCCCCGACCGCCACCGCACCCAACTGATGGGCGTGAGGCAGGTGACCGATCACAGTGCTGTCGACCAGCGCCACCAGCGGCACGGAAATGTTGGAAAGGATCATGGGGGCGGCGAGGGCCCAGACCCGGCGGTGGGTCGGGCGGTCGCGCCAGTCGGCGATCAGGTTGGACATGCGGGCTCCTTGGGGAGCGGCATTGTAGCGGGAGGTGTCAGTGAATGATCCAGCTCAGCAGCCACAGGCCCAGCAGCAACCAGATGATCCCGGCAATGATCGACGCATTCATGAAGGCGCGAATCGCCGACCACAGCAGCATCAGGCCGACGATCAGCGCGATGATGCTGATGATCGAAGTGTCCATGCCCAGCGCTTTCGCGAGGCCGTCGACGAAGTTGCCGCCGGCATGGCTCAACAGATTGAACAGGCCGCTCAGGCCGTCGACGATGAAGCGGATGATCGAGCCGAGCGCCTGGCCCAGCCATTCGAAAAAGCTTTCTACCTGCATGTTTGCATCCTGATGAAAGAGCTGAGCCTTGGGCCGCGCCGGGGGCGGCCGAGTTCCCTGCAAGCATAGAGGGTTTGCCGGGTGGTGGCTGCCCCTTGCCTTCGCGCGGTATCCCCCCGAAGCTATACGCCTTCAGGAGAACCCGATGAACCTTGTTGAACTGACCGAACGCCTGCACGCCATTCGCGACCGCAATGACTGGCGGCAATTTCACAGCCCGAAAAACCTGGCCATGGCCGCCAGCGTGGAAATGTCCGAGCTGGTGGAAATCTTCCAGTGGCTGACTGAAGACCAGTCCCGCGAATTGCCGGCGGACAAACTGGCCCACGCCGGCCAGGAAGTCGGCGACATCGTCCTGTATCTGTTGCTGCTGTGCAGCGAGCTGGGGCTGGACATGAATGAAGTGGTGCGCAGCAAGCTCGCCGACAGCGAACGGCGGTTCAGCTGATGAGCGACCGTCATTTCGATCAGTTGGCGACCCGTTTCGCGGAAAAAATCTACGGCGGCGCCAAAGGCGCGATCCGCCTCGCGGTGCTGCAGGCCGATCTTGCCGAAGCCTTGCCGGATCGGCCGTTGCGGGTGCTGGACATCGGTGGCGGCCTGGGCCACATGTCGTTGTGGCTGGCCGAGCGCGGGCACGAGGTGACCTTTACCGAGCCGGCCGAGCCGATGCTCGAAGGCGCGCGTCAGCGTTTCGCCGAGGCCGGGCAGACCGCAACGTTCATTCAGGCGCCGTGGCAGGAACTGCTCGGGCAACTCACCGAACCCTATGACGTGGTGATCTGCCACGCGGTGCTTGAGTGGCTCGCCGAACCCCATGCGATCCTGCCGGTGCTGCATCAACTGACCAAACCCGGCGGCTGGCTGTCGCTGGCGTTCTACAACCGGGATGCGCTGGTCTATCGCAACCTGCTCAAAGGCCATTTCAAGAAAATGCGCAGGAACGACATGGCCGGCGAAAAGCAGAGCCTGACCCCGCAGCAGCCGCTCGATCCTCGGGAACTGGCCACGCAACTCGACGGGTTGTGGCAGGTCGAAACCCAGAGCGGGATCCGGGTTTTCCACGATTACATGCCGGTGGAGTTCCAGGCCCGTGCCGAGTTGATTGATTTGCTCGAGATGGAGCTCGCTCACCGTCGTCACCCAAGCTTCGCCGGGCTTGGGCGCTACTTGCACTGGATCTGCCGGCCGATCTGATCGGAGCGTGAAATGAAAGGTCATTCAGGGTTATTGCTGATCTGTCTGGGGTTGGCCGCGTGCCAGGGCAGCAACCCTTATGTGGCGCAGTCGCGGCCGTTGCCGCCGGCGCCACCGCAAGCCGCGACCACCTTCGACCGCAGCGCCTACCCCGCGTCACCACGGGATTACGGGCGCTACCGCAGTTGGGCGTGGCTCAACGGGCGCCTGCCACCCGGCAGTGCCTGGGCGGATTCGGCGCAAGTGGCCGAGGCGGTCAGCAGTGCGCTGGATCAACGGGGCTTGCGCCCGTTGCACGACAATCGCCCGGCCGACCTTTTTGTCAGCGCCAACCTGAGCCTGGAAACCCGCTTGCGTCAGGTCCAGGACGATTACGGTTACTACGGCGGATACGGCGGCTATGACCGTTACGGCCGCGGTTACGGCATGTACAACACCGTGCCGATTGTCCGTACTTATCAGGAGCAGGTCGTGGTGGTACGGGTCGATCTGTTCGACGCCGGCACTGGTCAGCCGGTCTGGAGTGCCAGCGCCGAAACCGGCACCCAGGGCAATCAGAGTGACCGGGCCGATGCGATCCGCGAGGCTGTCGAAAAGGCCATGTCGGCGTATCCTCCCAGTTAGCTTCCCGTGAACCGGAAGCTCCCTCAGGTTCATGTTTTCCACCGGAGAAAAACCATGTTCCGCCGTTTTGCTTTACTGGCCATGGCCGCGCTGCTCAGTGCCTGCGCCGCCAACCAGGTCAATCATGACTTCGACGCCAGCCGCGACTTTGCCGCCTACCGCAGCTGGAGCTGGAAAGAACCCGCCCTGCAATACCGCCCCGACGATCCTCGGATCAAGAGCGACCTGACCGAACAACGGATTCGCCAGTCCGTCGCCGATCAACTGGACCAGCGCGGCCTGCGTCCTGCCGCTGCGGGCACCAAGGGTGACTTGAATGTGCAAACCTACCTGATCGTCGAGGATCGCCAGCAGCAGGTCACCACCAACTATGGCGGTGGTTGGGGTGGCCCATGGAACGGTTACTGGGGCGCACCGATGTACAACGAAACCCGCAACATCACCTACAAGGTCGCGACGATCCAGATCGACTTGCTCGACGGCAAGGACGGCAAACTGGTATGGCGCGGCAGCGATGAACAGATGCTCAGCCGCACGCCGAACCCGGCGGATCGCAGCAGCGCCATCCATGAAACGGTGACGCGGATACTGTCGAACTACCCTCCGCGCTGAGCCTGCGCACAAAAACGGGAGCCAATGGCTCCCGTTTTTTATGGGGAAGCGGCTGGCGCGTTGCCAGCAGTGTCGTTGCGCCGGGTCTACACTGACATCCACCAATGGAGCTTGCGCCCGGCCGTGCGCCGGCAAAGGAGTGCGCCATGTCGCGTCTTTCGCAATGTCGCGGCCCCGCCCGACAACGCGGGGCCATCGGCTTGATGGCGGCCGCAACCCTCAGTCTCGCGCTGATCCTGATGTTGTTGGTGGTGGACACCGGCCGTCTGTACATGGAACAGCGCAAATTGCAGCGGCTGGTGGATAACGCGGCGCTGGAGGCGGTCAGCCGTGGCGGCAATTGCCTGCCGGGCCTCACGGCGGCCAGTTACGCGGGGCAAAGTGCGACACGCAACGGTTTTGTCACGGACGCGAATAACGTGCTGGTGGTCGACTGCGGCACACTGGTAACGGCCTCCAGTGGTTTGCGCACGTTCAGCGTGGATGCCACCCAGGCGGTGGCGGTCAAGGTCGCGGCCAACCACACCGTGACCACCAGTTTCGCCGGCGGTGTGCAGTCACTCTTCAGCGGCACACCGTTGAGCCTGAACACCGTGCTCTATGCCTCGGCCGTGGCCGCGCAACCCCAGCCCACCGTGGCCCAACTGAATATCCGCAGCAACCTGGCCAACATCAGCACCGCCCAGTCGAGCATCCTCAACCCGCTGGTTTCCGGCCTGCTGGGCGGCAGTGTGAATCTGACGGCGGTGGGCTGGAACGGCCTGCTCAACACCGACATCAACCTGCTCAGCTACCTGAATCAACTGGCGATCAACCTCAACGTCGCCGCCGGCAATTACACCCAGTTGCTCAATACCCAGACCACCGTGACGCAATTAATCCAGGCCGCGATTACGGTGGTCCAGCTCAATGGCGCAACTGCCGACGTGATTACCGCGCTGGGGCAACTGCAAGTGGCGGCGATCAATGCTGCGCCGCTTAAACTTGGCGATATCCTGCAGTTGCAGACCGGCACCACGGCGGCCGGGCTCGACGCCAATCTGCAACTGTTGCAACTGATCCAGGGCGTGATCCAGCTGGCCAACAGCAACAGCGCGGTGGCCGCCACCCTGCCGATCAGCGTGCTGGGGCTGGCGAATGTCACGGTGCGGGTCAAGGTCGTCGAGCCGCCGCAATTCTCCGCCATCGGCGATCCGGCGCTGGCCAAGGCCAACCCCACCGGGCCGAACCGGATTTATGTGCGCACTGCGCAGATCCGCACGATGCTCTCGGTGAATCTGCCGGTGTTGACCGGGGTGGCCG
Organism: Pseudomonas sp. MWU12-2029; assembly: GCF_023242425.1. Taxonomy (NCBI): domain Bacteria; kingdom Pseudomonadati; phylum Pseudomonadota; class Gammaproteobacteria; order Pseudomonadales; family Pseudomonadaceae; genus Pseudomonas; species Pseudomonas sp. MWU12-2029. The sequence continues at coordinate 56,510 of NZ_JALJDY010000002.1, read as the reverse complement.
GGTTGACCAACGCCGTGCTGGGACTGGTCGGAACCCTGACCCCGACGCTCAATGCGTTGCTCAGCCTGAATCTGGTCGCCACCCTGAATTCGGTGGGTTGCCTGCTCGGCGCCGGTTGCCAGCAATTGGACCCGTTGCTGCTGCCCTCGCCGGAAATCGACATCAGCCTCGATGCCGGCGGCGCCATCAGTTACGTCACCGACTACAGCTGCCCTACCGGCAACACCGGGACCAAGAGCCTGACGGCCCACACCATCACCTCTGTTGCCGATCTCAAGGTGGGCAAAATCGACCCGACCAATGCCTTTTCTTCCTCCGCCGAACCCACGGTCACGCCGTTGCCGCTGGTGGATTTGGGCACCGTGACCTGTCACAAGATTCTGGGGATCGGCAGTTGTGACGAAAGCACCCATGTGCAATACGGCGCCGGCGGCATCGCGATCATGGTCAACACCAGTGTGGCGCAGAACACTCAGGATCTGGTGTTTTCCAGCGGCACGCCGTTCCCCACGCCACCTAACCTGAAACAGCCGCCGAGCGTGATTTCCGCTGCGCCCACCAGCAATATCGTCAACAGCCTGGCGAGCACGCTGGCGGGGATCAACCTGATCGTCTACAAACCCCAGGGCAGCAACCCGCTGGGGGCGATCATCACCGGCGTTGCCAGCCTGATCAGCGGTGTGACGACAATCCTGCAACCGCTGATCACCAATCTGGTCAGTCCATTGCTCGACCCGCTGCTGAACAACTTGCTCAACGGGTTGGGAATCAATTTGATGGACGTGGACGTCGGCGCCAACATGACCTGCGGCCAGACCGGCAAGGCGTATCTCGTCATCTAGTCATCGGAGGCGATCGGCAGTTCGATGCAGAACCGCGCGCCGTCCGCCGAGTTGCGCACGCTGAGATGGCCGCCCATGTTTTCGATGATTCCGTAACTCACCGACAACCCCAGACCGGTACCGACGCCCACCGGTTTGGTGGTGAAGAACGGCTCGAAAATCCGCTCCAGCAGACGCGGATCGATGCCGCCGCCGTTGTCCTCGACCCACAGGCGCACCTTTTCTTCATCGCGCTCGGCATAGATTGAAATCCACGGTTTGAACCCTGACTCCGACTCGCGCTTGCCCAGCAATGCATCCCGGGCGTTGACCATCAGGTTGATCAACACCTGCTCCAGCTGATCGACGTAACCGCGCACCTGAACCTCGAACGGGGTTTCACTGATGCGCAAATCCACGCCTTTGCCGCGCATGCCTTCGGCCAGCAGCGACAGCGTGCCTTCGATGGCGCTGGCCGGGTTGAACAGCTGTTGTTCGATCTCCGAGCGACGGCCGAACACCCGCATGTGATCCACCACTTTCGCGGCACGCTGGACCTGGGCGTCGATGCGGTTGAGTTTGTCGGTCAGGTAATCGATCTGCACATCGCCGTTGCTCAGGCGCTTCTGCACGTTGACGATGGCCATGCGCATGACGTTCAGCGGCTGGTTGATTTCGTGGGCGAGGCCGGTGGCCATTTCGCCGAGGGTGGCCATTTTTGCGCTTTGCGTGAGTTGCTGCTGGGAACGGCGCACTTCGGTGTTGTCGCGGCCAACGGCTTGCACTTCGATCAGTGTCCCGTGCTCATCGAACACGCCGCGATCCGACCACACCCACCACGCATGCTCGCGCCCCGGCAATTGCAGGTTGATTTCGGCGGTGCTGACGGGGGACTCCGGGGTCAACAACGCCAGACGCTCGACGAAGTCTGCGCGTTGTACGTCCGACATCCAGCTGCCCAGATTGACCCCGGGTAATTCTTCGGGCGCGCATTCCAGATACTTCGCCAGCGGCTGGTTGCCGAATGTCAGGATCAGATCCGGACGATAACGGCAGATCATCGCCGGCGAGTCCTCCACCAGGATCCGATAGCGTTCTTCACTCTGTCTGACTTGTTCGGCGGCCAGCGTGGCTTCGGTGACGTCCAGCCACAAGCCGACGGCTTCCACCGGCAGGCCGAGGTCATTGCGCAGCAGCCGGGCCTCGTCGAGCAGCCAGTGGTAATCGCCGCGGCTGTCACGCAGGCGATAGCGGGCGCGTACCGAGCCCTCGCGCAACAGCTGGCGGGTGCGTTCGAAATACAGATTCCGGTCATCCGGGTGGATCCGCTCCACCAGCGCACCGGCATCGAAGTCTTCCAGACTCCAGCCCAGCAGCGGTTGCAGACTGGCGCTGAAAAACGCCGGCAGCAATGCGCCTTCGACGTAGTGCTGGACATAGATGACCGCCGGCGAACTGGCGATCAGGTTGTCCAGTCGCGCATGGGCCGCAGCGGCCAGTTGCTGCTGGTTCTTGATGTCGCTGATGTCCAGCATGAAGCCCGCCAGCCTGCGGTGATCGCCGGTGCCGCTGACCTGCCCCTGAAGGCGATACCACGCGGGCGTCTGACTGGCATCGCGAGGATAAAGACGCACGCATAGATCGAGGATTTCGCCATGCATCTGCAGGGCTTGCAGGCGGCTGCGCACTTCTTCGCGGTCAGCGGGGTGGATCAGGTTCAGCCAGTGTTCCAGGGTCAGCGTCGAGCTGTCCTGTTGCAGGGTGACGGCCAGCGTCGGGGCCAGCTGAATCTGTTCGCCACTGCTGCCGATTTCCCACCAGCCGGTGCCCAGCAATGTCTGCAACGACTCGAGGCGTTCCAGTTGCAGTTGATGCTGCTGCTCACGCAAGCGCCCGAGCAACGGCCCCGCCAATGCGCCGGCCAGCATCAGCCAGTCACGGTCGGTCAGATACGGCGCGGTCTTGTCGACTGCGTAAAAGCCGCAGAGCAACCACGCCATGACGCCTCGATCATCGCTGTAAGGCACGGCGAAACCCTCGGCATTGCCGAACAGCCCTTGCACCCGTGTGTGTTCATACTGGCCGTAATGCGCGCCGAGGCGTTGCGGGCCGGTGCCATTGAGGCTGTCCAGCGGCGTGCCGAGGCGCTGGCCGTCGTGCCACAGCGCGGGAGCGTCGTGGGCGTGGAACTGGCAGTGAACCTGCCACACCTGTTCCTGCTCATTGAGCAAGGCGAGCGCCACACAGGGGATCTGCCAGCGCTGAGCGATGATCTGCAGTTGATCGCTGACGACCACCGGCAGTCGTCCCAGGCTGCAACTGCGTAACTGCTTGCTGATCTGCCCGGCAATCCCTTGGCACGCCTCGCGTTGATGGGCTTGCTGGCGTTCGGACAAAAGGTCGGCAATGTCGATCAGTTGCAGCAGCCAACCGTTGCCCAGAGGCTGGGCCCAGCCGCGCAGGTGCAGGGTCTGTTCGCCCAGTCCGGGGAAATCCAGGTCCAGCAGCAGCCCTTGCCATTCCTGTGGCCGGCCTTCGATCGCCAGGGTGCTGTGGGGTAGCAGTAAATCGTGCAGCGGCAACGGTTTGTCATGGGGCATCTGCTGTGCCAGCAACAGGCGCAAGGGGCCGGCCATCTGCAACACGGCGCCGTCGCCATCGAGGTACAGGTGCAGGCCCGTCGCGGGGGAGCCGAGCACGTCCGGCAGGTCGCCGGCCAACGGCGCGCGCTTGAGCAGGCGGCCGAACAGATTGTCCCCGGCCGTCAAAATTTCAGGCTCGAGCTGGCGGTCAGGTTGGTGGGCAGGCTGGGGACGGCGCCGACGCCCGGCAACACCAGAAACGGAATGACCTGATTGAGTTTGCTGACGGGGTAATTGACGCTGACCGTGAGCGTGCCCTGCGTCGTGTCATAGACCGCTGAGGTGTCCACGCCGACCACCACGTTCAGCGCGCTGGGCAGGCCCGAAAACTGCTGGGTCAGGGCGGCATTGGCGGTGTTGACGACAACTGTCGAGTAGTTGGGCGTCGTGGGATCGACCGCCACGCTGCGACGGACCGCTTCAGCGGTGGCCTGATTGAACGTCTGCATCAGCACGAACGGCAGGGCATAGCTGACCAGGCCGTAAAACACCGCGAAAAAGATCACGAACACCAGGGCGAATTCGATCGCCACCGCGCCTTTTTGCGCCTTCCGAGAGCCGGTTTTCATCCGTGCGTCTACCCTGACAGTCACTGCGTAGTATCAGCATAGAATCATTCAGCCAAAACGGACGGTTTTTACCGGATGCAAAGCCTTGTTCTTCTGATCTGGTTGACCTTGTGTGCGGCCCAGGATGCCCGGCAACGGAGGATCGCCAATGCCATGACGTTGGGTGTTGGGGCTCTGGCACTGGTTTATCTGCTGTATTTCGGAACGACCTGGACGGGGGCCGCAGCGGAGCAGGGCGGCTGGGGCTGCCTGATGGCGCTGGCGTTCACCCTGCCGGGGTATTTCATGGGGCGCATGGGGGCCGGCGATGTGAAATTAATGACAGCCCTCGGCCTTGCGACGGACGGTCTTTCGTTGCTCGGGGTTTTTATCGGCGCCGGCGTCGCAAGCGTCGTCTGGATCCTGCTGGCGCCAAGAGTCTGGCTGCATATGAGTCAAGGGCTTAGGCATCGTCTTCGATATATGGCGCCATCCATGTCAAAAAAGCTGCCATTTGCGCCGTTCGTGCTGATCGGTTTTCTGCTTGTACTACCTTGGATCCATTAGTCGCCAAACGCCACTAGTCTTATGTACATAGTCGGAAAGTGCGTCTACTTTCAAAGGTACTGGTTATACGGCCAACGGCTGACAGTACAGGAATGGTCAGTTTTGGCCCGGGCATGGAGTGGCACGTGAACAAGCTTACATCTGCGGTAAAAGTCCTCGTTGTCGATGATCAGGCGCTGATCGTCGAGGAGCTCTGTGAGTTCCTCGAGAGCAACGGCTATCGCTGTGTCCCCTGCGGGTCCGGCAAAGAGGCCGTCGAGCGTTTTGCCGAGGATCCGGCGATCGGTCTGGTGCTGTGCGATCTGCACATGCCGGACCTCGACGGCATCCAGTTGGTGCAGGAGCTGCAGCGACAGGCCGGCAAGGCGCGGGTGTTCGAGGCGATCATGCTCACCGGCCGTGCCGACAAACAGGATGTGATCAAGGCGTTGCGCGCCGGGATTGCCGACTACTACCAGAAACCGGTCAACCTCGACGAACTGCTCGAAGGTCTGCAGCGTCAGGAGGTGGTGCTGCAGGAGCGGCAGAAAACCCTGCAACTGGGGCACTTGAATCAGAAGCTGCAGGACCTGTCGTCGTCCATCGATGATCTGTATCAGGATCTGGACAAGGTGCGCCGCGGGCCTGCTCCCGTCAGTGAGCAGGCATCGGGTGACACCGACGCGCTGGAGATCCCGGCCATCTTCAATCAGCTGTCGCCGCGGCAACTGGACGTGGCGCGCCTGGTGGGCAAGGGGCAGACCAATTACCAGATCGCCTGCGAGCTGGGCATCACCGAAAACACCGTCAAGCTTTACGTCTCGCAGGTGCTGCGCCTGACCCACATGCACAACCGCACCCAACTGGCACTGGCCTTGTCGCCAAGTGCGGCGGCGTTGCGGCAGCGGGTAACCGCGCACTAGTCCGTTGTGCCTGGCCGCCATCGTGCGGCCAGGGACGTCAGTTCTTCCTCTCGATCTTGCCCCCGGCATCGGGGTCATAGAAATCGGGGATGTCATATTTGTATTTCTTCAGCCAGCGCTGCATGGCCAGTTCACGTTCGGTCGCCGTGGCCGCCTGCGGATCGGGGGAGGCGGCCTTGTTGCGGCTTTGCAGCAACAGCCAGCCTTCGGTTTCCTGCTGTTGGGCCGAGGCGGGGCCGGCGTCGATGGCCAGCGCGCCGAGCGGCAGGCTCAACAGACTCATGCAGCACAGTGTCTTGCAGATGTTCATGTGGCCTCCCTGAGGTTCACTTGATCGTCGCCGGTTGCGGGTCGGCCACCACCGCGACCTGATTGCCGGTGGCAGGTTTTGCCTTGATCGGGGACTTGAGTTTTTCCGCCCGCTCCTGAGCGTCGGTGAACTGTTCCGGGGTCAGGTGCGCGCGACTGACGATTTCGGCGGCCTGCTGCCAGTTGTTCTGGTAGATCAGCAGGGTGATCAGGTTCAGCGTCGCCAATTGATTGTTCTGCTTGAGCTCGATGGCGGTGAGGAACTCGAAGCGCGCGTCTTCGAGCCGCAGCTGATTGAGGTACACCACGCCCAGATCGTTGTGGATGTTTTCATTGGTCGGTGCCAGTCGAACGGCCCGTTGCAGGTGAGCCTGGGCCTGACCGTTATCGCCACGGGCGGCATACAGCTGACCCAGACCGTGTTCGGCGTCGGCGCTCAGGCAGGTGCCGAGCAGGCCGCGATACAGCGGTTCGGCTTCGCTGCGCCCCAGCAGACGATAGACCTTGGCCTTGCGCAGACGCACCTCCACGAGGTTATCGGGCAGGCCCTGCAGGTTGGCCAGGCTGGCGTGCAGCTTGCCGTCATTGGCCAGGTCGTCCACCAGATTCAGCGACAGCTCCTGCTCGGCGCTCAGCTTGCTGCAACTGGTGGGCGCCAGCATGGCGGTCCACGGCGCCTGACCATCGGTTGCGCAACCGCCCAGCAGCAACAGGCTTGCCACCACCATCAGTGCTTTCATCAAACGCTCTCCATGTCAGGACGCAAACGCCCGGGTGATTGCGGTAAATCCGGGGCCCGCCAGTACGATCAGCAAGGCCGGAAACAGGAACAGCATCATGACCACCGACATCTTCGCCGACATCTTCGAGATGTATTCCTGCAAGCGCGTCAGGCGTCGGTCATCCAGCAGTTGCTTGAGCGCCAGCAGCGATTTCATCGCGCCGCCGCCCTGTTGAATCAGTTGTTGCAGGATCACGCAGGTGTCGGTGAACTCATCCACCGCCAGCATCACCGCCGCTTTGTTCAGCTCCTGGCCCAGCTCCAGCCCCGAGTCGACACGGGCGAGGATCAGGCGCAATTCGCTGGTCAGTTCCGGCAGCAGCTTCTGCCCCTCGATGCTCAACACGCGCAATGCCTGTTCGACCGCCATGCCGGACTCGAACAGGATGCGCAGCAGAGGAATGAACGTCGAAACCTCCACCGAAATGATTTTTTGCCGGCGGGCGGCGGCATACGCCAGCAGGCGCTTGGGCAGCAGGTAACCGGTGCCGGTGGCGAACATCGGCACCAGCCAGCCCTTGGGCGCCTGGGGAAAGAACACTTCCTGCAGAAACAAACCGATGCCCAGTGCCAGCAACGGCGTGCCGATCTGGCACGCGGCAAACAGCGAGCGTTCGCTGGCCCGTCGCCAGCCGAGACGGTTGAGCAGGGTCTGGGTTTCGCTGTCCATGCTCACCGAACGCTGGCCGAACCGGCTGTTGCCCAGCGCTCGCAACAAGCTGCGCAAACGGCTCTCGCGCACCAGATGGCCCTGCAGGCGCTGGTTGACCTGACGCACCCGGCGACGTTCGGTCAGCAAGTGGTTGCCGACCAGCAAGAACGCCCCGAGCAGTAGCATGAGACTGGCCAGGATCACCATCTCAGACACTCCTCAACATGCGCCACAGCGCCAGGCTGCCGATGACCTGCAATACCACCGCGATGATCAGCATGGTCTGGCCACCGGGGTCTTTCCACATGCCGAGCATGTACCCGGGATTGGTCAGCATGAAGTAGCTGACGATGATCACCGGAAGCGATCCCAGCACCCACGCGGTCAGGCGGGTTTCGCCGGTGAGGGCGCGCAGCTGGCGGGCGCCCTGATCGCGTTCGCGGATCAGCTTGATCAGGTTTTCCAGCAGCTCGCTGGCATTGCCGCCGTAGCGGTGATTGACCTTCAGCCCCAGGGCAAACATGCGCAGTTCGTCCTGTTCGTAGAGCTCGGCGAAGTCGCTCACCGCATCTGGCAGGTTCACGCCCAACTGCACGTTGCGCTGGACCCGGCCCATTGCGGTCTTCAGCGGATCCTCGCTGGAGTCGATGCCACCCAGCACGGCATCGTTCAGGGTGCGCCCGGATTTGAGGCTGCGCACCGTGTGGTCCAGCAACTGCGGCAGTTGCTCGATCATGCGGTTGAGCCGGCGGCGATACCGCCAGGCGATGTACAGGCGCAACACCAGGGGCGGCGCCAGCATCATGATCAACAGGCCGATCCACTCGGCGGTCAGGTAACCCAGCATCATCGCGATGGCCCATAACGCCAGCCACAACCCCAGACGCTCGCCGGGGCGGCCCAGGCCGGCCCGCAGGAACATGCGTTCGAGTCCCGTCCAAGTAGTTTTGCCGGGCGCTGTCTGCGGTTGCCCGGCAGCCAGTCGCGTGAGCACCCGTTCGTTGGCGGTCTTGCGCACGCCATGCAGGAACAGGCGAATCGACAGCCCCAGCAGCATCAGGCAAATGACGATGAGAATCACCGGCCCCATCATGACGAAAGCTCCATGCGCTCAGCCCAGGCTCGACTCGTGCCGCAACTTGTCGCCGGCCGGATTGACCGCTTCGCGCAGGAAGCCGAACCCGGTGCGTCGATCGAGGCGGAACAAGGTGTTGGTGACGTAGATGTCTTCGCGCACACCGACCACTTCCACCACCTCGCTCACGCAGCGGCGGCCGTCGGGCATGCGGGTCAACTGGATGATCATGTCGAGCGCGGCACAGATCATTTGCCGCAACGTGCGCTCGGCCACTGTGCGACCAGTCAGGCCGACCAGGGTTTCCAGACGCAGCAACGCATCCTGGGCATTGTTGGCGTGGACCGTGCTCATCGAACCGTCGTGGCCGGTGTTCATCGCCGTGAGCACGTCGAGCACTTCAACGCCACGGATCTCGCCGAGGATGATCCGGTCCGGGCGCATCCGCAGGGCGTTGCGGATCAGATCGCTGGCCTTGACCTCGCCATGGCCCTCGGCATTCGGCGGCCGGGTTTCCAGGCGCACCACGTGCGGGTGGCCGAGCTGCAGTTCGGCGACGTCCTCGATGGTCACCAGCCGTTCGTGGGGGTTGATCAACTGACTGAGAATGTTCAGCAAGGTGGTCTTGCCGGTGCCGGTGCCGCCGCTGATCAGGATGTTGCAGCGTTTGCCCACGGCCTCCTGGAAGCAATCGAAGATCGCCAGGTCGATGGTCTGCATGGCGATCAGGTCGCTGCTCTTGAACATGTCCTTGCGGAACTTTCGAATCGACAGACACGGCCCGTCGAGGGCGATCGGCGGGATGATCGCGTTGACCCGGCTGCCGTCGGGCAGGCGCGCATCGACCATCGGCGACGACTCGTCCAGCCGTCGCCCGAGCGGCGCGAGAATGCGCTGCATGACCCTTTCGACGTGATGCGCATCGATGAAGCGCAGGTCACTCTGGTGCAGCACGCCGTCGCGTTCGATGAATACCCGGTGCGGGCCGTTGACCAGAATCTCGGTCACGGCGCTGTCGCGCAGCAGCACTTCCAGCGGACCGAAACCGGTCAGTTCATCGACGATTTCTTCCGCCAGCCGCTCCATCTCGTAACGGGAAATCGCCAGGTGCAGACGGGCGATGTATTCGGCGACCTTGTCGGTGACGAACTGCGCCAGCAGTTGCCGCGAACCTTCCAGCAGGTTTTTTCCGGATTCCTCGATGGCATCGATGATGTAGCGATGCAGGACCAGTTTCAGGCCTTCGTGGTCGGTGTTGCCCGACTGACCGCGAGCCGGGGCACCGAAGAGTTTTTCCGGACTCATGAGCTGCCTCGCAACCGGTCGAACCAGGTAACTTTGGGTTTGACCAGGCCTTCGGAGCGTTTGGCCAGACGCTCGCCAAGTGCGCGCAGGCTCTGGGTGAGTTTTTCCCGGGGGGCCAGTTCGAACAGGCTGACGCCCTGATTCTTGGCATTCAGACGCAACTCCGGGCTCAGGGCCAGCACGGCGATCACTTCCAGATTGAAGGTCTTGCCGAGGGTGTCCGCATCCGGCGCGACGTTGCTCAGATAGCGGTCGACCAACAGCCGTCCGTGATCGAGCTTCATGCCTTTTTCCCGCCACAGGTTGAACATTGCCAGGTTGCGCCGGCAATTGAGCACGTTCTGGTCGGTGTACCAGATCAGCTTGTCGCAATGGCTGACAAAGGTGCGCAAGGCTTCGCTGTCAGGCTGGCCGGTGAGGTTCACGACAATGTGCTGGAAGTGCTGGCGCAAGGCGCTGAGCAGCATGTACAGCTCGGCGGCGCTGGTGCTCTCCAGTGGTTCGTCATTGTCGGCGTACGCGAGAATCCGCAGCCCGGATTCGGCGCTGGTGAAGGCGCTGTCGATCAGCGTGGCATCGAGCCTGCGCAAATGGCGCAAGGCATCGCCGAAGTGGAACGAGCTCTCCAGCCCCAGCAGCGCCAGACTGTCGCCACGGGGCAGGCCGAGGTCCAGCAGCAGCGTCTGTTGTCCGCTCTTTTGCACCACCAGCGCCATATGGTTGGACAACAGCGCGCCGTCGGAACTGCTCTGCACACCGTACAGAACCGTCAGACCACCCAGTTGCGTGTTGTGAGTCACCGGCGGCATGCGTTTGCTCAAGCGGCGTACCAGCCCCGCGACTTCGCTGGAGCGCGAGCCGTAGGCGACAAAATCCCGTGCCCCGGCGCGCATGGCGTTGAGTACCAACTGATTGTCCATGCCGTCGCCGAGGGCGACGATTGCCAGCATCGGCTTGGCTTCCAGCGCGCCTTCGATCAGCGCGCTCTGGGCCACCACGTGTTCACGGTCGAGGCCGACGAACACCAGGCTGGCGAAGGTGACATCTACCAGTGCGAGCAATTCATCGAGGCTGCCCGTACCGGCGCTGACCACTTGCCCCAGCGGCGCGAGCGCGCTTTGCAGCCATTCCAGATCGGTGCTGTTGCGGGTGATGGCGAGAAAGGTCTGGCTCAGGCTCTGGCTCATTGGGACAACCCGCTGCGCTTGTCGAAGTTGCCGTTCTCCATGAAGAACATGCGATAGAAGTTCGGGTCGTAGTTGCGCAGTTTTTCTCCCGGCAGCGACGGCAGTTGCGCTTCCGCCGACAGTGGACGCACCAGATGCGGGGTGACGATCATCAACAGTTCACGCTCTTCGCGTTTGATCTGCGAGCTTTTGAAAAACGCCCCGAGCACCGGGATATCGCCGAGCCCCGGAAACTTGTCGACCTGGGAACTGTTGGTGGTGCTGATCAGGCCGCTGATGACAAAGCTCTCGCCATCGGCGAGGGAAATGCTGGTGTCGGTGCGGCGGATGGTCAGGGCCGGCACCGTGGTGCCGGCGATCTGCACCGCATTGCTGAAGTCCAGTTCGCTGACTTCCGGTGCGACCTTCAGGGCGATGCGGTCGTGGCTGATGATCGTGGGCGTCAGGGTCAGGCGGATGCCGAACTCCTTGTATTCGATGGACACGCTGTCGCTGCCGGAGCTGGGGACCGGAATCGGGATCTGGCCACCGGCAAGGAAACTTGCGCTCTGCCCGTTCAGCGCCACCAGGCTTGGCCGCGCCAGGGTGTAGGCGAAGCCGCTGCCCTCCAGGGCGTTGATGATCGCCATGGTGTTGCCGCCGATCCACGAGAAGTTGAACAGCGAGTTGTCCACCGGCAGTCGCGGCTGCGGCACGCCATCGATGGGCGGCAGTGTCCCGGGGGAGCCGAACAGGAAGTTGCCGCGGGTGCCGATCAGTTTGGCCGAGGCCTGCTTGAGCTTGGTGCGGCTGACTTCAACGAAGCGAATATCGGTCTGTACCTGCGAAGGCAGTTGCGCGTCATCTGAAGGCAACGGGCCGGCGCCGGTGAGGGCGTTCGTGGCAGCGCCCTGGACGAATACCATGCTCTGGCGCGGCTCGCTGGAGCAGCCGGTCCAGACCATCAGGCTGGTGGCGCCGGGGGCTACGCCCGTGAGCAGGAACGACGAGTTGCCGGTGGCGTGCACGTCGGCGATTTTCGGATCGCCAATGGCCAGGCGGGTGATTGCCACCGGCGATTGCAGATCCTTTTGCCAGCCTTCATTGACTTCGATTACCGGCGGCAGTCGGCTCAGGGCCGAACAGTTGCCGGTGGCCGCCTGGGCGGCGTTGATCGACAGTCCCGTCAACAGCAAGGCCCGGAGCAGGGGATTGAAGGTCGGCCAGAAACGACTCTGCATGCACTTGGATCCTTGCTCTGTCATGGGTTCTGTTGGGTGATCTGATTGCCGCGAATCACTTCCACCGCCGGACGCGTTGCACCGCTGTGCTCGCCGCTGGACGGGACTTTCGGCGCAGTGCCCAGCGCAAGCTGGGTGAACTGGAAGAGTTGGCTGTTGGCGGCCACCAGTTTGTCCGGTGCCTGGTTTTCGCCGGCCCAGTATTTGGCCAGGCGCTGTTCCTCACTGCTGCGCACGGCCAGGCGCAAGGTGCCGACCTGAGTGGCGAGCATCATCCGGCTCAGCAGTTGTTCCGGTACCGCCAGCACCACGGTGCGTGCGGTGAGTCGGCGCTGATCCTGTTTGAGTTTGTCGTCGGCGCTCAGCGCGGGTGTGGCCGGCTGACCGTCGTTGGTCAGGCCGTACTGTTCGCCGACGCCGAGTACGCGCATCGCCGGTACTACAATCTGCGCCGACTGCTGTGGGTTGCTGGCGTCTTGGCGCAGGTAGAGCAACACATCGACGTAATCGCCGGGAATCAGTTGCCCGGCGGCACCGATGACTTCATCGACCGACACCGCCAGTGCGCGCTCGTCGCTGTGGATCATGCGCGCCAGTGCACCGCCGGCCTCGAAGCTTTCAGCGTTGAGCCAGGTGCCGGCACTCAGGTGACGCCACGGTATGCGGCCCACGGCCTGATCGATTGCACTCAGGCTGCCGGCGGGGGCGCTGCGCAGTCTCTCGATGGCCAGGTCGGCGGCGGTGAGCGGAGTGAACGGCGGAACGTCATGCACCAGCACCACCACAGGCTGGCGGGTCTGGTCTTCGGCGGTGGCGACGGTCTTTTCCACGGTGACCACCGCAGGTGCCGGTGCCTCGGCAACCGGTGCCGGTTGCCGGCTGAGCACCAGGCCCCAGTAGCCGACGACGATGGCCCCCAGCAGAAGCACGGCGGCAAGACCCATGGTGACACGACTGTTCATGACGGCTCTCCCTTTCCTGCTGCACTACCAGCCCGCACTTCCAACCAAGGGAACATCGCAATCAGGCAGCTATGAACATCCAACTATTTCGCTATTTCCACGCTAGCTGAAACAAGCCAAAACGCCATTACTGGCCGGCAAATAACCTACGAAAGTATGGGTGTTGGCCAATTAGCAGTCGAAATCCGGGGATCGACGAAGCGGTTAATCCTTTGTGATTAATCCGTTCTTACAGTTGTTGACGGGGGCTTTGTTGACAATGCTCAGATAGCACGGTGGAAGCTTTGCCGCTGTCGCGACATCGGCGCCATGGGCGCAAAGGAGTGGACGTATGATTCTCGATTATCTGCTGGCCAGAGCCCGTTTGTTTTTCAAGAGTGAGGAAGGGGCTTCGGCTATCGAGTACGCGATCGTGGTAGCGATGGTGGCGGTGGTGGTCGTGGTGTTCGTGACACCGATGGGCACCAAGGTCTTCAATATTTTCAGCGCGATCCTGACCTCGCTCGGTGGCACTGCCCCGACCAAGCCCGGCATTCCTTGACCGAACGCTCTCTCCCTCTGTCGATGCCTGTCTGCTGCTGAACAGGAGCGTTCAGGCATTGCCCCGATCATTGGCTTTCCGGTGCCCGGAAAATCCCGGGCATGAAGGAGAATGTCCATGCTCTTCGAATACCTGATGATGCGTGCCCGGTCGTTCCTGGCAAGCACCGAAGCCGCGTCGGCCATCGAGTACGCAATTGTGGTGGCGATGGTCGCCATTGTGGTTGTGGTGTTTGTGACGCCGGTAGGCGCCAAGGTGCTGGCGATCTTCAACAACATCCTCGTGGCGCTGGGCGGTACGGCACAGACTGCGCCGACGCAGTTACCCTGACTCGATGGGTGGCAAATCTCGCACTACACTCGGTTCCACCTTCAGTTTCTCAGGGATTGACCAATGACTGCTTCTTCACTGCCCCGCCAACAGTTGCTTCTGGTTGACGATGAAGAGGACGCATTGCTGGAGTTGGCGGAGTTGCTGGAGGGCGAGGGCTTCGTCTGTCATACCGCGACCTCGGTGAAGCTCGCCCTGCACCATCTGACCCGCCATCCCGACATCGCCCTGGTGATCACCGATCTGCGCATGCCGGAGGAAAGCGGCATGTCGCTGATCAAGCGATTGCGCGAACACACCTCGCGCCAGCACCTGCCGGTGATCGTGACCTCGGGGCATGCGGACATGGAGGACGTCAGTGACATGCTGCGCCTGCAGGTGCTTGACCTGTTCCGCAAGCCGATCTATCACGTGCGGCTGCTGGAAACCCTGGACAATCTTTTCCCCAAGCCCAAGGCCAACGTTTCCTGAACACTGGCCTTGTTCGTTCCGGTGCCAGACTTGTGACGCCGTTCATTTGACATTTTGATGGTGTCGAAATGATGGCTCGTGTACATTCGCCGCGCCCAGTCCAGACTACCTGGTGGGTTCGGTAGGGATGCCTGAATGAATGTTTGAACCCTGCTGAAACTGTTTTTCATGTTTTGGAAGGGAATCCCGTTTGAACATCGTTCGCTTGCGCCACTCGCTCCTGGCGCTGTCTATCGCTGCAGCCACGCTGCACACCTCCGTTGTTACCGCCGCCGGCGCCAGTCTGAACTACGACCTGAGTGGCGGGCCGTTGAACAGCAACCTGCAGAACTACGGGCTGGTCGATTTGAACGGCAACGGGACCATCGCCCCCGGTTCGCCGTCGACCTTGACCTATGGTGCACAGTTCACGGGACTGGCAGCCGACCAGTTGCGCAATAACGGCACTATCCGCATAGACGGGGCCAATCATGGCATGGGCATCTCGCTGTCCACTGCCGGGGCAGTGCCGAGCAAAATCAAGTACAGCTTGATCAACCAGGGTTCGATCATCGTCAACGGGCTACCGGGGTCAGGGAGCTCCGTCGGTATTTCCGATATTGGCAGTACGCTGGGTGAAAGCCTGGTCAACTCCGGCAGTATCGACGTTTCCGGCGCGAGTGCCAGTGGCGTGATGATGGTGCACACCGCCATGGGCGGACTGAGCAACAGCGGCACAATCAGTGCCAGTGGCACTGATGCCTTGGGGATTCTGCTGGACGGGGTGAGTCTGAGTGGCTCCGTCAGCAACACCGGCACCATTCGCGCCAGTGGTTCCGATGCCGAAGCACTGGTGTTCGAAGGGGCGATCTCCAGCGGTCCTGCCGGCAGCTTCAATCTGGTGAACTACGGCACGATCGTCGGTGAGTCCACGGGTGTTCACATCAGCGGTCAGGCTGTCGGCGTTCCATTCACGATCTATCAGGGGAACGGGTTGATTGAAGGGGGCCGCGCGGCGATTCAGGTCGACGACGGAGTCACGTACTTCAAGTTCTATGGCGGTGCAGTCAAAGGTGACTTGCTGGGACTGGCGGGTGTCAGCATCGACGGTGATGCAACCTTCGACGGCTCGACCATCAAGTCCGGCTACGTCACCATCGAGGAAGGCACGCTGACCCTGATGAAGCCGCACACCACGATCATCGGCGACTTCGACATGGAAGAACCCAACTCGGTGCTGGAGATGTACCTGGGCAACGACACCAATCCGGCGTTGCCGGTGCTGAAAGTCACCGGCACCACCGATATCGCACCGGGCGCGACATTGCGTCTGCTGGCGCGCTCCAGTGATTTCCGCGTGACCCCGGGCGGTACGAAATACACCCTGATCAGCTCGGGCAATCTGATCGGCGGCAACAACCTGACTGTGACCTCCACCTCCGCGTTGCTGGACGTGAAAAGTTTCGGCGTCGTGGGCAACGACATCACGTCGGTGGTGACGAACAAGTCCGAAGAGGTTCTGGCGCAAAACACCCTCGTGGCAGGCGGCAGTCGCAACGCGGCAACGGCGGTGGGCCGGGTGTCGGGTCTGCTGTCCCGACTCGACGAACAGGATCCGGTGTTCCAGGCATTCGCCAACGCCAGTACCGACGCGCAACTGGCGCGGCTGTCCGAAACCCTCAGTCCCGATGTCAGCCGTGGGGTGATTCATGCCGCCACCAACAGCCAGACGCTGGTTTCCGGAGTGATCAACGAGCGCTCCAGTCGCGCCCGTGATACGGCAGCTTCGATGGAAAAAGGCGTCTGGTTGCAAGCCTTGAACAGCGACGCCAGCCAGGATCAGCGTCGCGGTGTCAGCGGTTATGACGCCGACAGCCACGGTATCGCCGTCGGCGCCGATGGTCAGTTGAATGCCGATATGGCGGTCGGTCTGGCGTACAGCTATCTCGACACCGACGTGAAATCAGATCGCGGCAACAAGACCAAGGTCACCGGGCATGCCCTGACCCTGTACGGCAACTGGACCCACGACAACTGGTTCGCCGATACGTCGCTGATGTACGGCTGGAGCGACAACGAATCAAAGCGCTACATCGCCGGCACCCGGGCCAAGGGTGATTACGACAGCAACGTGTTTGGTGTCAGCGCGTTGGCCGGTTACACCGTGCGCCTGATGCCGGACGTGGTGCTCGAACCCCAGGTTGGCGCGCGTTACGCCAACGTGAGCATGGACAGCTATCGCGAGAAGGGCAGTTCGGCCTCGCTGAATGTCGGCAGCCAGCGTTACGAAGTGGGTGAAGTCGGTGCCGGCGCGCGCCTGGCCGCAGCGTTTGCCATGGGCTCGGGCAGTCTTGAACCGGAAGCGAAACTGATGGCCTGGCATGACGTCATTGGTGACCAGACCGCGACCACTTCCTCGTTCGTGCTGGGCGGTGATTCGTTCACCAGCCGGGGCACGACACCGGTTCGCGACAGCTATGAGTTGGGTCTGGGTGCCAACTATCGCATGGGCCCGTGGAGTGTCGGCGGGTCTTACAACTACGTGACCGCCAGCGGTTTCAACGCTGACGGTTTCACCGCAAAAGTGCGTTACGCCTTCTGACCGCACCGCCGGCCGGGCTACAGCTGATAGCTGAAACTGATGCTGTAGCGCGGCCGGCGGTTGTAGGTATCCAGCGCTTCATCCGACATGGGTTTGGCCGCTTCCAGGGCGATGTTGTAGTACTTGGCATCGCCAAATCTGAGGCCCACGGCTGCCGATGACAGGCTGTTGGCCTGCACCGGCAACTGGTTGAACCAGCTGCGGGAGCGGTCGAGCACGACATAGGGTTGCAGGATGCGCACCCAGTTGCCGTCGCGGTTGAAGCTGTAGTTGACCTCGTAAGCCACGCCCCAGCCCTTGTCACCGGACGCCTGATCGTCCGGGTAGCCACGGCCGAAATTCTGCCCGCCGAACACCGCGCGTTCGCTGTCGGGCAGGGTGTCGTCGGTCCAGTACAGCGCGCCGGACAGCACGCCTTGCCAGTTATCGAAGAACTTGTCGCTCTGCACCCCGGAAAGGCGCAGGCGCAGGAAGTTGAGATCGATGGCGCTGTTGTTGGTGCGCGCCCCCATGCTGTCCAGCCCTTGATAGACGCCGCCGCTGAGAATCCGCAACTGGCGGGCGTCGGCCTTGCGCCAGTCACTTTCGAAGGCGAGGGCGCGGATGTCGGTGCGTTCTTCGACACTCAAGGGGTAGCCGATCACGTTATAGCGGGTCTTGTCGTTGACCGCGTACAGGCGCGCTCCGGCGGTCAGCAGTTCGTTCGAGGCGGCAATCAGCGGCAGGCTGAAGCCGACCGAGTAGCGGTCGTTCTCGCGGTGGGGCTTGAGTTCCAGGCCATTGTCCAGCGCGACGTTGGTGCCGGGGTCGGCACGGTAGCGCGAGGCGGACAGGTTCAGTTGCGTGCCTTCGGCGTCGAGAAACTGGCTGTAGTCCAGACGGTAGTAATGCTCGTGATCCTTTCCCGGTGGAAACAGCCCGCTGAGCGTCAGCTGTTCGCCCATCGACGTCTGTGAGTTGCTGCTCACACCGAGCAGGGCCTGGGTGCCCTTGCGGTTGTCTTCGGTGGTGCTCAGGGAACTGGTGAAAGGTTTGCGGCTGGCCTGGGCGACCAGCGTGGTCGCGCCGTCGGTGGTCCCCGGCGGTGGCACCTGGGCCTGGATCGTGACGCCGGGAATGCGGGTCATCAGTGTGGTGTAGCGTTCGAAGGTCTTGCGGGTCAGAGGACGTTCAGCCTGGATTTTCGCCGCCAGTCTGTCGAGCAGTCCCTTGACCCGGCCCACGTCGCCCTGCACCTGCACATCCCGCACATAGCCTTCCACCAGCACCACGCGCGCCACACCGTTATCGAAATTCTGTTTCGGCAGGAAGGCGTAGGACAGCAGATAACCGTCGTTCTGGTAGCGTCGGGTGATATTGCGGGTGGCTTCAATCAGATCGGCGAGGCTGGACTCATGGCCGATCAGAGGCTTGTAGATCTCTGCCAGCTCGTTCAGCGGGTAGATCGTGCCGCCTTCGATCTGCACGGTTTTCAGGTTGATCTTCGTGCCCATCATCAACGGCTCGGCCGCTGCGGCACCGGGCTCCGGGACTTGCAGCGGAGCTGCGCTCGGACGGTAGGCGTCGGCAGGCAGGTTCGGCACCGGCAGGTTGCGGATGGTTTCGTTACTGTTGAGAAAGCTGGGCAGGGTGTCGGCGAGGGCGGTGGAACTGAGACTGAGCAACAGCAGGGATGCCATAACGCGCATAGGACACTCCATGTTCAAACCGCAGCACCGGGCAGGGTTTTCCTAAGAAAAAAAGCGGAAGACTCACGGGAATCTTCCGCCCTCAACCAAGCGTAGGCGCTGTAGGTTCGGCCGTCGAATCGGCCAGGTGCAATTCAGCGTTTGTTGCCGCCCAGCGCGCCGCTCAGGCCACCGAGCACACCGCCCAGACCGCCACCGACGCCAGTGCCGGTACCCCCGGTGGATGCGCCACCGTTGACCAGCCCGCCGACCGCCGCCACGGTACCGCCCACGTTGCTGACCAGGCCACCGACGGCGGTGGTGACCGGGTTGTTGGTGGCGGCGATGGCGCCACCGAGATTACCCACCGCACCGCCCACCTGGCTGGTGATGCCGGCCACCGGAGCACCGAGCCCGGTGGTGCTGCCGACGTTCTGGGTCAGGTTGGTGACCGCGCTGGTGACAGGTGCGAGCCCGCCACCGACGCCGCTGCCCAGACTGGCCAGAGGCGTAGTAGGGCTGGTGATCGGCGAGCCCGAGCCGCCGAGGACAGTGTTGAGCGAAGCCACGGTATTGCCGGCCGAGACCAGCACGTTGCCCGGTGCGCCGAGTGTGCCGTTGCCTGCACCCAGCCCGGCGCCGACGTTGACCACTGCGCCGCCGACGGTTTGCAGCAGGCCATTGTTGCCGAGTCCGCCACCGAGCCCGCCACCCACGCCGGTGCCCGATCCGGTGCCGTTGTCCACCAGCCCGCCGGCCTTGCCGACGGCAGTGCCGACGTTGCTCAGGGCGCCGCCGACGGTGTTGGTCAGGGCGTTGCCGTTACCGGCTGCGGTGACGTTGTCGCCCACGCCGTCGACGGTGCTGCCGACTTTTTGCAACACGCCGTTCAATGGCGCACCCAGGCCAGTGGTATTGCCCAGTTTGTCGGTGGTGCTTTCGACCATGGCGATCACCGGTACGAGACCGTTGCCGACGTCTTTGGTCACCGAACCGAGTGGGCCGGTGGTGGTGGCCGTGCTCAGGGTATCGCCGAGCATGGTGACTTTTTCACCCACCCCGTTGAGCAATGGCGCAACTTTGGTAACCACACCGCCGACCACGGGAACGCTGCCGGTGGCGGTGGTCAGTTTGCTGCTCAGGTCCGATACGCCGTTGCCGACATCCTGCACCACGCCACCGACCGCCGAGGCGGTGACGCCCAGGCCGTTGTCGGTGGTGCCGAGTTTACCGAGGCCGTTGGCTACGCCGTCGCCCAATGTTGTGACCACGTTGCCGGCGGTTTTGGCGGCGCTTTGCACGACACCACCGACCACGGGCACACCACTGAGGGAGTCACCGACCTGACCGACACCACTGCCGACACCGGCGACGGTGCTGCCGACATCCTGCACCAGCGTCGAGGTGACCAGTGCCTGCGGTGTGTTCGGGTTGGTTGGGTTGGTCGGATCCGTCGGATTGGTCGGGTTAGTCGGAGTGGTCGGGTCCGTGGTGCCGGTGCCACCTGTTCCGCCCGTTCCGGCAGTGCCGCCGGTCCCCGTCGTACCGCCGCTGCCGCTTGTTCCGCCAGTGCCGGCGGTGGAGCTGTCCGGAGTCGAGCTGCTGGAGCTGCTGTGATGACCGCCACCGCCGCTGCTGCAACCGGCCAGTCCGAGGGAGAGGATCAATGCCAGCGCTGTTGCCGATTTGCACCACACTTGAGTTTTCATGATGGTAATTCCTTGCACCTGTCACAACGTTCGTTGTCTTCGATGGCTCGCCGATTCTGTTGTCGGCAATGCCTTCGCCCGTTGTGCCCATATCAATCGCAAGGCTGGATCCACGCCATTCTCGAGTTGGTATTAACGCCTTTATATAGATCGGTGAACCTGCTGCTTAACGACTAATGCCGAGGATATAAACGCGCAAAAAAAAGCCTTGAGAATCAAGGCTTGGTGTTTGGTGTGCGGGCGGGTGGCGGACGTAAAAACTTAAGTTATATACACACAATTAATCATGTTGCGCCGCTGTGATCCGCCCCCCTCAGCGACGGGAGAGCGGCTGAAGCGGCGTATCGATTCAGGCAATCGGTTGCCAGTTGCCGACCATGTGCTCGAGTTCTCCGGCACCGATCAGACGCAATTCACCGCTGGAGCCCGCCGCACTGGCGAACAGCGATACTTCGCTCGGCAGGCGCACAGGCTTGCGAAAATGCACGGTGACTTCCAGATTGGCCCGGGGCAGGTGATCCGCCAGGGCTGCCAGCGTACGTGCCTTGTTCCACAGGCCGTGGGCAATGGCGGTGGGGAAACCGAACAGCTTTGCACTGGCCGCGCTCAGGTGGATCGGGTTGTAGTCGCCGGAGACTTTGGCGTACTGCCGGCCGATGTCTGCCGGGGCTTTCCACTGCGCCACCTGCATCAATGGCAGTGTCGGCTCCCACGCCTGTTCGAGCGCCTCGCCCTCTAGTTTCACGCCGCGACAGAGCATCCGGCTTTCGGCCTCCCACAGCGGGCCGAGCTGATCGTCGAGGGTGGTCAGCAGGTCGAACGTCGCGCCTTTCGGATGGGGTTGCAGGTTGTGCACCCGAACGCTGACCTGTGCACGACTGATCCCGCCCATCGGCCGCAGCACGCGAATGCGGTTGCTCAGGTGAATCAGCCCCAGCAGGGGGAAGGGAAAGTCCTTGTCCGTGAGCAATTGCATCTGCAACGCAAACGCCAGGACGTGTGGATACGTCGGCGGCAGCAGACCGTCATCGGCAAAACCGCAGACCTTGCGATAGGCCGCAAGGCGTTTGCCGTCGACGTCGACCCAGCAGCGCAAACCGCTGTCGGGCAACGTAGTGCCGGTGATTTTTCGCCGGGTCGCCGCCCGGACATACAACCCCGGCAGACTCGGCTCCCGGTGCAGCGTGTGCCATTCGATGCTCATGCCTAAGCCCCCAGAACACTTTGTCCACAGACCCGCAGCGCCTGCCCGGTGAACGCGCCGGTGCCCGGTTGCGCCAGCCACGCTACCGCTTCGGCGACGTCCTGCGGCAGGCCACCCTGGCCCAGCGAACTCATGCGTCGTCCGGCTTCGCGCAGGCCAAAGGGAATGTGCGCGGTCATCTGGGTTTCGATGAAGCCCGGCGCCACGGCGTTGATGCTGATGCCGCGTTCCAGCAGCGTCGGTGCCCAGGCCTGGGCCAGGCCGATCAGCCCGGCCTTGCTTGCGGCGTAATTGGTCTGCCCGCGATTGCCGGCGATGCCGCTGATCGAGGCGAGCAGAATCACCCGCGCGTTATCGTGCAGGGTGCCGCTGTCGAGCAGGGCCTTGGTCAGTACCTGCGGCGCGTTGAGGTTGACCGCCAGCACCGCGTCCCAGAACTCGGGCGTCATGTTGGCCAGGGTCTTGTCGCGGGTGATGCCGGCGTTGTGCACCAGAACGTCGAGCCCGTCCGGCAACTGTTCGATCAGTTGCGCGGCGGCGTCTTCGGCGCAGATGTCGAGGGTGATGGCGCGGCCGCCGAGGCGTGCGGCCAGGGCTTCGAGATCGGTTTTCGCTGGCGGTACGTCGAGCAGGATCACCTCGGCGCCGTCACGGGCCAGGGTTTCGGCGATGGAGGCGCCGATGCCGCGAGCCGCTCCAGTGACCAGCGCCTTGCGCCCGGCCAGCGGGCGCGTCCAGTCGGTTACCGGCGTGGCGCAAGGATTCAGGCGAATAACTTGCCCGGAGACGAACGCGCTTTTCGGCGAGAGGAAAAACCGCAGCGGCCCTTCGAGCTGATCCTCGGCGCCTTCGCCTACGTAAATCAATTGCAGCGTGCCGCCGCTGCGCAGTTCCTTGGCCAGCGAGCGGGAAAAACCTTCAAGCGCTCGCTGTGCGCTGGCGGCAAACGGATCGCGCAAGGTTTCCGGGGCGCGGCCGAGGATCACCAGGTGCGCGCTGTTGTCGAGGTTCTTCATCAGCGGCTGGAAGAACTCGCGCAGCTGCTTGAGCTGGTCGGTGTGCTGCAGATCGCTGGCGTCGAACACCACGGCCTTGAGTTTCGGACCATGGCCGGGAATCCATTGGGTGGCAGACGCAGGCTGGTCGCCGTAGCGGTAAATGGCATCGGTCAGCCGATTGGCGAAGGCGCTGACCCGTTCGGCCAGCGGCCCGCCGCCGATCAGCAGCGCGCCCTCCACCGGCCGCAGGCGCCCCGCCTGCCAGCGTTCCAGCCGCACCGGCGACGGCAGGCCCAGGGCCCCGACCAGTCGATGGCCGATGGACGAGTTGGCGAAGTCGATATAGCGGTCAGACATGGAACGCTCTCCAGAAGATGGGGTTCAAAGTGTGGACTGCGAAGGGCAATCAATCGTTCGATCCACACATTTAGGCCTACGCTAGAACAGCAGAGTAGTTTGCCCCCGGTGTTTTTGGGGCCCGGCGGGATTTTCAGTGCCCGATTTTCAGACTGGATATTTCACAAGGAGTTTTTCATGAGTCAGCTGCGCCGCGTCGCGATCATTGGTGGCAACCGCATTCCGTTCGCCCGTTCCAACGGCCCGTACGCCACCGCGAGCAATCAGGTGATGCTCACCGCCGCCCTGGAAGGCCTGATCGAGCGCTACAACCTGCACGGCCAGCGCATGGGTGAAGTGGTCGCGGGGGCGGTGCTGAAATTGTCACGGGATATGAATCTGACCCGCGAATGCGTGCTCGGCTCGCGCCTGTCACCGGCGACTCCGGCCTATGACATCCAGCAGGCCTGCGGCACTGGCCTGGAAGCTGCGCTGCTGGTGGCGAACAAGATCGCTCTCGGGCAGATCGATTGCGGCATTGCCGGCGGCGTCGACACCACGTCAGACGCGCCGATCAGCGTCAGCGAAGGCCTGCGCAAGATCCTCCTGCAAGCCAACCGCGCCAAGACCACCGGCGACAAGCTCAAGACCTTCCTGCAATTGCGCCCGAAACACTTGATCCCCGAATTCCCGCGCAACGGTGAACCGCGTACAGGCCTGTCGATGGGCCAACACTGCGAGCTGATGGCGCAGACCTGGAACATTCCTCGCGAAGAGCAGGATCAACTGGCACTCGAAAGCCACCACAAACTCGCCGCGTCCTACAGCGAAGGCTGGCACAACGACCTGATGACGCCGTTCCTCGGCCTGACCCGCGACAACAACCTGCGCCCGGACCTGACCCTGGAAAAACTCGCGACCCTGAAGCCGGCCTTCGAGAAAAGCGCCAAGGGCACGCTGACCGCCGGCAACTCCACGCCACTGACCGATGGCGCATCGGTGGTGTTGCTGGGCAGTGAAGACTGGGCGAAAGAACGTGGCCTGCCGATCCTCGCTTATCTGCGGGACGGCGAAGCGGCGGCAGTGGATTTCGTCAACGGCGCCGAAGGATTGTTGATGGCCCCGGTGTACGCCGTGCCACGCTTGCTGGCGCGCAATGGTCTGACCTTGCAGGATTTCGACTACTACGAAATCCACGAGGCCTTTGCTGCGCAGGTGTTGTGCACGCTCAAGGCCTGGGAGGATCCGGAGTACTGCAAGGCCCGGCTCGGGCTGGATGCGCCGTTGGGCTCGATTGATCGCAGTCGTTTGAACGTCAAGGGCAGCTCGCTGGCGGCAGGGCATCCGTTTGCCGCGACGGGCGGGCGAATCGTGGCCAACATGGCGAAGTTGCTGGATGCGGCGGGGCGGGGGCGTGGGTTGATTTCGATTTGTGCGGCTGGCGGACAAGGTGTGACGGCCATCATCGAGCGCTGAAAGAACAGGAATTCCCTCTCCCAAAGGGAGAGGGAATTCCAAAGGTTACTCAGGTACGGAACCTGCGCACCAACCCATCCAGCTCATTCGACAACCCCGCCAGACTTTGCGAATCCAGCCGCGCCGAATTGGCCAGTTCGGCCACCAGCTGCGCATCACCATGAATCTGGCTGATATGCCGATTGATGTCCTCGGCCACCTGATGCTGCTCTTCCGCCGCCGTCGCGATCTGAGTGTTCATGTCACGAATCACATCCACCGATTCGCGGATCTGACCAAAGCTTTCCCGCGCCTCACCGATCCGCGCCACCGATTGCTGCGACACATCGAGGCTGGCGCGCATCTGCTGGGTCACGGCGCTGGTGCGCTTGGCGAGGTTGCCCAGCAAACCGTCGATTTCCGCCGTCGAATCCGCCGTGCGTTTGGCCAGTGCACGAACCTCATCGGCCACCACCGCAAAACCACGTCCTTGCTCACCGGCGCGCGCCGCTTCGATAGCGGCGTTGAGCGCCAGCAGGTTGGTCTGTTCGGCGATGGAGCGGATGGTGCCGAGGATCGACTGGATGTCGTTGCTGTCACGCTCCAGTTGCTGCATCGACTGCGCCGACTGTTCCAGCTCCTGGCTCAGTTGATCGACGCTGTGCACCGCCGCATCGATCTGCTGCTGACCCTCGCGGGCCTGGCGCTGGCCGCTGTCGGCCGACTCCGCGGCCTGGCTGCACGAACGGGCGACTTCGTTGGCGGTGGCGACCATTTCGTGGAATGCGGTCGAGACCATGTCCACGGCTTCGCGCTGGCGTCCGGCGGCTTCGGCCATGTCGCCGGAGACCCGGGTCGAACTCTGCGAAGTGGCGAGGATTTTCCCGGCGGCGCCGCCGATGTGCTGGATCAGGCTGCGGATCGCAGTCAGGAACTGATTGAACCAGTTGGCCAGTTGCGCGGTTTCGTCGCTGCCACGGATGTCGAGGTTCTTGGTCAGGTCGCCTTCGCCTTGGGCGATGCCTTCCAGACCGCTGGCCACGCTGCGGATCGGTCGCACGATGAGGCTGGCGAAACTGGCACCGACCACCGCGAAGATGACCGCCAGCACGGCGGCAATGATTGCGATCAGCCAGGTGAGTCTGGTGGCCGAGCTCATTACGTCGTTCTGTTTGATCAGGCCGATGAAGGTCCAGCCCAGTTGCTCCGACGGCCAGACGTTGGCCATGTAGCGCTCGCCGTTGAGCTCGACTTCCACCAGGCCCTTGCCGGCCTTGGCCAGTTGCGCGTAGCCCTCGCCGAGACTGTCGAGGGGTTTGAAGTTATGTTCGGGCTGCTTCGGATCGACCAATACGGTGCCGCTGTTTTCCAGCAGCATCAGGTAACCGGTTTCGCCGAGTTTGATCTGTTTGACGATCTCGGTGAGCTGCTTGAGCGTGACGTCGATACTGACCACGCCACCGTTGCTGCCGAGTTTGTTGTCGATGGTGCGCACGGTGCTGACGTAGGTCGCATCGTCCTGCGCCCAGTAATAGGCGGCGGTGCGGAACGGTTTGCCGGGTTTGGCCTGCGCGGCCTTGTACCAGGGGCGCTGGCGCGGATCGTAGTTGCTCAGTTTGGGATCATCGGGCCAGGAGACGTAACCGCCGGCAGCCGTGCCGACAATCGCGTAGGCGTAGGCCGGGTGGCTGTTGCCCAGATCCTGCAGGAAGGAGAAGACCTTTTTGTCCATCTCGCCCTGCGGGACGCTTTCGGCGTTGGCGCTCATGTAGGTCTTGAGGCTGTCGTCGGTGTTCTTGATCAGCGGTTGGGTCGCCAGGTAATCAACGTTCTGGCTGATACCGTCAAAAAACAGCTGCATGGCGTTGCTGACCTGTCGGATCTCGCGTCCGCTGCTGTCGACAAAGCCTTCCCGGGCATCGCTGCGCAGGTTCAGTACCACCAGGGTGGCGACCAGCACCACGGGCAAACAGGCGATGATTGCAAACGCCCAGGTCAACTTCTGTTTGATGTTCATCCGCGCTCCAGATTTTCTTGTAGGCCCACGCAGTGCAGATGACTCGCGGTTTATTGGCAGCCGAAAAACGTTGTTTTCCACTCCACTCCTTGAGTGCGACATCGAAGTTTTTTTGGAACGATTGTCGGACAAATTCCTCTGTCTCTGAGGACTTCGGCTGCCGAAGAGGGAAATTGAGGCTGTAAGAGAAAATTCTTACGAAAGGAACGAAGCTGGATGTCAGATTCTGTCGCAAATGCCCTCAAGTCCTTGCGCCAACAAGTTCGACAGGCTCGGCTATGATTCGCAGCGGTCGATACAAGAGCGGTGGATTGACGTATTTGATCCGGCACAGTGTGTGCATCCACAGGTTCACAGGTCGGCAACCCTTCCCCGTGATGCGGGGATTGCCGTATAACGAGTGACATTCGCGTGTTTGGCAATAAAGGACCCACAATAAAAGCTGATGAAGACTCCAAAACGCATTGAACCCCTGATCGAGGACGGTCTGGTCGACGAAGTGCTGCGTCCACTGATGAGTGGCAAAGAAGCAGCTGTTTATGTGGTGCGCTGCGGCAATCAGTTACGTTGCGCAAAGGTCTACAAGGAGGCGAACAAACGCAGTTTCCGCCAGGCGGCCGAGTATCAGGAAGGCCGCAAGGTTCGCAACAGCCGACAGGCCCGGGCGATGGCCAAGGGCTCCAAGTTCGGGCGCAAGGAAGCCGAAGACGCCTGGCAGAACGCCGAAGTCGCGGCGCTGTTCCGCCTGGCCAATGCCGGGGTGCGGGTACCCAAGCCGTACGACTTCCTCGAAGGCGTGCTGCTGATGGAGCTGGTGGCCGATGAATACGGCGATGCCGCGCCGCGTCTGAACGACGTGGTGCTGGAGCCGGATCAGGCCCGCGAATACCACGCGTTCCTGATTTCGCAGATCGTGCTGATGTTGTGTACCGGTCTGGTGCACGGTGACCTCTCGGAGTTCAACGTGCTGCTGACACCGACCGGCCCGGTCATCATCGACCTGCCGCAAGCGGTGGACGCTGCTGGCAACAACCATGCGTTCAGCATGCTGGAGCGTGACGTCGGCAACATGGCGTCGTACTTCGGCCGCTTCGCCCCGGAGCTGAAGAAGACCCGATACGCCAAGGAAATGTGGGCGTTGTACGAAGCGGGTACGTTGCACCCGGCCAGCGTGCTGACCGGCGAGTTCGACGATCCCGAGGACCTGGCCGATGTCGGCGGGGTGCTGCGCGAGATCGAAGCGGCGCGTCTGGACGAGGAGCGCAAGCAAGCCATCCGCGCGGCGGACGACGAGCCCAAGGGCAAGTCCGACGAACCGCCTCCGCCACCGTGGATGCAGTAAGCATCTGAAAAACAAAACCCGGCTTCGGCCGGGTTTTACACATTCAAGGATTGATTGTGACCACCACCTCCCGCAATGCCCGGCTGATCATCACGGCCCGGCTGATTTCCGATTTCGGCGCTTTCCTGAACATGGTGGCGCTGGCCACTTATGTTTACCTGCTGAGCAACAGCGCCATGAGCGTCGGGATCTTCCTGGCCAGTCGGGTGGGCGGCGGGATTTTCGCCAGCCTGATCGGCACCGCGTTTTATCGCCGATGCAGCGGTCGTTTGCCGTTGATTGCCTTCGATCTGCTGCGCGCTGCTGTCCTCGGGTTGTTGCTGATCGTGCCGGTCAGTCAGCAGGCGCTGTTGCTGCCGCTGATTGCGTTCGGCCTGGGCTTCGGCAATTCGATGTTCGCCATCGGCCTCAACAGTCAGTTACCGCGATTGATCGAGCCGGCGCAGTTACTCAAGACCAATGCCTGGATCACGTCCGCCTCTTCCATGGCGATGGTCGGCGGCAGTCTGGTGTCCGGGCTGCTGGTCGCGGGGTTTGGTTTTGAAACGGTGTTCGCTCTGAACGCGCTGACCTATCTGCTGGCTGCAGCGTTGATTGCGCCGCTGCGGTTCAGCGCACCCGAGCCGGTGGCCGAATCAAGCGCTAGACAGGGTGAGTGGTCGGCGCTGTTGCAGGGATTGCGCAGCGCTCCGGTGGTTGCGGCGATGCTGGCAGTGACGATGGCCGACACTTTGGGCAGCGCTGCACACAACGTCGGATTTCCGATCATTTCCAGACTGCTCACGCCGGACTCGGCGAGCACCACGCTGGGCCTGATGCTCGCGGTGTGGGCCTGCGGCAAATTGCTGGGCGCGCGGATTGCCAGTCGCTTGAACGGCTCGGAAAACATTCATCTGGAGCGCCGCTATTTCGGTGGCGTGCTGCTGATGTCCTGCGGTTTCATCCTGATGTTTCAGCAGCACAGCGTCGTCGGTCTTTTGCTGTTTTCGTTGCCGGCCGGGCTGGGCGACGGGTTCTCGGAAGTGGGGCTGATGTCACGGTTGCAACGGGAGCCTGAGCCCCTTCGCCTGCCGATCTTCAGCTTCCTGACGCTGTTGCAGATGACCGGGTTCGGCGTCGGCATGCTGATCGCCGCACCGTTCTACAACGGGTGGGCACCGGGTGCCGTGGTGTTGCTGTTCCACGGCATTCCCCTCGTCACGGTGCTGTCGATGAAGATCCTGTTGCTCAGACGCGAGCAGGTTGCGCGCAGCAGCCAGACGCCAGCTCCTTGAGGATCGGGCAGTCCGGGCGGTGGTCGCCGTTGCAGTGTTCCACCAGGTCCTGCAGGGTGTCGCGCAGCTCGCCGAGTTCGCGGATCTTCTGATTCAGCTCGTCGATGTGCTGGCGGGCCAGGGCCTTCACATCGGCGCTGGCGCGCTGGCGATCCTGCCAGAGGGTCAGCAGCTTGCCGACTTCCTCAAGGGAAAAACCCAGGTCCCGCGAGCGCTTGATGAACGCCAGGGTATGCAGGTCATCGTCGCTGTAGACGCGATAGCCGCTGTCGGTGCGATGGGCGGCCTTGAGCAGGCCGATCGACTCGTAATAACGGATCATCTTCGCGCTCAGGCCACTGTGGCGGGCCGCTTGGCCGATGTTCATCGGTTGTCCTCCAGATCCTCGGGTTTCCAGGTTTTCAACAGTAGCGCATTGCTCACCACACTGACGCTCGACAGCGCCATCGCCGCGCCAGCCAGCACCGGATTGAGCAAGCCGAACGCCGCCAGCGGAATGCCGATCAGGTTGTAGACGAAGGCCCAGAACAGGTTCTGGCGGATCTTCGCGTAAGTCTTGCGGCTGATTTCCAGCGCTGCCGGCACCAGTCGCGGATCGCCGCGCATCAGGGTGATGCCGGCGGCGTGCATGGCCACGTCGGTGCCGCCACCCATTGCGATGCCGATATCGGCAGCGGCCAACGCGGGGGCGTCGTTGATGCCGTCGCCGACCATGGCCACGACGCCGGTTTTCTTCAGTTCGGCGACGGTGGCGGCTTTGTCCGCCGGCAGCACTTCGGCATGGACGTTCTCGATGCCCAGCGCTTCGGCCACCACACGGGCGCTGCCGCGGTTGTCACCGGTCAGCAGGTGACTGTGGATATGTCGCGCAGCCAGTTGTTGCACCGCATGCAGCGCGCCGGGCTTGAGGGTGTCGCCAAACGCGAACAGACCGAGTACACGGGGAACGGGACTTTGTTCGATCAGCCAGGACAGTGTTCGGCCTTCGGTTTCCCAGGCCTTGGCGGACTCCGCCAACGTGCCGGCGTCCAGACCGGTTTCCTCCAGCAGTCGACGATTGCCCAGCGCCAGGCGCCGACCGTCGAGATGACCGGCGATGCCGCGACCGGTCAGGGACTGGCTGTCGCTGACATCCGGCACAGTCAGATTGCGTTCGGCACAGGCATCCAGTACCGCTTTGGCCAGTGGATGTTCACTGCCGCGTTGCAGCGCGCCGGCCGCTGTCAGCAGGGCGTCTTCGTCACCGTTGATCGCACTGAAATGCGCAATGCGCGGGGTGCCGGAGGTCAGGGTGCCGGTCTTGTCGAACACCACGCTGTTGACTTCATGGGCACGCTCCAGCGCTTCGGCGTCCTTGATCAAAATCCCGTGGCGAGCGGCGACGCCGGTGCCGGCCATGATCGCGGTCGGTGTCGCCAGACCAAGAGCACAGGGGCAGGCGATCACCAGCACCGCGACGGCGTTGATCAATGCGGTTTCCAGCGGTGCGCCGTACAGCCACCAGCCGATCAGCGTGGCCAGGGCCAGCAGCAGAACCGTCGGCACGAACACCTGACTGACTTTATCCACCAGTTTCTGGATCGGCGCCTTCGCGGCTTGAGCGTCTTCCACCAGACGGATGATCCGCGCCAGCACGCTTTCCCCACCGAGCGCCGTGGTGCGCACCAGCAGGCGGCCTTCGCCGTTGATCGCACCGCCGGTGACCTTGTCGCCCGGCTGCTTGGGCACCGGCAGGCTTTCGCCGCTGATCAGCGCTTCGTCGGCGTGGCTCTGACCTTCCAGTACTTCGCCATCCACCGGAAAGCGTTCACCGGGTTTGACCAATACGAGGTCGCCGAGGCGCAGGGCGCTGATGGCGATGTCCTGTTCGCGGCCATCGATGACTTGAATCGCCCGCTCCGGCCGCAGCGCTTCCAGTGCGCGGATGGCGCTGGCGGTCTGGCGTTTGGCGCGGCTTTCCAGGTACTTGCCGAGCAGCACCAGCGCGATGACCACTGCCGAGGCTTCGAAATACAGGTGCGGCATGCCCCCGGTGGTAGTGGCCCATTCATAGAGACTCAGGCCGTAACCGGCGCTGGTGCCGAGGGCCACCAGCAAATCCATGTTGCCGGCCCCGGCGCGCACGGCCTTCCACGCGGCCACATAAAAACGTGCACCGAAGATGAATTGCACCGGAGTGGCGAGGGCGAATTGCGCCCAGGCCGGAAGCATCCAGTGAATGCCGAACGGTTGCAGCAGCATCGGCAGCACCAGCGGCAAGGCGAGGGCGATGGCGCAGATCAGCGCCCAGCGCTCGTGACTCAGGCGTTGCTGCTGATTGTCGGTCTGGTGTTCATGTTCGAAGAGGCTGGCCGAATAACCGGCCTTGCTCACGGCAGCGATCAGGGTTTGCGGGTCGACTGCGCCGAGCAGCTCGAGGTGGGCGCGTTCGTTGGCGAGGTTGACGCTGACGTTTTTCACTCCCGGCACTTTGTTCAGGGCACGTTCGACACGACCGACGCAGGAGGCGCAGGTCATGCCGTCGATGTTCAATTCCACGGTTTGCTGCGGCACGCTGTAACCAGCGCGCTCTACCGCTTCCATCAGCGCCGGCAGGCTGTCGCCGGGGGCCTGCACCCGGGCCTGTTCGGTGGCGAGGTTGACGCTGACGGCACTGGCGCCGCTGACTTTGCTCAAGGCGCGCTCGACGCGGCCGGCGCAACTGGCGCAGGTCATGCCGCTGATGGGCAGATCGAACGTGATGGAATCGGACATCGGTCGTACTCCCTGTAGTGGATGCCTACAGGATCAACCTTGCCATGCTGGCAAGGTCAAGGCCAAAAAAAGGGGGAGCCTGCCGGCTCCCCCTTTTCGGGCCCTGGCTCAGTATTCGAGCGCGGCTGGTCGCAGGTACAGTCCCCTTTGATCGTTGGACGCGATCCGGTACTTCACCACACTGCCGGCCTTGAGCGTGATTTCCTGCGCCGGTGGTGCCAGCATCCCCGGCTTGCAGCCCGGCATCTGGCTTGGCTCCAGTTTCAGACGAATGGAGACTTTGCCGTAGGGCAGATTGAACGACGTGGTCTGTTCCTGAAGCAGCCGCCCGGCCAATTGATCCTGGATGTACACGCCGATCTCGCAGGAGGTCGGCACTTCCAGACGCTCGCGGGAGATGATCAGAACGGCGTAATCCTCGCCGGTCGCGTTGGCTTGGGGCAGGCAGGAAAAGAAGCTGAGTAGGCCAAACAGGCTGAAAGCTGACCAGCGCATGGCTGAATCTCCTGAATTGATGTCATGGATGCACGCAGCTTGGCCGAGCGCGGCGCCGATTGCCAGCCCGGCAGTTGTTTACAGAACTTGACCTTGCCATCGTGGCAAGCTCGACACTGCCGGCAACCTCACTCAAAGGAGTCATTCCATGCAAGTGTTCAGTGTTGAAGGCATGTCCTGCGGTCACTGCGTCAAGGCCGTTACCCAGGCGGTGCAGAGCAAGGATCCGGCGGCCAGCGTGCGGGTCGATCTGGCGGCGAAGGAAGTCGGTGTCGAAAGTGCGTTGAGCGCCGAACAAGTGATCGATGCGATCAGCGAAGAAGGCTACGCCATCAAACTCGCCTGAACTTTTTAATAGTTAGCGAGCTACCGGATTGTTCAAGGCGTCCTCGCGCGGCTAGACTGTCGGGCTGCACTCTTAACCAAAGTGCCCGCCCAACTGCCTGCCAAACCTGGACGCCTGATGAACTTCCGTACCATTCTGATTCTCGGTGCCTTGACCGCTTTCGGTCCGCTGGCGATCGACTTCTATCTCCCCGCATTTCCCTCCATGGCGCTGGCGTTCGGCACCGATGAGAAACACGTCCAGCTGACGCTGTCGGCTTACTTTTTTGGTTTGTCCATCGGTCAACTGGCTTACGGTCCGGTGGCGGATCGTTTCGGACGGCGGATTCCATTGCTCACCGGCCTTGTGCTGTTCACCCTGGCGTCATTGGCCTGCGCTTATGCGCCGAATCTGGAATGGCTGATCGGTGCGCGATTCGTTCAGGCACTGGGCGGTTGTGCGGGGATGGTGATCGGCCGGGCGGTGGTCGCCGACAAATGCGATGCCGTGGGATCGGCGAAGGTCTTTTCGCAACTGATGCTGGTGATGGGGCTGGCACCGATCCTGGCGCCGATGCTCGGCGGTCTGCTGGTCAACACCACGGGGTGGCAGTCGATCTTCCTGGTGCTGACCGGGTTCAGTGCCATGGCCGGTCTGGCGGTTGCCCTCGGCCTGCCGGAAAGTCTGCCGGCCCATGTTCCGCGCCAGCCACTGTCCGGTGCATTGCGGCAGTACGGTCGCCTGCTGACTGATCCGATCTACATGGGCCATGCCCTGACCGGTGGCATCGCCATCGCCGGGATGTTTGCCTACATTGCCGGCTCGCCCTTCATTTTCATCAAGCTGTACGGCGTTCCGCCCGAGCATTTCGGCTGGCTGTTCGGCACCAACGCGGCGGGCTTCATTCTGGTGGCGCAGATCAATGCGCGACTGTTGGCCAAGCGCGGCCCGGCGTTTCTGTTGTCGCGGGCGGTCTGGGTCTACTTCGGTGCCGGGCTGACATTGCTCGCGGTCAGCACCCTGCACACCGAGGCCCTGTGGCCGCTGCTGATTCCATTGTTCATCTGCGTGGCCAGTCTGGGTTGCATCAGCCCCAATGCGGCGGCGAGTGCGATGAACGGCCAAGGCGCTCGCGCCGGCAGTGCTTCGGCATTGCTCGGGTGCATGCAATTCAGCGTCGCCGCCGGGGCTTCGGCGCTGGTGGGGGTCTTGCACGACGGCACCGCCGTGCCGATGGCCATGGTCATCAGCCTGTGCGGTCTGTTGGTGGTCAGCGCGGCGATGCTCACCCGGCGCATGCAGAATGCCCGGGCGCTGGCAAAGGCGCAGGCCGAAGTCTGAACGGAAGAAACTCAGCCGACAGCGCGTTGCTGGGTAATCTCGGGAATCTGATGGGGCGCGTGCAGACGCGCTTCGAGGGTGCGGGTGAAGGCCAGGGCTTCGGCTTCACTGCGGAATGTCACGGCGTGCTGGTCAAGGCGAACTTGCCATTGGGACTTTGCCACTTCTTTTATCAGGATCTTCATTGCTGACCTCCCGTACGTAAAAGATTGCATCGCAGAGGTTTCGATTGTAGACCCGAATACGATCGCAATTGTGACAAGGGTCAAGCATCTGACTGACGGCAAAAAACGACCGCAGCCCCCGAGTCAGCCACTTCTGGCGCTGACGAAGACTGCGGCCTCCGGAGTTTTAGAAACTTTCTAAAACAATTTTCCCCTTGGCCTTGCCGCTTTCCAGCAATTCATGGGCACGGCGCAGGTTGCTCGCGTTGATCTTGCCGAAGTGCTCGCCCACCGTGGTTTTCAAGGTCCCGGCATCGATCAGGTCCGCCACGCGGTTGAGCAATGTGTGCTGTTCGATCATGTCCGGCGTTTCGAACAGCGAGCGGGTGTACATGAACTCCCAGTGCAGCGACAGGCTCTTGCGCTTGAGCTTGGTCACGTCCAGCGACTTCGGATCATCGATCAGCGCCAGTTTGCCTTGCGGCGCCAGGGCCTCGACCAGTTGGTCCAGGTGCTGATCGGTCTGGGTCAGGCTGGCGACGTGTGTCACGTGGGCCAGGCCGGCGCGCTTCAGTTCTTCGCTCAACGGCTGGCTGTGATCGATCACCAGGTCAGCGCCGAGCCCGCTCACCCAGTCGCGGGTCTGTGGACGGGAAGCGGTGCCGATCACTTTGAGCCCGGTCAACTGGCTGGCCAGTTGGGTGAGGATCGAACCCACGCCGCCGGCCGCGCCGACTATCAACAGCCTTTGACCTTCGTCAGTGTTGCCCTCGCGAATCTGCAGGCGTTCGAACAACAGCTCCCACGCCGTGATGGCGGTCAGCGGCAGGGCGGCGGCTTCGGCGAAACCGAGGCTTTTCGGCATATGGCCGACGATCCGCTCATCCACCACGTGCAGTTCACTATTGCCACCGGCCCGGGCGATGGAACCGGCGTAGAACACCTTGTCGCCCGCCTTGAACAGTGTCACTTCACTGCCGACCGACTTGACCACACCGGCCACGTCCCAGCCCAGCACCTTTGCGGCGCCGCCTTCCGGCGCGACGTTCTGCCGAACCTTGGTGTCGACCGGGTTGACCGAGATGGCTTTGACTTCCACCAGCAGGTCGCGCGGGCCGGCCACCGGCTCCGGCAGCTCGATGTCTTGCAGGGATTTTTCGTCGCTGATGGGCAGGGATGCGTAATAAGCGATGGCTTTCATGTTTGGCTCCACAAACTAATAGAAGAAGGGCTCAGGCGATGGCGCCCAGGCGTTTTAACTGGAAGTGTTCGATGCAGTGGCCGGCGGTGGCCTGGAAGTTCTGAAAATGCGCGCTGGCATTGTGTGCCTGAAGGACTTCCTCGCTGGCCCAGTGCTCGATCACATAAAAGGTCAGCGGATCGGCCAGGTCGCGGTGCAGGTCGTACTGGCTGCAGCCATCCTCGGCGCGGCTTGGTTCAACCAGTGCGCGCAGGGCGTTTCTGAGTGTGTCCTGCTGGCCGGACTTGGCGATCAGGGTGGCGATAGCGGTGAAAGGCTGGGACATGGTCGACTCCGGAACGGGATGAATTCGATGGGAGGCATGATTGGCTATTTCTACGCGAGATAAAACCGGCTAAAAGAGCAGTCTCTTTCAATATTTTTTTGATAATCGAGGCTGGAATGCTGCGTTTCGATGACTTGCAGTTGTTTGTCCGGGCGGCGGATCTGGGCAGTCTGTCGGCGGCGGCACGGGTGATGGACATGTCCGCCGCCGTGGCCAGCGCGGCGCTCAAGCGTATCGAGCAACAGCTCGGTGCACGGCTTCTGGCGCGTTCCACTCGCAGCCTGCGGCTGACGTCCGAGGGCGAAGGCTTCCTCGAATATGCCCGGGCGGCGCTGAGCAACCTGGATGAAGGGCGTCGTCTGCTGGCCAGCGGTCAGGATCAGGTCAGCGGGATTCTGCAGCTGTCGGCCCCCTCGGATTTCGGCCGCAACCTGCTGCTGCCGTGGCTCGATGAGTTTCAGCGCGAACACCCGAAACTGACCGTGCGTCTGCTGCTGGGCGACCGCATCGCCGACCTGTTTCGCCAACCGGTGGACATCGCCTTGCGCTACGGCGAACCGGAAGACTCCAGTCTGGTCGCGTTGCCCATCGCCGCACAGAACCGGCGGGTGCTTTGCGCCTCTCCCGGCTATCTGGCGAAACATGGCGAGCCGACGCAACTGGAGCAGCTCGCGCAGCACAATTGCCTGTTGTACATGCTGGGCAGTCGGGTGCACGACCACTGGAGTTTTCATGACGGCAAACGCGAAGTCGGCCTGACCGTCAGTGGCGACCGTTTCAGCGACGATGCCGATGTGGTGCGTTTATGGGCCGTCGCGGGGGCGGGCATCGCGTACAAATCCTGGCTGGATGTGGCCGGTGATGTTCTTGCGGGGCGATTGAAAGTGTTGCTGCCGGGGCTGCTCTGCGAGCGGGCTCCGCTGAATCTGCTGTGCGCCCATCGCGCACAATTGAGTAAGCCGGTGAACCTGTTGAGGGAGATGCTCGCCAGCCGTTGCGCGGAATTGAGTAGCCGATTTCCCGCTTTTCCGCAGGTTGATCATTAGTCGCAGGCAAAAAGCGAAATTTCTGTCAGGAACAATCACCAGATGGACCGGCTCCGGCGCAGGACGCTGCGGGCAACCCGCTTATACTAGCGTCCGCCTGAAGCCTGCACCCGCACGCAGGCACAGGCATGATCGGACTGACACCGGCCGGGTAGCGGTGACAGTCGTGTCGAGTACTGCGAATAGCGGGTGGCAGTGTGTTGCCTTGCCTCGGATCAAGGCGTTTTTGCGCGGCTTGGCCGACGACTGATTACTGGTCAAGATGTCTCTGAGCAGTAGACGATACGATTCAACAGGGAGTGAATACATGGAACATGCACCTTGCATCAGCCAGATCGCCACGTTGCTGGCCGATCCCAAACGCAGCGCGATGATGTGGGCGCTGATGGATGGCTCGGCCCGGCAGACCGAGGAACTGGCGCTGCTGGCGGGGCTGTCGCCCTCATCGGCCAGTGCGCATCTGGGGCGCTTGTCCGCTGGCGGTCTGTTGAAGGTCGAGGCTCGCGGGCGCAAGCGCTTCTTTCGCCTGGCGGCTCCGGAAATCGGCGCGGCCATCGAGGCTTTGGCCAGCGCCACGCTCGCCAGTGCTCCGCGGGAAATTCCCGATGTCTTCAAACGCGCCACCCCCATCGCCAGACCCCAGTCCGCGCCATCTTCCCTGTTGCGTGCGCGTTTTTGCGACGACCATCTGGGCGGTACGCTGGCGGCCGACCTGTACCAGCGTCTGCTCGATGCCGGCTGGATCGAACAGCTCGAGCATCGGGTGGTGGTCACTCACAAGGGAGCGACACAATTGGCCAGTCGCGGGGTCTTCATCCAGGCGCTGGCCCACCGTAACGCACAGGTCGCCTGTGCGTGCCCGGACTGGAGCGAGCGGCGCCCGCACATGGGTGGCTCGCTGGGCGCGGCGTTGTTGCAACTGTTCATGCAGTCCGGCTGGTTGACGCTGCCCAACGACTCCCGCGCCCTGCAGCTGACGGCGGCGGGACAGCGGGAAATTCATCGATTCGCCCGGGAAACCGAGCTGGAAATGGCGCTGTAGAGCGCTTTGCTCCATTGGCCGGATGACTGGCGTCGTCTACGGCTGCGAACAGGTCGCATCTGGCACAAAGGCTGAACGGCTATCGCGCACACTCGATCCGCAGACATTTCGGATGGAGGAGGTGGCATGGACACGGGAAGCTTCAGCGCGGCGGATCGACTGGAACGCCTGCCGGTCAGCGATTATCACCGGATCATTTTCATCATCATCGCCCTGGCGTTTTTCTTCGACTCCATGGATCTGGCGATGATGACCTTCCTGCTCGGCTCGATCAAAACCGAATTCGGCCTGAGCAGCGCCGAAGCCGGTCTGCTTGCCAGTTCGAGTTTTTTCGGCATGGTGCTGGGGGCGTCGCTGTCTGGACTGCTGGCCGATCGTTTCGGTCGCAAACCGGTGTTCCAGTGGAGCATCGTGTTGTGGGGACTGGCCAGTTACCTGTGTTCCACGGCGCAAACGGTCGAGAGCCTGACACTGTTCCGCATCCTGCTGGGGATCGGCATGGGCATGGAATTTCCGATTGCCCAGTCGATGCTGTCGGAGCTGATACCGGCCAAGCGTCGCGGGCGATACATTGCCTTGATGGATGGCTTCTGGCCGTTGGGGTTTGTCGCTGCCGGTGTGTTGTCGTATTTCCTGCTGCCGTTGATTGGCTGGCGCGACATCTTTCTGGTGCTGGCGGTACCGGCGGTGTTTGTGCTGGCGATCCGTTTTTTCATTCCCGAATCGCCACGCTGGCTGGAGCAGGCCGGCAAGCATGAGGCGGCGGACAAGGTGTTGTGCGGGATCGAGGATCGGGTACGCAAGTCGCTGGGCGGGGTCGCGTTGCCGGAACCGGTTCGCCTGCCTCGGGTGATCACGCCACCGGGTAACTTCCTTTCGGCCCTCGGGCAGATCTGGTCGCCACTGTACCGTCAGCGCACGATGATGATCTGGAGCCTGTGGTTCTTTGCATTGCTCGGGTTCTACGGCCTGACCTCCTGGCTCAGCGCGTTGCTGCAACAGTCGGGGTTTGCGGTGACTCAGTCGGTGTATTACACGGTGCTGATTTCCCTCGGCGGGATTCCCGGGTTTCTGATGGCGGCATGGCTGGTGGAGCGCTGGGGGCGCAAACCGGTGTGCATCATCACGTTGCTCGGCGGCGGGGTGATGGCGTTTCTGTATGGCCAGAGTGCGGTGTTCGGCGGCAATGTC
This sequence comes from Pseudomonas sp. MWU12-2029, assembly GCF_023242425.1. NCBI lineage: Bacteria > Pseudomonadati > Pseudomonadota > Gammaproteobacteria > Pseudomonadales > Pseudomonadaceae > Pseudomonas > Pseudomonas sp. MWU12-2029. Next base: position 17,730 of record NZ_JALJDY010000002.1, on the reverse strand, counting down.
GGGTTGCTGATCGGCACGGGCCTGTTGATGCAGTTTTTCCTGTTCGGCATGTGGGCGGTGCTCTACACCTACACGCCTGAGTTGTACCCGACATCGGCACGGGCAACGGGCTCGGGGTTCGCCTCGGCCATCGGGCGCGTCGGTTCGCTGCTCGGGCCGTTGGTCACCGGGCTGGTGTTTCCGATTACCGGGCAGGGCGGGGTGTTTGCGTTGGGGGCTTTGTGCTTTGCGATAGCCGCAGGAGTGGTGTGGCTGTTCGGAATGGAAACCCGGGGCAAGACGCTGGAAGAGTTGACCGAAGCGGTTGTGCGCTGAGACCGGAAAGCCGTTCGAACACGGGGGTGTTCGAACGGCTTTCTGCTGTTACGGTTTTACCAACCGTGCATCCAGGCTGTTCTGCGCCAGGCGCTTGGCCTGATCCTGGGTCATGCCCAGATGTTCGTGCAGCGCATGGAAGTTCTCGGTCACGTAACCACCGAAGTACGCCGGGTCATCGGAGTTCACCGTGACCTTCACGCCGCGTTCGAGCATGTCGAGGATGTTGTGCTGCGACATGTGGTCGAACACGCAGAGCTTGGTGTTCGACAGCGGGCATACGGTCAGGGGGATCTGCTCGTCGATGATGCGCTGCATCAAACGCTCGTCTTCGATGGCGCGCACACCATGGTCGATGCGCTGGATTTTCAGCAGGTCGATGGCTTCCCAGATGTACTCCGGCGGGCCTTCCTCGCCGGCGTGGGCGACGGTCAGGAAGCCTTCGTGACGGGCACGGTCGAACACACGCTGGAACTTGCTCGGCGGGTGACCCATCTCGGAGCTGTCCAGACCCACGGCGACAAACGCATCACGGAACGGCAGCGCTTGGTCGAGGGTTTTCTGCGCTTCGTCTTCGCTCAGGTGGCGCAGGAAACTCAGGATCAAACCGCTGGTGATGCCCAGTTGCTGCTCGCCATCCTTCAGCGCGGCGGCGATGCCGTTGAGCACCACTTCGAACGGGATGCCACGGTCGGTGTGGGTCTGCGGATCGAAGAACGGTTCGGTGTGGATCACGTTCTGTTCTTTGCAGCGCAGCAGGTAGGCCCAGGTCAGGTCGTAGAAATCCTGGGAGGTGCGCAGCACGTCGGCGCCCTGGTAATACAGGTCGAGGAATTCCTGCAGGTTGTTGAAGGCATAAGCCTTGCGCAGGGTTTCGACGTCGCTCCACGGCAGGGCGATCTTGTTGCGTTCGGCCAGGGCGAACAGCAGCTCGGGCTCCAGCGAGCCTTCCAGATGCAGGTGCAATTCGGCCTTGGGCAGGGCGTTGAGCCAGTCGTACATATTCTTTTCTCATCAGGTGCAATGACGGCATTCTACAGATGCGCGCCGAAACAATTGGCAAAACCTGACCAACCGATCCATCACACCGCTTCCTGCTCCCGTCGGTAGGCATAGGTATCGGCGAAGCGCGACAGCAGGAATTCGGCGCAGGTGGTGGTCGGATATTTCGCCGGATGTCGGTCGTCTTGGCAACCGGGAAGGCATTCGATGCGAGTGTCCGGGTGCGGTTCGGCGAAGAACGGCATCGAATAGCGATCCACGCCGAGCGGGCTGATCACCCTGTGCGGGGTCGAGCGGTAACGGTCGTTGCTCCAGCGTGCCATCATGTCGCCGAGGTTGACCACGAAGGTGCCCTCAATTGGCGGTGCGTCGATCCACTGGCCTTTGACGTTTTTCACCTGCAAGCCGCCGGCGGCATCCTGATACAACAGCGTGATGCAGCCGTAATCGGTATGTGCCCCCGCACCTTGCTGTTCGGTGGAGCTGGCAGTGTGGCGCGGCGGGTAGTGAATCATCCGCAGGACGCTGACCGGTTCGTTGAAGCGTGTATCGAAGAAATCACGTTCGATGCCGAGTGCCAATGTCATGGCCCGCAGCAGGGTTTGCGCCAGGGCCTGCATGTCGAGGTAGTGCTGTTCCATCAGCGTCTCCCAGCCGGGAATGGCCGGGTGACGATTGGGACCACGCAAGGGTTTTGCCGCCAGCACGTCGGGATGATCGGCCGGCAGGTGCAGGCCCATGTCGAAGGTTTCCTTGAGATCGCTGGGTTTGTCCGGGTCCAGTTGTTCGGTGGCGATGGCGCCGTAGCCGCGGTGATGGACGGTCCGGGTGATGTCGATCTTGAGTTTTTCTGCTGTCGGCAATGCGAAGAAGTGCCGGGCGTGATCGAGCAGGGATTCGATGCGCTGCGCAGGAATCGGGTGGCCCTTGATGTAGAAGAAGCCCCATTCGCGGCAGGCGTGATCGATCTGTTCGGCGACGGCGGGCCAGGCGTTCTGGTCGTCGGAGTAGAGCGGCGAGATGTCGATGATCGGGAGTTGGTTCATTTCGAATGCTCTCTAATGATCGTTCCCACGCGGACGGTTCGACGCCTCGACGTGGGAACGATCAGGATCAGGTGGATTACTTCGGCATCTCGGCCTTCATGCCTTCGACGTAATAGTTCATCGACGCCAGTTCCACGTTGGTCGCGCTCTTGCCCGCCGGGATTTTCTCGACCCCGGCCTGATCCTTGATCGGCCCGGTGAACGGCTGCAGGGCGCCGCTCTTGATGTCGGCAATGATCTGCTCGGCTTCGGCCTTCACCGGTGCCGGCACCAGATCGCTGATCGGCAATTCGACCGTGCCTTCCTTCAACCCGCCCCAGTAATCCTGGGATTTCCAGTTGTGGTCGATCACGCTCTGGGTCGCCTGAATATAGTGCGGTGCCCAGTCGTTGACGATCGATGTCAGCACCGCTTTCGGGCCGAAGTGCGCCATGTCCGAAGCGTAGCCCACGGCATAAACACCACGTCGTTCAGCAGCCTGGATCGGTGCCGGGCTGTCGGTGTGCTGGAACACCACGTCCACGCCCTGGTCGATCAGCGCGTTGGCGGCGTCGGCTTCCTTGCCCGGGTCAAACCACGAGTTGACCCACACAACCTTGATCTCGGTGCCGGGGTTGTACTTGTTCAGGGCCAGCTGGATGGCGTTGATGTCGCGGATCACTTCCGGGATCGGGAACGAGGCGACATAGCCAATCTTCTTGGTCTTGGTCATCTTCGCCGCGAGGAAACCACCGACGTAACGGCCCTCGTAGGTGCGCGCCAGATAGGTGCCGAGGTTCTTGTCTTGCTTGTAGCCGGTGGCGTGTTCGAAGGTCACCTTGGGAAACTGTTTGGCGACTTTCACCGTCGGGTTCATGTAGCCGAAAGACGTGGTGAAGATCAGGTCGTAATTGTCCTTGGCCATGTTGCGGATCACCCGCTCGGCGTCGGCGCCCTCGGCGACGTTTTCCACGTAGTTGGTGGTGATCTGCGTGCCGAGTTTTTCCGCCAGCACCTTGCGCCCCTGTTCATGCTGATACGTCCAGCCGTGGTCGCCGATGGGGCCGATGTAGACGAAGCCGACCTTCAGTGGATCGGCGGCACTGGCGCCCAGGCTGAGGCCGAGGCCCATGGCGATGCACAGCAGTTTCTGCAATGGACGTTTTTGCATGAAGGCGAACTCCCTTTTGTTGTGTGTGGGGAGGGCAATGCAAAAGACTGACCAAGCGGACAACAATCTGGCTCGAAACCGAGGCGCGCCCATCGCGGGCAAGTCCGCTCCCACAAAAACGCCGCGATCCCTGTGGGAGCGAGCCTGCTCGCGATGAGGCCGGCCGGGCCGAAAAAGTGCATGTCCGTAAAGGGACGCTATCCACTGGTGCGCTAAGGTGTAACGAACCATCAGTTCCGCTTCGCAGTCAGTAACTCATTCGACCCCGGCAACCGAAGGCCCGCCATGCTCACGATCCTCAAGCAAGAAAGCTTTCTGCTGCTGGCCCTGATCGCGGCCGTCGTTGCGTATCCGCTGGAGCACTGGTTGCTGCACAGCGGCCAGGTCGTCGCCCTGACGGCCGGGCTGGTGCTGATCGCGTTCATCGTCGCCGCGTCGATGCGCGTCGCCCATCAGGCCGAACTGCTCGCGGAAAAAGTCGGCGACCCGTACGGCACGATGATCCTGACCCTCGCCGCCGTGCTGGTGGAAGTGGTGATCCTGGCGATCATGATGAGCAACGAAGCCTCGCCGACGCTGGTGCGCGACACGATCTATTCGGCCGTGATGCTCGACATCAACGGCATCCTCGGCCTCGCCGCGCTGATGGGCGGGATCAAGCATGGCGAGCAGTCCTACAACGACGATTCTGCCCGCAGTTACAGCGTGATGATTCTTACCGCGATGGGCGTGTCGATGGTGGTGCCGGAGTTCATTCCCGAGGCCAACTGGAAAATCTATTCGGCGTTCACCATCGGCGCGATGGTGGTGCTTTATGCGTTGTTCCTGCGGATGCAGGTCGGGCCGCACAGTTATTTTTTCAGCTACAGCTACCCGGATAAACGCCGCAAGAAACAGCCGCCGGAGGAGGAGCCGGAAAAGGTCAATCTGCCGCTGTCGATTGCCATTCTGGTGTTCGGTGTGGTGGTGATCGGTGCACTGGCCGAGGTGATGTCCAAGACTCTCGATCTGGGGCTGGAAGGGACTGGGGCTCCGCCGGTGATCACGGCGATTCTGGTGGCGGCGATCTCGGCGGCGCCGGAGATTCTGACCGCGTTACGAGCAGCGTTGGCCAATCGCATGCAGTCGGTGGTCAACATTGCGATGGGCGCATCGTTGTCGACGGTGATCCTGACCGTGCCGGTGATGGAGGCGATGGCGCTCTATACCGGGCAGCCGTTTCAGATGGCGATGACGCCGGTGCAGACGGTGATGATCTTCATCACGCTGATCGTCAGCGCGATCAACCTCAATGACGGCGAGACCAATGCCATTGAGGGCATGACGCACTTTGTGCTGTTTGCGACGTTCATCATGTTGTCGCTGCTTGGACTTTGAGCCCACCAGAAACCACTGTGGGAGCTAGCAGGCTAGCTCCCACAGGTTTAACCACCGGCGAATCAGGAACCGGCGATCAACTGCCTAGCCGCCTGACTGTGATCTGCAATCAGACCTTTGAGATCCAGCCCTTCAACCTGCCCGTCAACCACGCGCCACTTGCCGCCGACCATCACCCGATCCGCACGGTCCGCGCCGCACAACAGCAGCGCCGAGATCGGGTCATGACTGCCGGAGAAGCGCAGCTCATCGAGCTTGAACAACGCCAGATCCGCCTGCTTGCCCACCGCCAGTTCACCGATGTCGGTGCGGCCCAACAGACTCGCCGAGCCCTTGGTCGCCCAGCCCAGCACACGCTCCGGGGTGATCTTCTCGGCACCATAACGCAGGCGCTGGATGTACAGCGCCTGACGCGCTTCGAGGATCATGTTCGACGCATCGTTGGACGCCGAGCCATCCACGCCGAGACCGAACAATGCCCCGGCATCGGTCAGTTCGATGCTCGGGCAGATTCCGGAGGCCAGGCGCATGTTCGAGCTCGGGCAATGGCAGATACCGGTGCCGGCCGCGCCGAGGCGGGCGATTTCGTCGGGGTTGAAGTGGATGCCGTGGGCCAGCCAGGTGCGCGGGCCGAGCCAGCCGACGCTGTCCAGATAATCCACGGTGCGCAGGCCGAAGCGTTGCAGGCAGAAATCTTCTTCGTCGAGGGTTTCGGCAAGGTGAGTGTGCAGACGCACATCGAGTTTGTTCGCCAGATCGGCGCTGGCGGACATGATTTCCGGGGTCACCGAAAACGGCGAGCACGGCGCCAGGGCGATCTGGATTTGCGCGCCGTCGCCACGTTCGTGGTACTCGTGAATCAGCCGCTGGCTGTCGTCGAGAATCACCTGACCTTCTTGCACCGTCTGTTGCGGAGGCAGGCCGCCGTCCTTCTCGCCGAGGCTCATCGAACCGCGGGTGAGCATGGCGCGCATGCCCAGTTCGCGCACGGTTTCGACTTGCACGTCGATGGCGTTTTCCAGGCCGTCCGGGAACAGGTAATGGTGATCGGCAGCGGTGGTGCAACCCGACAGCAGCAACTCGGCCAGCGCGACTTTGGTGGCGAGGGCGAGTTTTTCAGGCGTCAGGCGCGCCCACACCGGGTACAGGGTTTTCAGCCACGGGAACAATGGCTGGTTGACCACCGGTGCCCAGGCGCGGGTCAAAGTCTGATAGAAGTGGTGATGGGTGTTGATCAGGCCTGGCAGGATCACGTGCTCACGGGCGTCGAACACTTCATTGCACGGGGCGGAAGGTTGCTGGCCGGCGCCGAGTACTTCGGTGATCACACCGTCTTGCAGCACCAGACCGCCACGGGCATCGAGACCGTTGGCCGTGAAAATGGCGAGGGGATTTTTTAACCAGATACGGGTCGCAGGCATTGTGGCCGGCTCCTCTGAAAGTTGGGTTCAGGGTTGCCAGCTCAGTGTTGCCCTGTCTGCTGATCCAGGGTCGCCGCGAAGGACGAGGTGCGGAGTTTCGAACAAAATGTTACGGCGGGCAAGCCCAACCCGACCAGACACCGGGATAACCCTGTGGGAGCAGGCTCCCACAGGGTCCAGTGCTTACCAGGGAATGGTTTCACCCTTGTAGTTCACGAAGTGATGGCCACCCTTGCCGGCAAACGCGTCCACCTGATCCACCAGGCCACGGGTGCTGGTCTCCACGTCGATGTCGGCGCCTTCGCCGCCCATGTCGGTTTTCACCCAGCCCGGATGCAGCGACAGCACGGTGAGTTTCTGCTCACCCAACTGCGTGACGAAGCTGTTGGTCATCGAGTTCAGTGCCGCTTTACTGGCCTTGTACAGCGCCAGTTCCGGCGCGTCGGGCATGGTCACACTGCCCAGCACCGAGCTCATGAACGCCAGCACGCCGTTGCCGTCGCGGATCTGCCCGACGAAACGCTGGGCCAGGTTGATCGGTGCCACGGCGTTGGTGAAGAACAGCTGGCCGACTTCGGCCAGCGTCGCGCCGCCCGGGGTCTGCACGTCAGGACCTTTGACTCCGGCGTTGACGAACAGCAGGTCGAAGGTCTCGCCCTTGAGCTGCTGGCTCAGGGCAATCACCGCTTGCTGGTCGTCCATGTCGAGTTTTTCGATCTGCACGTTGCCCAGTGCTTTCAGCGCCTCGGCGTTCGCAGGGTTGCGAACCGTGGCGGTGACTTGCCAGCCGTCGGCCAGCAGGGTTTTCACCAGACCCAGGCCCAGGCCCCGGGAGGCGCCGATGATCAGTGCGTGCTTGGCAGGATTAAGTGCGGACATGATTGGCTTTCCTTGAAAGTTGAAAGATCACGGGTTCAATGGACAGCGTTGACCGAGCCGTTGCTGCAACTCGTGGCGCAGCTCGCCCAGTTCGGCCATGCGGGTTTCGATCAGCTTGAGCTTGTCTTGCAGCAGTTGCGTGACGGCGGTGTCCGGATCCGGCGATTGCCACAGCGCGCCAACGCTGCTGCCAATCTCACCGAGAGTAAAGCCCAGACGCTGCGCCGTCTTGATGTACAGCACCAGTTGCACCATTTCCGGCGGATAGTCGCGATAGCCGTTGGCGCTGCGTTGTGCCGCGATCAATCCGCGTTCCTCGTAGAAACGCAGCGTGTCACGGCTGACATCGCAGCTCTGGGCCAATTCACCGATGCGCATCAAGGACATCTCGAAAGTGTTTGACCCTGGAGCATACTCCAGGCTTTACCGTGGTTGCTCCCTGAATTTTCGGAGCAAGGACGATGTGGACTTCAACGCAGTATCGCAACGTGGTGCGTGGCAGTGCCTGGTATGACTTGATCGTCACGGCGGCGTTTGCCACGCCGTGGAGTTTTGCCGCGCTGCATGGGGTTTTGACGGCGCTGAGTCAGAAGCTGAACCTGCCCGGCGAATTGCCACCGTTCGAGCCAGTGCATCTGTTGATGGCGAACCTCTTGGGTTCGGTGGTTTGCGTGTGGGCGGTGCTGCGGATTCGCGATCCGCAGCAGGTTTATGGACGCTATGACGCGGTGGCGCGGTTTCTGTTCGCCGCGTGGCAGGCGTATGCCCTGGCCCACGGCGCCAGTTCGTTGCTGGTGGGTTTCCTGGTCTTCGAACTGGCGTGGGGTATTGCACAAGTGTTGCCTGTTAAAAGCCCCTCAGTGTCCGGCCTGCCACGGCTGGCCCAGTGACACCGGCGCATACAACCGCGTACGCACTGCATCCCGCGACAACAACACCAGCACCAGGATGGTCGCGACGTACGGCAACATTGCCAGCAGACTCGATGGAATCGCCAGCCCCAACCCCTGCGCCACCAGGTGCAGGATGCTGGCGAGGCCGAACAGATACGCACCGAGCAACAGCCGCCACACCCGCCAACTGGCGAACACCACCAGCGCGAGGGCAATCCAGCCGCGTCCGGCGGTCATGTTCTCGGCCCACATCGGCGTGTACGCCAGCGAAAGATAAGCCCCGGCCAGTCCGGCCATTGCGCCGCCGAACAATACGGCCAGCGTACGCACGGTCAGCACGGGGAGGCCCATGGCATTGGCCGCATCGGGATTCTCGCCGACCGCTTGAATGATCAGTCCGACACGGCTTTTCACGATCACCCAGGCCACCAGCGCAAACAGCGCGAACGACAGGTACACCAGCAGATCCTGGGCAAACAGCATTCGGCCGATCAGCGGAATTTCACTCAGGTAGGGAATCGCCAGCGGCTCGAATCCCGCCAGCGGTTTGCCGACCCACGCCGCGCCGACAAAGGTCGACAGACCCACGCCAAAAATTGTCAGCGCCAGTCCGGTGGCTACTTGATTGGCGTTGAACACTAGCGCCACCAGCGCAAATAGCGAAGACAGCAACATCCCCGCCAGCATCGCCAGTAAAACGCCGAGCCACAGGTTGCCGCTGTTGAAGGCGACGATGAAACCGATCACCGCGCCAAACAGCATCATCCCTTCCTGCCCGAGGTTGAGCACACCGCTCTTCTCGCAGATCAATTCACCCAGCGCCACCAGCAACAGCGGTGTGCCGCAACGCACCATGGCGTAGAAAACATTGCTCAGCAGATCGATATCCATCACAGCGCTCCGGCGGTTACGGCGGTGGTTGAAGTGCGCCGCACCCAGCGCAGGTTCAGGCGTGGCCGGTAGAGGATCAGCACGTCACAGGCCAGCAGGAAAAACAGCATCATTCCCTGAAACAACTGGGTGATCGCCTGCGGCAGATTCAGCGTCATCTGCGCGCTCTCGCCGCCGATGTAGAGCAACGCCATCAACAGGCTGGAAAACAGAATACCGATGGGATTGAGCCTGCCGAGAAACGCCACGGTGATCGCTGCATAGCCATAACCGGGCGAGACTTGCGGCACCAGTTGCCCGATCGGCCCGGTGACTTCGCAAACACCGGCAAGTCCCGCCAATCCACCGCTGATCAACAGTGCGAGCCAGATCAGCCGCTTCTCGCGAAACCCGGCGAATCCCGCCGCGCGTTTATCCAGCCCGAGCACTTTGATCTGGAAGCCGACGAAGCTTTTCTGCAACAACACCCACACCGCCACCAGCGCGAGCAGGGCGAAATACACCCCGGCGTGAACCCGGCCATCCTCCATCAACAGCGGTAAACGGCTGGCGTCGCCGAACATTGCCGACTCGGGAAAGTTGTACCCGGCCGGGTCCTTCAACGGCCCGTGGACGCAGAACAGCAGCAGGTTCAGTGCGATGTAATTGAGCATGATGCTGGTGAGGATTTCATTGGAGTTGAAGCGCGTGCGCAGCCAGGCCGTGAGCCCGGCCCACGCGGCGCCGGCGAGGGTGCCGGTGAGCAGGATCAGCACCAGTGCCCAGCGGCTTTGCATGTCGATGATGTTCACCGCCAGCGCACTGCCGGCCAATGCACCGAGCAGCAACTGGCCTTCGGCACCGATGTTCCAGATCCGCGCCTGATAGGCCACCGCCAGGCCCAGCGCGCAGAGCAGGATCGGCAACGCCTTGACCAATAATTCGGAGACGCCATAAAGATCGCTGACCGGTGCGATCAACAAGGTGTGCAAGGTTTGCAGCGGATCATGACCGAGGGCGATGAACAGCAGCGAGCCACAACCGAGGGTCAGCGCCGCCGCCAACAGCGGCGAGCACCACAGCATCAGGCGCGATTGCCGGCCACGGGGTTCGAGGGAAAGCAGCATGGGAAACTCCGTTAAACCGTGGCGGGTTGTGGTTGAGGGCTGTGGAACTGGCCGGCCATCCAGCCACCGACATCGCTGATTCGGGTTTGCGCCGTGTCTTGCAGCGCCGACATCCGCCCGCCGCAGAGCGCGCCGAGGCGATCGCTGATCTGGAACAGTTCGTCGAGGTCTTCAGAGATCACCAGAATCGCCGCCCCGGCATCGCGCAGGGCGATCAAGGCGCGATGGATCACCGCCGCCGCGCCGACGTCCACGCCCCAGGTCGGGTGCGCGGCGATCAGCAGTTTCGGCTGCTGGAGGATTTCCCGGCCGAGGATGAATTTCTGCAGGTTGCCGCCGGACAAGCTGCGAGCGCTGGTTTGGGTGTCCGGGGTTTTCACCCCGAAGCGCTGGATGATTGCCTGGGCGAGGGATTCGACGTTGTTGCGCTCGATCAAACCGTGGCTGACCAGCCCTTGCTGAAAGGCTGTAAGCAGGGCGTTGTCCGCCAGGCTCAGCTCCGGCACCGCGCCGTGACCGAGACGCTCGGCGGGGACGAAAGCCAGGCCGAGTTTTCGGCGTGCATCCGGGCGCAGGTCAGCGACGGCGTGTTCTCGGAAACAGATAGTTGGCGCTGCGTCGCGGGCCAGCGTCTGTTCGCCGCTCAGCAGTGCCAGCAATTCATCCTGACCGTTTCCCGCCACCCCGGCGATGCCGACGATTTCACCGCTGCGCACCTGCAAGTGGATGTCGGTCAACGAACAGCCGAACGGATCGGGGTTGTGCCAATTCAATCCGCTGACCCGCAGGAATGTCGCGTCGCCATTGGCTTTCGGATACTCGCTGATCAATGCTGCCGACTCGCCGACCATCAGTTGCGCCAACTCTCGGTCGGAACATTCGGCGGGTACGCAATGCCCCGCCACCCGGCCACCGCGCAGAACCGTGGCGCTGTGGCACAAGGCGCGAACCTCGCCAAGTTTGTGGCTGATGAAAAGAATGCTGCAGCCCTCGGCCGCCAGCCGGCGCAGTGTGATGAACAGTTCCTCGGCTTCCTGCGGTGTGAGCACCGAGGTCGGTTCGTCGAGAATCAGCAGGCGAATGTCCTGCATCAGGCAACGCACGATCTCCACCCGTTGGCGCTCGCCGATCGACAGGCTGTGGACAAGTCGTTCCGGTTCCAGCGCCATTCCATAACGGCGAGACACTTCTCGGATTTTCGGCTCCAGTTGTTTTGGCGTCCCGGCTGCCGAGCCCATCGCCAGTACAATGTTCTGCGCCACGGTCAGAGTTTCGAACAGCGAGAAATGCTGAAACACCATGCCGATGCCTAACTGCCGGGCCTGGGCCGGGTTGCGCATGTTCACCGGTTGCCCTTGCCAGAGCATTTCGCCCGAGTCGGCCTGGGTGGCACCGTAGATGATCTTCATCAGCGTGCTTTTGCCCGCGCCGTTTTCACCGAGCAGGGCGTGGATTTCACCGGGAGCGATACTCAGGTCGATGGCGTCATTGGCGAGGCAACCGGGATAACGTTTGCTGATCCGGCGCAGTTGCAGGCGCGGGGTGGACGTGGGATTTGGCATGACAGGCTCGGGTCGCTTGGAGTTGTGCCTGTGGATAAAGCAATTTCCTGGCCATTGAGTCAGGAACCCTTCAAGCGTTTGCCCGGCGCCCCTTCACGTAGAGCCACGAAGGCAAAATTGCTCCGATTCGCGGCACCAATACAGCGCAAAGCCTTTGATCAGGCTCCAGTTTTGCTCGTGAAATTCTGGTTAAAAAACGAGCAATCCCGCCGGAGCCAAGCTGCACCTGCGGCTACGGGAGTCATGAACGGGTTATCCACAGGTTGCTCCACAGTATTTGTGCGCAATCGGACAACCTTGGCATAAGCGCAGCGGTGCTATCTCCCAATGGCGATAAACAGATCTAACTGATTGTTTTTGCTTGGAATTAAACTTTTTTCATGTGCTTTGGGCGAAAAGTGTACAAATCGCGCAAAGCCACGTGACAGAAGGGTTACAGCGGTGTGTGCTCAGGTTATCCACAGTCGGGTGCACAGGTGATGTGGGCAACTCTCTGGAATATGGGAATTTGCTCATGCCCCGAAATATTGCAGGTGTTCAGCGCTGAAGCAGGATGCGTCCACGGCTGAGATCGGCCAGCTGGTTTTGCAGCAATGGAATCTGCGCCTCACCCACTGCGAGCTGTAATTCGACGCCATTGGCGGTGAAGGTTTCTTCCACCACCAGACCGCCGACATCCGCCACTCGCAACTTCACCAGTGCCAGTTCAGCAAATGCGCAGGCACAGCGCAGGGGCACACGGCTGATCAATTCGATTTTCGGCGCGGCTTGCAGGCATTTGTTGGCGCCGCCGCCATAGGCCCGGGCCAGTCCGCCGGTGCCCAGTTGAATGCCGCCGTACCAACGGATCACCAGCACCGCGACCTGATCACAATCCTGCGCCTCGATGGCCGCGAGAATCGGCCGTCCGGCGGTGCCGCCCGGTTCACCGTCGTCGTTGCTGCGGTATTGATCGCCGAGTTTCCACGCCCAGCAATTGTGCGACGCGTTCAAGTCGCTGTGCTGCTCGATGAAGGCTTGCGCCTCGGCAGGGCTGCCGATCGGTGCGGCGAAGGTGATGAAACGGCTTTTGCGAATCTCTTCGCGGAACTCGCAAAAGCCGCTGAGGGTAAATGGCATAAACGTCTTATCGAGAAGGAGTGAGGCCGCAGCCCTTGAGAATGATGCGGATCAGATTGTTGCCGGCGTCTTCCATGTCCTGTTTGGTCAACTTGCTGCGACCGCTGACGCGGCAGATCTGCGTTGCGAAGTCGGCGTAATGCTGGGTGCTGCCCCACAACAGGAAGATCAGGTGCACCGGATCCACCGGGTCCATTTTGCCGGCGTCGATCCACGCCTGGAACACGGCGGCCCGGCCCTGGAACCAGGCGCGGTAGTCCTGGTTGAAATACTCGGTCAGGCATTCGCCGCCGCTGATCACTTCCATCGCGAAGATTCGTGACGCTTGTGGCTGACGGCGGGAAAACTCCATTTTCGCGCGGATGTAGCGGGTCAGCGCTTCGGCCGGATCGTCCTCGGCCGTGAGGGTGTTGAAGGTACTGTCCCACAGCTCGAGGATGTTGCTCAGCACCGCCACGTACAACCCGAGCTTGTTGGTGAAGTAGTAATGCAGATTCGCCTTCGGCAACCCGGCCTTGGTGGCGATGGTGTTCATGCTGGTGCCTTTGAACCCGTGACGGGCGAACTCGTCTTCGGCGGCTTTGATGATGGTCTCTTCGTTCTTCTGACGAATGCGGCTGGCAGGTTTGCCGCCGTGAGCGGGGACTTCAAAGGTCATAGGCACTTCCGGGATTGTCTGTGGGGTGCAACCAGTTGCGTTGATAGCGCAACCATCGGCCTGGGACAAGCCCCGGGCAACAAAACGCCGGTCATCAGCGGGTGGCGGCGAGGCTTTCGAGAAAGCTTTCCAGCACCAGATGCGGACGCCGGCCCTTGCGGGTGACCGAGGCCAGGCTCAAATCATAGAAGCGGGTACTGGCCTTGAGCGCACGCAGCCGTCCCTGTTGCACCCAGAGACTGGCGTAGTGATCCGGCAGATAACCGATGTAGCGACCGGTCAGAATCAGGAATGCCATACCCTCACGGTCAGAAGCGCTGGCCGTGCAATTGAGGGCCTGATAGTGGGCCTGGATCTCCGCCGGCAGACGGAAGGTCGGAGCAATGGCGTCCTGACTGTTCAGGCGTTCGTCGTCCAGTTGCTTGTCATCGACGTAAAACAGCGGATGGCCGACCGCGCAATAGAGCAGCGAGCGTTCGCTGTACAGCGGCTGATATTCCAGTCCCGACAGCGCACTGGCCTGCGGCACCACACCGACGTGCAGGCGTCCGTCGAGCACGCCTTGTTCGACTTCGTTGGGGGCGATCATGCGGATCTGGATCTGCACGTCCGGCCCGCGCTCTTTCAATTGCGCCAGTGCGTGGGTGATGCGCATGTGGGGCAGGGTGACGAGGTTGTCGGTCAGGCCGATGATCAGTTCGCCGCGCAAGTGCTGGTGCAGGCCGTTGACCTCGGTGCGGAAACTTTCCAGCGCACTTAGAAGCTGTAACGCCGATTGATAGACCTCGCGGCCTTCTTCGGTCAGGGAGAAACCGGCACGGCCGCGCTGGCACAGGCGCAGGCCGAGGCGTTGCTCCAGGTCGCTCATCTGCTGGCTGATTGCTGAGCGTCCGATGCCAAGCACGGTTTCCGCCGCCGAGAAGCCACCGCACTCCACGACGCTGCGAAAAATCCGCAGCAGGCGGATATCAAAGTCACTGACTTGGGCCAGCGGATCGGGGCGGCGGCTGCTCATCTTGTTGTTCTCATTGTTTAGCAAGGTTCTAACTGAAGGTTAGAAAAGTTGGATTTCACCGACTTTATCGGCGTGGCAACTTAGCTGCAACAACGACTTTTATCTCCCTGAAGCTTATTGCCCTGCGAGGTTTTGCCCGATGAACATGCCTGAAAACGCGTCGTCGCCACTGGCCAGCCAACTGAAGCTGGACGCGCACTGGATGCCGTACACCGCCAACCGCAATTTCCAGCGCGACCCGCGTCTGATCGTTGGTGCCGAAGGCAGCTGGCTGATCGACGACAAAGGTCGCAAGGTGTACGACTCGCTGTCCGGTCTGTGGACCTGCGGCGCCGGGCATACCCGCAAGGAAATCCAGGAAGCGGTGGCCAAGCAGTTGGGCACCCTCGATTACTCGCCGGGCTTCCAGTACGGCCACCCGCTGTCGTTCCAGCTGGCGGAGAAAATCACCGAGCTGACCCCGGGCAACCTGAATCATGTGTTCTTCACTGACTCCGGCTCCGAGTGCGCCGATACCGCGGTGAAAATGGTCCGTGCCTACTGGCGCCTGAAAGGTCAGTCGACCAAAACCAAAATGATCGGTCGTGCCCGTGGCTACCACGGCGTGAACATCGCCGGCACCAGCCTCGGTGGCGTCAACGGTAACCGCAAGCTGTTCGGTCAGGCGATGATGGATGTCGATCACCTGCCGCACACTCTGCTGGCGAGCAATGCTTTCTCCCGTGGCATGCCGGAGCAGGGCGGTATCGCACTGGCCGATGAGCTGCTGAAGCTGATCGAACTGCACGATGCGTCGAACATCGCTGCGGTGTTCGTTGAGCCTCTGGCCGGCTCCGCTGGCGTGCTGGTTCCGCCGCAGGGCTACCTCAAGCGTCTGCGTGAAATCTGCGACCAGCACAACATCCTGCTGGTGTTCGACGAAGTGATCACCGGTTTCGGCCGTACCGGCACCATGTTCGGCGCCACCACCTTCGGCGTGACCCCGGATCTGATGTGCATCGCCAAGCAAGTCACCAACGGCGCGATTCCGATGGGCGCGGTAATTGCCAGCTCCGAGATCTACCAGACCTTCATGAACCAACCGACCCCGGAATACGCCGTGGAATTCCCGCACGGTTACACCTATTCCGCGCACCCGGTGGCTTGCGCCGCAGGCCTGGCAGCACTCGACCTGCTGCAAAAGGAAAACCTGGTACAGAGCGTTGCCGAAGTCGCACCGCATTTCGAAAACGCCCTGCACGGCCTGAAAGGTGCGAAGAACGTCATCGACATTCGTAACTACGGCCTGGCCGGTGCGATCCAGATCGCGGGCCGTGACGGCGACGCCATCGTGCGTCCATTCGAAGCCGGCATGGCGTTGTGGAAAGCCGGGTTCTACGTGCGCTTCGGCGGCGACACCCTGCAGTTCGGCCCAACCTTCAACAGCAAACCGCAAGACCTCGATCGTCTGTTCGACGCGGTCGGCGAAGTGCTGAACAAGCTCGACTGATTTTTCCTTCTATATAGCTATGCAAATAGCAGGCGCTCGTTGCGGGCGTCTGCGCACAAGAATTCAGGAGTTTTCGATGAGCGTTATCCCGCATTTGATCAATGGTGAACTGGTGACCGAGAACGGTCGCGCGGTTGATGTGTTCAACCCGTCCACCGGTCAGGCTATCCACAAGCTGCCGCTGGCCAGCCAGGAAACCATCCAGAAAGCCATCGATGCCGCCAAGGCTGCGTTCCCGGCCTGGCGCAATACGCCACCGGCCAAACGTGCCCAGGTCATGTTCCGCTTCAAGCAACTGCTGGAGCAGAACGAAGCGCGCATCTCGCAATTGATCAGCGAAGAGCACGGCAAGACTCTGGAAGACGCTGCGGGTGAACTGAAGCGTGGCATCGAGAACGTCGAGTTCGCCTGCGCAGCGCCGGAAATCCTCAAGGGTGAGTACAGCCGCAACGTCGGCCCGAACATCGATGCCTGGTCGGACTTCCAGCCGCTGGGCGTGGTGGCCGGTATCACCCCGTTCAACTTCCCGGCCATG
The DNA here is from genome assembly GCF_023242425.1 of Pseudomonas sp. MWU12-2029. Taxonomy (NCBI): domain Bacteria; kingdom Pseudomonadati; phylum Pseudomonadota; class Gammaproteobacteria; order Pseudomonadales; family Pseudomonadaceae; genus Pseudomonas; species Pseudomonas sp. MWU12-2029. Next base: position 1,272 of record NZ_JALJDY010000002.1, on the reverse strand, counting down.
GTGCCGCTGTGGATGTATCCGCTGGCGATCGTCTGCGGTAACTGCTTTATCCTCAAGCCGTCCGAGCGTGATCCGAGCTCGACCCTGCTGATCGCCCAACTGCTGCTGGAAGCCGGCCTGCCGAAAGGCGTGCTGAGCGTAGTGCACGGCGACAAGACTGCGGTGGACGCGCTGATCGAAGCGCCGGAAGTCAAAGCGCTGAGTTTCGTTGGCTCGACGCCGATTGCCGAGTACATCTATGCCGAAGGCACCAAGCGCGGCAAACGCGTTCAGGCACTGGGTGGCGCGAAGAACCACGCGGTGCTGATGCCGGATGCGGATCTGGACAACGCCGTCAGCGCACTGATGGGCGCGGCTTACGGTTCCTGCGGCGAGCGCTGCATGGCGATTTCGGTAGCCGTGTGTGTAGGCGACCAGGTAGCGGACGCACTGGTGGCCAAACTGGTTCCACAGATCAAGGCGCTGAAAATCGGTGCCGGTACTTCGTGTGGTCTGGACATGGGGCCGCTGGTCACTGGTCAGGCGCGCGACAAGGTCAGCGGGTATGTCGAAGACGGCGTGGCGGCGGGCGCGACCCTGGTGGTCGACGGTCGTGGTCTGAGCGTTGCCGGTCACGAAGAAGGCTTCTTCCTCGGTGGCTGCCTGTTCGACAACGTCACCCCTGAGATGCGCATCTATAAAGAAGAGATCTTCGGGCCGGTGCTGTGCGTCGTTCGGGTGAACAGCCTGGAAGAGGCAATGCAACTGATCAACGATCACGAGTACGGTAACGGCACCTGCATCTTCACTCGTGACGGTGAAGCGGCGCGTCTGTTCTGCGACGAGATCGAAGTCGGCATGGTCGGTGTCAACGTGCCGCTGCCGGTGCCGGTGGCTTACCACAGCTTTGGCGGCTGGAAGCGTTCGCTGTTCGGTGACCTGCATGCCTATGGTCCGGATGGCGTGCGCTTCTACACCCGTCGCAAGGCGATCACCCAACGCTGGCCGCAACGTGCGAGCCATGAAGCCTCGCAATTCGCATTCCCTAGCTTGTAAGTAGAAGGGCATTGCAAAGAAGGCCGACCTTTTTAAGGTCGGCCTTCTTGTTTTCGGGCTTTTTTGACCGATGTGACAGATTTATGAAAATAGGGGTTGACGGCAGATTCTGAGTCTCTATAATTCGCCCCACTTCCGGCGCAGTCGAAACGGAAAACTCCTTGAGATTCAACGAGTTGTGTAAGTTTCGATAGCGGGCGGCTTCAGATCATCGAAGCCTGGAAGGAGTTGGAGATG
>NZ_JALJDY010000019.1:0-15482 GCF_023242425.1 Pseudomonas sp. MWU12-2029 | reverse complement strand
GTAGTTGTAATGTATTTTTCAGGCCGGCATAATGGTCGGCCTGATTTTGTTTTAGGTCAGTAGCTCAATTGGCAGAGCGACGGTCTCCAAAACCGTAGGTTGGGGGTTCGATTCCCTCCTGACCTGCCAGATTCACTCGGTGTGTCTGGCTTTCTTTTCACAGGATCTTCATAGATGACTCCTAAGGCTGAAGCTCAAGGCTCTCGCTTCGATCTGCTCAAGTGGCTTGTAGTGGTCGCTTTGGTGGTGGTTGGCGTTGTAGGCAATCAGTATTACTCTGCTTCGCCGATCCTGTACCGTGTACTCGCTTTGCTTGTCATTGCTGCTGTAGCTGCCTTTGTAGGCCTGCAGACTGCCAAGGGCAAGTCTTTCTTTGTACTGGTTAAGGAAGCTCGTACCGAGATTCGTAAAGTCGTATGGCCAACTCGCCAAGAAACCACGCAGACCACTCTGATTGTTGTGGCTGTTGTTCTGGTTATGGCGTTGCTGTTGTGGGGGCTTGATTCCCTGCTCGGCTGGCTTGTTTCCTTGATTGTCGGCTAAGGGTGTCCCGTGGCTAAGCGTTGGTACGTTGTGCATGCTTACTCGGGTTACGAGAAGCATGTCATGCGCTCGCTGATCGAGCGTGTAAAGCTGGCTGGCATGGAAGATGGCTTCGGCGAAATTCTGGTTCCCACTGAAGAAGTGGTTGAAATGCGTAATGGCCAGAAGCGCAAAAGCGAACGCAAGTTCTTCCCTGGTTATGTGCTGGTACAGATGGATATGAATGAGGGTACTTGGCACTTGGTCAAGGATACTCCTCGGGTAATGGGTTTTATCGGCGGTACCGCTGATAAGCCTGCGCCAATCACTGATAAAGAAGCCGAGGCGATTCTGCGTCGCGTTGCTGACGGTAGCGACAAGCCGAAGCCGAAGACGTTGTTCGAGCCAGGTGAAACCGTTCGTGTCAATGACGGTCCTTTCGCTGACTTTAACGGTGTTGTTGAAGAAGTTAACTACGAAAAGAGCCGGATCCAAGTGGCAGTGCTCATTTTCGGTCGCTCTACTCCGGTAGAGTTGGAGTTCAGTCAGGTCGAAAAGGTCTAACTGGACAAGCATCCCAACCCCGCAGCCCTAGGCTGTGGGGTTTTGTCGTCACTGGGATAAACGCGCAAGTAACCGGGGAGCCTTTCGAGGCGTTCGAACCCGTAATTGGAGTGCCTCATGGCCAAGAAGATTACCGCTTACATCAAGCTGCAAGTGAAGGCCGCTCAGGCTAACCCAAGCCCACCTGTTGGTCCTGCTCTGGGTCAGCACGGCGTGAACATCATGGAATTCTGCAAGGCTTTCAACGCCCGTACCCAGGGTCTGGAAGCTGGTCTGCCGACTCCAGTGATCATCACTGTCTACAGCGACCGTAGCTTCACTTTCGAAACCAAATCCACCCCTGCTTCGGTTCTGCTGAAGAAGGCGGCCGGTCTGACCAGCGGTTCCGCTCGTCCGAACACCGTTAAGGTTGGCACTGTTACCCGTGCTCAGCTGGAAGAAATCGCGAAAACCAAAAACGCGGATCTGACTGCAGCTGATATGGATGCAGCCGTGCGCACTATCGCCGGTTCTGCTCGTAGCATGGGCCTTAACGTGGAGGGTGTGTAATGGCTAAGCTGACCAAGCGCCAAAAGGCTATCGCTGAAAAGATCGAAGCAGGCAAGTCCTACAACTTCGAAGAGGCCGCAACTCTGCTGGCCTCGCTGCCAGCTGCCAAGTTCGTCGAGTCGTTCGATGTGGCCGTTAACCTGGGTGTAGACCCGCGTAAATCCGACCAGGTCGTTCGTAGCGCTACTGTGCTGCCACACGGCACTGGCAAGACCGTTCGCGTTGCTGTGTTCACCCAGGGTCCAGCTGCCGAGGCCGCTCTGGCTGCCGGCGCTGACCGCGTAGGCATGGACGAACTGGCTGCCGAAATGAAAGGCGGCGACCTGAACTATGACGTAGTGATCGCATCCCCGGATGCCATGCGCGTTGTAGGTCAACTGGGTCAGATCCTCGGTCCACGTGGTCTGATGCCTAACCCGAAAGTTGGTACCGTTACTCCAGACGTAGCCACCGCGGTTAAAAACGCCAAGGCTGGTCAGGTTCGTTATCGCACCGACAAAAACGGCATCATCCACACTTCCGTTGGCAAGATCGGCTTCGATGCCGTCAAGCTGAAGGAAAACGTTGAAGCCCTGATCGCTGATCTGAAGCGTATCAAGCCAGCTTCCTCGAAAGGTATCTACGTCAAGCGCGTTACCCTGAGCACCACCATGGGCCCAGGTCTGGTTATCGACCAGAGCTCGCTGGACGCGTAAGACAAAAATTGGCGCAGGTGACTGCGCCAATTGAAAGATTGGGGTCCCTGCCTGGCGGGGGCTATCCAAGACCGTAGGCGACGCAAGTCTTAAACCTCAAGCCTACGCAGATGGTGCTCCCGGTTCCTTACCGAATCAGACACCAAAACGACATTCGGTTTCGATCGAATGAAACGGTAACAAGCAGGAGTTAAACCCGTGGCAATTAATCTCGAAGACAAGAAGGCCATCGTCGCTGAAGTCAACGAGGCTGCCAAAGTCGCTCTGTCCGCTGTCGTGGTTGATGCCCGTGGCGTAACAGTAGGCGCAATGACCGGACTCCGTAAAGAGGCTCGTGAAGCTGGCGTTTACGTACGTGTTGTACGTAATACCCTGCTCAAGCGCGCTGTTGCTGGCACTTCGTACGAAGTGCTGAACGACGCGTTCACCGGCCCGACCCTGATCGCATTCTCCAACGAACACCCGGGCGCTGCTGCTCGTCTGTTCAAGGAATTTGCCAAGGGTCAGGATAAGTTCGAGATCAAGGCAGCTTCGTTCGAGGGCAAGTTCCTCGCAGCGAATGAGATCGACGTGCTGGCAAGCCTGCCAACTCGCGACGAAGCTATTGCGAAACTGATGAGCGTGATTCAAGGCGCTACCAGCAAGCTGGCTCGTACTCTGGCGGCAATTCGCGATCAGAAAGAAGCTGCTGCAGCCTGAGGCTGAGCGTTTCCAATCTCGCGTATTTTTGTTTATTTCGACGGCCGTACAGGCTGTCCACCAAATCAGGAATTGAGTCATGTCTCTGACTAACGAACAAATCATCGAAGCAATCGGCCAGAAAACCGTTCTGGAAGTTGTTGAGCTGATCAAAGCAATGGAAGAAACCTTCGGCGTGACCGCTGCTGTTGCTGCTGCTGGTCCAGCTGCTGCTGCCGCTGTTGTTGAAGAGCAAACCGAGTTCAACGTTGTTCTGGTTGAAGCCGGCGAGAAGAAAGTAAACGTGATCAAGGCAGTTCGTGAACTGACCGGTCTGGGCCTGAAAGAAGCCAAAGAGAAAGTCGACGGCGCTCCTCAGGTTGTAGCTGAAGGCGTTTCGAAAGAAGCTGCTGAAGACGCTAAGAAGAAGCTGGAAGAAGCAGGCGCTAAAGTCGAGCTGAAGTAAGCATCGACTTTGCTCCTCCAGCCCGAGCGTCAAGCGACAGGCTGATGGCTGGTGGCTCTTGCCACCGGCCTTTTTCCGTTATTGGCAGCCGACTCGGTCGGTGCCGATAACGAGCTGTAACCATCCGATGTGATGGCGCAAACCATGGGGTTTGCACGATTTTCTGGCTGCTCCCGTCGGGAGGGGCCAAACAAGCAGGTGACCAAGCTGGGGAACGCTGATGGCTTACTCATATACTGAGAAAAAACGTATCCGCAAGGACTTTAGCAAGTTGCCGGACGTCATGGATGTGCCTTACCTCCTGGCCATCCAGCTGGATTCGTATCGTGAATTCTTGCAAGCGGGAGCGACTAAAGATCAGTTCCGCGACGTGGGCCTGCATGCGGCCTTCAAATCCGTTTTCCCGATCATCAGCTACTCCGGCAATGCTGCGCTGGAGTACGTCGGTTATCGCCTGGGCGAACCGGCATTTGATGTCAAAGAATGCGTATTGCGCGGTGTAACTTTCGCCGTACCTTTGCGGGTAAAAGTGCGCCTGATCATTTTCGACAAAGAATCGTCGAACAAAGCGATCAAGGACATCAAGGAGCAAGAAGTCTACATGGGTGAAATCCCCCTGATGACTGAGAACGGTACCTTCGTAATCAACGGTACCGAGCGTGTGATCGTTTCCCAGTTGCACCGCTCCCCGGGCGTGTTCTTCGACCACGACCGTGGCAAGACGCACAGCTCCGGTAAACTGCTGTACTCCGCACGCATCATTCCTTACCGCGGTTCCTGGCTGGACTTCGAGTTCGACCCGAAGGACTGCGTATTCGTACGTATTGACCGTCGTCGCAAGCTGCCGGCCTCGGTACTGCTGCGCGCGCTCGGCTATACCACCGAAGAAGTGCTGGACGCTTTCTACACCACCAACGTATTCCACGTTAAGGGCGAGACCCTGAGCCTGGAACTGGTACCTCAGCGTCTGCGCGGTGAAGTTGCTGTTCTCGATATTCAGGATGACAAAGGCAAGGTAATTGTCGAGCAGGGTCGTCGTATCACTGCCCGTCACATCAACCAGCTGGAAAAAGCCGGGATCAAAGAGCTGGACGTGCCTCTGGACTACGTCCTGGGTCGCACCACCGCCAAGGTCATCGTGCATCCGGCAACCGGCGAAATCCTGGCAGAGTGCAACACCGAGCTGACCACTGAAGTCCTGGCAAAAGTCGCCAAGGCCGGCGTCGTTCGCATCGAAACTCTGTACACCAACGATATCGACTGCGGTCCGTTCGTCTCTGACACTCTGAAGATCGACTCCACCAGCAACCAATTGGAAGCGCTGGTCGAAATCTATCGCATGATGCGTCCAGGCGAGCCGCCAACCAAAGACGCTGCCGAAACCCTGTTCAACAACCTGTTCTTCAGCCCTGAGCGTTATGACCTGTCTGCGGTCGGCCGGATGAAGTTCAACCGTCGTATCGGTCGTACCGAGATCGAAGGTTCGGGCGTGCTGTGCAAGGAAGACATCGTCGCGGTACTGAAGACTCTGGTCGACATCCGTAACGGTAAAGGCATCGTCGACGACATCGACCACTTGGGTAACCGTCGTGTTCGCTGCGTAGGCGAAATGGCCGAGAACCAGTTCCGCGTTGGCCTGGTACGTGTTGAGCGTGCGGTCAAAGAGCGTCTGTCGATGGCTGAAAGCGAAGGCCTGATGCCGCAAGATCTGATCAACGCCAAGCCAGTGGCTGCGGCGGTGAAAGAGTTCTTCGGTTCCAGCCAGCTGTCGCAGTTCATGGACCAGAACAACCCGCTGTCCGAGATTACCCACAAGCGTCGTGTCTCCGCACTCGGCCCTGGCGGTCTGACTCGTGAGCGCGCGGGCTTCGAGGTTCGTGACGTACACCCGACTCACTACGGTCGTGTCTGCCCGATCGAAACGCCGGAAGGTCCGAACATCGGTCTGATCAACTCCCTGGCGGCTTACGCTCGCACCAACCAGTACGGCTTCCTCGAGAGCCCATACCGTGTGGTGAAAGAGGGTGTGGTTACCGACGAGATCGTGTTCCTGTCTGCTATTGAAGAAGCCGATCACGTGATCGCGCAGGCTTCGGCGACCATGAACGACCAGAAAGTCCTGATCGACGAACTGGTAGCCGTACGTCACCTGAACGAATTCACCGTCAAGGCGCCTGAAGAAGTCACCCTGATGGACGTTTCGCCGAAGCAGGTAGTTTCGGTTGCAGCGTCGCTGATTCCGTTCCTCGAGCACGACGACGCCAACCGTGCGTTGATGGGTTCGAACATGCAGCGTCAGGCTGTACCAACCCTGCGTGCCGACAAGCCGCTGGTAGGTACCGGTATGGAGCGTAACGTGGCTCGCGACTCCGGCGTTTGCGTCGTGGCTCGTCGTGGCGGCGTGATCGATTCCGTCGATGCCAGCCGTATCGTGGTTCGTGTTGCCGATGACGAAGTTGAAACCGGTGAAGCTGGTGTCGACATCTACAACCTGACCAAATACACCCGCTCGAACCAGAACACCTGCATCAACCAGCGTCCGCTGGTGAGCAAGGGTGATCGCGTTCAGCGTAGCGACATCATGGCCGACGGTCCGTCCACCGACATGGGTGAACTGGCTCTGGGTCAGAACATGCGCATCGCGTTCATGGCGTGGAACGGCTTCAACTTCGAAGACTCCATCTGCCTGTCCGAGCGTGTGGTTCAGGAAGACCGCTTCACCACGATCCACATTCAGGAACTGACCTGTGTGGCCCGTGACACCAAGCTTGGCCCAGAGGAAATCACTGCGGACATCCCGAACGTGGGTGAAGCTGCACTGAACAAGCTGGACGAAGCCGGTATCGTTTACGTAGGTGCTGAAGTTGGCGCAGGCGACATCCTGGTTGGTAAGGTCACTCCGAAAGGCGAGACCCAACTGACTCCGGAAGAAAAACTGCTGCGCGCGATCTTCGGTGAAAAAGCCAGCGACGTTAAAGACACTTCCCTGCGTGTACCTACCGGTACCAAAGGTACTGTCATCGACGTGCAGGTCTTCACTCGTGACGGCGTTGAGCGTGATGCTCGTGCCCTGTCGATCGAGAAGACCCAGCTGGACGAGATCCGCAAGGATCTGAACGAAGAGTTCCGCATCGTTGAAGGCGCGACCTTCGAACGTCTGCGTTCCGCTCTGGTAGGCCACAAGGCTGAAGGCGGCGCGGGCCTGAAGAAAGGTCAGGACATCACCGACGAAGTACTCGACGGTCTTGAGCATGGTCAGTGGTTCAAACTGCGCATGGCTGAAGATGCTCTGAACGAGCAGCTCGAGAAGGCTCAGGCCTACATCGTTGATCGTCGCCGTCTGCTGGACGACAAGTTCGAAGACAAGAAGCGCAAACTGCAGCAGGGCGATGACCTGGCTCCAGGCGTGCTGAAGATCGTCAAGGTTTACCTGGCTATCCGTCGTCGCATCCAGCCGGGCGACAAGATGGCCGGTCGTCACGGTAACAAGGGTGTGGTCTCCGTGATCATGCCGGTTGAAGACATGCCGCACGATGCCAATGGCACCCCGGTCGACGTGGTCCTCAACCCGCTGGGCGTACCTTCGCGTATGAACGTTGGTCAGATCCTTGAAACCCACCTGGGCCTCGCGGCCAAAGGTCTGGGCGAGAAGATCAACCGGATGGTCGAAGAGCAGCGTAAAGTCGCTGAGCTGCGTACCTTCCTGGACGAGATCTACAACCAGATCGGCGGTCGTAACGAAGATCTGGACAGCTTCTCCGATCAGGAAATCCTGGATCTGGCGAAGAACCTGCGTGGCGGCGTTCCAATGGCCACTCCAGTGTTCGACGGTGCCAAGGAAAGCGAAATCAAGGCCATGCTGAAACTGGCGGACCTGCCAGAAAGCGGCCAGATGCAGCTGACCGACGGCCGTACCGGCAACAAGTTCGAGCGTCCAGTTACCGTTGGCTACATGTACATGCTGAAGCTGAACCACTTGGTAGACGACAAGATGCACGCGCGTTCTACCGGTTCGTACAGCCTGGTTACCCAGCAGCCGCTGGGTGGTAAGGCGCAGTTCGGTGGTCAGCGTTTCGGGGAGATGGAGGTCTGGGCACTGGAAGCATACGGTGCTGCTTACACTCTGCAAGAAATGCTCACAGTGAAGTCGGACGATGTGAACGGCCGGACCAAGATGTACAAAAACATCGTGGACGGCGATCACCGTATGGAGCCGGGCATGCCCGAGTCCTTCAACGTGTTGATCAAGGAAATTCGTTCCCTCGGCATCGATATCGATCTGGAAACCGAATAACACGTGACGCGATCGAGAGCGGGGCAGGATTGCCCGCTCTCTGCTCCGCCAGGAGGAAAGGCCTTGAAAGACCTACTGAATTTGCTGAAAAACCAGGGTCAAGTCGAAGAGTTCGACGCCATCCGTATCGGATTGGCCTCGCCTGAGATGATCCGCTCGTGGTCGTTCGGTGAAGTTAAAAAGCCGGAAACCATCAACTACCGTACGTTCAAGCCTGAGCGTGACGGTCTGTTCTGCGCCAAGATCTTTGGCCCGGTAAAGGATTACGAGTGCCTGTGCGGTAAGTACAAGCGCTTGAAGCACCGTGGTGTGATCTGCGAGAAGTGCGGCGTTGAAGTTGCACTGGCCAAGGTTCGTCGTGAGCGCATGGCGCACATCGAACTGGCTTCGCCGGTTGCCCACATCTGGTTCCTGAAATCGCTGCCGTCCCGTATCGGCCTGCTGATGGACATGACCCTGCGTGATATCGAACGCGTTCTCTACTTCGAGAGCTATGTCGTTATCGATCCGGGCATGACCACTCTTGAAAAAGGTCAGCTGCTGAACGATGAGCAGTACTTCGAAGCGCTGGAAGAGTTCGGTGACGATTTCGACGCCCGTATGGGTGCTGAAGCTGTCCGTGAACTGCTGCACGCTATCGACCTGGAGCACGAGATTGGCCGTCTGCGTGAAGAAATTCCGCAAACCAACTCCGAAACCAAGATCAAGAAGCTGTCCAAGCGTCTGAAGTTGATGGAAGCCTTCCAGGGTTCCGGCAACCTGCCAGAGTGGATGGTGCTGACCGTTCTGCCGGTTCTGCCGCCGGATCTGCGTCCACTGGTTCCGCTGGATGGCGGTCGTTTCGCGACTTCCGACCTCAACGATCTGTATCGTCGAGTGATCAACCGTAACAACCGTTTGAAGCGCCTGCTGGATCTGTCCGCTCCGGACATCATCGTGCGCAACGAAAAGCGTATGTTGCAGGAAGCTGTCGATGCACTGCTCGACAACGGTCGTCGTGGCCGCGCTATCACCGGTTCGAACAAGCGTCCTCTGAAGTCCTTGGCTGACATGATCAAGGGTAAGCAGGGTCGTTTCCGTCAGAACTTGCTCGGTAAGCGTGTTGACTACTCCGGTCGTTCGGTAATTACCGTAGGCCCGACCCTGCGTCTGCACCAGTGCGGTCTGCCGAAGAAGATGGCTCTCGAGCTGTTCAAGCCGTTCATTTTCGGCAAGCTGGAAATGCGTGGTCTGGCGACCACCATCAAGGCGGCCAAGAAAATGGTCGAGCGCGAGCTGCCGGAAGTTTGGGACGTTCTCGCTGAAGTGATTCGCGAACACCCGGTTCTTCTCAACCGTGCACCGACCCTTCACCGTCTGGGTATCCAGGCGTTTGAACCGGTACTGATCGAAGGTAAGGCTATCCAGCTGCACCCTCTGGTCTGTGCTGCGTACAACGCCGACTTCGACGGCGACCAAATGGCCGTGCACGTACCGCTGACGCTGGAAGCCCAGCTCGAAGCGCGTGCGTTGATGATGTCGACCAACAACATTCTGTCGCCAGCCAACGGTGAGCCAATCATCGTTCCGTCGCAGGACGTTGTATTGGGTCTGTACTACATGACTCGTGAAGCGATCAACGCCAAGGGCGAAGGTCGTGTGTTCGCGGATCTGCAGGAAGTTGACCGTGTGTTCCGTGCCGGCGAAGCCGCACTGCACGCCAAGATCAAGGTTCGTATCAACGAAACCGTGAACGATCGTGACGGCAACAGCGTGAACAACACTCGTATCGTCGACACCACTGTCGGTCGTGCGCTGCTGTTCCAGGTTGTGCCAAAAGGTCTGTCGTTCGACGTCGTCAACCTGCCGATGAAGAAAAAGGCGATCTCCAAGCTGATCAACCAGTGCTACCGCGTGGTTGGTCTGAAAGAGACCGTGATCTTCGCTGACCAGTTGATGTACACCGGTTTTGCCTACTCGACCATTTCCGGCGTTTCCATCGGTGTTAACGACTTCGTTATCCCGGATGAAAAAGCCCGCATCATCGGTGCTGCCACCGACGAAGTGAAAGAGATCGAGAGCCAGTACGCGTCCGGCCTGGTAACCCAGGGCGAGAAGTACAACAAAGTGATCGACCTTTGGTCGAAAGCGAACGACGAAGTCTCCAAGGCGATGATGGCCAACCTCTCGAAAGAGAAAGTCATCGACCGTCACGGCGACGAAGTCGAGCAGGAATCGTTCAACTCGATGTACATGATGGCCGACTCGGGTGCGCGGGGTTCCGCAGCACAGATTCGTCAGCTGGCCGGTATGCGTGGTCTGATGGCCAAGCCGGACGGTTCCATCATCGAAACGCCAATTACCGCGAACTTCCGTGAAGGTCTGAGCGTACTCCAGTACTTCATCTCGACTCACGGTGCTCGTAAGGGTCTGGCGGATACCGCGTTGAAAACCGCGAACTCCGGTTACCTGACTCGTCGTCTGGTAGACGTGGCGCAGGATCTGGTCGTGACCGAGATCGATTGCGGCACCGAGCACGGCCTGGTAATGACTCCGCACATTGAAGGCGGTGACGTTGTAGAGCCGCTGGGTGAGCGCGTATTGGGCCGTGTCATCGCCCGTGACGTATTCAAGCCGGGTACCGAGGACGTCATCGTTCCTGCTGGCACTCTGGTAGACGAGAAGTGGGTCGAGTTCATCGAGCTGAACAGCATCGACGAAGTGATCGTGCGTTCGCCGATCAGCTGCGAAACCCGCTACGGCATCTGCGCCAAGTGCTACGGTCGTGACCTGGCTCGTGGTCACCAGGTGAACATTGGTGAGTCGGTTGGCGTAATCGCTGCCCAGTCCATCGGTGAGCCGGGTACTCAGCTGACGATGCGTACGTTCCACATCGGTGGTGCGGCAAGCCGTACTTCCGCAGCCGACAGCGTTCAGGTGAAGAACGGCGGTACCGTCCGTCTGCATAACCTGAAGCACGTTGAGCGTGTGGATGGCAACCTGGTTGCCGTGTCCCGTTCCGGTGAGCTGGCGATTGCTGACGACTTCGGTCGTGAGCGCGAGCGTTACAAGCTGCCGTACGGTGCTGTGATTTCGGTTAAAGAAGGTGACAAGGTCGACGCTGGCGCCATCGTGGCCAAGTGGGATCCGCACACTCACCCGATCGTTACCGAAATGAAAGGTACCGTGACCTATGTGGGCATGGAAGAAGGCATCACGATCAAGCGTCAGACTGACGAATTGACCGGTATGACCAACATTGAAGTACTTGATCCGAAAGATCGTCCGGCTGCCGGCAAGGACATTCGTCCTGCTGTGAAGATGGTCGATGACAACGGCAAGGATCTGTTGCTGCCAGGCACTGACGTTATCGCTCAGTACTTCCTGCCAGCCAACGCCCTGGTCGGTGTTGCGGACGGTGCGAAGATTGCGATCGGTGATGTTATCGCTCGTATCCCGCAGGAAACTTCGAAGACCCGTGACATCACCGGTGGTCTGCCGCGTGTTGCCGACCTGTTCGAAGCCCGTCGTCCGAAAGAAGCGTCGATTCTGGCTGAAGTCAGCGGCACCATCGCGTTCGGTAAAGAGACCAAGGGCAAGCGCCGTCTGGTCATCACCCCGAACGACGGCAGCGATCCGTACGAAGAGCTGATTCCGAAGTGGCGTCACCTGAACGTGTTCGAAGGCGAACAGGTAAACCGCGGCGAAGTTATCTCCGACGGTCCGAGCGATCCGCACGACATCCTGCGTCTGCTGGGTGTGAGCGCGCTGGCCAAGTACATCGTTAACGAGATCCAGGACGTTTACCGTCTGCAGGGCGTGAAGATCAACGACAAGCACATCGAGACCATCCTGCGTCAGATGCTGCGTAAAGTTGAGATCTCCGAGTCCGGCGACTCCAGCTTCATCAAGGGCGACCAGATGGAACTGACTCACGTTCTGGTAGAGAACGAGCGTCTGAACGCGGAAGACAAGTTTGTCTCCAAGTTCACCCGCGTTCTGCTGGGTATCACCAAGGCGTCGTTGTCGACCGAATCGTTCATCTCGGCGGCTTCCTTCCAGGAAACCACCCGCGTACTGACCGAAGCGGCCGTAACCGGCAAGCGCGATTACCTGCGCGGCCTGAAAGAAAACGTGGTTGTGGGTCGTCTGATCCCGGCCGGTACCGGTCTGGCTTATCACAGCGAGCGCAAGCGTCGTCGTGATGCAGACAAGCCGTTGCGCGTAAGCGCCAGTGAAGTGGAAGCTGCACTGACCGAAGCGCTGAACTCGAGCGGTAACTGAGTTCTGCGAAAAATGAGCTGAGGCCCTGATCTAACCGTTCATCGAATCGAGACAATTTGTCGAGGTTCGACGAGCGGGGAGGTCGGGGCCTTGCCTTGACTGGGGACAAGATCCTCTTTAGACTCTTGATCCCCTAAATTTGGCGGGAATCCGTTCCTGCCATTTTGCTTTTCTTGCAAGACAATAGCGTCGCAAGACAACAGTGGAGCTAGTAGATGGCAACTATCAACCAGCTGGTACGTCAGCCGCGTAAGCGTATCGTCGAGAAATCCGACGTACCTGCGCTGCAGAACTGCCCGCAACGTCGTGGCGTGTGCACCCGTGTGTACACCACTACGCCGAAAAAACCTAACTCGGCACTGCGTAAAGTATGCCGTGTGCGTCTGACCAACGGTTTCGAGGTTTCCTCGTACATCGGCGGTGAAGGCCACAACCTGCAAGAGCACAGCGTGGTACTGATCCGCGGCGGTCGTGTAAAAGACTTGCCAGGTGTTCGTTACCACACCGTTCGCGGCTCCTTGGATACTTCCGGCGTTAAAGGCCGTAACCAGGGTCGTTCGAAGTACGGTACCAAGCGTCCGAAGTAATCGGCCGTTTTGCAGATTTTCATTTTATTGAGTCGATAAGAGTAAGGTCGGGCGCGAATCCTCAAGGATCTGTCCCGAACTAACCTGAAGACCGTTTGAGGGCTTATCAATGCCAAGACGTCGCGTAGCAGCAAAGCGTGAGATTCTGGACGATCCGAAATACGGAAGCCAAATCCTCGCCAAATTCATGAACCACGTTATGGAAAGCGGCAAGAAAGCCGTTGCCGAGCGTATCGTTTATGGTGCCCTGGAAACCGTTGCGGCTCGCAAGACCGGCACCGATCCCCTGGAACTCTTCGAAAAAGCACTCGACGCCATCGCTCCGCTGGTCGAAGTGAAGTCGCGCCGCGTTGGTGGTGCTACTTACCAGGTTCCGGTCGAAGTTCGTCCGTCCCGTCGTAACGCTCTGGCAATGCGCTGGTTGGTAGACTTCGCCCGCAAGCGTGGCGAGAAGTCTATGGCTCTGCGCTTGGCTGGCGAGCTGCTGGATGCTGCTGAAGGTAAAGGTGCTGCTGTTAAGAAGCGTGAAGACGTGCACCGTATGGCCGAAGCTAACAAAGCTTTCTCGCACTACCGCTTCTAATTTTAGCTTCACTAATTTTGCGAGGGCTTTATGGCTCGTACTACTCCGATTAGTCGCTACCGTAACATCGGTATCGTCGCTCACGTGGATGCTGGTAAAACCACCACCACCGAGCGCGTCCTTTTTTACACTGGCAAAAGTCACAAAATGGGCGAGGTGCATGACGGCGCCGCGACCACAGACTGGATGGTTCAGGAGCAGGAGCGTGGTATTACCATTACTTCTGCTGCCATTACCGCCTTCTGGAAAGGTTCCGAGAAGCAGTACCCGCACGAGCATCGCTTCAACGTAATCGATACCCCGGGCCACGTAGACTTCACTATTGAAGTAGAACGTTCCCTGCGCGTACTCGACGGCGCTGTCGTTGTGTTCTGCGGTACTTCGGGTGTTGAGCCTCAGTCGGAAACCGTATGGCGTCAGGCCAACAAATACGGCGTTCCACGTCTTGTTTACGTAAACAAGATGGACCGTGCTGGCGCCAACTTCCTGCGCGTGATCGGTCAGATCAAGCAGCGTCTGGGTCACACTCCGGTGCCGATCCAGCTGGCTATCGGTTCGGAAGACAACTTCCAGGGCCAGATCGACCTGATCAACATGCAAGCTGTTTACTGGAACGACTCTGACAAGGGTATGGTTCCTGTTCGCAAGGAAATCCCTGCGGACATGCTCGAGCTGGCCACTGAATGGCGCAGCAACATGGTTGAGGCTGCGGCCGAAGCTAGTGAAGAGCTGATGAACAAGTACCTGGAAGGTGAAGAGCTGTCGATCGCCGAGATCAAGGCTGCTCTGCGTCAGCGTACTATCGCTGGCGAAATCGTTCTGGCTGTTTGCGGTTCGTCCTTCAAGAACAAGGGTGTTCCCCTGGTTCTCGACGCCGTTATCGACTTCCTGCCTGCTCCGACCGACATTCCTGCTATCAAGGGTTCCAACCCTGATAACGAGGAAGAAGAGATGGAGCGTCATGCAAGCGACGACGAGCCGTTCGCGGCGTTGGCGTTCAAGATCGCTACCGACCCATTCGTGGGTACTCTGACCTTCGTCCGCGTTTACTCGGGCGTGTTGAACTCCGGCGACGGCGTGATCAACTCGGTCAAAGGCAAGAAAGAGCGCGTGGGTCGTATGGTGCAGATGCACGCAAACGCCCGTGAAGAGATCAAGGAAGTACGCGCTGGCGACATCGCGGCCCTGATCGGCATGAAGGACGTCACCACTGGTGAAACCCTCTGCAACGCTGACAAGCCAATCATCCTGGTTCGCATGGACTTCCCGGAGCCGGTTATTTCGGTTGCCGTAGAGCCTAAGACCAAGGATGACCAGGAAAAAATGGGTATCGCTCTGGGCAAGCTGGCTCAGGAAGACCCGTCTTTCCGCGTTAAAACTGATGAAGAGACTGGTCAAACGATCATCTCCGGCATGGGCGAGCTGCACCTGGACATCCTGGTTGACCGGATGCGCCGTGAGTTCAACGTCGAAGCCAACATCGGCAAGCCTCAAGTTTCGTACCGTGAGCGCATCACGAAGAACTGCGAAATCGAAGGCAAGTTCGTTCGTCAGTCCGGCGGTCGTGGCCAGTTCGGTCACTGCTGGATTCGCTTTGCTCCTGCTGACGAAGGTCAGGAAGGTCTGCAATTCCTGAACGAAGTAGTAGGTGGTGTGGTTCCTAAGGAATACATCCCGGCTATCCAGAAGGGTATCGAAGAGCAGATGAAGAACGGCGTTGTTGCCGGCTATCCGCTGATCGGCCTGAAGGCTACCGTGTTCGATGGTTCTTACCACGACGTCGACTCCAACGAGATGGCGTTTAAAGTGGCTGCTTCCATGGCGACCAAGCAACTGGCCCAGAAGGGCGGTGGTGAGTTGCTCGAGCCGATCATGGCGGTAGAGGTTGTTACGCCTGAAGACTATATGGGTGACGTGATGGGCGACCTTAACCGTCGTCGCGGCATGATCCAGGGTATGGAAGACACAGTGTCCGGCAAGGTTATCCGTGCCGAAGTTCCACTGGGTGAGATGTTCGGTTATGCGACCGACGTTCGTTCCATGTCTCAGGGTCGCGCAAGCTACTCTATGGAATTCAAAAAATACGATACGGCTCCGTCGCACATCGTCGAATCCGTTACCAAAAAACAAGGCTGATTCAGCCCCTTTAGGCTAGGAGTTAATTGTCGTGGCTAAAGAAAAATTTGATCGTTCCCTACCGCACGTAAACGTTGGCACCATCGGCCACGTTGACCACGGTAAAACCACTCTGACCGCTGCTCTGACTCGCGTCTGCTCCGAA